>DAOSIS010000013.1:0-102830 GCA_035366835.1 Syntrophales bacterium | reverse complement strand
CGTCGCCGTACCCGGAATTCGCCTCCGTGTCCGTCGTCGCTACAACCTTCACCGACCCGTCCGTGTCGTAATCGATCTGGCCTGCATCGCCTACGATCACATGGTCCCCGGCACCCGCTTCGATCGTATCCGCTCCGTACCCGCCAATAATGTGCTTCGTCCCGGCGCCCGTCTTGATCGTGTCCGCACCAACGCCTCCACCCTGCGACAGTACCGTCGATACGATCCGGTGAAGCTTCAAGGCTCCCGATCCGTCGGCCTCGTAACTCACCTCACCGTTGTCGCCAAGGATCACGTCCGTGGTGCCCGTAGTGGTCGAAAGATCCGTAATCTTATCCGATCCCATGCCACCCAGGATATGGTTGTTCCCGTCTCCGGTGATCGTGACAATGTCGTCCCCGCCGTACTCCGGATGATCAACCGTGTCCGTTGTCTGAAGCGTCTTCACCACTCCATGGGAGTCGTAATCCAACTGACCGGCGTCGCCAACCACGATGTGATCGCCAACTCCGGATGTAATCGTGTCCGAACCATATCCGCCAACGATGTGCTTTGCGCCGTTGCCGGACGAGATGACGTCATTCCCGCCGCGCGACGGAACCGTCGAGACGACCTGGCTCAGCTTCAGCGATCCCACAGCGCCCGCATAGGTCACCGTGCCGTTGTCGCCCAAGATCACGTCCGTGCCGTCCGCCGTCGTGATCGCATCAACGCCCATCCCGCCAAGAATCACGTTGTCGCCGTTCCCGACCGTGATCGTATCGTCCCCGCCGTACCCCGAGTTCGCCTCCGTGTCCGTCGTCGTCAGCACCTTCACCGACCCGTCCGTGTCGTAATCGATCTGGCCTGCATCGCCTACGATCACATGGTCCCCGGCACCCGCTTCGATCGTATCCGCTCCGTACCCGCCAATAATGTGCTTCGTCCCGGCGCCCGTCTTGATCGTGTCCGCACCAACGCCTCCACCCTGCGACAGTACCGTCGATACGATCCGGTGAAGCTTCAAGGCTCCCGATCCGTCGGCCTCGTAACTCACCTCACCGTTGTCGCCAAGGATCACGTCCGTGGTGCCCGTAGTGGTCGAAAGATCCGTAATCTTATCCGATCCCATGCCACCCAGGATATGGTTGTTCCCGTCTCCGGTGATCGTGACAATGTCATCCCCGCCGTACTCCGGATGGTCAACCGTGTCCGTCGTCTGAAGCGTCTTCACCACCCCATGGGAGTCGTAATCCAACTGACCCGCGTCGCTAATCACAATATGGTCGCCCGCTCCGGATGTGATCGAATCCGCTCCGTAACCGCCAATGATGTGCTTTGCGCCGTTGCCGGACGAGATGACGTCGTTCCCGCCTCGCGAGGGAACCGTCGAGACGATCTGGCTCAGCTTCAACGATCCCACCGCCCCGGCGTACGTCACCGTCCCGTTGTCGCCAAGGATCACGTCCGTGCCCGTCGCAGTCGTGACCGCGTCCGCTCCCATACCGGCCAGGATGTGGTTGTCCCCGTCGCCGACGTTGATCGTGTCCGCGTCACCAAAGGCCGAATCCACCTCCGTGTCCGTGGTCTGGAGAACCTTCACGGCGCCATCCGTGTCATAGTCGATCTGACCGTTGTCGCCGATCACGTTGTGGTTCCCCACCAGCGCCGTGATCGTATCCGATCCGAATCCACCGATGATGTGCTTGTCCCCATTGCCCGTAGCAATGACGTCGTTCCCGCCTTGCGATGGCACCGTCGATACGATCTGGCTCAGTTTCAAGTCTCCCACAGCTCCCGCGTACGCCACCGTCCCGTTGTCACCAAGGACCACGTCCGTTCCCGTCGCAGTCGTGACCGTGTCGCCACCCATCCCCGCCAGGATGTGGTTGTTCCCGTTCCCGACGTTGATCGTATCCGCGTCACCAAAGGCCGAATCCACCTCCGTGTCCGTGGTCTGGAGAACCTTCACGGCGCCGTCCGTGTCGTAATCGATCTGACCGTTGTCGCCGATCACGTTGTGGTTCCCCACCAGCGCCGTGACCGTGTCCGAACCGTACCCGCCTATGATGTGTTTCGTACCGTTACCCGTCGAGATGACGTCATTCCCGCCGCGCGAGGGCACCGTCGACACGATCAAGCTCAGCTTCAGCGATCCCACGGCTCCCGCGTACGCCACCGTCCCGTTGTCACCAAGGACCACGTCCGTTCCCGTCGCAGTCGTGATCGCGTCCGCTCCCATGCCGCCCAGGATCACGTTGTTCCCGTCCCCGACCGTGATCGTGTCCGCCCCGCCGTACTCCGGATGGTCCACCGTATCCGTTGTCGTCACGACCTTCACCGCGCCGTCGCTGTCGTAGTCGACTTGGCCGTTGTCACCGATCACCACGTGGTCGCCCGCACCGCCCGTGATCGTATCCGCACCGAACCCGCCGATGATGTGCTTCGTCCCGGCGCCTGCGTTGATCGTGTCAATCGCACCCTGGGACAGCAGCGTCGCAACCGCCTGGCTCAGCTTCAGCGATCCAACAGATCCCGCATAAGTGATGGTCCCGTTGTCGCCCAAGATCACATCCGTGCCGTCCGCCGTCGTGATCGTGTCCGCTCCCATCCCCGCCAGGATGTGGTTGTTCCCGTTCCCAACCGTGATCGTGTCATCCCCGCCGTACTCCGGATGGTCAACTGTGTCCGTCGTCGTCAGCACCTTCACGGCCCCGTCGCTGTCGTAATCGATCCGGCCGTTGTCGCCGATCACGTTGTGATCGCCCATCAAGGCCGTGATCGTATCCGTTCCGTACCCGCCAATAATGTGCTTCGTCCCGGCTCCAGTCTCGATCGTGTCATCACCGCTCACAACCCCGTAGTCGCTCCCGTGAGAAAGAACCGTCGATTCAACCCGGCTCAACTTCAATACTCCGGATGCGTCGGCTTCGTAACTCACCTTGCCATTGTCGCTCAGAATCACATCCACGGTATCCGCCAAGGTCGCATTCGATTTGATGACGTCCGCTCCCATGCCGCCCAATAAATGGTTGTTACCGCTCCCCGTGATCGTGATCTGGTCCGCTCCACCGTACTCCGGATGGTCCACCGTGTCCGTCGTCTGAAGCGTCTTCACCACTCCATGGGCATCGTAATCCGCCTGACCCGCGTCGCCGATCACTACATGATCGCCCGCTCCGGATGTAATCGTGTCCGCACCATATCCGCCAACGATGTGCTTTGCGCCGTTACCCGTCGTGATGACGTCATTCCCGCCGCGGGACGTCACCGTCGAGACGATCGAGCTCAGCTTCAAGTCTCCCACAGCGCCCGCGTACGTCACCATCCCGTTGTCCCCAAGGATCACATCCGTACCCGTACCCGTCGTGATCACATCAGCGCCCATGCCGCCAAGGATGATGTTGTCGCCGTTGTCCGCCGTGATCGTATCATCGTCGCCGTACCCGGAATTCGCCTCCGTGTCCGTCGTCGCTACAACCTTCACCGACCCGTCCGTGTCGTAATCGATCTGGCCTGCATCGCCTACGATCACATGGTCCCCGGCACCCGCTTCGATCGTATCCGCTCCGTACCCGCCAATAATGTGCTTCGTCCCGGCGCCCGTCTTGATCGTGTCCGCACCAACGCCTCCACCCTGCGACAGTACCGTCGATACGATCCGGTGAAGCTTCAAGGCTCCCGATCCGTCGGCCTCGTAACTCACCTCACCGTTGTCGCCAAGGATCACGTCCGTGGTGCCCGTAGTGGTCGAAAGATCCGTAATCTTATCCGATCCCATGCCACCCAGGATATGGTTGTTCCCGTCTCCGGTGATCGTGACAATGTCGTCCCCGCCGTACTCCGGATGATCAACCGTGTCCGTTGTCTGAAGCGTCTTCACCACTCCATGGGAGTCGTAATCCAACTGACCGGCGTCGCCAACCACGATGTGATCGCCAACTCCGGATGTAATCGTGTCCGAACCATATCCGCCAACGATGTGCTTTGCGCCGTTGCCGGACGAGATGACGTCATTCCCGCCGCGCGACGGAACCGTCGAGACGACCTGGCTCAGCTTCAGCGATCCCACAGCGCCCGCATAGGTCACCGTGCCGTTGTCGCCCAAGATCACGTCCGTGCCGTCCGCCGTCGTGATCGCATCAACGCCCATCCCGCCAAGAATCACGTTGTCGCCGTTCCCGACCGTGATCGTATCGTCCCCGCCGTACCCCGAGTTCGCCTCCGTGTCCGTCGTCGTCAGCACCTTCACCGACCCGTCCGTGTCGTAATCGATCTGGCCTGCATCGCCTACGATCACATGGTCCCCGGCACCCGCTTCGATCGTATCCGCTCCGTACCCGCCAATAATGTGCTTCGTCCCGGCGCCCGTCTTGATCGTGTCCGCACCAACGCCTCCACCCTGCGACAGTACCGTCGATACGATCCGGTGAAGCTTCAAGGCTCCCGATCCGTCGGCCTCGTAACTCACCTCACCGTTGTCGCCAAGGATCACGTCCGTGGTGCCCGTAGTGGTCGAAAGATCCGTAATCTTATCCGATCCCATGCCACCCAGGATATGGTTGTTCCCGTCTCCGGTGATCGTGACAATGTCATCCCCGCCGTACTCCGGATGGTCAACCGTGTCCGTCGTCTGAAGCGTCTTCACCACCCCATGGGAGTCGTAATCCAACTGACCCGCGTCGCTAATCACAATATGGTCGCCCGCTCCGGATGTGATCGAATCCGCTCCGTAACCGCCAATGATGTGCTTTGCGCCGTTGCCGGACGAGATGACGTCGTTCCCGCCTCGCGAGGGAACCGTCGAGACGATCTGGCTCAGCTTCAACGATCCCACCGCCCCGGCGTACGTCACCGTCCCGTTGTCGCCAAGGATCACGTCCGTGCCCGTCGCAGTCGTGACCGCGTCCGCTCCCATACCGGCCAGGATGTGGTTGTCCCCGTCGCCGACGTTGATCGTGTCCGCGTCACCAAAGGCCGAATCCACCTCCGTGTCCGTGGTCTGGAGAACCTTCACGGCGCCATCCGTGTCATAGTCGATCTGACCGTTGTCGCCGATCACGTTGTGGTTCCCCACCAGCGCCGTGATCGTATCCGATCCGAATCCACCGATGATGTGCTTGTCCCCATTGCCCGTAGCAATGACGTCGTTCCCGCCTTGCGATGGCACCGTCGATACGATCTGGCTCAGTTTCAAGTCTCCCACAGCTCCCGCGTACGCCACCGTCCCGTTGTCACCAAGGACCACGTCCGTTCCCGTCGCAGTCGTGACCGTGTCGCCACCCATCCCCGCCAGGATGTGGTTGTTCCCGTTCCCGACGTTGATCGTATCCGCGTCACCAAAGGCCGAATCCACCTCCGTGTCCGTGGTCTGGAGAACCTTCACGGCGCCGTCCGTGTCGTAATCGATCTGACCGTTGTCGCCGATCACGTTGTGGTTCCCCACCAGCGCCGTGACCGTGTCCGAACCGTACCCGCCTATGATGTGTTTCGTACCGTTACCCGTCGAGATGACGTCATTCCCGCCGCGCGAGGGCACCGTCGACACGATCAAGCTCAGCTTCAGCGATCCCACGGCTCCCGCGTACGCCACCGTCCCGTTGTCACCAAGGACCACGTCCGTTCCCGTCGCAGTCGTGATCGCGTCCGCTCCCATGCCGCCCAGGATCACGTTGTTCCCGTCCCCGACCGTGATCGTGTCCGCCCCGCCGTACTCCGGATGGTCCACCGTATCCGTTGTCGTCACGACCTTCACCGCGCCGTCGCTGTCGTAGTCGACTTGGCCGTTGTCACCGATCACCACGTGGTCGCCCGCACCGCCCGTGATCGTATCCGCACCGAACCCGCCGATGATGTGCTTCGTCCCGGCGCCTGCGTTGATCGTGTCAATCGCACCCAGTTCGGGGTTGGTGGCCTGCAGCCTGCTCAGCACTCCGGCGGCGTCATACTGAATCGACCCGTTGTCACCCAGGATCAGGTCCGTTCCCGTACCCGTCGTAATGGAATCGCCGGCGATACCGCCGAGGATGACGTTGTTTCCATCTCCGCCGTCGATGACATCGGCGCCTCCCGCTGCCGCGTCCCGCGTCGTGACCAGGGTCGCCTGACGGTTCACGCCGTCCGTCTGGAAGAACGAGACATCGGCCTCTCCGGAGACCGACTGGGCGGGGGTGAGGACCACGCGGTCCGTGAGACCAAGCCCCAGGCGGGTGACGACGTTTCCGGATCCGTCAAGATAATCGATCCGCCCCTGGTCGCCGAAGATCGTGTCGCCGCCCTGACCGCCTTTGATCGTATCGGCGCCCAGACCGCCGAAGACGGTGACGGCCAGTGTCGATGCGCTCGCGTCCACATGATCGTCACCGGATTCCGTATTGAGGGCAAAGAAACCGTCGACGGCGGCATTCAGGGCGACCGTGACCGTATCGTTGCCGGCGGCGGTATTCACGACCGTGATCGTCCGATAACCGTCGTCCCGCTTCATGGTGCCCGTCACGGTGAAGGTGTCCGCTCCCGAGCCCAGGAAGATTTCGAGATTTTCCAGACCGGAGTAATTGATGAACGCGGGGTTCGTGACGGCTCCCGAGGCATCCTTCACGCCCATGTTCAACCCGCTCAGCCGCGTCGCCGTAAGCGTTCCCGTCTGGGCCGTCGAGTTCAGGTCGTTGTACACGACGGCCACATCGATCTGCTGATCTTCGGCGACAAAGAAGTTGGGCGAGAGGTTCGTGATGGCATATTGACTGGCTCCATTCGGCAGCGTCGTCCATTCGGATGCCAGGGTCGTCGGATTCTTCAGGGTAAGGACGCTCAGGGAGGCATCACCGGGGTCTGCGGCGATACTCGTGATTCTCCAGAACCTGCCGAGTCCGGATCCCACTCCGATTTCGATGGTCCGGCCCACCAGCCTGCTCATGTCGGCAAGGCCGAGGTCGACCACCGCGGCTTCCAGGTCGGCCGTCTCGACCGTCATGCTGTCCGTTGCCCCGGCTGCACCGGTCCCCGTAAACGCCACGACATTGTAACTGGAGGCGGGGACATTGGTTTCACCGGGAAGGATCAGTACGTTGCTCAACCCGCCGCTGGTCCCCTCGCTCTCCCCGCCGTAAATCGATATGGGGCCGAGAATCACGTCCAGGGTGCGGCTTCCCACAGGTTCCGCTTCCGTGTGATAAATGACGTTGCCGAAGGCGTCCCTGTCTCCGGCATCCACCTGGACCGGCAGGCCGGTGTCAACGGAGATGCGGCTGGAGATAATGAACGTATCGCTCCCCAGCCCCCCGTAAAGGCTGATACTCCCGTCCGCAGGCGTGCTGAGGATATAGAACTCGTCATTGCCTTCACCGCCGTCAATGGTGATCTGCTCCACATTCTCGTAAGTCAGGGTCCTTCCCGCTCCGTAAATGGCATCCCAGGTCACTTCAAAGACGTCGGAAAACTCCGTTCCGATGAGCTTCAGCGTGTCGTTCCCGTCTCCGCCGTCGATCGAGACATCGGCGTTGGCGACATACTGGACGAAATCCCTGCCCGCCTGTCCGCTGATGCTGGTCCGCGATGATTCCGCGGCAAAGGCCCTGACGGTAAAGGAATCGTCCCCCGCGCCGCCGAGCAGGGTGATGCTTCCCTTGTTGCGGAAAATGACAAAGCTGTCGTTGCCGTCCTGTCCGTCGAAGGTCGTCTGGAAGCTCACGCCGTTGCTGAGGAATCCGCGCGTGGTTTCGATCGTGGCAAACACGTCGTCGGCCGCCACGCCCGCCAGGGCCACATCCCGTACCGACTTGAAGACCTGTCCCACCTGGAAGGTATCATTCCCTGCGCCGCCGAGGATCAGCGTCTTGACACGGTTATCGTCCACGGTGACGTTGTCGTCGCCGCCCCGGGCATCAACGATCAGATCGTCGATTGCGCTGGTGTAGTTGACCCTCTGCACTTCGGTTGCGGGATTGGCATTGAGCGCCGCCACGAAGGCCTTGCCCGCCGCGTTCGAACTGGCGCGCATCAGGATGGTATCCGCCGCATCGGTCCCGTTCACATAAAGGGTATCGCCGGTGGCAGGAGCGGTCGCAGACAGCTTGATCGTGTCCGTATCGACAACGGCGATGTAATAGATCTGCCCGTCCGTCAGCCCGCCGATGCCGGAAGCGCCGGCGAGATACCGGACCGCCTGCCCGTTCAGGAATCCGTGCGACAGGTAGGTGATCGTGTCGGCGCCGGCATCCACGGCACCCGCCGGTATCTGCCGGTCGTCAAAGGCCTGCACGAGCCTGTTCGCCGCTCCCGTGCCCGGACCGGTCAGGTCGATCGTCACCGGCGCCGCCTTGACCGCATCGGCCCGCGTCAGGGCGAATTTCACCGTATTGTCGTCCACCTTGATGATATAATAGACCTGTCCGTCCTGGAGGCCGCCGATATTGCTATACCCGCTGCCGCTGTTCAGATACTTGACCATCTGGCCGGTCGTATATCCGTGCGCCGAGAGGGTGACCGTATCGGCAGCCGCATCCACCGCCGAGGCGGGGTCGAATGCCTTGGTCAGGCGATGCGCGGTCCCGGTACCCGCAGCCGTCAGGTCGACAGCCCTCGAACGCGATGCATCGTCCGCCGTGGCCGCCAATTGGATCGTCGCCGCGTCGATCTTGATGACGTAATAGTAATACTTGTTTTCGAGGCCCCCGATCTTCGTATTGGCGCCGTCGATCGTTTCGTAATAGACCATCTGGCCGGTCGAATAATCGCCGGCATCCAGGGTGATCGTGTCGTTGGCAACATTCACGGCCGCAGTCGGGTCGAACAGCTTCTCGTCCGGAGCCACCAACTGCCCGGTACCGGCGCTGGTCAGGTCGACGACTGCCGGGGCCGCACCGGTGTCATCGATATTGATCAGGGTATCGCCGCTGCCGTCGTAGTTGACGGTATAGATATCGTTCCCGGCCTGTCCGTCGATATTGAGGGTATTCCGGACCCCGCCGTCATTGGTGCTGGTCAGCGACGGCAGTTTGTCCGCCGTGATCTCGTCATCGCCGGCGCCGCCGTACATGTTGGTCATTCCGCTCACTGCGCCGAACACGACGACGTCCTTGCCGCTGCCGCCATAGATGTTCGTGAGCCGCACATGCGTATCGGTGACATCGAGATGGTTCAGACCCGAACCCAGGCGGAGATTCAGGGTGTTGAACAGGTCATAGTCAATGCCCAGGGATGCAATGACGGTATTCTGGTCCGCGTTCCCCATGCCGAGCCCGGTGATCCGCGTTGCCGTCACGATGCCGGTGTTGCCCGCGGCGTCGCCGGAATCGTGGACGTTGAGGATATTGTTCCCCCCGTCTCCGCGGAGGGTGAGCAGCCCGGATATCTCGTTGACGGTGTTCGCGGCGTTGTGGACATGAACGACGTCGTCGCCGGTCCCGGCGTTGACGAAGGTCGCTGCGTCCACGCGGTGAACGTTGATCGTGTCCGCGCCGGCAAGGGTATTGAGGGTCGTCGTTGTCGAGGCGGATGTGCTGTCGAACGTAAAGGTGTCTCCGCCTGACCCCAGCGAGATGTTCAGGGTCTCGAGGGTCCCGTATGTGATGCCCGCCGCCGCGTTCACGGCGCTCTGATCGGCATCGCCCATGCCGAGTCCGGTCAGACGGGTCGAGGTCAGGACCCCGGTGTTCGCCGCCGCGTCGCCCGTGTCGTCCACATTCAGGATGTCCGTGCCGGCCCCGCCGGTCAGGGTCAGGAGGGCACCGATAGCGTTGACGTCCCCGGCGAAGTTGTTGAATCCCGCGAGGCCCGCCTGCGTCCCGACATTGACGATGTCGTTCCCGGCGCCCACGTCCACGGTGGTCACGCCGCTGATGGTCCGGATATTGACCGTATCCGTCCCGGCGTTCGTATAGAGGTTCGTGGCCTGGGCGTGGGTGCCCTCGATCGTCAGGGTGTCACCGCCGGAACCCAGGCGGATATTCAGCGTCTCCAGGGTGCCGTAGCCGATGCCGGCGCTCATCCCCAACCCGACCAGTTCCGTAGCGCGCAGCGTGCCCGTGTTGGCCGCCGCATCGCCGGTGTCGTCCACGTTCAGGATGTCCGAACCGGCCCCGCCGGTCACCGTCAGTCGCGCGCCGATTCCGTTGACGTTGCCGTTGACGTTGTCGATGCCCGCCCGGGAACCGACGTTGATCCCGTCGTCGCCGGAACCCGCATCCACGGTGGTGGAGGCGCCGATGGTGCGGATGTTGATCGTATCGGCGTCGTCGCCGGCGAACACCGTCATTGTCGCCGCGGTCGCCAGCACGTGCACGACATCGTTCCCGGCCAGCGTCGAGATCGTCGTCGTTGTCGTCACGTTCGTGATGGTGACGGTGTCGCCGTCGGCGTTGCCGTTGACCTCGAGTTCGCTGCCCGTGATCGTCCCCAGCAGGCTCATGGTGCTGCCGACGCCCGCATCCGCGTTGCCGTAGTCGCCGTCGATCGTGACCTTGTTCACGGCCTGTACCGTGCTGCCGGCCTGGAGCGATACGTTGTCGCCGGCCCGCAGAATGACCTGCGACGTCGTCGAACGCACAGTGACGCCGCTCAGGATCGTCAGGTCGTCGCCGGCCGCCGCCGTATCCGATGCGGTCACGATGATCGTCCCTGCGGCGACGATGTTCTCCGAAATAACGACCGGGCAGCCCGCGGTGATGTTCACGTCTCCGCCGCCCTGGAAACCCGGATCTCCGCCGGCGACGACGCCGCCGACGGTGAGCGGCGCGGCGTTCGTCACCCAGGTGGTTCCCGTGGTCGCCTTGCCCTCGATGTTGCCGACCTCCGTCGTGATCGGCTTGTCGGAGGCGCCGATGTTCTGGCTGGCGAAGAGGTAGGTCTTGCCGGAGGTGACGTTCGAGCCGCTGGCCCGGCCGTTCAGGATGCTCCCCGCAGGCGCCGCGATGAAGGCCGTACCGGCGTTCGTGGCCACGGTGTTCAGGCTCAGGTTGCCCAGGGTCTCGATGACGTGGGTGTTGAATTCGCTGGCGGCGGTCAGGGTCCCGGCGCCGGAGAAGGCCGTGTCGATGTCCAGGTCGTCTCCCGAGGTCCCGATCGTGCCGAACAGCGCCACGAGGGTCACGTTGTCGCCCACGACGTCTGCCGTGTTGTCTCCGGTGTCCAAGATGGATGCCGCGGCCTTCAGGGCGACGTCGGCGTTCGTGGATTTGATCAGGCCGACGCGCATATCGCCGGTCACCTCGTGGAGGTAAACGCTCTGCCCTGCCTGCGCATCGAGCACGCCGCTGATATCCACCTCCAGGAAATTGGTCGCGGCGCCGATGGCCGCCCCCGCCTGCAGATATACCGTGGGGGCGTAGACGTTCCAGTACGCGGATCCCGCGTCGTCGTTGTCGGCGTCGAGGAGGGACCCGTCGGCGCGGAGGTCGACGGCGTTTCCGGCGTAGACCTCGGAGACCTTCAGGTTGCCGCTGGCGCGGAGAAAGATGTCGGTGCCGGCCCGGGCCACGAGCGAGCCGGGTCCCGGCATATCGATGAGCACCGCCTTGTCGGACGTCCCGATATGGCCGGTTTCGGCCTCGATGATGAGGCCGTTGCTCTGGATGTTGTAGGCCCCGTCGGTCCGGGCGTTGATGATGCTGCCCTGGACCTTGAGGCGGATGTCGCCGCTGCTGTTCAAACGGTCGAGCTGAATGTCGGCGGACTGGTCCGTCCCGAGATACGCGGCCGACCCCGCCGTCACAGCCAGCTTGCCCGTGAGCTGGAGGTCGACGTCCTCTTTCAGATTGATGCTGACGCGGGAGGCCGTTTTGCCCGGATCGTCGGCCTCCATCACGTTGCCGGCCGTATCGTAGAACGTCACATCCTGGCGCTCCGCGCTGGCCAGGGCGATCTTCTGGGCGTCCGTCAGGTCTGCGGTCAGCGGCAGGTTGATGTCGACCTGCCCTTCGGCCACGCCGATCCGGCCGGATGCGACCAGCGCGACGTCGGCGCCGATGATGTTGGGGGCTTCCGTCGTCGCCGTGGTCCCCGAGACCGCCTTGGGCCGGAGGATGCTGGCGTTCATAGAGTTCTGGAGCTGGCTCTCGCTCCAGGCCGCCCGCTGCGTCATGACGTCGCCGTCGGAGAACCAGTTGCTTGTCCCGGTGACCGCACCCAGGGCGATCGTCACCGGGGTCGCTGCCGTGGCGTCCGCCTGCGTGGCGGCGAGGCGGATCCGGCTGGGATCGGACGCGTCGACGACGACGTAGTAGGTCGTGCCGTCGGCGAGCCCCGCGATGGAACCGCCGCCCGCGTGGTAGACGACGGCCTGGCCCGTGGTGAAGACGTGCCTGGTCAACTCGATCGTGCTTCCGCTCACCGCGGCGGCGCCGAAACGCGCGTGCAGGGCGACGTCATCCACGTCGTAGGCCCAATCAGCGTCGTAGGTCGCCGTGACGTCGCCGTAGGTCTTGTGGAGGGTGTGGTATTCCGCCGTCCGCTTGTTTTCCAGGGTCGTGATGGCCGCATCCACTTCGGCCCCGGTCATCCCCTGGTCCGCATAATAGTCCCTGTACCAGGCTTCCTCGGCATCCGACAGCGTGACCACCTGGGAGGCGTCGTAGGACCCGCCGAAGGAATTCCGGTAACGCCAGTAGGAGTGGTAATCGCGCGTCTTCACGCCTTCGTAGGCGGCGATCGTCGCGTCGATGCTCTCCTGGGCTGTCCCCGGCGTGGCCAGCATGCGGTCGTAGAGGGCCAGGAGCTGGGCCTCGGTCCGTGTGTCCCGGACCTCGACGGTGTTCCCGTCCTCCAGGTTGCCCTCCGAAACGACGATGCGGACGTTGCCGTCCGTCTCCACCTGATCCAGGCGCAGATCGCCCGCGGTCTCCGTGAGATAGACGTCGTCGGCCGCCTGTGCCTGCAGGACGTCCCGGTCCCTGTCGCCCGTATCGATCCGCAGGGACTGTGCCCCCGCTCCGGGCGCCGAGGCGGTCCCGCCCGTTCCCAGCGTGCCGATGCCGCCGTAGGTGGCCGTGAGGGTGACCTTGCCGCCCCGGACCAGGTTCGAGGAATTCTTTCCCACGATGTCGCCGTAGGCCGTGAGGCTGACGTCTCCAGTTGTCTTGGAGGTCGTGATCTGGTCCACCTTCAGGTCGCCGGAAATCTCCTGGATCCCGATGTCGCCGGACGTGGTCGTCGCCTTCAGGGACCCCCCGTAGCTGTCGGTCAGGTTGGTCCGCAGGGTCCTGTCGGCCCCAATGCCGGTTGCCGCGTCGAGGACGATGTCGCGGCCCCCGATCACGGCCGAGTCGCTGGTCTGGCGGATCTGCTTGTTGCTGTCGAGGGTGGTCTTTCCTTCCGCGTTCTGGATGGAGCCGCCGACGAGGATCCCGCCGCCGGAGGTGACCTTCGCCTCGATGTTCACGTCCCCGGCCTCGTAGCCGATGAAGGAGATGTTGATGGTCCTGTCTGCGCGGATGCTGTGGGCGTGGATGTCCTTCTGGGGCGTCGTGATCGACTCCTTGACGTAGTACGTGGTCTTCCCGTACCAGGTCGATTCTTCCCAGGTCTGGCGCTGCGTCGTCGACGAGCCCGTCGTGATCTGGCGGTAGTCGTAGCTGTAGTCGGCCCCGACGCCGCCGGAGTCGGCGACGTACTCCGCCTCCTGGAGGCGGCGGATCTCGCCCACGTTCGTCCGGTAGGGGCCGTCGACGATGTTCCCCGGGTCGGCCGCCAGCCCGTCGATGCCCAGCCACGCCGACGACCCGTAGGTGGTCGTGACCTTGGTGCTGTAGTCCTGGCCGTTGGACCAGTAGTACCGCATCCCGGACATGGGTGCGTACGTGGCCGACCGGCCCGACGTGGCTTCCGGCGTCGCGTCGCTGCCTCCCGCCGCGTACTCGTACTTGAGGACCTGGCCGTTCACGTACCGGTATTCCGTCACCCGCGGCTTGCCGCCGCTGAGGTAGTCCGGCGACGTGTCGGTCATCCGGAGGAGACCCTCCACGCCCCGGCCCGTGTCGATCGTGCCGGTCACGAGGTCCCAGGCCGTCTGGTTGTCGACGACGATGCGGCCGTAGCCGTCCATGACATTGATCTGGCCGTTGCCGGTGCTGACGATCTGGCCGTAGAGCTCGATGTAGCCGCCCTCGATCTTCACGGAAGAAAGTTCGAGGCGGTTCTGTTCCGCGTTCCAGAAGACGTCGATGTTCTCGCCCGCAGCGTTGGGAAGCCTGAAGTATTTGTAGTCGTCCGTGGTCAGACCGGCGGCGCTGACCGTGCTCGCCGCCGCGGCCCGGCTGCCGGCGCGGTACTGCGCATAGGCCGTCTCCGCCGCGTCGATCTTCGCCTGCTCGGCCGTCGTGATCGTCACGGTCCGGACGGCGATACCGCTCTGGATCGTGCCGTTGATGTTCAGGTACTTGGCGCTGATGTAGATGTTGTTCGCGGCGATGATGTTCGACGGCGAGGCCGAGTTGAGGGCGTTGTAGACGGCCTGCTCGAGGGCGGAGCCGCCGGCGTTCGCGTTGACGGACAGATTGGTTTTCCAGGACTGGGTGATGTTCGCGATCGACTGCCACTTCGTCCCGGGGTTCCCGCCGGCGTTGAACAGCGAATCCGTGTAGGCCTGGACGAAGTCCGCCCCGGTGCTGACGACCAGCGTGGCGGCGTTGATGCTCCCCTGGGAGATGATGCTCCCCTCGCTCGTCACGGTCACGGTCGCCAGGATGGCGTTGATGTCGCCCACGAGCTCGATGTTCGGCGTCCGCACGTCGGCGTAATCGGGATCGGTGCTGTAGGGCGGATCGTCCACGTTGAAGGTGTTCGTGATCGTGATCGTGGGCGCCGGCCCGGTCGTCGCCGTGACGAAGGCGCCGAAGTTCGTGGTCCCCGAGCCCGGATCGGCATTGATGTCCCGGATCTGGGCGTTCGTGGTCACCGCCTGGGAGTTGAAGCGGACCTGCCCGCCCGCGTTGTCCGGGATCGTGATCCGGTTGACCCGCAGGTAGGAGGGACTGTTGTTGGTGATCGTCACGGAGATGTCGCCGGGCGCCTTCAGCTGGCCCGTGCCGTAGAAGTTGTCGGCCCAGACGTTGATCGTTCCGGACTGCGCCCAGATGTCGTCGATGACGATGTAGGGGACGATGAAGGAGCCGCTGAAGACCTCCGACCCGTCGGGGGCGGTGCTGGTGAGTCCCAGGTCGCGCATCTGCTGTTCGACGCGGTTGATTTCGGCCTGGTAGGCCGCCACGGAGACCGCATCGCCGGCGTACTCGGCCTTCAGGTCGTACCAGTGCTGCCGTTCCTGGATCAGGTTCAGGGCCAGCGATTCCTCGGTGGCGCTGAAGGCGATCCCGTCGGTCTGCGTGACGACGTTGCCCTCGACGTCGATGACGAGTGCCTGGTTCTTGAGGAAGCCGACCTCGACGGTGCCGTTGACGGTGACGGTGCCGTGGGCCTCCAGCGTGGAGGTCCCGCCCTTCATCTCCTCCGAGATCCCGTCGGAGCCGAGCAGGCTGTCGATGCCGCCCGCCACGGCGGTCATCCAGTTCTTGCCGGACCCGTAGGCCCAGATCTCGGCATTGCCGTTCAGTTCCGTGAGCAGGTTCGCGTCGCGGGCCGACCGGATCGATGCGCCCGCCGCGACGGAGATGCCGTGGTTCTGGACGATCTCCCCGTGGGAGCCGAGGTCGCTGATGGGGATGACCGAGGCGTTCAGCTCGTCTCCGTGGGAGGTCACGTGGAAGTAGTTCATCACCCCGTCGTGGTCCCGCCCGGCCAGGAGGTTGACGGCCCCGAGGGCCTCGATGAAGGCATTGGCGCCGACCTGCACCTGGTTGTTGTTGTGGATGCGGGCCATTCCGTCGATGACCGCCGCCGAGGCCAGGCCGTAGGTGTGGACCTGGGGCTCGACCTTCAGGACGCCGCGGGTGAGGGTCTCGAGGTTCACGTCGCCCACGGTGGTGATCCGGGCCCGGTCCCCGATGGCCGCCGTGGCGTCGTTGACGTCGGCGCGGATCGCCGAGGTGGCGCCCGAACCGACGATCAGGCCGCCGGAGTCGAGCTTCACGTCGTCGTAGCCCTCGACGTCGTTATAGGCCGTGAGGCGGAATTCGCCGGGGTTGTAGACACTGCCGGTCACGGTGATGTTGGCGTCGGACCCGACAATGGCGTGGGTCCGGTTGGCGATGTCCGTTTCGCTTTCCGCCGCGTTTCCCTGCAGGACGCCGCCCGAACCGGCCTTGACGTTGTACTCGTCGGCCCCGAGGAGGTTCTTCCGCGTGGTGTTGACGGCGTCGACGGTCAGGTTCCGGGTCGTGATCAGGGCGTTGTTCCCGATTTTCGCGTCCACCGTGGCGGTCACGTCGTTGGTGGCCCAGGAGCCGCTGAACCCGACCGCGGAGGCCTGGATGGTGTCGGTCTGGCTGTCGAAGCGGGCCGTATGCTCGGACCGGATCGCGACGCTCGCGACGTTCATCTGCGTCCGGATCCCGTCGCTCTTGTCCGGATCGTCGGCGACGGCCGCGGTCGTCGTGCTCGTCGCGGTCACGTTCGATTCGGCGCCGGCTCCTGCCACAAGTCCGCCGCTCCCGGCCTCGGACCGGGCGAAGTTGGTGTCCTCGCCGCCGGCGTAGATGGAAAGCGAGGGGCCGTCCCCTTTGCTGTAGACCACCGCCTGCCCCGTGTAGAGGCCGCTGGACGGGCCTACGGTGATCGTGTCCAGGGAGGCGTTCAGGGCCGTCGCCGGTGCGAAGACGATCGGGGGGGAAACGGACGTCTGGGCCGGCGTGAGGCTGTGGTCGGTACTGAACACCGCTGGCGCCGTCAGGTTGATGACGGTCGGTGTCAGGGCCGTCGCCCTTGCGAACGTGGTCGCCAGCTTCACCTGCCGCGGATTGACGATGTCGAGCCGGTGGCCGGTGCCCGTCGCGACGGAGGCGTCGAGGGTGATGACCGCGCCCGTCGCCGCGTCCTTCAGCCGGACGGAGTTGCCGCTGACCTCCACCAGGTAGGTGGTCCCGTTCGTCAGCCCGCCGACGGCCGTGTTGCCCGCCGCCGCGCTATAGATGACGCTGTCCCCTGTCTGGAGCCCGTGGCCGGCCCCGAGGTTGATCCAGTTCCCGCTCACGGCCGTCGCCGGGTTGAAGGGCCGGGCGCTGTCGAGGACGACGTAGTAGGTGGCGCCGTCGGTCAGGCCGCCGATCGCGCTGGCGCCGGTGAGCGAAACGCCGTTGCCGAGGTAGGCGTTCGTCGCGACGTTCGAGACGGCGTCGGATACGTTACCGCCCGCGGCCACGATGCCGTAGGCGTTGCTGTCCGATTCGGCCTTCTGGTTGCTGTCCCCCGTGGCCCGGATGTCCACGGCGTCGCCGGTGACGAGGGTGGTGCGGTCCGCCACGTAGCTCGTGACGGTCCCGACGTTGGAGGCGGTGCTTTCCACGGCGTTGGCGCCGATGAGTCCGCCGGAGGAACCGGTGGCGTAGGTCCGCGCCGCATAGCCGCCGTCCGGATAGGACAGGGCAGAGGACAGGAAGAGGCGGCCGGCCTGGATGGTCGAGCCGCTCCCGCCCACGTAGGCGGTAACGGACGGCGTGATCGTCGCCTGCGCCAGAGAGACGCCCACGGCCAGCACGCCCGCGCTGACGCCGTAGGTCTCGGCGTAGCCGTTGACGACGGCCGTAGCCGCCACGTCCACGTCGCCGGTCACGCGGACATTGGTGTTGCCGATGTAGGCCCGGGTGTCCGGGGAGATGATGGCCCTGGCGTCGTTGCCCGTGCCGGCCCCGATGCCGGCCGAGATGGCTTTCGCCGAGGCGGTCGCCGAATCGTTGGAAACGGCGTCGATATTCAATCCGCCGACGGTGCCCCCCGCCTGCTGGCCGATCTCCGTGTAGTTGCCGACGTAGGCTTTCGTGGTCCCCTGGACCTCCGATTGCGTCACCACCGCGCCCGCCGCCACGATGCCCGCGCTCACGCCCAGGCCGCGGGCGTCGATATCCGTCGTGGACGCTGCGCTGATTCCAACCTGATCGGCCTTGGTGATCTTTGCCTTGCTGGCGGCCGACGTGCCGTCGAGATAGGCCTGCGTGGTGTTGTCCACCGTATTCGTGACGACGGCCGCCCCCAAGGCCGCGCCCAGGGCGCCGGCAAGGCTGACCGCCACGGAGTCGATCGTGGCGCCGCCCGTGGCCGCAATCTGGACGTCGTCGCCGGCCGAGATCATGGAGGCGCCTATGACGGCCGCGGTGATGGTGTTCCCGATCGTGTTCGTCGTGACCGAGGCGTTCAGCCCGGCGATTCCCGCCACGCCGACACCGGCCGCCATGGAGACGATCTTGGCATTCGAGTCCGCCAGGACGCTCACGTCGCCGCCGGTGGAGGTGACGGTGGAGCCCGAAATCTTCGCCTCGACCGTGCTCGTGATGTCGTTGTCCGCCGCCGCGGCGCTGCCGCCGCCCACGCCGCCGACCGCGATGCTCCCCGCGAAGGAGAGGATATTCACGTTGGAGGAGACCGTCGTCCCGGACAGCTTGCCCGTGATGTCCGAGATCACGTCCGCCGGGATCAGCATGTCGGTCCAGAAATCGGGAATCGAGGCGGGCGCCTTGTCCGCGGCGTAGATCCGGATGTTCGATCCCGCCGTGACCGTGGAGCCGCTCACGATCGACGAGGTGGTATTGGTCAGCTCGTTCAGGGTCACCGAGGCCTGGAGGGAGGCCAAGCCCGAGCCGGCGAGTCCCGCCGCGAAGGAGCGGATGATGGCCGTCGTTTCCGCCGCCAGGCTCGCGCCGGCGCCGACCGTCAGGTCCGAGGACGTGACGGCGGTCTTGACGTCGTTCCCGATGAGGTTCTTGGAGACGGCCGCTCCTGCTGCGCCTCCGCCCGCCGCGGAAAGGCCGATGGCGATGGAATCGATGACGGAGGTGTCCTTCGCCGTGAGGGACACGTTCTGGCCCGTGGTCACGCTCGAGCGGGTCCCGCCGGTGTTGACGATGGATGCCTCGACGATGTTGTCGATGTCGTTGATCGCCAGCGACAGCTGGGCCGAGACGATGCCGGATGCGGCCACGCCGCCCACGAAGCTGAAGATGTGGGCGTTGGATTCGGCGGTCAGGCCGAGGGATGTCCCGGCGTTCACCGTGGATCCGGCGACCCGGGCCGTCAGGGTGTTGGCGATCTCGTTGTAGCCCACGACGCCGGAGATGGCACCGAGGCCGGAGACGGCGATGCTGAGGCCGATGGAGGCGATGTTCGAGGTGTCCCGGGCCGTCTGGACCACCTGTCCGCTCGTGCGGACAACCGAGCCGCCCTCCACCGAGGCCGCCAGGCTGTTCGTGATGACGTTTCCGAAGCCGGTGAAGCTCACGGCGATGTCGCCCGAGGCGCCCACGCCGGCGGTGATGGCGATGATCCCGGCGCCGGACAGGGCCGTGAGCGACACGTCGGCGCCGGCATGGGTGATGGTTCCGGCAGTGTTCACGCCGGCGCGGACCGTGGAGCCGACGATGTCCGCGGAGATCGTATTCGTGACGGCGTTGCCCAGGAGTGACACGTTGACCGCCGTCGTCCCGGCGCCGGCCACGCCCACCATGACGGCGAGGATGTTCGCGTTCGCGAGGCCCACCGGCGAATCGGTCAGGCAGGCGTCGAGATCGTCCTGATCGTCCGCAGGCACGATCCAGTCGGGGATGACGCTGGGCGCGATGTCCCGGGCCGCGACGGTGATGTCGTCGTAGGCGTAGACCGTGGAGTTCGTGATATGGGCCTTCACCGTGTTCACCACGGCGTTCCCCTGGACCGTGACCTGGACGGCGAACCCGCCGGCCGAGACGCCGAGCGCGAGCGAGCGGATGATGGCCGAGGACTCGGAACTCAGGCTCAGGGTCCCGGCGGAGACGTCCACGGTCGCGCCGCTGATCGCCGTCTCGATCCTGTTCGTGATGACGTTGGCCCCCAGGGCGACGCCGACCGCTCCGCCGCCGGCGGAAACGCCGATGGCCAGGGCGTCGATGCTCGAGGTGTCCTTCGCCGACAGCGTGACCGCTCCGACGGAATCCACATCCGCTCCGGCCGTGATCATCGCCTGGGTCGTGTTGGTGATGACGTTCGCCGACAGCGACAGGATGACCGCCGCACCGCCCGCCGCGAGGCCGCCGCTGAAGCCGATGATGCCGGACTTGGACTCGGCGGCCAGGTTGAGCGTCGAGCCGGTGATCGCCGTCGAGCCGGTGATTTCCGTCTTCACCGCATTCGTGATCACGTTCGCCCCGATGAGGGCGCCCACGCCGACCGTCGATCCCGCGACGCTGATGCCGAGCGAACGGACCAGCGAGGCATCGCTCGCCGTCAGGTCGATGAGGCCGCCGGCATGGACGTGGGAGGCGTTCTTGATGGACGCGGCGACCGTGTTCGTGATGGCGTTGCCGAAGCCGGTGGCGTTCACCGCCACGGCGCCGGAGCCGGCGACGCCCACGGTGAGGGCGAAGATCCCCGCCCTCGACTGCGCATCCAGGTCCACGAAACCGCCGGAATGAACCGTGGAATTGTCGATCTCCGACGTGATCGAGTTCGCGATGACGTTCCCCGAGAAGACGCCGTTGACCGCCACCCCGCCCGTCCCGGCGACGCTGACCATGACCGCGAGGATGTTCCCGTCTAGGTCCACGGGCGAGCCAGACAGCTTCTCGTTGAGCTCGGCCGACCGATCCGCCGGAACCATCCACGTGGGGATCAGGCTGGGCGCGATGTCCTGGGCGATGAGGCTCACGTTCCCCGCGGCGTTCACGGTGGAGCCGGTGATCCGGGCCTTCACCGTGTTGGCGATGGCGTTCCCCATGGCCGTCACCTGGACCGCCACCCCGCCGGAACCGGACACGCCTACCGCCAGGGCGCGGATCACCGCCGACGACTCGGACGTCAGGCTGAGGTTGCCGCCGGCGGTCGTGTCCAGCGTCGAACCCGCGATCGCCGTCTCGATGGTGTTCGTAATGACGTTGGCCGCGAGCGCTACGCCGACTGCGGCCCCGCCCGTGCCGGAGACCCCGAAGGCCATGGCGTCGATGACGGAGGTGTCCTTCGCCGTGATCGTCACGGCCCCTGCGGCCTCCACGTCCGAGGACGTCGCGCCGTCGTTTACGACGCCGGCCTTCGTCGTATTCGTTATGATGTTCCCGGAAAGCGATATCACCACCGCTCCCCCGCCGGAACCGGCCACGCCGGCCGTCAGGCTCATGATCGAGGAGCTGCTCTCGGCGCCGAGGTTCAGCGTCGAGCCGCTCGCCACCGTGGAGGCCGTGATCTCCGCTGCGACGGTGTTCGTGATCACGTTCGCGCCGATGAGGGCGCCCACGGCCACAGCGCCCGTGCCCGCCACGCTCACCGCGATGGATCGGATGCTCGACTGGTCTTTCGCCGTCAGGTCGATGAGGCCGCCGGCATGGACGTGGGAAGCATTCTTGATGGAGGCGGCGACGGTGTTCGTGATGACGTTGCCGAAGCCCGTGGCGTTCACCGCCACGGCGCCGGAGCCGGCGACGCCCACGGTGATCGCGAAGATCCCCGCCGCTGACCGGGTATCGAGGTCCACAAGGCCGGTGGTGGTATGAACGGTGGAACTGTCGATCTCCGCCCGGATCGAGTTGGCGATGACGTTCCCCGAGAAAACGCCGTTGACCGCCACCCCGCCCGTCCCGGCGACGCCGATCATGATGGCGAGGATGTTCCCATCGGGATCGATGGGCGAGCCGGCCAGGTTATCGTTGACCTCGTCCGCCTTGTCGGCGGGGACCATCCATGTCGGGATCAGGCTGGGCGCGATGTCCTGGGCAAGGAGTCTCACGTCCCCCACCGTGTTCACGGTGGAGCCGGAAATCCGGGCCGTCACCGTGTTGACGATGGCGTTCCCCATGGCCGTCACCTGGACCGCCACCCCGCCGGAGCCCGATACGCCCACCGCCAGGGCGCGGATGACGGCCGAAGACTCCGAGGTCAGGCTGAGGCCGCCCGCCGTCGTATCCAGTGTTGAGCCGGCAACGGCCGTCTCGATGGTGTTGGTGATGACGTTGGCCGCCAGCGCCACGCCGACCGCCACACCGCCGGTCCCGGACACCCCGAAGGCCATGGCGTCGATGGTGGAGGTGTCCTTCGCCGAAAGCGTCACCGCCCCCGCCGTGTCGACGTTCGATGCGACGCCTCCTTCGCTCACAATGGCCGCCCGAGTCGTGTTCGTGATGACGTTGCCCGAGAGCGAAACCAGGACCGACACGGCGCCCGAACCGGCCACACCGGCGGTCAGGCTCATGATCGAGGAACTGGTCTCGGCGGCGAGGTTCAGCGTCGAACCGCTGATCACCGTGGAACCGGTGATTTCCGCCGCCACCGTGTTGGTGATGACGTTCGCCCCGATGAGGGCGCCCACGGCCACCGCGCCCGTGCCCGCCACGCTCACCGCGATGGATCGGATGCTCGACTGGTCTTTCGCCGTCAGGTCCACGAGGCCGTCGGCCGCAACCGTCGCACCGCCCTTGATGGAGGCCTCGACGGAGTTCGTGATGACGTTGCCGAAGCCCGTGGCGTTCACGGCCACGGCGCCGGAACCGGCGACGCCCACGGTCACCGCGATGATCCCCGCCTTCGACTGGGTATCCAGGTCCACGAGGCCGCCGGCATCCACCGCGGAATCGTCGATCGTCGCCAGGACCTCGTTCGCGATGACGTTCCCGGAGAGGGCGGCGTTGACCGCCACGGCCCCGGAGCCGGCGACGCTGACCATGATGGCGAGGATGTTCGCCGCCGGGTCGATGGGGGAGCCGGCGAGGTTTCTGTCCAGCTCGTCGGTCTGCGAGGTCACCTCGGTCAGGGTATGGGCCGCGCCCGTGGCGCCCGCGGTGAGATTGACGGCAATCCCGGCCGCCGCATTTTCGGCCGACGTGGCGAGCTTGATGTGCGACGAATCCCCCGCCGGAACGATCACGTAGTACACGGTATCGTCGGTGAGTCCGCCGATGTTCGCGCCGCCGCCGTTGTCGTACCGGACCCGGTCGCCTGTCGCCCAGGAATGCTTTCCGACGGCGATCGTATCCGTCGACGCATCGACGGCTGCGGCCGGGTCGATCGTCTTCGAGGCCGTGGTTTTCCAGCCAGAGAGCACGCTGGGCGCGATGTCCTTTGCCGACAGCGTCACGTCGCCGGCCGCGGTCACGGTGGAGCCGCCGCTGATGGCCGCGGTGATGTCGTTGGCGATCACGTTTCCCATGGCCGTGACCTGGACGGCCACGGTCCCCGACGCCGAAACCCCGATGGCGAGCGTGCGGATGATGGAGGAGGATTCTGCCGACAAGGCCACGCCCGCGGCGCCGTCCAGTGTCGAGCCGATGACGGCCGCCTCGATGCCGTTGGTGATGACGTTGGCCCCCAGGGCCACGCCGACGGCCGCCGTTCCCGAACCGGCCACGCCGAAGGCCAGGGCGTCGATGATGGAGGTGTCGACGGCCGAGATGATGACGCCGGCACCGGCGTCCACATCCGCGGCCACGGTCGTGCCGGCGATCACGTCGCCGGCCGCGTCGTAGACCCGGTCGTTGATGGAGGCCTCCGTCTTGTTGGTCACCACGTTCCCCGCCAGAGTCACCTGGACGGCGACGGAACCGGAGGCGGCCACGCCGCCGGCGAAACTGAAGATGACCGATTTCGTTTCCGCGTCGATCGTGAGCGTCGACCCGCTCGCGACCGTGGAGCCGGAAATCTGCGCCACCACGGCGTTCGTGATGACGTTGGCCCCGACGATGGCGGAAACGGCGGCGCTTCCGGAGGCCGCGATGCTGAGTCCGAAGGAGGTGATGTGGGACGAGTCCGTGGCGGAAAGCGTCACGAGCTTGCCCGACCGCACCTCGGACCCGCCGGTGATCTCCGCTTCCACCTCGTTGGTGATGACGTTGCCGAATCCCGTGGCCTGGATCGCCACGTTTCCGGCCGCGCCGACGCCGACGGTGATCGCCATGATGGCGGCATCCGAAAGGGCCGTGGCGCCGAAGTCGCCTTCGCTGTTGAGAATCGCGTCCGTGCCGGCGTTGATGCCCGCCAGGACCGTCGAATCGTCGACCTGCGCGCGGACCTCGTTGGTCACGACGTTGCCCATGAGGGAGGCGCCCACGGCCACCTTGCCGGAGCCGGCCACGCTGACCATGATCGCCAGAATGTTGGCCTCGGGTTCGAGGGGCGACCCGTCGAGGGCGGCGTCCAGCTGCACCTGCTGGTCCGCGGAAAGCATCCACGAGGGGAGGATGCCGGGCGCGACGTCGGAGGCGGAAAGGGCCACGTCCCCGCCGGCCATGACCGTCGAGCCGCCGATCGCCGCCGTCACGTCGTTGGCGACGGCGTTGCCCAGGGCGGACACGGAGACGGCGACGTCGCTGCCGCCGGAGACGCCGATGCCCAGGGCCCGGATGATCGACGAGGAGACCGAATCCAGCGTGACGTTCGCGGCCGTGTTCGTGACCGTGGTCCCCGCCGCGTTGACGCCGGCGCGGACGGTGGAACCCGATATCGCCGTGCCGATCGCGTTCGTGATGACGTTGGCGGAGATGGCGCCGCCGCCGGCGATGGAGCCCGAACCGGCCCCGCCGAAGGCCAGGGCGTCGATGACCGAGGCGTCGACGGCCGAGAGGGCGACCGTCCCGTTCGCCTCCACGGTCGAGCCGTTGCGGATGGCCGCCTCGATCGTGTTGTTGATCGTGTTGACGGAGATGCCGACGCCGGCGGCGAATTTTCCTCCGCCCGCGCCGCCGACGGTGATGTTGATGACCGAGGAGCTGCTTGTCGCGGGCAGTTCGATCCCGGACGTCCCGAGGCCGATGCCGGCCGGGTCCGCCGGCGCATCCGGCGCGGCGATGCCCGCCGCAAGGTTCACGCCGCCCGCGGTCGAGGTGACGGACGAGCCGTCGATGACGGCCAGGATGTCGTTTTCGATGTAGATCGTCGAGGCTGCCACGCCGACCGCCGCCTTGGAGGAACCGGCGAAACCGCCGGCCACCACGACGGCCGTCGTCTTGTCGTCGGCCGAAATCCCGATGTTTCCGGAGGCGTCGAGGTCCGAACCGCCGGTGACCTTGGCCTCGACCGTGTTCATGATGACGTTCGCGGACACGGAACCGCCGAGGGCGAACTTCTCGCCGCCCGCGCCGCCGAGGGTGACGCTGACGAGGACTTCCTCCGCGTCGGCCCCGATGGCGATCGTCGATCCCGCCGTCAGGGTCGATGCTTCCGCATAGGCCGTCACCGTGTTGAAGATCAGGTTCACGCCGACGGCCGCGCCGACGGCGGACTGCCCGGTGGAGACGGCGATGCCGCCGGCCAGGGCGACGCTGACTTCCTTGTCCTCGGCCGTGAGGGCGATGGCGCCGCCCGCGAGAATCGTGCTGTTCTTGACGTGGGCGTCGACGACGTTGTTGAAGAGGTTCAGGGCCACGGACCCGGCGATGGCGAGTTTTTCCGATCCCGCGCCGCCCACGGCCAGCGTCACGACGGTGCCGGCTTCCCCGGCCGTCGCGCTGAAGCCGCCGGTCGTCCGGAGCGTCGATCCCTCGACGATCGCGCGGACCTCGTTGTCGAGGGTGTTCACCGCGATGGCCGCGCCGATCCCCGCCTTCTTGCCGGCGGCGAAGGCGCCGGCGAAGGAGTAGATGGAGGTATCGTCATCGGCGACGACCGTGACATCGCCCGTGGAGTCGACCGTCGTCGTGCTGTTCAGGATCTCCGCGGCGATGGTGTTCTTGAGGATGTTGATGGAGACGGTGCCCGCCCCGGCGTATCCTCCTCCGGAGCCGCCCGAGCCGCCCGTGGCCACGCCGACGGATCCCGTCACGGCGACGATGAGGCCCGTGCCCGTCGCGTCGACGTCCACGGCGCCCGTATGCTTGAGATCGGCGAGGCCGGAGATCTGGGCGCGGGTCGCGTTCTCGGTGTACGAGAAGCCGATGGCGATCCCGTAGCCGCCCTTGCCGCCGAACCCGCCGGAGCCGGCGATGGCGATCAGGTTCGTGTCGTCCAGCGCGTTCAGACCGATGGCGCCGTTGATGAAGGTGCTGCCGGCGATGTTCCGCAGGGCCGCCTCGGTGGTGTAGGTCGTGACGGTGACGCCCACGGAGCCGCCGACGGCCGTGCCCTTGCCTCCCGTCGCCCCGGCGAATCCGGCCGCCAGCGAAACGAGCCAGCCTTCCCGCGTCGCATCGATGTCCAGTCCCATGGCGCTGAGGCTCGCGGCCCCGTCGATGAAGGCGTCGGTGACGCCGTAGAGGACGTTGACGCCGATGCCGCCGGCGACGCCCGTGGCGGACCCGCTGCCGGTGCTCTTGGCGAATGCGACGGCGCCGGCCAGCGACGCCACGCTGGTGCCGTTGCCGGCATCGACGGTGAGGGTCCCGTTGGAGACGGTGAACGCACCGGTGTTGCGGACGTAGGCGCGTGCGTCGTCGTCGACGATGTTGACGGCGACGGAACCCGAGACGCCGATGCCCGATTTGGACTGCGACGTCTGGTTGACCGAGTTGGACGTGGAGCCGCCGATGTTCCCGGACAGTTTTCCCTTGTCCACGCCCTCCTGGAGCACCGAGCGCATCTTGGCCTGCCAGCTGGACAGGTCCGAATTGCTCCGGGACGTGCCGTCGGAACCCTGGGTTCCCCCGGTGCCGGGGTTGGCCTGCTTGGGCGTTCCCGTCTCGGGTTTGTTGCTCGGCGAGGCGATCGCGCCGGAGACCGCGAAGGTGCCGACGAAGCCGCCGTTTTCCGCCTGGATCCGGACGTTTCCGTCGGAGGTGAAGCTGCCCTTGTCGCCCGAAACCGTGTCGCCCGCAAGGTCGCCGACGACCGCCTGGGTATCGCGGCTGACGTAATTGACGCCCACGGTCGCGCCGATCCCGGTCGACTCCGATTTGGCCACGCTTCCGGCCACGTTGATGACGTGCGATGTGTCCGTCGCCTCGACGATCACCGAACCGTTGTCGGCGGGCGCCGTGCTCGCGGAATCCAGGACGAGCCCGGAGTCGACGTCGATGAAGGCGCCGTTCTCGATCTGGGCGATCGTCGCATTCTGGATGACGTTGACGAAGAAGGCGCCGTTGAAGGCGATGTTCTCCGAAGAGCCGCCCGACGCGCCGAGGACGATGCTGAGGACGTTCGTCTCCGCATCCACATTCAGGCTGTCGGCGTGGAGACGGACGCCGTCCTCGATCCGGGCCGTCGTCGAGTCGTTGTACATGTACATCCCGAAGGTGGCGCCGACCGCCCCCTTCTTGCCTTCCGTCCCGCCGCCGCCGATGTTTGCCTTGATGTTCTCTTTGGCGCTCTTCGTCCGGTCCCAGTCCTTGACCATGCCGATGGGATTCGGCAGGCTGATGTTGCCGCCGAAATGGATGGCCTCGTTGTGGTTGACGGCCTGGACGACGACGGACTGCGCCGTCGAGGTGTGGGCCTTCTGGTTGATCTGGGCGCCGCTCTTGATGACCGCTTCGGCCTTGTTCGTGAGGTCCAGGAAGGTGACCGCGCCGGCGATGGCCAGGGTCTCGCCTTCCGCCGCGGCCTGGGTCCAGTCGTTGGCCAGCCAGTTGGACGTCCCGAGGTCGCTGTTGATGTAGGTCGTCAGGTTGGTGATGAAACCCGTCGCCTTCCTCACGGTGGGATTGGAGCTTTCCCACAGGGAGGTATCGGTGAAGTCCTCCGTGATCAGGTTGATGTCCCGTTCGGGCACGGCGCCGACATACTCGTACCAGGTCCCGACGTCGCCGCCGCCGGTATGGTTGGAGCACACCTCGACGATCTCTCCGGCCGCGACCGTCACGTCGGCCGCGCTGTTCTCGGTCGTGTAGGTCGGCTCTTCCAGGAACGGCTCGACGATGTTGGACCATCCGGACCAGGCATAGTCGTTCAGCGTCTCCGCCTGAACCTTCAGCGCCGATGCGGCGTCGACGACGGCGCCCGCGCCGATGAACGCCCTGGCGTCGTTCTCGTAGATCCCCACGGAAACGGCGAAGGCGCCGGAGAACTTGTTGCTCCCCTCGGGCTGCTTCGACTTGGGGTTGTTCTTCGAGGAGGCCGAGGCGCTCACGTACGGGGAATTCGTGACGGAGCTGTAGACCGTGACGTCGCCGCCGGCCAGGACCTCGCCGTTCTTGCCGTCACCGTCGGCGTTGCCGTCGCCGATCCGCGCCGTCGTCCGGTTCTGGTCCACGACGACGCCGATCGATGCGGCCACATCATAACTCGGTTCCTGGGACTCCGAGGTGTCCGCCTTCTTGTTCCGGAACTCGTTCCATTTCTTCACGACCCAGTTCTTCATCGGTGTCGTGATCTTGCCGATGGCCGCCTGTTTAGCATCATCCAGGTAGTCGCCCTTGGAATTGTCGCCAACGCCCGCCGAGGCACCCGTGCCGATGCCCGTCGACGGAATCACGAACAACTTTTTGACGTCCACGGAATCCTGGGCCATGAGGGCGTTGACGTGGACGTCTCCGCCCACGGTCGCCTCGCCGTCCAGGAAGGCGTTGGTTTCGCCGACTTCCACGGTCACGGCGATCGCCACTGCAACGGAACCGTCTTCCCCGGCGGTCGAACGGGCCATGACGCGCGTCCGGTCCGCCGTGTCCGCCTGCACGTAAAGGTCGCCGCCGACGGTCAGGACGGCATCGTCGGTGACGATGGCATTGGTGTCGGAGTCGATCACGCTGACGGCGATCGATCCCGCGATCCCTTTGAGGCCCGTCGTGTCCGAGACGACGTCGATCGTGTGGTCCGTCGTGGCGCGGATCGTGGCGTCCCCTGTCGCCGTGAGGCTGCCGGCGACGCTCACGCTCGCATCGGTGATGGCGATTCCCACGGCCGGGCCGATCATGAACGTGATCGGCGCGGCGGAGACGTAGACCAGGCTGCTGGCATAGGCCGTGAAATTCCGGGACGTGATCACGGTCCCGGCCTGGATGTCGATCGCGGAGTCCGCCCGGGCGACGGCGACGCCGGCGCCGATCTTGGTAAGCCCCTCGATGAGAGACCCCAGGATGTTGGCGGGATAATTCACGTACCAGTCCTCCGCCGTGAGGAATTTCCGGCTGTCCGCCGTGGCGAAGATCGTGACGTCCCGCCCCCGGACCTCGGCGTTTTCGGCGATCGTCACGTCCACGTCCGTCAGGTCGACGCTCACGAAGGGCGTGAGCAGGGCGTTGTTGTCCACGGCGCGGAGCGAGATGTCCCCGCTCGTGTCGACGGAAGTCCCCTGGGCGAGGAGCTTCGCCCCGGAATTGATGTTGATGTGGTACCCGTCGAACGCGATGTCCCCCGCCTGTCCGGAGAGGTAGCTCGTGGAAACCGTGACGTTGCTGTTGACCGTGATCGTCTCTGCCTGAATTGCGAGGGAGTGGCCCGTCAGGATCAGGTCGCCCTCGATGACCACCTCATCGGACCCGTCGAGGTTCTTGTTCAGGCTTCCGCCGTTGATGGTCAGGTCCGCGCTGAAGTTCCCCAGCGCCCCCAGGTGGACGTACTCGGTCGTGTAAGGGGCGTTGTAGCCGGTGTTGATCGTGAGCGACGACGTCGGGTCCTTGATCGTGATCGAGTTGGTGCCGATGTCCGTCACGTCGGTGATCGTGATCTTGCCGGCTTCGGGCCGTGTGACGGTGATGCGGTTGGCGATGGCCGGGCGGCCGTCGAAGACGAAATCGGCGACCGTGGCGGAATCGGCGTTGACCGTCTCGATGTCCGCGGCGAAGGCCACGCTGCTGAAAGTGCCCGCGCCCAGGTTCAGGACGTCGGCTCCGTCTCCGCCTTCCAGATTCAGTCCCGCCGTGAGGCTGCTGATGCCCGTGATGTCGAGCGTGTCGTCTCCGGCCCCGGCGCGGATCGTGAGGGAGCCGCCGGCGCCTGGATCGTCGAGGGTCACGGTCGCGAACGTTCCGGACGTGGTGCTCACCGTGTAGCGGGAGCCCGAGGCGGCGAAATCGATGTGTTCGGCGCCGCCGGTGGCTTCGACGACAAGGTTCTTGCCGCTCTCGACGTTGGCGAACGAAAATACGGTGTTGTCGTTCAGCTTCACGTCGGTGGCGCCGAACTTGACGTCCTGGGCGGATCCGCCGGCCTGCACCTCGTAGAATACGCGGTCGGTTCCCGTCCCGCCGTCGATGGCAAGCCCGTTCGTCTTCGCCGCGGCGCCGACGGTGATGGCGTCGTTCCCGGCGCCGGCGTTGACGGTCAGCGTCCCGGTGGGATCCTTGAAGGTGAAGTCGACGAAGGTCCCGTCGAGGCTCGCGACGGCCCACTTCGCCCCGTCCCAGGCGAGGTCGATGCGGTCGTGGCCCGTCGTTCCCGTATCGACGCTCTTGGTGATCCGGTCTGGCAGCGTCGCCGCCACCGCGGGCGTGGCCCCGTCCAGACGGGTGATCCGGATGGTGCTGTCTTCGACCCATGCGGCATACCCTCCGGCGCCATCGATCGAGGAGGCCAGAGCGGCGAGCACCTGCGCCAGGGTTTCCGTTGCGGCGACCGTGGACGAGGCGCCGGCAGGAAGGGAGGCCGAGACGTCGGGGGCCTTCCCGTCCACGGACGTTCCGGCCAGTTCGGTGACGTTGATGACGGCGCCTTCCGCGGACGCGGTGTAGCCCTCGGCGCCGTTGATCTGGGCCGCGAGGGCGGCCGCCACCTGCGCCAGCGTCTGCCCCGCCGTGACGACGTGGCTGTAGCCTGCGCCGTCGACGACAACCCACCACGTATCCCCCGCTGCGGGTGTCCCGCTCAGCGTCACCGTCGAGGTCAGGGCTGTCGTGCCGTCGATGCTGGAGGTGGCGCCAGCGGGCAGCGTCGCCGTGAGGGTCATGGCCCCGCCGGCCGTCTTCACGACTGCGAGGACGTCCCCTTCTGCGGATGCCGTGTAGCCCGAAGCCGCATCGATCGCCGCGGCCAGCGCACCGACCACCTGCGCGAGGGTCTGCCCCGCCGCTACGGTCGCGCTGTAGTTGGTCCCGTCCACCCGGACCGTCCAGATGTTGCCGGCAACGGGGGTGCCGGCGAATGTCGCCTTCGCGGTCGTGGCCCCGCCGACGGTGTGGCTGTAGGGTGTTCCGTCCACCGTGAGCGTCCACGTCTCGCCGGCGGCGGGCGTGCCGCTCAGGTTCACCGTCGTGCCGGCCGTCGTGAAGGCGCGCGTTCCCGCCGTGGACGTGTCGTCCACCGCTTCGATCGCCTTGAACTTCAGATCGTTCGCGTCGCGCGAGATCGCCCCCGCATCCCGTGAGAAGACGCTGTAGGCGACATGGGTGAAGGACCCGCCGTCGATCCGGAGCGTATCGGTCCCGCTCGACAAGCCGTCCAGGTTGCCGCGGATTTCGCCGCTCACGCCCCCTGCCGATGAAACGAGGAAGAGGTCGTCATAATCGGCCGCGCCGGTCAGATTTTCGAATCCCGAGAATGCAAGGGTGCCGTTGAGATTGCCGGAATTGACGCCGCTGACCGTCCAGGTGTTGTCCGTCATGGGACCGATCAGGGTGTCCGCCGACGACGCACCGCCGATGATGCTCTGGATGTTGTTGATCCCCTTCGTCCCGGTCGCCCTGCCGACGTTCCCGCGCAGGCCCAGGAACGTGAGGTCCACCAGGACCGCGTCCGTGTAGGCGGAGTAGTTCAGGGTGTTCGTCCCGGCCCCGCCCTCGATGTACCCGTTGAAGAGCGTGTCCTTCTCGAAGACGAAGCTGTTCGTCCCCTTCCCGCCGATGATGTTGTCGACATCGACGGCGGCCGTCAGCCTGTTGGCCCCGCTCGTGACGTCGACGGTTCCGTCGGTGTGGATGATGAACACCAGGTTCGCCGTGACGGCGGAGAAGTCGAGGGTGTCGAAGTCCATCGTCCCGACGCTCGTGAGGGTGTCCGTGCCCCACCCGTCGAGGAAGGTGAAGGTGTTGCTGGCGGTCGTGGCGACGAGCGTATCGTTTCCCGAACCGAGGATGACGTTCTCCACCCCGCTGATGCCGGAGGTCCCGGCCGCCGTCCCGGCGGCCAGGTCCACTGTCACGCCGGCCGTGTAGCCGGAATAGTCCAGCGTGTCGCTGCCGCCGTCGGCGGTTTCGGTGATCGTGTCCGTCCCGCCGGCATCGGCGATGACGTAGGTATCGTCCCCCGCGCCGCCGGCCAGGACGTCGTCTCCCGCGCCGCCGATGAGGACGTTGGCGTTCGCGTCGCCGGTGATCGCGTCGGCCTTCGTTCCACCCGTTACGTTCTGAATATGCACGACGCCGTTTGTCCCCGTCGCCGTCCCGGCGCCGAGGTTCACGGCCACCGCCGTGGTCCAGGCGGAATAGTCCAGCGTGCTCGTCCCGAGCAGGCCGCCGTCGATCGTCCCCGCGAAGACCGCGCCGTCCTGGAAGACGAAGCGGTTGTTCCCCTGGCCGCCGATCAGTTTGTCGATGTTCGCCGTCGCGGTCAGGACGTTGGTGCCGTCCGTCACGGAGACCTTGCCGTCGGCGAGAATCGTGAAGGTGAGATCGGCCGTCACGGCCGAGAAATCGAGGGTGTTCCCGTCCGTGCCGGAATCGCTGATGGTGTCGGTCCCCCAGCCGTCGGTGAAGGCGTAAGTGTTGCCGCCTGCGGCGCCCGTGATCGTTTCGTTTGCCCGGCCGACGACGATGTTCTCGACGTTGGCGATGCCGGAGGTCCCGGTCGCCGTCCCCGCGCCCAGGTCGACGGCGATGGCCGTGGTATAGGCCGAGTAGTCGGCCGTGTCGCTGCCGCCTCCGGCCGCCTCCACGATCGTGTCCGTACCGCCGCCGGCCGCGAAGACATACGTGTCGTTCCCCAGCCCGCCCGTCAAAACGTCATCGCCCGCACCGCCGGCGAGGATGTTCGCGCCTGCATCGCCGGTGAGCGTGTCGGCTGCCGCGCCGCCGATCACGTTGTCGATCCCGCTGACCGTGGCCGTCGTCGCGGAAACCGTCGCCGTCCCGGCGGAGAGGTCGACCGCGACCGCCGTGGTGTACGCGGAATAGTCGAGGGTGTTCGTCCCGCCGTTGCCGCCGGCGATCGTCCCCGCGAAGGTCGCGCCGTCCTGGAAGACGAAGCGGTTGTTCCCCTGGCCGCCGATCAGCGCGTCCGCACCGGTGACGTTGTTCACGGCGTGCGCGCCGTCGGTCACGGAGACGGTGCCGGCGCCGCTGACGGTGAAGGTCAGGTTGGCCGTCGCTGCCGAGAAATCGAGGGTGTCGGTGCCGCCGGCCTCGGTGATCGTATCCGTGCCCCAGCCGTTGCCGAAGACGTACCGGTCGTCGCCGGCCCCGCCGGTGAGCGTGTCATTGCCGGCCCCGCCGGTGATGACGTTCGCGCCGCCGTCGCCGGTAAGCGAATCGTTGCCGGCGCCGCCGATGATGTTCTCGATGCTGCTGAAACCGCTCGTGACGCCTGTCGCAGTCCCGGCGGCCAGGCTGACCGTTACGGCCGTCGTATAGGCGGAGTAGTCCAGGGTGTCGTTGCCGGCGGAATCGGAGATCGTGTCGGTCCCGCCGCCCGCCGCCAGAACGAACCGGTCGTTCCCGGCACCGCCCTCCAGGATGTCGTTGCCGGCGCCGCCGGCGAGGACATTCGCGTTCCCGTCGCCCGTGAGCGTGTCGGCCGCCGATCCGCCGGTGACGTTGTGGATGTTGCTGACACGGCCGGCCGCGCCGACGCCGACGCCCGTCGCCGCGCCTGCGCTGAGGTCGACCGCCACCGCCGTGGTATACGCCGAATAGTCGAGGGTGTTCGTGCCGCCCGACCCGCCGTCGATCGTGCCCGCAAAGATTGCGCCGTCGTCGAAGGCGAACCGGTTGTCCCCGGAGCCGCCGACAATCCGCTCGATCTTCGCCGGCACCTTGGTCTCGTCGCCCATGACGATGCCGATGGACAGGTCGTTCGGACCGTCCGTCACGGAGACGGTGCCGTCGGCGTTGAAGGTGACGGACAGGTCAGCCGTCACCGCCGAGAGGTCGAGGACATCCGCGTCGGCCGCGGAAGCATCGCCGACCGTGATCGTCCCCCAGCCGTCGCCGACGCGGATCGTGTCGGCCGCCGCGCCGCCGATCACCCGGTTGATATGGTCGATTCCGCCCGCCGCACCCGTCGCGGTCCTGGCTCCCAGGTCCACCGCCACGCCGGTCGTCCAGGCCGAGTAGTCGAGGATGTTCGTCAGGCCCGCACCGCCGTCGATGATCCCCGCGAAGACGGCGCCGTCTTCGAAGACGAACCGGTTGTCCAGCTTTCCGCCGATGATCCTTTCCATGCCGGCGACGCGGCTCAGGGTGTTGGTGCCGTCCGTCACGGATACCGTCCCGTCGGCATGGATGGTGAAGGTCAGATCATAGGTCACCGCGGAAAAATTCAGGGTATCGTTGCCGGCGGAATCGGTGACCGTGTCCGTCCCCCATCCGCTCTTGAAGATATAGGTGTCGTCGCCCGCGCCGCCGGCGAGCGTGTCGTTGCCTGCACGGCCGGTGAGGATGTTGGCGCCGCCGTCGCCGGTAATGGCGTCGACCTCCGTGCCGGCGACCACGTTCTCGATGTTGCTGAATCCGTTCACCACATCCGTGGCCGTCCCGGCGGCGAGGTTCACCGCCACCGCGGCGCCGTATTCCGAATAGTCCAGCGTGTCGCTGCCGCCGCCGGCGGCCTCCACGATCGTGTCGTTTGCGCCGTCGACATAGAACAGGTATACGTCGTCGCCTGCGCCGCCGGTGAGGACGTTGGCGTTCGCATCGCCGATGAAGACGTCGCCGCCGGCCCCGCCGACGGCGTTCGAGATGTTGCTGACGGCCCCGGTGACGCCCGTCGCCGCGCCGCCGAAGAGATTCACGGCAACGCCGGTCGTCCAGGCGGAGTAGTCGAGGGTGTTCGTTCCGCCGGCCCCCCCGTCGATCGAGCCGGCGAAGACCGCGCCGTCTTCGAAGACGAAGCGGTTGTTTCCGCTGCCGCCGATGATCTTCTCCATGCCGGGGACGGGGCTGAGGCTGTTCGTGTCGTCCGTCACCGAGACGGTGCCGGCGGCGTGGATCGTGAAAGTCAGATCGGACGTGACGGCGGAGAAATCCAGGGTGTCGGTGTCGCCGGAGTCGATGATGGCATCGGCGCCCCAGCCGTTGCCGAAGACGTAGGTGTCGTCCCCCGCACCGCCGGCGAGGACGTCGCTGCCCGCGCCGCCGGCAAGAACGTTGGCGCCGCCGTCGCCTGTCAGCGTGTCGTTCCCGGCGCCGCCGACAACGTTTTCGATGTTGGTCGTGTTTCCGGAGAGGTCCGTCGCGGCGCCGCCGAGCGTCACCGTCACTCCGGACGTGTAGGCCGAGTAGTCCAGGGTGTCGGTGCCAGCGTCGGCCAGTTCGGTGACCGTGTCGGTTCCGCTTCCCGGCGTCAGGAGGTACGTATCGTCGCCTGCGCCGCCGGCCAGTGCGTCGTTGCCTGCACCGCCCTTGAGAATGTTGGCGCCGCCATCGCCCGTCAGCGTGTCGTTCCCGGCACCGCCGGTGACATTCTCGATGTTCGTGACGTTGCCGGAGACGCCCGTCGCGGCGCCGCCGAGCGTCACCGTCACCGCGGACGCGTAGGCCGAGTAGTCCAGGGTGTCGCTCCCGCCGTCGATCAACTCGGTGATGGTGTCCGCCGCGCTGCCCGGCGTCATGACATAGGTGTCGTCCCCCGCCCCGCCGGTGAGGACGTTGGCGTTCGCATCGCCCGTCAGGGTATCGTTTCCCGTGCCGCCCGTGACGTTGCGGAAATTGCTGACGCCGGAAGTCCCCGTGGCCGTCCCGGCCGTGAGGTTGACCGCCACGGCCGTCGTGTAGGCCGCGTAATCGAGGGTGTTCGTCCCGCCTCCGCCGTCGATCGTCCCCGCGAAAACCGCATCCTTCTCGAACTGGAGGCGGTCATTGCCGCTTCCGGCGATGATCCTCTCTACGGCGGCGGCCCGGGTCAGGTAGCTGGTGCCGTCCGTCACGGAAACCTTGCCGTCGGCATGGACGGCGAGGTTCAGCGCAGCCGCAACGGCGGAAAAGTCGAGCACGTCGGCCCCGCCGGCGCCTGAATCGGTCACGGTGTCGAAGCCCCAGTCGCCGAGGAAGCGGAAGGTGTCCCCGCCATCGCCGCCGCTCAGGGCGTCGTTGCCCCCGCCGCCTGTGAGCGTGTCGGCCCCGGCGCCGCCGGAAAGGGTGTTCGGATCGGCGTTCCCCGTCAGCGTGTCGTTCCCGGAGCCGCCGGTGACGTTGCGGATCCGGCTGATCCCGGAGGTGACGCCTGTGGCCGTCCCGCTTCCGAGATCCACCGTCACGGCGGTGGTATAGGCGGAATAGTCGAGGAGGTTCTCCTCGCCCGGACCGCCGTCGATCGAGCCGGCAAAGACCGCACCGTTCTCGAACACGAACCGGTTGGTCCCCTGACCGCCGATGATCTTCTCGATGCCCGCCGCCGGATTGAGGAGATTGGTCCCGTCGGTGACGGAAATCTTTCCGTCGGCGCGGATCGTGAAAGTCAGGTCGGCCGTAACGGCGGAGAAGTTCAGCGTGTCCGTCCCGGAGGAGCCGGGATCGCTGACCGTATCGGTCCCCCAGCCGTTGGAGAAGATGTAGCTGTCCCCGTCGCCGGTGCCGGTGAGGGTTTCACTGGCGGCGGTGCCGACGATGTCCTGCAGCAGGTGGCCGTAGCCGTCCCCTCCTGCGGCGAAAAGCGGGGCCGCCTCGATGGCGCCGGTCCGGTGTTCCAGATTCCAGTTCCCCCCGGCCGCGTCGCTCCCCGTCTTGTCCGTCGATGCAGCCACGTCCGCGCCGGTCAGGGATCCCAGCGTCTGGACGAACCGGACGCCCGCCTCGCCCGCCGCCACGTCGCAGCCGTAGAGGAGGATGTCCGCTCCTTCTTTCAGGGACTGGCCCCAGGCGGAAATCTCCGCGGACCGGGCCTCCAGCACCCCCTGCAACACCGCCGAGGTACCGAGGCTCATTTCCCCCTGACCGCCGTGCGAGAGGATATGCACGGCGTCCAGGCGTTCGTAGGACTTGAGGATTTCCGTGACCTGTCCGATGCCGTCTTTGCCGGCGTCGAGGATGTGGATGAACCATTCGCCCGCCGCGGCTGCGGACGCCGCCCCGGACGGGCCGCCGGACGACTGCGATTGCGCTGCGATCGCCGCCCTTTGTGCCTTGAGGGCGTCGATGAGGGATTCGGCGTGCGCTACGGAAGGATCGACCAGGATGACTTCACGCCGGCCTTGGGCGGATTCGGCTCCCGACGAGGCGGCGTCTGCAGTCCCGCCATCGCTCGACGCATTTTCGACGGCCGCGGCGCTCGACGGCTCCTGAATCCCGGGGGCAACGTCCGCAGGATCGCCAGCCGGGGAGACCGCTTCGTCTGCCCGAACGCCTTCGGTCCCGGCGCCGTTGCCCGGATCGGGGCGGACGGAGGGATTGACATCGTCGCCGGCGCGGATGATTTCCTCGGTCGGTGCCGCCGCCTTTTCCACCACGGCCGGCAGGATCCCGGGAGCATCCCGGAGAGCTTCGATCGGAAGAGGAACATCTGCGGACAGGAGGAGCCTCGGTTCCAAGGCTTCAAATTGAAAGGGACGCCGCTTCGTCCGACCGACTTTTTTCCTCTTCTTCCCGTCCAAGGTTTTCTTGCTGCCGTCACGCCCCCACATGAACACTCCCCTCCGAGTTGCAGGTCGGGATGTCCGTTCCCTTCATTCTTGGATCGCAAGACGGGATGTCCGTTCCCCTCACTCGATCACGGATGGACAAAGTCACAGGACCATTGCTGCGTTGTCTTATACCTCTAAGATCCGAAAGGTTGTGTGATGAATATCACGCAAACTGCGTGATTTCGACCACACGACACCCTCATGTTGTCGACTCAAGATACCGATATACCGATTGCGATGGTTTTGGAAGCCATCGCGGAACCCCGCCGTGTCAGGGGTTGGCTTCCAGCCATTCCTGAACGGTGACGAGGTCGCTTTCCGACAGCGTCCCGACGGCCTTTCTCAGCCGCAGGCTGTTCATGACGTAATCGTAACGCGCCGTCGCATAATCCTGCCTCACAAGAGAGCGGTCCCGCTCCGAATCAAGAACCGCGAGCAGGATGAACAATCCCGATTTGTAGCCCTCCCGTTTCGCCTGCAGCGCGAGGTCCTGGGATTCCACGGCCTCGCGCAGGGCTTTCACGCGCTCGATGGAATCCCGCACCCCGAAGAAAGCGGCCCTCGTCTCTTTCTCCAGCGCCCGCGCCTGCCGCTGCTCCTCCTGGGTTGCGGCCTGGAAAAGATTGAAAGCCTCCCGTGAGCGGGACTTGACGATCCCTCCCTCAAAGATGGGGACGTTCAGACGGAGCAGAACATTGGTCGTCTCCACCTCGCTTCCGCCTCCGAAAAGCGTGCCTTCGGTCTTGTTGTGATTGTATGCGGCCTCCAGATTCAGCAGGGGATAGTGGCCAGCGACCTGCCGGAAGTATTCCTGACGCGCCGCTTCCACCGTCTGCCGTTGCGCTTCCAGAGAGGGATTCCGTTTCACGGCCTCGCCGATCCAGGCGGCGACTTCATCGGGATCGGGATGCTTCAGCGGCAGATCTTCGCGGAGCACGGCCAGCGAAGGGACGTCCCGCCCCGTCAGCTCCCGCAGCGCCTGCAGGGCGTCATCCAGCGCGCTTTCCGCGGCGATCCTGGCCGCCCTCACCTCTGCCCGCCGCGATTTCGCGTCCAGATAGTCCGTCTTGGGGGCGAGCCCCATTTTGAACTTGCCCGCGACCAGCTCATAATGAAGCTCGACGGCCGCTTCCTCCGTCTTGGCGAAAGCACCCTTGTCCCGCGCGGCCAGCACTCCCAGATAGACTTTCGCGATGCGGACGATCAGGTCCTGGCGCGCCGCCTCCATTTCCATGTCCGCCCCCTTGACCTTCGCCCGGGCGCGGGAAACGTTGGCAAAAGACGGTTTGTTGAAGATGGGCTGCGTCAGAGAGAGGGAATATTCCGTCGTCGGAAAGGAGGAGGATCCGTGACCGAAAACCGTGTTGTCGCTGCTGATGATCTTCTGGTTCGTGTTGGTGTAGACGCCCTCGGCGGAGACGGTCGGCTTGAGCATCGCCCATGCCTGTGTCAGGGTTTCCTTCGATGCGTCATGGCTGAAGCGCGCGCCGATGAAGCGGGGGTCGTTCTTCAGCGCCAGTGAGTAGACGTCCAGGATGCCTTCGGCCCGCGCCTGAAAGGACGGAAGCCCCAGCAGAACGATCAGCATCATCACGACGATCCCCGGCCGGAGGGGAAAAAACGATCGGTCTCGGCCGCTGCATCCGCGTATCATGGCCCTGCCTCATACCTTTCTTGCTGGTTTTTTGATGGTGAAACGATGTGAAGACGTAACAAGCTGATATGACGCCTTTTTCCTGCACGAAGAAAGCTCTTTCGGGGAAAATTTTCCAGCATCTTATTGCATAAGACGTCCTGCGTCAACCATTAAGTGCAGGGCGGCCGCATGGCCGCGGCGTTCCGCGGGGCCGCCGGCCGTTTTCTATTCCAGCGCATCGATGAAGCGATCCATCTGCTCCATCATCCGGCTGTAGAGGGGGTTGAATGAAAGGCGGCACAGCGTCGTCTTCGCGAGGTTCTCCGGCGTGATCTCTCCCAGCGGAACCTGTCCGTCGCGCCGGCAGGCCTCCCATTTCTCCCTGTTCCCTGCGTAGTGGAGACAACTCCTGTAGCCGCTGCCCCGCCCATAGTGCGGGTCGTCGGGGGGTATGGGAATGCAGGGGTGGGAAAAATCCAGCACATTCAACTCCGGCAGGCGGCTGTTCTCCACGGAGATCCTCGCATCCGGCCTGCCGCGGGCAGGCCGTTCCTGCCGCGGGCTGTAGAGGATCAGCCGGCTCTTCGGCGACGCCGCATTCCTTTCGAAGATCTCAAGCGTCGTCGCGGCATCCACCGTCATGTCGTCTTCGCTGAGCGCCGCGAAAATCGGCATGTCCAGTATTTTTCCCCCTGCAAGCGTCCCGCGGACGTGGCCCGCCAGGTGGTAGATCTGATAGGCGGCGTTCACGGCAAAGCTCTCGTATTTGGCGAAATCGTCGTCGTTCTGTGCCGGGCCGACCCAGTTTACGAACGTGGACAGGAGGCCCGACAGGGCGGCGCGCCGGTCCTTGATTGAGAAGGCCGGGGCGAAGAGGAAGAGGCCGTGTACGCCGGGGTCCTTCATCGCCGTGAGGACGCTGAGCGTCCCCCCCGTGGAGAAGCCGCCGAGATACAGCCGCGAAACCAGCGGCCGTAGGCTGTCCGCTCCATAGGCCACGGCTTTTGCCCACTCATCCCCGGTGACGGCAAGGAGGTCGCCGGGGACCGTCCCGTGCCCGGGAAGGAGAACCGCCCGGACGAGGAAACCCCTGCCCTGAAAATGACGGGCGATGGCGCGTATGTGGTGGGGCGAGTCCGAAAGGCCGTGGGTCAGCAGGATGCCGTTCCGGTACCTCCCGTCGGGCATCCGCGGGAAGGCCCTTTCGTCCGGTTTGAGCTCGAAGGGGCTGTTGGCCTCAAGGACTGCCGCCCGGTTGAGCTCGTTGAGATCGGGTCGGGCCCTTTCGATCATCCGGCGGGTCTGCTCCACGTACGTCTCGAAGGGCGTATCGGGTGCGAAGGCGAAGCGGCTGTTCAGGCCCGACTCCCGCAGGCGCGGCGTAGCGGCCGAACAGCCGGCGATCAGACTCAAGAGGACGGCCAGCGCGATGGAAAGCCTGACGACACCGGATGTTCTTTTCATGACTTCTCCATCATGCGGAGGATGAGCATGCCGATCCATGCGCCCGCGATCAGCCAGACGGCAACGATGACCGCTGCCGCCGCCCGGCCCCCCGGCCCGCCGTTCCGTCCGGCGTCCCGCGCCCGCAGGCGGCATTCCTGCAGGACGTCGGCCGGGATCATCTTCAGCGCAAGCCATATTCCCAGAGGCACGAGAATCAGGTCGTCCAGATATCCCAGGACCGGGATCGGATCCGGAATCAGATCGATCGGACTGAACGCATAGGCCGCCACGCAGGCGGCGAAAGCCCGGGCGTGCCACGGGACCCTGGGGTCCCTGCAGGCCAGATAGATTGCATAGCCTTCGACGGTCAGATTCCGGACCTTCTGTCTCCAGGAGCTTACAAACCGCGGCGTCTTCATTCGTCAGCTCCGCCGCGCCGACTTCTTCGTCAGCCAGGTGCTGAACCGGTCGATGTAGATGTAGAAGACCGGCGTGATGAACATCGTCAGGAACTGGGAGAAGAAGAGGCCGCCGACGACGGCGACGCCGAGCGGCTGCCGCGATTCGCCGCCCGCCCCCCATCCCAGGGCGATGGGCAGCGTCCCGAAGAGAGCGGCCATCGTCGTCATCATGATGGGCCGGAAACGCACCATGCAGGCGTGGTGGATGGCCTCCTCGGGAGGTTTCCGGTCCGTCCGCTCCGATTCCAGCGCGAAGTCGATCATCATGATGCCGTTCTTCTTCACCAGACCGACAAGCATGATGATCCCCACAAAGGCGTAGAGATCGAGCTCCATCCCGAAGAGTCTGAGCGCAACCAGGGCGCCGAACCCGGCGAGCGGCAGGGCCGAGAGGATCGTGATGGGATGGAGATAGCTCTCGTAGAGGATGCCGAGCACCATGTAGATGACGAGGATCGTGACCAGAAGCAGAAAGCCCAGGCTCTCGAAGGACTTCTGGAAGGCCCCGGCGGCCCCTTCGAAACTCGTCGTGATGCTCGCCGGCAGCGACGCGGCCGCGAGCTTCTGGATCCTGTCCACGGCATCGCCGATCGCATGCCCCGGTTTCAGATTGAAGGACACGGTCGCCGCCGGGCGCTGGCCCTGGTGGTTGACCGTCAGGGGCCCTACCGTCTTCCGCACGGAAGCCACCGCGCTCAGCGGCACGAGCTTCCCCGTTCCGGATTTGATGTAGAGAAGATCCAGGATGTCCGGATAGGTCGTGAATTCGTCCTCCAGTTCGAGAATGACGTCGTACTGGGTGGTGGAGGCGTAGATCGTGCTCACCTTGCCGCCGCTGAAGGCGTACATGAGGGCCTGTTCGATCTGCCGGGCTGTGAGGCCAAGCGCCGATGCCCTGTCGCGGTCGATGTCGATCTCCATGCGCAGGCTGCGGAAGTTGAGGTCGCTGCTCACGTCCGTCAATCCCTCGATCCCCTGAACCTTCTGTTCGAAGGACTTCCCGTGCGTGTAGAGGGTGTCGAGGTCGTCGCTCTGCAGGACGAACTGATAGAGGGCGTTGGTCTGCTTCCCGCCGATCTCGATGGGCGGCGGATTCATGGGAAAGGCCATCAGTCCGGGAATGGCGTTGATGGGCACCCGCAGCCGGTTGATGATCGCATCGACGTGCGGCCGCTTCTTCCCGTGGTCGGCGGCGCGGCCGAAGATGAACCCCTGGTTGTTGCTTCCGAAGGCGGTGACCGAGACCAGTTCGTCCACATCGGGATCGGCGATGACGATCCGGTTCAGGATGTCCTGGTGGTCCGCCATGTCCCGGTAGGAGACGCTGTCGGCCGCCATCGTGTAGCAGATGAAGAAGCCGCGGTCCTCGCTGGGGATGAAGCCCTTGGGGGAGATCCCGTAGATCCAGACGCTGGCGGCCATGATCGCCAGCGTGAAGACCATGGCGGACAGGCGGTGCCGGAGGACGAAGCGCAGCGACCGGTCGTAGGCGGAGAGCATCACCGTGAAGGCGCGCTCCGAGATCTGGTACAAGCGGCCGTGCTTCTGCTCCCGGTGGTTTCGGAGGACACGGCCGCACATCATGGGCGTCAGCGTCAGGGAGACGAAGCCGGAGATAAGGATCGCCGCGCCGATGCTGACGGCGAACTCGTGGAGGATGCGGCCGACGATCCCGCCCAGGAAGAGGACGGGGATGAAGACGACGACCAGCGACAGGGTCATGGACAGGATCGTGAAGCCGACCTCCTTCGACCCCAGGAGCGACGCCGTCTCGGCGTCTTCCCCCATCTCCATCCGCCGGATGATGTTCTCCATCATGACGATGGCGTCGTCGACGACGAAGCCCACGGAAAGCACGAGGGCCATCATGGAAATGCTGTTGAGGCTGTAGCCGCACAGATACATGACGGCGAAGGTGGCGACCAGCGACAGCGGCACGGCGATGCTGGGAATGACCGTCGGCCGGAAGGACCGCAGGAAGAGGAAGATGACGACGATGACGAGGCCGATCGTCAGCAGCAGCGTGAACTGGACATCGTCAATGGAGTCCCTGATGAAGTCCGTCTGATCGAACATCAGCCGGACCTCCATGCCCTTGGGAATCTGCTCCCGGATCTTCGGCATGAGGGCCCGGACCTGGTTCGCGACCTCGACGGCGTTGGCGCCGGGCTGCTTCTTGACGGCAAACACCATCGTCTGCGCCGAATAGGAATCGTCGACGTACCAGACGGTCACCTTCTTGCTGTCGACGCTGTCGACGCCTTTTCCCACGTCGCGGACGCGGACGGGATAACCCTTCGAGTAGGTGATGACGAGGGGATCGTAATCCGCCGCCTTCTTCAACTGCCCCTGCGGTTCCAGCGCGTAGGACTGGTGCGGACCGTCCAGCGAACCGGCCGGGATGTCGACGTTTCCGGCCCCGACAGCTTCGGCGACTTCGTTGACGCCGATCCCCTTGGCCGAAAGCCGATGGGGGTTCACCTGGATGCGGACGGCGTATTTCTTTCCGTACTTGACGACCTCGGACACGCCTTGGATGGTGGAGAGGTTCGGCCCGATCACCGTGTCCACGTACTCGTACATCGTCGTTTCCTTCACGGATTCACCGATCACCGCGAAGAACATGATGGGCCATTCCGCCGGGTTCACCTTCTCGTAGGCGGGCGGGTTCGGAAGCGCGGGCAGGAGGCCGGTGGCGGCGGAGATCATGGAATTGACGTCCTGGGCGGCCGCGTCGATGGGACGGCTCAGGGAAAACTGCAGGGTGATGGACGTCGAGCCTTGGCTGCTCGTCGAGGACATCGACTCCAGGCCCTGGATCGTGGCGAACTTCTTTTCCAGGGGCGTCGCCACGGTCACGGCCATCGTCTCCGGGGAAGCGCCCGGCAGGTTGGCCGTCACCTGGATCGTGGGATAGTCCATCTGCGGCAGGTCGTTGACGGGCAGGTTCCGGTAGCCGATGAGGCCGAAGAACAGGATGGCGATCATGACGAGGCTCGTCATGACCGGGCGACGGATCCAGGGCGCGGACAGGTTCACTTCTTGTTCTCCTCCGCCGCGGGCGTCTTGGAGCCGCCGGAAGGGGGCGCGGCCTCGTTCAGGCTCTTCCGGATCTCGACCTTGCCGCCGGGCCATACCTTGAGGTGACCGTCGGTGACGACCGTCTCGCCGGCGCTCACCCCTTGGGCGATGACGGCTTCCGCGCCGATCGTGCGGTCCACGGCCACCGGCCGCATCTCGGCGGTGCCGTCGGGCTTGACGACGAAGACGAAGGATCCTTTCTCTCCGGTCTGCACGGCGCGGAGGGGAACGACGACGGCCTCCGGCTGGACGGCCAGGATCAGCGAAACCTGAACGAACTGGCCCGGCCAGAGAAACCGGTCGGTGTTGACGTGCTCGGATTTCAGTTGGATCATGCCGGTGTTCGTATCGACGGCGTTGTCGAGAAAGACGAGACGTCCCGACCGGACCTCGCCGGTCAACTCCGCGGACGTGCCGACCTTCACCCGGACATTCCCGGCCCGGAGGGCCTTCTTCACGTCCGGAAGGCTTCTCTCCGGAATCGAGAATCGGACGTAGATCGGCGTGATCGCGTTGATCACCGCCAGTTGCGTCTCGTTGGCCTTGACGACGGCGCCGACGTTGACGCTGTAGGCCCCCATCCGGCCGTCGAAAGGCGCGCGGATGGAGCAGTATTCCAGGTTGAGGCGGGCGTCGTCCACCGCCGCCCGGTCCGCCCGGACGGCGGCTTCGTAGACGGCGGCGTCGGTCCTGAATTTCTCGGCGTCCGATTTGGAGACGGCTCCTTTCTCCAGCAGGAAGGCGTACCGCTCCGCCTCGCGCTCGTTGAATTCCTTCTGGGCGGTGTCCTTCGCCAGCGTTGCCTCCGCCTGACGGAGCCGCTCCCGGTAGGGTGCGGGATCGACGGTGAAGAGCACCTGTCCCTTCTTCACGTCGTCCCCTTCCCGGAAGCGGATGTCGAGCAAGCGGCCCGTCACGAGGGGGATGATGCCGACGGACCGGTAGGCCTCTACGGTTCCGATGGCGCCGACGGCGACGGGCATCTCCTTCTGGACGGCCTCGACCGCGAGCACCGTCGCCGCGGGAAAGGCGGCGGCGGGCGGCGGGGCCTCTTCCTTCTTGCATCCGGCCGGCAGAAAGATCAGCGAGGCCAGCAGAAGCATCCCTGCTGTGGAGCAAACGGCACCGTGCAATCGAGTCTTCATCGTCTTCCCATCGCCCTTTCGATATTCGCCTGCGCAAGGATCAGGTCGTACTCGGCGGAGATCTGCGTGAGCTTCGCCGAACTGTACGCGACAACGGCATCCGCGACCTCCAGCGGCGTCCCCAGCCCCGACGAGTAGCGGAGATTCGCCAGTTCGAGATTTTCCGCCGCCTGGCGGACTTGGAGGCCGGCGTTGCCGATCGTCTCCCTGGCCCTTTTCATCTCCAGCAGCGCCCTCTTGATCTCCTGCCGTATCTGCAGCTTGAGAGCGGAGATCCTGGCTTCGACAACCCTGAGGAGGGCCGCCGTGCGGGCGATCTCCTGCTCCGTGGCATATCCCTTGAAGAGGTTCCACGACAGGGTCACGCCGACGTTCCATCCCTGGGAAAGCGGGCTCTCGCTCCCCGCCGCGCCGTACCCTGCCGAGGCGTCGAGGGATGGAAAATAGTCCTTTCTCGCCACTTCGACGGTCCGCCGGGCCGCTTCCCTCTGGGCAAGCAGCGACTGCAGGTCGCTGCGGTGACCGTAGGCCTGCTCGAGGGCCTCCTCTTCCGCGATGGCGTAGGGCTCGGTCGGCGGCGCCTCTCGGATCGAGTACCTGGCGGCTCCCTCGTATCCCATGGCGTTGTTCAGGGCCACCCAGGCGATATCGAGATCGTTCTCCGCCCGGAGCAGGGAGATTTCGGCGTTGCCGACGAGGACCTCCGCCGCCGTGACGTCGTACTTGGGCTTTGTCCCGGCCTCGAGGAAGAGCTTCGCCTGGGCAAGCTGGCGCAGATACTGGTCCCGGGTCTCGGCAGCGACGTCGCGCGTCTTCCGGGACCGAAGGACGCCGTAGTATGCGGACTTCACGCCGTTGACCACCGAGGCGATCTCGTTGTCCATATCCGAACGGGCGGCATCCACGTTCAGGCGGGCGACATCGACATTGCCCTCCCGCTTTCCGAAGTCGTAGACCTTCTGTTGGAGATTGACGCTGCTGTCGAAATAGCGGTACCCGTACAGGGACTGCGGAGGGTAGAGATCGCCGTGCTGCGTCACGGCATTGTAGCGTGTCACCCCCGAACGGAGGTCCACCTGAGGGTAGTACGACGACCGGGCCTGCCCCAGGACCGCTTCGCTCGCCCGGGAGGCGTGAAGGAACTGCCGGATGGACGGCTGATTTCCGACCGCGATCTCGATGCAGCGCTCAAGCGTCAGTTCCTCGCCTTCCCGGATCGCGGTTTCGGCCGCTCCCGCGGCACAGGCGAGGCCCATGAAAACGAAGAAGGCTGCGAGGACCCGCAACGGTCCCCCGCAGGGTTTCAAAAGATACGCACAGCGCATCGAAAGGTCACCGGACATGAATCGATCGCACCTTTCTGTTCTCCGCCGTCCCGGCCGGGGCCGGCACGCCGGGTTTGATAAGCCAATCGGATTGGATAGTCAATCGAAAAGCGGTCGGTACCAAGGAACGCCCCTGCACGCCTACCTCTTCGCGCGGGCATCCTTCATCGCTTCGTCGAGCCAGTCGAGGATGCGCCCGTTCGAAAAGCTGGCGGCACCGATCTGGCAATGTTCTTCCGCCCCGTCCTCTTTCCCGAACATCATGAACTCTTTCGGGCACTGCAGGGCGTCGAAAAGCTGCTTCGCCTGACCGGCCATGTCCCTGTCCTCCGCGGAATCGACGACGAGCATCCGGCAGCGGATCTTCGCCGCCTCGTCTTTCATGGTGTACGGCCTCGTCATGCGCATCCATTCGCTGGGCGATTTCGCCTGGAAGGTGAAGAGTCCGTTGCCGATGCTCCAGCGCAGGGTGGGATTCTTCTTCATCTCCTCGTAGATCTGCCGATCGACTTCCCGGGCGCCTTCCGGATCGTCGAGATACCGGTCTGCGCCCCTCCTGGCCGCTACGGCGTGGAAGTCATAGACGCCCCCGTTGGCGATGCAGGCCCGGATGCGGTGTTCGTACGCGGCGGCGCGGGGTGCGAAGTATCCGCCGAAGCTGATGCCCATGTAACCGACCCTGCTCGGATCGACCTCGCGGCGTTTCAGGGCGAAATCGACGACGGGCGTCACGACCGTTTCCCAGTTGGGACGGAACGGGATCTTCTGCTCCCGGATCACCTGCCCCTGCCCCGGCCCCTCGAAGAGCAGACAATTGTAGCCGCGCTTCACGGCGAAGACGGCGTTGCTGTAATAGAGTTCCTCCTTGGTCCCGTCGAAGCCCGTCTGGATGATGAGCAGGGGCCTCTTCCTGCCGGACCTGTCTACGAGGCAGAGGTAACCGGGAAGCGGTTTCCCCTCGAAGGGGATGTCCACGGCCAGAATCGGGTGTTCGGCCAGCCTCGCGAACTTCAGGAAACTGTCGCGGCCTTTCCGCCAGGTTGCAACGATCCTCGGGTCATCGGGATCGCTGCGGAGAAAGAACTCCGCCGTGCGGTAATAGTTGGAGGCGCGCAGGAACTCCTGCCGCGCGCTTGCCCTGCGGCCCCGGGACAGCAGATCGTCGCCGGTCTTCTCCCGCCGCTCCGCCGCCGCCAGCCATTCGCGGTACCAGCTTTCGTCGTCTCCCTCCCGGATCCGGTAGCCCGTTGACAGGCACTCCCCGATGTCCGCCGCGCCGCCCGGCGTCGCGGCGATGGCGCGAAGCATCTCGAAGGAGTACTGTTTGTCGCTGAAGATCAGCCCCACGGCTTCCGCGGAGTCAGGAACCCCCGCGCCGGCAAGAACCGATAGCAGGATCAGGAACCGGTACAAACGCTTCATGGAAAGCCTCCTCCCCCGTGAGGGCAATTCCGGCGGGATGTACGTGCCAGGATTACGATCCGCAGGGCGGAGGGCGGACGAACGATGGGGCCCCGGCGGATCGGGGCGGTATTATAGTCCGCAATTCCGCATGCGGCAACAGAATGTTGACACAGAACTTTGACCTCTGTCGGGCGTTGCCGCGACCGCCTGCCGGGCCCGGCGGGCGGCCTGCAATCTCCGCCTCCGGACGCCGGAAAAGTACGCCCTGACTTAGTGACCCGCGGTCACAACATTGTTGACATCTGCACCGGCCTTCCTTTATAATTCCCCCGCCGCAGGGAGAGATCTCCGGAAAACGCTTTTGGGGGAGGCGTTGGAAGGATCCTGTTCACTTCCGCCCTGCGGCATCTTCACCGGACATTCCTGCAAAGGGAGGGGAACCTCTCCGGCGCCCGATGCCGCATCGACGGGGCAAAATCCTGCCGGACGGACGAATTGCCGAAACTTCAAAAAGGAAGCGAGGAAGCCACATGACGCAGCTATCGTACGTGCAGGGTGCAAGCGGCATCCCTCTGCGGGGCGAGACCATCGGTCAGGCCCTGAGGGGGACCGTCGAGCGGTTCGCCGCCCGCGAAGCCCTCGTCGAAGACAGGCGGGGCTACCGGGCCACCTATCGTCAGTTGTGGGAGCAGGTCGAAGCCGTGGCCCGGGGATTGATGGCCTACGGCATCCGCAGGGGCGACCGCGTCGGGATCTGGTCGCCCAATCGCTACGAATGGGCTCTCATCCAGTTCGCTACGGCCCGCGTCGGCGCCATCATGGTGAATGTGAACCCGTCCTACAAAGCCGCCGACCTGCGCTATGTCGTGAACCAGTCTGAAATCGCGCTGTTGATCGCGGCCCGGAACTTCCGCAAGACCGACAACATGGAGATTCTCAGCCAGATCGGCCCGGACTCGAAGTACCCGCTGCGCACCCTCATCATCGAACAGGAATGGAACGACCTCCTCAGGGCCGGCAGCGCGGTTTCCGCAAAGGATCTCGAGGAGCGGGAAGCGGCGCTTCAATTCGACGACCCCGTCAACATCCAGTACACGTCGGGGACGACGGGCTTTCCGAAAGGCGCGACCCTGACCCATCACAACATCCTCAACAACGGATTCTTCATCGGCGAGCGGGAGCGGCTGTCGGAGAAGGATCGTGTCTGCATCCCCGTCCCCTTCTACCACTGCTTCGGCATGGTGCTCGGCAACCTCGCCTGCATCACGCACGGGTCCTGCATCGTGATCCCGGACGAGGCCTTCGACCCGGAGACGACGATGAAGGTCGTCGAGAAGGAGCGCTGCACGGCGCTGTACGGTGTGCCGACGATGTTCATCGCCGAACTGGATCATCCGGATTTCAGGAAATACGACTTTTCGTCCCTGCGCACCGGTATCATGGCCGGCGCCCCCTGCCCCATCGGGACCATGAAGAAGGTCCAGTCGCTCATGCACATGACGGAGGTCACCGTCGCCTACGGCATGACCGAGACGTCGCCCGTATCCACCCAGAGTTTTTTCGACGATCCGCTGGAAAAACGCGTCTCCACCGTCGGGAAGGTCCATCCCCATCTCGAGATCAAGATCGTCGATCCCGCGACGGGGCAGACCGTGCCGAGGGGCGTGCAGGGCGAGCTCTGTACCCGCGGCTACTCCGTCATGCGCGGCTACTGGAACATGCCCGAGGCAACGCGGGAAGTGATCGACGAGGCGCGCTGGATGCACACGGGGGACGTCGCGACAATGGATGAAGAGGGCTACCTCAAGATCGTCGGAAGGATCAAGGACATCATCATCCGCGGCGGTGAAAACATCTCACCGCGGGAAATCGAAGAGTACTACATGACCCACGAGTTCGTCAGCGACATCCAGGTGATCGGGGTGCCGAGCGTCAAGTACGGAGAAGAGGTCATGGCCTGGGTAAAACTCAAGCCCGGCGCCCCGCCGGTGACCGGCGAGGACCTCGTTGCGTTCGGGAGGGGGAAGATCGCGACCTACAAGATCCCCCGGTTCTGGAAATTCGTCGGTGAATTTCCCATGACCGTCACCGGAAAAGTCCGCAAGGTCGAGATGCGGGAGATCTCCACGAAGGAACTGAAGCTCGATGAGGCGGCCAAAGTGAAGACCGCATGAGGAAAAGGCGGCCGGTGAAACGGTTTTCTTGACAAGGCAGCCGTTCCGATGGCAGGGTATAACCATGAAAAAGCTCTATCTTTCGGAAACCGACAAGAAGATCGGCGGCGTCTGCGGCGGACTGGGCGAGTACCTTGACCGTGATCCGACCGTCGTCCGCATTCTTTTCGTCCTGCTGATCCTCTTTTCCTTCGGCTTCGGCTTGCTCGCCTATCTGGCCTTGTGGCTGATCATCCCGAAGAAGCCTTCGCCGGGCGCCTACTGAACGTCCGTTCGCTCCACGCCCCCCGCAGCCCCCAGAGGTAAGGGAGATCCGGCGGCTCCGACCACCCCCACCGCCCGTAAAAGACCGGGTCCTTGCGCAGCAGATTCGACCGGTGCGCGGCATGGAACCGCTCGTCGCCGACGAAGGGCGGCATGACGACGTGCCCTCGCACGGGCATCTTCTTCATGCTGTTCCGATAGCCCCGCCTTACCCATTCCTCGACGGCAAGGTTATAGTAGCGTTTCAGGGCATTGACGTAGCCTTTCCACATCCTGGCGGCGGGGTGGCGGCTCCAGCCGGTTCCCACCGTGACGGCGCGGATGAGCTGATAGGCCTCCACACGCTGCTTGCCCAGCCTGCGTGAATCGAGAACCGCCAAGGATTTTGCGAAATCGGCGTAGGGAAGGAAAGTCTGCATCGCGCGACAGCTACGGGATTGCCCGGCCTCAGTCTTCGAGAGGCAGGATCTTGTCCAGGTTGCCGGGAATTTCCACGAGGTCCGCCCCATGGGGGGTCAGGATGAAGAAATCGGGCCTCCGGCGGCTGTCGGCCCCCCCGTTCATCACCTCCACGCAGCCCCGATCGTGCAGGTAGTAGAGATCGAAGATGTTCGCCCGCCCCTCGGGATCGTCCCAGCCATACTGCTCCCGGGGGCAGTAGACATACTCCGGGTAGCTGCTGTAGGCAAGGCGCAGGAGCCGCCGTCGGTTTTCATTGATCTCCCGGTAGCTTCGCTCCGGCAGAGGAATCTGTTCCATCGCGCTTCACCTTGCCCGGGATCTATTCCATACCGCCCGGCAAATCAAGCAAAACCTCGACGGAGGGAATCCCGGGCGGAAAGATCGTCGCGCAGAGAAATTTCCCCTTGACAGTAGAACGATTGTTCTATTATAAGGAAGCCGTTGAGCATGACTTTCTATGAACGAACAGAATCAGCAAAGGAGCACCGCCATGATGTCGGAACAGATCCTGTCGCCGGGCCAGCAGTTTCCCCGGGCTGTCCCCCTGTCCGGCCGCAACCTTTCCCGGACATCCCTGCGCCGCGCCATCGAGCAAACGGATTGGGACGAAAGGATCCTGCGGCAGGAAAATCGCCTCAACCGGTGTTGCTGGGCGGCCGTTGCCGCCGCCTGCGTCTGCATCCTGCCCTTTCTCGCCGCGAGCCTCCTGTCCTGAGCACGGGATTATCCGTCTGCCGGCGAAGGGAACCCTCTTCCGCCGTTTCCGGACCGCACTTCGACGGTCCCCCCTTTCCACCCCATTCCGGCAGCACGGTCTGCAGCGGCGGCCGGGGATGTTCCGCACGCGGTGAGCCGGCGCCGCACCGCAGACCTGCCGGGGAAAAAATGATGGAAATTCCAGCACGGAAAATGCTATCGTCGTAACCGTCGTGCGACCGCCGCCCTGCCGGCGGTCGACATCTTCCGGAGGAAATAATGAAAAGAGATACCACCAGAAGAGTCGGAGCATTCCTGATGCTGTCGCTGCTGGTGCTGCTTGTGCCGGGCAGCGACAATCCAGTCTCTGCGCTGGACCGCAGCGCCTACAAGAGCCTCAAGACCTTCAACGAGGTGCTCGACCTCGTGGAAAAGAACTATGTCGAGCCGGTGGATTCCCAGAAGCTCCTGCAGGGCGCCATGAACGGGATGATGAAATCGCTCGATCCCCACAGCACCTACATGACGACGGACATGTACAAGGAACTGGAAGTGGAGACCCGGGGAACCTTTGGCGGGATCGGCATCGAAATCACCATCCTCAAGGACATCCTCACGGTCGTTTCGCCGATCGAAGACACGCCCGCCTTTCGCGCCGGCGTCAAGGCCGGCGATCAGATCATCCGCATCGACGGGCAGACCACCAAGGACATGTCCATCATGGACGCCGTAAAGAAACTCCGCGGCGTGAAGGATACCAAAGTGACGATCACGATCCTCAGGGACGACTCCTCCAAGCCCAGGGATATCGAGCTCACCCGCAGCATCATCAAGGTCAAGAGCATCCGGACGAAAGTCTACGAAGACCGGATCGGATATGTCCGGATCGCATCCTTCCAGGAAAGAACCGCTGAAGAGCTGCGGAAGGCCGTCAAGGAGCTCACAGGCAGGGCAAAACCCGTCCAGGGTCTGGTGCTGGATCTCCGGAACAATCCCGGCGGGTTGCTCAATCAGTCCATCGACGTGAGCGACGTGTTCCTGAAAGCGGGCGTGATCGTCTCCACGAAGGGCAGGATCAAGAGCATGGAAAACAAGGCTTCGGCCCGTGACGACGGCGACGAACCGAGCTGTCCGATGGTGGTGCTCGTCAACGAAGGCACGGCCAGCGCCGCCGAGATCGTCGCGGGGGCCCTCCAGGACAACGGCCGGGCCATCGTTCTGGGCATGCAGACCTTCGGCAAGGGGTCCGTGCAGACCGTGATCCCGCTGGAAGACGGATCGGCCCTGAAACTGACGACAGCCAAGTATTACACCCCGAAGGGGCGTTCGATCCAGGCCGAAGGCATCCTTCCCGATATCGTCGTCCGGCCTACGAAACCCGTGGAGGAAAAAGAGACGGGCAACGATCACCTCCGCGAGAAGGACCTCAAGGGTCATATCCAGCAGACGAAAGAAGAGGCCGCGAAGTCGGAGGAAAACGGCAAGAAGGAAAACAACCTGCCCCCGTCCGACAATCAACTCAAGAGCGCCATCGACATCCTCAAGAGCTGGGAGATATTCAAGGGCGCTGGCAGGGGATGAAGTCCGATCGGGCGAGGGGTGAGACACGATTCTGGAGGAAGGAAAATTCTAAAGCTCTTCGGCGTGGTCGTGTTTGTCGCGTCGCTGGCCATTGCGGCGGCGATTTTGTTCCTGCTTCCCGAAGGACCCGCGAAGAGGCCGGTGCGACCCTCCCCGTCGGGCGTTCGGAACGACACGGGCGAGGTTCTTCCGGACATCCGGCGACGCGACGCGGCCGGTGAAAAACAGGAGGCAACGCCCGCCGGCGGAATGCGGGTTGCCGTCCTCATCGACGACATCGGCATGGACAGGGGCGTCGTTCACGAATTGCTCAAGATCGGTATCCCGATTACCTTCGCCGTTCTTCCCTTTGCGGCGCACTCCTCGGCAACGGCGTCGGTCCTCCATGAAAACGGCAGGGAAATCCTCTTGCACCTTCCGATGGAACCGCGGCATTATCCGGAAGAAGATCCCGGCAAGGGGGCCCTGCTGCTGAACATGAGCAACGACGACACCCGGCGGCAATTGGCGGCCGATCTCAACGTCGTGCCGCACATTTCCGGCGTCAACAACCACATGGGGTCGGGTTTCATGGAAAACGAGGAGAAAGTCGGCATCGTCATGCAGGAACTTGAGCGCCGAAATCTGTTTTTCGTGGACAGCCGGACAACGCCGAATTCCAAGGGCCGCGGGGCGGCGCGCCAATACGGCGTGCGCTTCGCTTCGCGGGACCTTTTCCTGGACAGCACCCGCGACAATGCCGATGCGTTCAGGACGCTCTTACGACTCTACGACGGGCAGGCAAAGCGTCCCAGGAGATCGGCACTGGTCATCGGGCATCCCTACCGGGAAACCGTGCAGGCATTGAAAGAAGTTCTGCCTGTCCTGCAAAAGGAAGGGATGGAATTCGTCCCCGTTTCCAGCCTCGTGCGGTGACGGAGACGGGCCTGTCCCGGCAAGGAACGACAAAATGACAAGTGCTGCAAGAAGGACATCTTCCCCGTTTTTCAGGGCCATCCAAGTGCTGGCCCTGGCGGCGGCGCTCTGGCTGCCCGCCGCCTGCGCCGCGGTGCGGCTCGGGCCGGAAGCCGTGGCACCGCCGGAACCGGATCCGGGCACGTCGCCCTCCTCCGGTTATCATTACTCGCTTGCCGTCCTGGAGAATCTCGGCGGTCAGACGGACGGGGCAATCCGCGAAATGGAAAGGGCGATCGAGCGCGATCCGAAATCGGCGTTCCTCAAGACGGAACTTGCAACGCTCTACATGGAAAAGAGGGATACGCAAAAAGCGATCGCCCTGTGCGAGGAGGCCCTTGCCGATGAGCCCGACTCCATCGACGTCCATCTCCTCCTCGGCAACGTGTACCTCACCATCAAGGATTACCAGAACGCAGCCAAGGTCTTCCGAAAGGCGATCGAGATCGAGCCCAACCACGCGACGGCGCACTTGTTTCTGGGCACAATCTATGCGGAGACAAAGCAGTACCCATCCGCCGTGGAAGTATTTCAAAGGCTCCTCCGCATCGATCCGGACCACGTGATGGGTAACTTCTATTATGCGCGTCTGCTGACGGAAATGAAGCGATACCCCGAGGCGGAGGCGGCTTTCCAGAAAACCCTGGCCCTCAAGCCCTCTTTCGAACCCGTCCTGACCGAGCTGGCGGCATTGTACGAGAGGCAGAAGAAAACCGCCGCGGCCGCGCAGCTCTATCGGGATTTCATACAGAGCAACCCCCAGCGGTTGAATATCAAGGTCAAGCTGGCGGAACTTCTGGTCAGGGAGCGCCAGTTCCAGGAGGCGGAGCAGCTCCTTCAGGACGTCCTGTCAGCGGAACCCCGCTATCGGGATGCCCGCGTTTCCCTGGGCGTCCTCTATTACGAACAGGGGACCTTCCAGAAGGCAGCCGACATCTTCGCCGCCCTGACCAGAGACTTCCCGTCGGACGCAAGGATCCGGTACCTCTATGCCTCGTCCCTGGAAGAAAACAAGCAGCCGGAGAAGGCCCTCGATGAATACCGGCGGATTCCCCATGAGTTCGACCTGTACGTCAACGCCCAGATCCACGCGGCAATGCTTCTCAAGAAACTGGGAAGGCTCCCGGAGGCGATATCCGGCCTGCAGGCTGCGCTCTTGCTGAAACGCGACGCGGCAGACCTGTATCTGTTTCTGTCGAACCTCCAGGAGGATGGAAAGAACGTCACCGCCGCCGAAGAGACGCTGCAGCGGGGAATCGCCGTCCTTCCGAAGAATATCGAACTCCACTACGCGCTCGGCGTGCTGTTCGAGAAGACGAACCGTTTCGAAGAGAGCGTCCGGCACATGGAAATCATCCTGAAGATCGACCCGGATCATGCGGAGGCCCTCAATTTCATCGGCTATTCCTATGCGGACCGCGGACTGAAACTGACGGAAGCCGAGCAAATGATCAGGAAGGCCCTGTCACTGAAACCGGGCAGCGGTCATATCATCGACAGCCTTGGCTGGGTCTATTTCCGGCAGAACAAAATCGACCAGGCCATCAAGCACCTGAAGGAGGCACTTGAACTCCTTCCCAATGACCCGGCCGTCATCGAACACCTGGGAGATGCCTACCTCAAGGGCGGCCGTACGGCCGACGCCCTCGAGCTCTTCCGCAGGGCGCTCAGGCTGGCCCCGGAAAACGGCGCGCTGAAGAAAAAGATCGATGACCTGGTGAAGAAAAAATGACCCCTTTCCCTGCCTGCGTGCCAAAGAGACGAAGTCGCGGGGACCGGAGGATGCGCCTTCTCCTGTCGCTCCTGCTCCTCTTGCTGTCCAGCGGATGCGCCACCGTCACCGGTGTCGAAAAGGGCGAAAGTACCTCCTATCGCTCCCCCCTGGAGGCCCTCTCACGGATCGACCGTCTGGGGTCGGATCCGTTCATCCTGAAGACGTCCGCATCCGTTGAAGTGCGCGCCGCCCGCGACCGGTCGCCCATGAGGGCCGTTCTTCTCGTCGGAAAGCCGGATTCGTTCCGCATGGAATCGTTGCCGGTTATCGGGCCTCCCGACTTCTTTCTGTCGATCTACCGGGGGACGCTGAAGGCGTATTACCCTCTGGAAGGGAAATTCTACCGCGGCCCCGCAACGGCGGAAGGAATGTCCCGTTTTCTCCCCATTGCCATATCCGCCAACGATCTGGTCCGGGTTCTGACGGGCGCCCGGCCGGAAGTCGCCGGCGGGCAGGTGGTCCTGAAGTCTTCCGTGGAGCGGGATTTCTACCGAGTGGACATTGCATCCGAAGGGCGCAGAAGGCAGGCCCTGCTGATCGATCCGCGGCAGGACCGCCTGCGGAGGATCGAAGTCTTCGGGGCGCTTGATGAGATCCTGTACGAGGCGGAGTTCGAGGACTTTCAGGGCATCGACGGCAGGCTGATCCCGAAGCGGATTGAACTGACGGTGAACGCCTACGGCGGGGTGAAGATCTCCATCCGTTACAGCGATCCGAACCTCAGCCTGGGGGTCGAAGCGGGTGAGGACCTCTTCGATCTCGGCTCGCCCGATGGCGTGCCCGTTCTTCCCCTTGAATGAGGCAAGCCGCACGCGGGCGGCGGCGCTTCGAAGTCACTTGATTTCGACCAGTTTGGAGCGCGCGATCCTCGCCTGATTGGTGTTCGGAAAGTCTTTGATGACCTGCTGCAGAATCAGGCGGGCGCTGGACTTGTCTCCCAGTTTCAGAAACGACAGGCCTTGCTTGAGCAGTGCGTAAGGCACCTTGTCCCCCTCCGGGTAGCTCTTCACAACCTTCTCGTATTCGAGGATCGCCTTCTCGAACTTGTTTTCGAAATAATAGCACTCGCCGATCCAGAACTGGGCGTTGTCGGACAGCTCCGTGTCCGGATACTGTTTCAGGAACGCCTGAAAATCGATGCGCGCCTTGTCGTACTTGGCCTCTTTGAAGACTTCGTAGGCCGCCGCATAGAGGGATTCCTTGTCCGTCTTCGGTTTGTCCTTCGCACCGGCCGGGGCGACACCTTTTTCCTGCGGCTCGGTCGGCTCTTCCTTCTTGCCGATGCCGAGGAAATTCTCGAGAAAGCTGATCCTGAAGGAGAGCCCTTCCAATTTGTCCCTCAGTTCCTTCAACTCCTCGTCTCTCTTCTTGGTCTGCGCCGCGGAATTGGAGATTTCCTTGCGGAGTCCGTCGATGCCGCCCCGCACCTGCTGAACGGCATCCCGGAGATCGCCGATGTCGGCGCCGGCATTGGCCTGATTCTTCCGTGCCAGCGCGAGAGCGTCGCGGTTCGCCTGTACGTCCTTGCGGAGAAGTTCGCTCTCATCCTTGACCGCCAGGATTTTCGGCTCCACGGCCGCGACTTTTTCATCGACCGCGCCGATCTTCTGTTCCATGTCCCGGCGAAGAAACCGCAGATCATCGGTCGTCGCACAGCCGAACAGCGTGGCCGTCGCAAAAACCGCAAGCGTCAAAGCCGCAAAACGTCCTACGAGCCGCATATTCTCCTCCCCTTTCTCGAACCGGCCCCGTCCGCCGCCCGGAAAAAGGAGCTCCGCTGGGCCTGCATTTCACCCAGCGGAGCCTTCAAAACCGCATCATCCAGACCTTCCGCCGACCGTCCGGCGGGAGAGTCTTGACCCACAATTTCTTCCCGATCCGCCACGAACCGCGGGAAACGGTTACTTGCTGAGCGGCGTCACGACGAAATGTGCGCGCCGGTTCTTTGTCCATGCCGCTTCATTATGACCCGGATCCAGGGGCAGTTCCTTGCCGTAGCTGATCGTCTTCATCCGCGCTTCGGCCACGCCTGAATCCTGAAGGAATTTCTTCGCTGCTTCCGCCCTTCTCTGACCCAGGGCCATGTTGTATTCCGCGGTGCCGCGCTCGTCGCAGTGTCCCTCGATGGCGACTGCGAATTCGGTGTTCTTGAGCAGCCATTCGGCGTGCCGCTTCAGGATGTCGCGATCCTGTGGACGGAGATTGTACTTGTCGAAATCGAAGTTGATGTCCATCAGTTCCGGGGCGGCCATCTTCTGGCGCGCTGCCTCTTTGGCGGCCAGCTTCCTGGCTTCCTCGGCTGCGGCCGCTTCTTTCGCCAGACGTTCCCGTTCCGCCTTCTCCCACAGGGCCTTCTCACGCTCGGCCTTCTCACGCGCTTCCTGTTCCTGCTGAGCCTTCAACCTGGCTGCCTCATCGGCGGCCGCCTTCGCCTTCGCCTCGTCGGCCTGGGACACTCCGGCCTCCTCCTTAACGACGGACTTTTTGGCGCATCCTGTCACAAAGACCAGGCCGAAGCAAAGAACCAACGCGACAATTCCGAACATGACCATGTTCCTTCTCATTCTTCCTTCTCCTTTCTCCCGTACGATTGCAGTCATTGCGCTAGAAATTCGTTAGCGTTCGCTTACACGGAAAACGATTGTAATAAATCACAAACCCCGGCCGCAGGTCAATCAAAAAATGGGGCCCGCCCTTGAGCGGTACATCGGCCCCCTCTGCAGTTCCATCGAAGCGGGCATCCTTTTTTACCTCAGCCGCGGCGACCAGGCCGGCGAAATGCCGTTGTCGACCCCTTCGTACAGAACGCGGATATTGGAACCGTTGGCGTTCATGACGCAGATCCTGATCCGGTCTCCGCGTCTCATGCTGAAGGCGATATAGCGCCCGTCCGGGGACCAGGAGGGAGATTCGCAGTCCTCCATCCCGGCGGTCAACTGGGTCAGATTCGTGCCATCCTCGTTGATCGTGAAGATCTGGAAGCGCTTGTCGACGGAACCGTCGAAGGCGATCTTCTTGCCGCGGGGTGACCAGGCGGGGGACGTGTTGTAGTTCCCTTCATAGGTAAGCCGGGTCGGATTGTTTCCTTCCGCATCCATGAGATAAATCTGCGGGGATCCCGAACGGTCCGAGACGAATGCGATCCTGCCGCCGTCCGGCGACCAGACCGGCGAAACGTCGATATCGAAATTGTGCGTCAGGCGCTTCAGGCGCCCCGACCCCAGTTCGACGACATAGATTTCCTCGTTCCCGACATAACTGAGCGTAAAGAGCAGCTTGCCGCCGTCGGGTGACCAGCAGCCGCAGAGGTTCAGTCCCTTGAATCCCGTGATCCTGCGGATGTCTCTCCTGTCGACGCCGTAGACGTACAAGTCGGGATTCCCCTGGCGATACGACGTGAACGCGATCGCCTTGCCGTCGGGCGACCATCTCGGCAGCATGACGATCGCCCGCTCATTCGTCAGGCGCGTCAGGCCCGTCCCGTCAAAGTTGACGGTGTAGATGTCCGATTCCTTCCCCTTCTTCATCACGAAAGCAATCTTGGTATCGAGGGGGCTGCGCTCGCCCGTCAACGACAGGAGGATTTCATCCAGGAAGCTGCGCACCATGGAGAGCCGTTCGGCGGCCTTGCCCGTGTATCTCTTCCCGACCAGCATCTCCCCCTTGACGGCATCGAAGAGGCGGAATTCGGCGACCAGATTCCCCCGGTCTTCCTGGAACCCTCCCTTGACCAGGTAATCCGCGCCGATCGCCGTCCAGTCGTCGAAGCGGATCTTGTCGGCGGTGATGCCCGCCGAACTCGGATCCTCCAGGAATGCATTCCGGTCGATGAGGCTGAAAAAGCCCGTCATCTGGAGATATCGGCCCATTTCGGCGGCGAACCATGCGGAGATCTCGGGGTCGCTGCCGCCGCCGAGGGCGACAAAGTTCGTTACGGCAATGGGAAACTTCTGGAAGGTCGGCGAATCGATGTCGATGTAGACCTTCGCCCCCGCCGGTCCCGCGGGAGAGAAGGCAGCACTGAAGAAGAGAACGCAAATCGCCAGCAGAAAACGACGCATCAGAATTCGTTTCAATCCTTTCTTGACAGCCCTCTACCGCACCAAGAAAAACGCATCCCGCAGGCGGTCAAAAGCTTGTCCCATACTTAGACGGGCCTTGCCCGTATGCAGGGCCGCCCGATGCTTCGACAGGCTCATCCTTCGACAGGCTCAGGATGACGATTCCCTCAGCCTTCCCTGTACCATGTCACGGTGAGCCTGTCGAACCGCGAACGGCGAAGGACGGGTGACCCTTCGATAATCTCAGGATGCCGCAGAGGTTTTTTTCCATCAACCTGCTACCGCGCCTCCAGAGAGTGGAAACGGATGCCCACCTCGATGCTTCCCTCCCGCACCCACTCCGGCAGGGGCGGGAAAGGCGCCGCCTTCCTGACCGCCTTGAGGGCGGATTCGTCGAAGAAGCGGTTCCCGGAGCGCTTCTCGAAATCCACCTCGTTCAGCGTCCCGTTCCCGAGGATCCTCGCATGGAGAACGGCCTCCAGATTGTCGCCGGGAAGGATGCCTTTGGGGAGCGCCCACTGTCCCTTGATCCTGGCCCATATCGCCGCGTAGTAGGCCTGCATCCTGGCATCGACGTCGCCCTGTCTCGCAGCCGGCGCGGCGGCCGGAACGTCTCTCTGGGCCTGCGGCTTGGCGGCGGGGGCAGGCGTGGCCGAGGAAGCGGCGACCTTCTTCCGCAGCCTTTCGATGGCTTTCTCCACTTCCTCGGTGCGTTCTTTGCGGATCTCGATGGTCCTGATTGGGGGCGGCGCCTCCATGCGGTTCTTCAGAAGGATGGGCTTCTCGCGGGTCACGCCGCCGATTTCCCCTGCCAGGGACGTCGCGCTGCGATCAGGGCGGAAGACCTCGGGCGAGCTGACAAGCTGAACGGAATAGGTGGGTCCGAACGTCAGCTTCGGAGACGGGATCATCGGCATGGCAAGGAGAATGGAAAGCATCAGCGTGTGGAGCAGGACGGAAATGACCAGCATCCCCCGAAGGCGAAACCTCCCGTCGTTCCGCGCTCCGATGCCCATGGAGCCGGTCATCGGGACGCCTCGGGGGACTCGGTGATCATCCCCAGGCGGTCCACGCCCGCCTTTCTGACTTCGGCCATGACCTCGACGACGAAGCCGTAGGGCACGGTCTTGTCCGCCCGCATGAAAACCTCCCGGTCGATCCGGGAAGCGAAGATGCTCTCCAGTTTCCCGCTCAGGTCGTTCAGGGCGGTCTTGGCCTTGTTGATGTAGATGTCGCGCGAGGCATTGATGGTGAGAACGAGTTTCTCTTCCGAGACATCAATGCTCTTCGACCGCACCTTGGGCAGATTGACGTCGATCCCCATCTGCAGCATCGGCGCCGTCACCATGAAGATGATCAGCAGCACAAGAACGACGTCCACCAGAGGCGTGACGTTGATTTCCGACAGGGGTTTGTCACCGTTCGAATTTCGTTTCCGAGAATATCGCATCGCAAATTCCAAAAGATTCGTCCCGGCACCCGTTCAACGCTTGACGTAGCTGCGTTCGATAATGTTGAGCAGCTCGGCCGCGAAGTTGTCCATCTGGAGCGTCATATTGCGGATGCGTTGCAGATAATAATTGTAGAAGATGACGGCCGGTATGGCCGCCGCCAGACCCGCCGCCGTCGCAATCAGCGCTTCGGAGATGCCCGGCGCGACGACGGCCAGTGTCGCCGACCCGCGCGCACCGATCCCTTTGAAGGTGTCCATGATTCCCCAGACCGTCCCGAACAGCCCGATGAAGGGGGACGCGCTTCCCGTCGTAGCCAGGAAGGCCAGCGCGCCCTCGAGTTTCGTCGTTTCCGAGCCGGCGGCACGACCCATGGCCCGTTCCACGTTGTCGATCCCCTTCATTTCCAGGGAAATCGATCCGGCGTCCTCGGGCTCCTTCTGCGCCGGCGATCCCTTGAGCGCCTTGGTGATCTTGACCAGTTCCGTGTACGCCGAGCGAAAAACCTCGGCCACGTTGGAATAGCGGAACTTCTTCGCTTCGTTGAAAATCTCGGACAGTTTCGCGCTCTTCGCGTAAGCGGTCAAGAAAAGGTCATTCTCCTTGGATACCTTTCGGAACGTCAGGTATTTCATGAAGATGATGGCCCAGGACACGATGGAGAAGATCAGGAGGACCAGAAGGACAAACTGGACGACGCCCCCCGCCTCGAGAATCATGTTCAGAAGACTCCCGTGAAAACTCCCTCCCAACTCCACTGCGGACATGAACAGAACCTCCTTCGGCGGACGTGCCTTTTGCCCCGTTTTTTGGAGGACTTACCTCTAAAGGAAAAACCGGGGCTTGTCAATACGACGTTTCCGTTCTGGCGCTCGGGCGTGCTTTTCCAGCGTCGATGGACGCTTCCGGGCAGGCTGGCCAAGCATATCCGGATGCAGGGCCCGGACGGTTCGGCAGGCCCCCTGCGGCCTTCAAGGTCCGCCCTCAGTTTGCCGAAGGGAAGACGAGACAACGCCGCAGACAGGCATTTTTGAAGGACCTGCTACAGATCTTCGGGGACGAAGCACACGACGTCGTCGATGGAATGGGAATCGGTGAAGATCATGGCGAGTCTGTCGATTCCCAGGGCGATGCCCGCGGATGCGGGCATCTCGGCCAGAGCCTGCAGAAAAGGTTCGGAAAGGGCGTAGGCATTCCGGCCTGTCCGCACGCGGAAGTCGTTCGCCTCGGCAAACCGACGACGCTGCTCCACGGCATCGATTAGCTCGGAAAAGGCATTGGCGATCTCCAGTCCGCCAAGGTAGAGTTCGAAGCGCTCCGCCACGGAGGGATCCTCCGCCTTGGAGCGTGCGAGAGAGCCGAGGGCAAGGGGGTAGTCGCAAAGGAACAGGGGTCGGTTTCCGCTCAGATGCGGCTCGATCTCCAGGGCCAGCGTTTCGTCGAAGACGTCCCTGCAAAGCGCCTCGTCGAGGGAGAGCGACGCAAATCGGGCGAAGGCCTCCCGGACGGTCAGAACGGGCCAGGGCCTGCCCAGATCGATGGCGCCGCCCCGAAACGGGATGGAGAATCCCAGGCCGAGTTCCGATGCGACGAAGCAGATCAATTCTTCGCATTCCGTCATGAGGAAGCGGTAATCGGCACCCGGACGGTACCATTCCAGCATCGAAAATTCGGGGAGGTGACGATCCCCCCGCTCGGCATCGCGGTAACACTTGCAGATCTGGAAGAGAGGGGGGAATCCGACGGCCAGCAGGCGCTTCATGGCCAGTTCGGGGGAGGTATGGAGGTACCAGCCGCCACAGGCCACGGCATCGACATGGTGCTCCGGGGCCGGGGCCGGGATGCGGTTGGGGGTTTCGACTTCCAGATATCCGCGCCGGGAGAAGAAGCGGCGGACCGCTTCAAGCATCAAGGCCCGCCGCTGCAGGGCAACTATTTTTCGGGCCGCCCGCCAGTCGCTCATGAAGACGTCTAATCTTTCACCCGGGTCAGGTATTCGCCCGTACGGGTATCGACGCGGATCTTTTGTCCTTCCTCAATGAAGGTCGGGACGAGGATCTTGTATCCGGTTTCCAGCGTCACCGGTTTGGTGTTGCCCGTCACGGAATCGCCCCGCGCCCAGGGCTCGGCCTGGGCGACGACGAGGTCCACGAAATTGGGGAGGCTGATGTCGATGGGACGGTCTTCAAACAGGAGGATTTCCGCCTCGACGTTCTCGATGAGAAAGTTCTTGGCGTCCCCCATCTGCTCTTCCGTCAGGAAAACCTGCTCGTAGCTCTCGTTGTCCATAAAATAGTACTTATCGTCTTCCTTGTAGAGATACTGCATCTTCTTGTGCTGAAGATCGGCGGCCTCGAAATTGTCGACCGACCGGAACGTCCGGCTGAACTGGTTTCCGTTGATCATGTTCTTGAGTTTGCAGTGGTAGAGGGCCTGACCCTTGCCGGGTTTCACGAAGTTGAATTCGGTAATGACGTACGGTTCGTTGTCGATCTTGATCCGGAGGCCCTTCTTCAGATCGCTGGCTGTGTACAGCATGGATGTTCTCCTTTGGTCGTCTCTGTCAACCGGGCATCGGCCTCCCCGAAGGCCTCCGGTTTTTTTCAAGCGACACTTATTTCATTTCCGGGCAATTGTCAAAAAAATTGTGCGGTTCCCCCGCATCGCCGTCCCCGGAAATGCAACGCGGATGGAGAGGGACCTTGCCCCTCTCATCGGGCGTGTCCATGACGTATCGCGGGAGGCAGAGGCCGGAAGTCGTGGTCCTGATCCTCTCCATCAGTTCGATCCCCTTCCGCAGGTCCACGCGGAAGTGATCGGTCCCTTCCGCGGGATCGCACTGGAACAGGTAATAGGGCCGGACGGATATGCGTTGAAGGGCATGAAGAAGATCCCTCATCGCGTCCGGATCGTCGTTGACGCCCTTCAGGAGGACCGACTGGTTGGACACCGGAATTCCCGCGCTCAGCAGGCGGTCGCAGGCCTCCGCCGCTTCGCCGGTCACTTCGCGGGCCGCATTGAACTGCGTGTTGAACCACAGGGGCCGGTATCTCTTGAGCATCCGGCACAGTCCCGGCGTGATCCGCATCGGCATGACGGCGGGGGTGCGGCTCCCGATGCGCAGCACTTCGACGTGGGGAATCGCCGACAGCCGGGCAAGGATTCCCTCGATCACCGGGTCCGGCAGCGTCAGGGGGTCGCCGCCGGAGAGGATGACTTCCCGGATCCGGGGGCTCCGGGAGACGTAGTCGATCATGCGGCAGTAGTACCCCTCCCGCCGCGACGGGTCCGCCTTTTTCCAGAGCCGTTTCCGGTTGCAGTGCCGGCAGTATGCGGCGCAGCGGTTCGTTACGAGGAGGAGGCATCGGTCCGGATAGCGATGGATCAGACCCGGCACCGGCATCCGGATTTCCTCCTCCAGAGGGTCCGGGATGCCGCCGGAGGAGACATCGATCTCTTCGGCGGCGGGGGCGCATTGGCGTCGGATCGGATCCGACCCGTCCGACCAGTCCGCAAGAGACAGGTAATAGGGCGTGATCGAAACCGGATAGCGGCGGACAACGTCCCGGCAGCGGTCTGCCCCGGCGGACACCAGGCCCGTCCGACGCACCAGATCGGCCCACGTCCGCACACGCTGTTGGTACTGCCACTCCCAGCGCTTCCACTCGCGCGACCCGCGGCTCCGGAGAAGCGCGCCGATCGGTATCCTGTCCATTTCCCGTGTCCCCCGCTCGAGGCCCGCAGAACGGGCCGTTGGTCTCCTAGCACATCTTCAGCAATCGTCCAAACGGATTTTTCCCGAAAAAGTGTTTGCTTTTCGGCGCCAACATTCACTATAGTTTTCACTAGGGAAACGACGGTTTCGCAACACCGCGAAACCGGATACGGTTCCTGGAAAAATCTGGTGTCTGCACCCGGCGATGCGCTCCTGCAACCCAAGCTTCAAAGTCTTTCCCCGTCGTTTCCCATCCGGAAAGAAAATGCCCACGAGAAGGGAGTAGAGGCCTATGAACACCTTTTCCAAGGACGAATTGAAGAACCTGACCGATGCACAGAAAGGACTTTGCGTATCGATTTTCATGCCGACCTACCGGGCCGGCGCCGAAAGCCAGCAGAACCAGATCCGCCTGCGGAATCTCCTGCGCGAAGCCGAGGAAAAACTCGTGGTCCGCGGCTGCCGCCCCCAGGATGCAAAATCTCTCCTCGAACCCGCCCAGTCGCTCGTGGGGAATGTCCTCTTCTGGAGGCGGCAGGGGGACGGGCTTGCGATCTTCGCTTCCGCGGAAATCTTTCGCCGCTATTGCCTGCCGGCCGCCTTTCCGGAACTGGCGGTCGTGGACGATCGTTTCCATCTGAAGCCGCTGCTGCCGGCGCTGGGTTCGGAAGGCCGGTTCTACATCCTGGCGCTGAGCCAGAACGGCGTGCGCCTTCTGGAGGGCTCCGCTTTCAGCGCCGCGGAAGTCGACCTGGAGACGATACCGAAGAACCTCGCCGAGGCGCTCCAGCTGGATCAGCCGGAAAAGCAGGTCCGCTTTCGCGCCGGCTCCGCGGGCGGACAGGGGGCAATGATTTCCGGGCACGGCGCCGAGATCGAAGACACCAAGGACAACATCCTGAAATACTTCCGCCAGATCGACAAAGGCCTGCGCGATTTTCTCAAAGAGGAACGGGTTCCGCTGGTGCTGGCCGGTGTAGAGTACCTCCTCCCGATTTACAAGGAGGCGAACACGTACCCTCATCTTGTGGCGGAAGGGATACCCGGCAATCCGAAGGGGGTCAACGCGGATCAGCTTCAGAAGGCCGCATGGCAGATCGTCAAGCCTCTCTTTGCGAGGGCGCAGACCGATGCGATCGCACAGTACCGCCAGTCTTCGGGCACGGGGCTCACATCGAGCCGGATCGAAGAGATCCTTTCGGCAACCGTTCACGGCCGAATCGCCGTGCTCTTCGTCGCCCTGGGCATGCAGCGTTTCGGAACGTTCGACTCCGAGAAGGGCGAAGTCCGGCTGCACGAAACCATGCAGCCCGGAGACCAGGATCTGCTCGATTTTGCGGCGATCCAGACCGTTCTGAGCGGAGGGAAGGTCTACGCCCTGCCGCCCGATGAGGTCCCCGACCGGCTGCCGATCGCGGCGATCTTCCGGTACTGAGAACGGACGGAGACGGACGGCGCGGCCCTTGAACGATCATCAGCATGAGCAGAACGCCGTCGCTCTGCGGGTCAAAGTCGCAAAGTGTCCCGATCGCGGCGACCGCGCGACCGGTTTTCCACCGATTCCGCGTCTGTCCTCTTCGAAGCGATCCGTTCCGGCATCGACCCGCCCGCCGCCGGTTCCCACTGCTCCCGGTCCGGATCCCAAGCGGGCCGGTCCCTGCCATCCCTTCGGCCGCGGCAAGAGCGCGAACCTCTCTGGCACCATCGAGGCGCTGCTGCCTGTCGCTGCCGGGACCTGTGTCTTCTGCGATGCCAACCGGAAGTCCTTCCATCCGCCGGCCCTACGGGCGTCACGATCCACATCGCCCCCCACAACGGCGATTGTCTGCGCTGCGGCGAAGCTGCCGTCTTCCTGAAGAGCGGGACGCGGACCATTTCTGTCAGGCCGATGCCTGGACCCAGGATGCGGGAAAGAAATCCAGAAAAATCAGGGCTGGAATTGTGGACGGAATCATGCAATGAACGGTAGGCGGCGTCGCCCGTCTGGGCGGGACGCCTTGCGAAAAAGAATGGAACTTCGACGGAAAAGGAGGACAGCATTGTGAGCCTGGAAGAAATCAAGCTGGAGGAGCTCCGCATGGATTCCTTCCTCCGGGAGAAGACGGAGGAGCTTTCCGCGACCGTCGGTGACGGCTTTGCCGTCAACGCCCTGTCGGGAGGGGTGGATTCCTCGGCCGTCACGATGTTGGGGCACCGGGCACTGGGCAAGCGGCTGAAAACCTACTTCATCGACAATGGGATCATGCGGCAGGATGAGCCGCAGCAGATTGTCGCGCTCTTCGCGTCCCTCGGCGTGACCGTCGAACTCGTCGACGCACGGAAGGAATTTTTTGCGGCGTTGAAAGGGCTCACCGACCCCGAGGAAAAGAGGGAGGCGATCACCCAGACTTTTTACAGGGACGTCTTCGGCAGGCTGGTCCGCGAGAGCGGCGCCCGCCACCTTCTCCAGGGCTCCATCTTCACCGACGTCGAGGAGACCGTCGCGGGGATCAAGCGACAGCACAATATCCTCGCACAGCTCGGCATCGATACACAGAAGGCGTACGGATACAAGGTCCTCGAACCGCTGATCCGGCTGCGGAAACCCGCGGTACGCAAGGTGGCGGAAGCCCTCGGGCTCCCCGAGTCGGTTTTCCGCCGTCCGCCCTTTCCGGGACCGGCGCTGGCGGCGCGCGTGATCGGGGAAGTCACGCCGGAGCGGGTTGAGACGGTTCGCAAAGCGACAAAAATCGTCGAAGACGCCTTGAGAAATTCCGGCGCCTTCCAGTACCTTGCCATTCTCCACAACGACCGCGTCACGGGCATGCGGGACGGCAAGCGCGATTACGGCCAGCAAATCGAAATCCGCTGCTGGGACAGCACGGACGCACGAACGGGATCGCCGACAAGACTGCCGTTCGAAGTCCTGCAGGACCTTGCGGGGAAGATCGTGGGAGAAGTGCCAGGCGTCGTCAGCGTGACGTACAACATCACCTGCAAACCCCCTTCCACGATCGAAGCCATCTGAATCCGACGGGAAGAGCCCGGTCTTCGCGAGCGGGAACGCGGCGGCCTGAAATCGGAGGCAGGCGGCATCTCTGCGTCAAGAACCCGGGGGAAGGGGCGGGCGGCGACGGATCGGCATGCCCGATGAGAGCCGCCGTCCTCGGGAGCGTGCGCGGAAGAAGGACGGCGAAATTTCTGCAATCCGGAGGGATGGCATGAACCTGAACCTGCCGAGGCTTCTCGTTCTCGATGATTACGAAGGCCGGTTGGCGGCATCGCCGGCCATGTCCCGACTGCGGACACTCGCCGAGGTGACCGTCCTGGACCGGCCCATCCAATCGTCCGACCTGCAGGACTTGAAGAATTTCCGCATGCTGATGGCCCTGAGGGAACGTACCCGCCTGGATGAGGGCTTTCTTGCAGCCTGCACGAATCTGGAGCTCGTGCTGCAGACCGGCGGGCACGCCTATCATCTCGATGCGGCGGCCGCGACCAGGCGGGGAATCGTCGTTGCACTCGGGCGACGGGCACGCAAACCGACGGTCGCCGTGCCGGAACTGGCGTTTGCGTTCATGCTCGGGCTGGCGAGGAATGTCCACGGCCTGACAACGAGGATGTCGCAGGGAGAATGGCCGCGGTCGATGGGAACGTTGCTCGCAGACCGAACGCTGGGTATCCTCGGCTGCGGCCGTCATGGACGTCCGATTGCCCGGATCGCAGCCGCGTTCGGCATGAAGATCGTGGCATGGGACCGGGGAGGCGCCTACCAGACCGACGATCCCTGCATCAGGCGCCTGCCGCTGGATGACCTGCTGGCATGTTCCGATGTGGTCTCCATCCATCTGCGTCTGTCGGCAGAGTCGCGGGGATTGCTGAACCGCGAACGGCTGGCGAAGATGAAACGCGGCGCTCTGCTCATCAACACCGCCCGGGGGGCCATTGTCGATGAGGAAGCGCTCGTCGAGGCGCTTCGCGAAAATCGTATCGCCGGCGCCGGCCTGGACGTGTTTGCGTCCGAGCCGCTGTCCGCATCGAGCCCGCTGAGGACCCTGCCGAATGTCCTGCTGACGCCGCACATCGGGTGGCAGGTGAGCGAGGTGCTGAACGAGTTCACCGAGATCGCGGCGGATCAACTCGCGGCCTGGCTGAGCGGACAACTTGCTGCAACCGAGGTTCTGAATCCGGAGGCCGTCGATGTGCCGCGCGAGCGCCTCGGCGGCATCGCACGGTCCCGCGAGAGCGGCCGAGAGCCCAAGACCGGGGGCGCGAAAATCGACGCAGGAGGTGAAGGTTCAGACTGACCGGCTCCTCGCCTGCCTCAGCACAACGGTTTCAAGACCGTCCGCCGTCTATTCGGCCGTCAGGTCTTCCGGCGCCGGTCGCCCGCCGCCGCTCCCCCTGTAAAGAAAGCGTTCGAAGAGGCGGTGAAAGGGAGTCCAGTCCGAATCCTTGTCACCGGCAGAGCGGATGAACTCCTGGAAGGCGTTCACCTTCGCGTCGAGGTCGTCGACATAATGGACCATGAGGGCTTCCACGGTCTTCGGGCGCTTGGGCGAGCCGTACTCCAGGACGCCGTGGTGACTCAGCAGGATGTGACGCAGTTCCAGGGCCGTCTGCTCCGGAAAGTCTGCGACGGCGGCGATCTTCTCGTCGAGGATTTCCAGGCCGATCGCGATGTGGCCGATCAGACGCCCCTCGTCGCTGTAGTCGATCAGCCTTTCGAAAGAGAGTTCCCGGATCTTGCCGATGTCATGGAGGATGCCCCCGGCGATCAGCAGGTCGCGATCGACTCCCTCGTAGTGGTCCGCGACCTTCTCCAGGAGACGGACGACCGAAAGCGTATGTTCGAGAAGGCCCCCGACATACATGTGGTGGAACCCCTTGGCGGCGGGTGCGCGCTTGAATTTGTTCATCAGCGTCCCGTCGTCGAAGAAGGCATGAAGAAGTGCCTGGAGGGCGGGGTTCGCGATTTTCTCCGCACGGCCCCGCAGTTCGGAGAACATCTCCTCGGGATTTCTTTCGGTCGCGCGGAAATAATCCGCCGGATCCACCCGGTTCTCTTCCAGCTTCACGGCGCGCAGAACGGACAGTTGAACGACGTTCTTGAAGTGCACGACCCGGGCGTCGAGCTGGACCACATCGCCTTTCTTGAAGGCACGGTCCCACTCCAGGGCGCCTTCCCAGATCTTTCCATCGACCTCTCCCGTCCTGTCCCTCAACCGGAGATTCAGGTAGGGGGCCCCTTTCAGGGAATAGGCGAGGTTCTTCTCGACAACGAGGAAGGAATCCTCGATCTTGTCGCCCGCCCTGAGGTCCTTGACAAATACGTTTTTTTTCATCAGCCCGTCACCCTTTCTTCGTGCGTGTAGATTTTCATCCTGCCGCCCCGGGCTGCTCCCACCAGCGTCATCCCCGCTTCGGAGGCCAGGCGAACCGCCTCCGAGGTCGGAACCGAGAGAGAGGCGGACAGCTGAATCCCCATGTTCCACAGCTTGCCGACGATCTCCGCCGACACCCTTCCCGTACGGAAGACCATCTTGTCGGCGCAATCGAGATCGTGAAGCAGCGCGTATCCCGCCAGCATGTCGATCGCATTGTGCCTCCCGATGTCTTCGCGGACGACGAGAATTTCCTCCCCGTCGGCCATGGCGGCCGCATGGGTGCCGCCGGTCGTGTCGTGGAGACGCGCCTTGCGAAGGAAATCTTCCATGAAGAGCTCGATCCTGCCGGGGGGACAGGAGATCGTGCGGGGAAGCGGCTGCCTTCTTTTTGCCGCCGGCGCCAGCAGACCCCTGGCGCCGCTGGAGGCGATGCTGCGCCCCTCCGGTGGGGAGGCGAACTCCGGCGCGGTCTTCCCAAGGGCGAGGCAAACGCGCGTTTCCCGTCCCTCCGCCACCGTCTCCAGCGAGGAGAAATCCCGCCGGCTTTCCAGTAGCCCCTCGGAACGGAGATAGCCGACGGCAAGCTCCTCCGCATGACGGCCGGAGAAGGCGATCACCGCAACCTTGCGGTCGTTGAGATAGACGCCGAGGGTTTCCTCCCGTATCAATTCCGTGCGGACGCGGGAATAGCCGTGACTGTCATGGATCAGCACCTCCCGCTGTTCGGTGTCGCTCAAGACACTCCTTTCTATCTACGGTCCTTCCCGGAGGATCCGCTGATCCCCCGTGCGGATGGTCAGTTTCGTCGCGTCAAAATACTCCATCAACGGGATGATGTACTTGCGTGACAGCCCCGTCAACTCCTTCATGCCGGCAGGCGTCGCCTTTCCTTCGCGCAGGATGTACGCGCGATAGTCTTCGCGCAGTTTCGCGAGGACATCCCGATGGAAATAGAGGTCTTCCGTGACCTTGACGAGGGCACCCTCTTTGAGCATCGACTGGACAAGGCTCAGCGCCTCCGATCTCCGCGCACGAAACGGCTCCATGGCCTCCTTGAAGGAGGGAACGGCGAGGCCGGCGCCCAGATAGACCTTCAGAATCTCGTCGCGCATTTGATCGAGGCCGCCCGCGAGGTTCACGCGGTGCCCCGCCAGACGCACGCTCTCACGATCGATCACGACCTTCCCCGCCTTCTCCAGGCCGCTCAGTGCGGCGTGGTACAGCTTCGGACCGATGCCGAACCCGAGCATCGTGCGCAGTTCCTCCCGTGGGGTCCCCTCTTTCAAGGGAAAGCGGGCGTGGAAGGATCGGAGCCCCTCGAGGACCCTCTCTTGCAGGTTTTCGAAGACGGACCGCAGCAGGACCCGCCCCTCTTCCCTGTCGATCAGCAGGGCTTCCCGTCCCGCCAGGAGACCTTCCAGGACCCGCTTGAGGCGACTGGATGAATAGCCCGTGCGGGCGATCAGTTCCGCCGTTTCGATGCCTTTCAGACCGGCACGCCCGATCACCGCCGCCGTGCGGTCCCTCTCCGATCCCTGATGGATGCGCTGCAGCTGCTCGAGAACCGGCGTCGAACGGCGTTTGTGCTTGGCGGGCAGGGGATCGAGTATGACGCCTCCCCCGATCGTCGTGACCGGGGAATAACTGCGGATGACGTAGCGATCGCCGGCGACCGCCACGATCGGGGAGGCCAGAATCAGTTGGGCATACCCTCCCTGACCCGGTTCCCATTCATCGTGCTCCAGGAGGAGAATCCGCGCCATCACCTCGCTGGTCCCCACGTGGAAACGGACCAAGGAACGGTTCCTCAGCTTCCTGCCGGCTCCGACAAGGTAGTCGCAAAAGATGTCCAGACGCTGCGTGGGAAAGACCGTTCCCGGGCGGGCAAGGACATCGCCCCGCTCGATCAGGGCCTTGTCGACCCCCTGAAGGTTCAGCGCCGTCCGCTGTCCCGTTTCCGCGGAGGTGACGGTCTGGTTGTGAACCTGGATACCGCGGATCTTCGTGACGGTGCCCCGTGGAAACACCTCCACTTCATCGCCCGTGTCGATCCGCCCCGAGAGCAGGGTGCCCGTGACCACCGTCCCGAATCCCTTCATCGTAAAGACGCGATCGATGGGAAGACGGAAAATGCCGGCGTCCGCTTCTTCTTCGACCTCGGACGCCGTCTTCTGCAGGGCCTGCAGGAGTTCACTGAGACCCGCCTGCGTGGCCGAAGAGAAAGGAACGATCGGAGAATCCTCCAGGAACGTCCCCTGCAGGAATTGGCGGACATCTTCCGTCACGAGGGCGAGCCAGTCCGGCTCGACAAGATCGATCTTCGTAAGGGCGACCAATCCCTTCCTGATCCCCAGGAGCGAACAGATGTGCAGATGCTCCCGCGTCTGCGGCATGACCCCTTCGTCGGCCGCGATGACCAGGACGACAAGGTCGATCCCGGCCGCGCCGGCGACCATGTTCTTCACGAAGCGCTCATGACCCGGCACGTCGACGAGACCGAGAGTCCGGCCGTCGGGGAGGCTCAGGGAGGCGAAGCCGAGTTCGATGGTGATCCCCCGCTCCTTCTCCTCCTTGAGACGATCGGTGTCGACGCCGGTCACCACCTTGACGAGCGACGTCTTGCCGTGGTCCACATGTCCGGCCGTTCCCATGACGAGATGTTTCATGGTGCGGAAAATAACAGACAAGACCGCATTTCACAACCCGATTTTACTTTGCACCGGCGGCCCTCCCGCCCGGAGCGACGCCCGCGGCTACGAAGTCCCCGCCGCGGCCGGATTTCAAAAAGAGCAGAAATCTGTTAAGGGTGAAAACCGGAGACGGCATCCATGAGAATCCTGGGTTTGGACTACGGGGAGAAAAGAATCGGTGTGGCCCTGAGCGATGAGCTCGGCCTCACGGCCCAGCCGCTGATGACGTTGCAGAGGAAGAGCCGCCGCCGGGACCTGGAGGATCTCGCCCAAATCATCCGGACCCACGGAGTGGAAAGGATCGTCGTCGGCTACCCGCTGCGGCTCGACGGCTCGGAAGGCATCCAGTGCGAAAAGGTGCAGCGGTTCATCACCTCCCTGGAATCCGCTTTCGGGGTTCCCGTCGTCCGCCGGGATGAGACGCTCTCGACACGGCAGGCCGAGGAAATCCTTGCGGAGGCGGGCGTCCGCCGTGAGAAGAGGCGCGAACTCGTCGACAGGATTGCCGCCGGTCTCATCCTGCAAGGCTATCTCGACGCCCTCCGGACGGAGAAGGCGGGCAATCCGGAGAGCGAATCATGACCATGAACGATACCGGGAAGAATCTGCTGAGAGCGGCGGCGGCTTTTGCAGTGGCCCTTGTCTTCGCCTTCCTGGCCTTTCTGCATCATGTCCAGAGTCCCGCCGGCACCGGGGCCGGGGCCGTCACGCTGGATATCCCGAAGAGGGCGACGGTGCGCCAGATCGCGGACGGCCTCGGCCGGCACGGCCTTCTGAAGAGCCGGTTTCTCTTCTACGCGCTCGTCTACGGGAAAGGGCTTTCGGGGCGGCTCCAGGCGGGGGAATATGAATTCTCACCCGCCTTCTCTCCGTTGAAGATTCTCGGCAAGATGGTGCGCGGCGAGGTGAAAACCTACGAAGTGACCATTCCCGAGGACTTGACGATCAGGGAAATCGCCGGGCGGATCGGTGCATCGATGGCGATCGACGAAGCGCGTTTCATGGACCTGGCGGCGGACCGCAGGTTCCTCTCCTCCCTGGGGATCGATGCACCCACGGCGGAGGGGTACCTCTTCCCGGAGACCTACCGTTTCACCCGCTCCATGTCGGCGGAGGACATGTTCCGATCCATGGTGCGGGAGTGGCAGTGGCGGGTCACTCCGGATCTTCGTCAGCGGGCGGCCGCCCTTGGCTTGTCCACGCACGAGCTGATGACGCTCGCGTCACTGATCGGCAAGGAATCGAGACTGGTGGAAGAAAAACCCCTGGTCTCGGCGGTGTTTCACAACCGCCTGAAGAAGAAGATGAGGCTGGAAAGCGATCCCACGGCTGTTTATTCCATTGAAAAGACGGAGAAAAATGTTACGTCCCGGGATCTGCGGAAGGACACCGCACACAACACCTACCGCATCGCCGGCCTGCCGCCCGGTCCCATCGCCAATCCCGGCATCGACTCCATCCATGCGGCGCTGAATCCGGCGCCGGTCGACCACCTCTATTTCGTATCCAAAAATGACGGTTCCCACCACTTTTCCTCCACCCTCGCCGCCCACCGGCAAGCGGTCATAAAATACCAGATTAATAAGAAAAAAATCTGATTTTTCTTCTTGACAAACCCCTACCCGTCCTTTATGTTAAGGCACGTGGAGGAAAGTGGAGGTTTGTGGAGGATAAGCCGTGGTCTTTCGTGGGCGTTTCTACCACACCATCGATGACAAAGGGCGAATTCTCTTCCCGGCGAAGCTTCGGGAGGTCTTCGCCGAAGACGATGACAACCGCATGGTCATCACCAACTGGAGCGGTTATCTGATGGTCTTTCCTTACGAGGAATGGCGCATCCTCGAGGAAAAGATCGGCCACAAATCCATTATAGACAAGAAAGTGCGGGCCTTCCAGCGCTTTTTCATGTCCGGCGCCGTCGACTGCACATTCGACAGCCAGGGGCGCATTCTGGTCCCGCCGAATCTGCGGGAATACGCGGCGCTGGAAAAGGACATCGTCCTGGCCGGTATGATCCGCGTGATCGAGATCTGGAGCAAGGAACGGTTCGAGCAGGAACTTCACCAGGCCGCGGAGGAGCAGGACACGTTCACCGAATACATCTCGGACCTGGGTATATGAAATGGGCGACGACCGGCTGAACTATCACACCCCGGTCATGCTCGAGGAGGCGCTCGAAGCCCTGCGATGCAAGCCGGGCGGACTGTACGTGGACGGAACGATCGGCGGCGCCGGACATGCATACGAGATTCTGCGGCGCACATCTCCGGACGGACGGCTGATCGGGTTCGACCTGGACGAAGACGCACTGCGGGAGGCCGCCGGACGCCTTGCTTCATTCGGCGAACGGGCGGTTCTGGTCCGGGGGAATTTCGCGGACGCGGACGCCGTCCTGAAGGAGCGAGGCATCGGAGAGATCGACGGCGCCCTGCTGGACCTGGGGGTTTCGTCCCATCAACTGACGAGCCCCGAGCGGGGATTCTCCTTCAGCGCCGACTCGCCGCTGGATATGCGGATGGACAAGAGGCAGCGCATGACGGCGTTCACCGTGGTCAACTCGTTGCCCCAGGACGATGTGGAGCGGATCCTTCGGCAGGGTGAGGAAACGGCGGCCAGGAAGGTCGCCGCCGCCATCGTCGAAAGGAGAGGACGGTCGCCGATCCGGACGACCGGCGAATTGGCCGCCCTGGTCGTCTCGGCCGTCCCCGGACACCGGCGCAGGCAGAGGATCCACCCTGCGACGAAGACGTTCCAGGCGATCCGGATCCACGTCAACGCGGAGCTCGCCAGCCTGGAGAATGCGATACCGGGCATCGCCGCCGTCATCAAGCCCGGCGGAAGGTTCGTCATCATCTCGTTTCACTCGCTCGAGGACCGGATCGCCAAACAGACCTTCCGGGAGCTCGAGCGGGGATGCACCTGCCCCAGGCAGGTGCCCTATTGCATCTGCGGGAAGAAGCCGCTGCTCCGCGTTCTGACGCGCAAGCCGATCCTTCCTTCCCAAGATGAGGTATCGCGGAATCCGCGTGCGCGCAGTGCCAAGATGAGGGTTGCGGAGAGGATTCGATCATGACCACGGCAGAATTGACGAAAGTTTCCGCTTACGAAGATGAGCAGCCCCGCGTCGGCCTCGGAAAGTACTTCCATCTGCTCGTCGTCGCCTTCATCCTCATGTCGGTGGCCATCGCCTACGTGTGGTCCCATCTGCAGACGACTTCCCTGAACTACCAGATCGCCGAGGCGATCAGCGTCCACGACAAGCTTCTTGCCGAACAGGTACGGCTCAAGGTCGAATACGCAACGCTGAAATCTCCCGGGCGCATCGAATCCATCGCCCGGGACAAGCTGCAGATGACCTATCCCGAGAGGGATCAGGTCGTCTTGATCAAGCCGTCGGGAAGTCCGCGATGACACGGTTATACCGGAAATGGCTGAGATTCCGACTGGGCGCGCTCTTTGCGCTGTTCTTCCTGTTTTTTGTCGCCCTGACTTCCCGCGCCTTCCAACTGCAGATCCTCGCCGGCCAGACGCTGAAGAACATCGCCGTGAAGCAGCACACCAAGACGCTTCAACTGCAGCCGGAACGGGGAATCATCTTCGACCGCAACGGTGAGAAGCTCGCCGTCAGCGTGGCGGCGGACTCCGTCTGCGCCGATCCCGCCAAGGTCGCCCAGCCCGCAACGGCGGCGCGCCAGCTGGCAGCCGTCCTCGATACGGATGCGGCGGCGTTCTCCAAACGACTGACCGGATCCAAGCATTTCTGTTGGATCGCGCGCAGGATCAGCGCGGATCAGGCGGCCCGCGTCGAGCATCTCGACATCGACGGCATCTTCCTCGTCAAGGAGCCCAAGCGCCACTATCCGAACGGGGAAATGGCCGGCCATGTGCTCGGTTTCGTCGGCACCGACGCCGTGGGTCTGGAGGGTCTGGAACTCAAGTATGACCGGTACCTGAAGGGAGCCCCGGAGAAGCTCACGATTGTCCGCGACGCCAAGGGCAAGGTCATGGCGCCCCGGACGGAGCGGGCGGACAAGGCGATCGCCGGCCGCGAGGACAGCAACAACCTGATCCTCACCATCGACGGGCGGCTGCAGTATCTGGTCGAATCGAAGCTGAAAGAGGCCGTCCGTGCGAAGGGCGCCAAGGGCGGCATGGCGATCGTCATGGATCCCCGCACGGGCGAGATCCTGGCCATGGCCACCGAACCCGCCTTCAACCCCAACACCGCGACGAAATCCCACGCGGAGAGGATGAAGAACAAGATCATCACCGACTGCTTCGACCCTGGATCGACCTTCAAGCCCTTTCTCGCCGGGGGAGCGCTCGAAGAGGGTGTCGTCAAGGAAACCGACGTCTTCTACTGCGAAAACGGCTCCTACGTCGTTGCCGACCGCGTGTTCCACGAGGCGAACCGCCAGAAGCACGGCCGCCTGACCTTTTCCGAAATCCTCAAGTACTCCAGCAATATCGGCTCTGTGAAGGTTTCCGAACGGCTCGGCAAGGAAAAATTTCACGAGTACATCACGCGGTTCGGCTTCGGCTCGCGGACGGGAATCGATCTTCCCGGGGAATCGCCCGGTCTTCTGCGGCCGGTCCGTTCCTGGACGCGCGTCGATACCTCCACGGCGGCGTTCGGACAGGGTGTCTCCGTCACCGCCATCCAGCTCATCACCGCGCTGTCGGCGATCGCCAACGGCGGCATTCTGATGAAGCCCTACGTCGTGCAGGGCGTCGTCGACAAGAACGGCCAGGTCGTCAAGAAATTCGTGCCGACGGTCGTGCGGCGCGTTCTCTCGCCGGAAACCTCGGCGCGCCTGACGGCGATCCTGACCAACGTGGTCCAGGACCAGGACGGAACGGGCAAGAACGCCCGGCTGGTCAATGTCGCCGTGGCCGGCAAGACCGGGACCTCCCAGAAATTCGACTTCAGCCGCCGCAAGTATTCCTCCGAGCGCGTCCGGACGTCCTTCATGGGCTTCTTCCCGGCGCAGGATGCACAGGTCGCCATCCTGGTGACGCTGGATGAGCCCCAGCGGGACAAGTGGGGCGGCATGGCGGCGGCGCCTGTTTTCCGCAACATCGGCGAGCAGATTCTGACCACCATCCGCACGGATATCCGCGAGACCCCTTCCCTGCCCGCCGAGACGGAGCGGCCCATCGAGGAAGTCAACCTCCGCCTCGTCCGGGCCCCGCAGGTCGAAACCGATTTCAGCACCCCCGCAAGCGACTCCGCGACGCCCAATTTTCTCGGGATGACGATGCGCGAGGCGTTGAAGACGGCAAAACAGAATCGCATCGAGCTGAAGATGGCGGGGAGCGGCTGGGCCGTTCGCCAGCGGCCGGCCCCCGGCACGCCGGTCGGAGACCTCCGCATCTGCTCCGTCTCTTTCAGCCGGGAGGACTGACGAAAATGCCGAGCCTTCCCCTGCCGATGCCCCTGTCCTCTCCCACCGCGGCGCGCGGGATCGCCCCCTTCCGTCGTTCTTTCACCGGACAGGATTCCTGCGGCCTGTCTGAAAAGTCCTCCCCCGTCGACCTTTCCTGCCGCCGGTCTCGCGATTTTCTGCGGGAGCGTCCCTGATGAGCGAGGTGTGCATGGATATCGGCGCCGTCCTGAAAGACATCGAAATCCTCGAAGCTCAGGGCCGCCCGGAAGGTGAGGTTCGTTCGATCTGTTACGATTCCAGAAAGTGCGCCCCGGGGAGCCTTTTCGTCGCCGTGGGGGGCCTCAACGTCGACGGCCACGACTTCATCCCCGAAGCTGTCGCCAGGGGAGCGCGATTCATCCTCCATGATCGGCCCTTTGCTGCCGGTCCCGGCCTCTTCGCCGTCCGGGTCCGGGACAGCCGCCGGAGTCTGGGAATCGCAGGGAGGAATTTCTACGGCCACCCCTCCTCCCGCCTGACCCTGATCGCCGTGACCGGAACGAACGGAAAGACCACGGTGACCTACCTCCTTGAGGCGATCCTCGCCGCCGCAGGTTTTCAGCCCGGCGTCATCGGCACCGTCAATTACCGGTACGGCGGCAAGACCTTGCCCGCTTCGCACACCACCCCCGAATCGCTTGATTTTCAGAGGGTCCTCGCCGAGATGCTCGGCAAGGGAGCGACCCACGTCGTCGCCGAGATTTCCTCGCACGCGATCGACCTCGCCAGGATCGACGACTGCGAGTTCGCGATCGGGGTCTTCACGAACCTGACCCAGGACCACCTGGACTACCACGGCACCATGGACAATTACTTCCGCGCGAAGAAACGTTTTTTCACGGACGTCCTGCCGAAGGGCCCGAAACGCTTTTCCCCGCGGGCGATCGTCAATGCCGACGATCCCTGGGGCCGCAAGCTCGCCGCCGGCCTCGCCGAACCGGCCCTGACCTACGGGATCGAGACGGCCTGCGACGTCCGGCCGGAATCGTTCCGTCTCTCGCCGGGGGGCATCGAGGCATCGATCGTCTCCGGGTCGCGGCGGCTCGATGCGCGTTCGCCCCTGACCGGGCGCTTCAATCTCTACAACATCCTCGCCGCCGCCGCCGCCGCAGAGGCGCTCGGCCTGCATCCGGACGACGTCCGCAGGGGCATCGCTTCCCTTTCGGCCGTTCCCGGCCGGATGGAAAAGGTCAGCCGGAACGGCCAGCCGCTGGTCTTCGTCGATTACGCGCACACGGAAGATGCGCTCCGGCGGGTCCTGCAGAATCTCCAGGACTTCAAGACAGGCAGAATCCTCACGGTCTTCGGATGCGGCGGCGACCGCGACCGCGGGAAGCGCCCCCTCATGGCGAAGGCGGCCGCCGAATACAGCGACGCCGTGATCGTGACTTCCGACAATCCCCGTTCGGAAGATCCGCTGGCCATCATCGGCGAGATCGAAGCGGGCATGGACCGGAACCGGATCGGCAAGGTCGATCCCGGTGATCTCGGACGCCGCGGAACAGGAAGGATCTACGCCGTCATCCCGGACCGCGCGCAGGCGATCGAAGCGGCCATCCGGGCGGCCGCTCCCGGCGACACCGTGCTCATCGCCGGCAAGGGCCACGAGGATTACCAGATTGTCGGCACGCAGAGATTTCCGTTCGATGACCGCGTCGTGGCGCGCCGGGCGCTGGCCGGTTACGGAATTTCGGGAGGTCAGGAGCGATGACGCCCCCTGCGCCGCTGTCGATACAGGACGTCCTGCAGGCCACGGGAGGCACCCTGCTCGCGGGAAACGGGGGCGGTGTTCTTGCGGGCGTCTCGACGGACACCCGCAGCATCCGCGCCGGGGAACTCTTCGTTGCGCTCCGCGGCGACCGGTTCGACGGCCACGGATTTCTCGGCAACGCCGTCCGCGCCGGCGCATCCGGCGTCGTCGTCGACAGGGATCTTTCCCCCGAAACCCTGCGGGAGATCGGAACGGTTGCGGCCGTCCGGGTGGAGGACACGCTGGTGGCGCTCGGGCAGATCGCCCGTTGCTGGCGCCGCCGCTTCACGCTGCCCGTGCTCGCGATCACCGGGAGCGCCGGAAAGACGACGACCAAGGAGATGGCCGCCGCCATTCTGGCGAAGACGAAGCGGGTCCTGAAGACCGAGGGGAACTTCAACAACCTCGTGGGTCTCCCGTTGACGCTGCTGGGCATGAAGGAGGAGCACGAAGCGGCGGTCCTGGAACTGGGAACGAACCGCCCCGGAGAAATCGCCGCGCTGACGCGGATCGCCGAGCCGGGTGTCGGCGTCATCACCAACGCGGGCCCCGCCCACCTCGAGGGACTCCGATCGTTGGACGCCGTCGCCGAGGAAAAGGCCGACCTCTTCCGTTTCCTGCCGATGCACGGCGTCGCTGTCGTCAACCGCGACGACGAGAGGATCCGGCGGCTCGCCGCCACGATCCGCCGCCGCCGGATCACCTTCGGCATGGGGGCGGACGCGGACGTGTCGGCCCGCAACATCCGTCACGGAGAAGACCGGAAGGTGCGCTTCCACCTGAGCATCCAGGGCATCGGCATGGACGTGGCCCTGCCCGTCGCGGGAGAACACAACGTGTACAACGCCCTCGCTGCCGCCGCCTCCTGCAGCGTTCTGGGCGCGGATATCGAACAGATCCGCCGGGGCCTGGCGGATTGCAGACCCGTTGCCGGACGCATGGACATCATCCGGCTGAGGAGCAGCGCCTGCGTGATCGACGATACGTACAACGCCAATCCCGCGTCGGTCCGGGAGGCGCTCAAGACGATGCGCGCCCTGAGGGGCGCGTGCCGGAGCGCCGCGGTTCTGGGCGACATGCTCGAGCTGGGGGATTCGGCGGCGGCGTGGCACGAACGGGTGGGGGGCTTTCTGGCAGACTCTGGGGTCGATGCGGTGTTCCTCAGGGGAGAGCTCTCCCGGGAGGTGGCGGCGGGGGCACTCGAACGCGGATTTGACCGGAACCGCATCTTCTTCTTCGAGGAGATCGGCGAGATCGAGGACGAACTGAACATGAGGATCGCGAGGGGCGACTGGATTCTGGTCAAGGGGTCCCGGCGGATGAAGATGGACGAGATCATCCGGCGGATCGTCGCGCAATGGGGAGAGGGTGCCGGCGAAGAGGCACCGGACAACGGCGGGAAAGGAGGGCAGGCATGATCTATCATCTTCTTTATCCGCTGCACGAGACGATTTCCTATTTCAACGTCTTCCGGTACATCACCTTCCGGACCATCTATGCCGCCATCACGGCGCTGGTCATCTGTTTCATCGTCGGGCCTTGGATGATCCGCAGGCTCCAGAGCCTCCAGATCGGGCAGCCGATCCGCGAGGACGGCCCCGCCACGCATCTGTCCAAAAAGGGTACGCCGACGATGGGCGGCCTCCTGATCATCTTCGCGGTCGCGGTGTCCACGCTCCTGTGGGCGAACCTCACCGTCGATTACGTCTGGCTGGTCCTCACCGTGACGATCGGTTACGGCCTCATCGGTTTCGTGGACGACTACCACAAGCTGGTCCGCAAGGACTCGCGCGGCGTCCCGGGCCGGAACCGTCTCGCGGCGGAGGTGGCCATCGCCCTCTTTGTGAGCATCGTCCTCTACAGCAAGTCCGGCTTCACCTCCGCCGTCACGATCCCCTTCTTCAAGACGGCGCTTCCGGACCTGGGCTGGGGGTATGTCCTCCTGTCCGTCTTCATCATCGTGGGGGCCGCCAATGCCGTCAATCTGACGGACGGCCTCGATGGCCTGGCCATCGGGCCGGCCATCACCTGCGTCATGACCTATCTGTTGTTTTCCTACTTCGCCGGGAACATCCGCATCGCCCGCTACCTTCAGATCCCCTACGTCGCGGGCACCGGCGAGCTGGCCGTCTTCTGCGGGGCCGCCGTCGGCGCGGGGATCGGCTTCCTCTGGTATAACGCCTACCCGGCCCAGATCTTCATGGGCGACGTGGGGTCGCTTTCCCTGGGGGGTGCGCTGGGGACGCTCGCCATCATCACGAAGCAGGAGATCCTGCTCGCCATCGTCGGCGGGATCTTCGTCCTGGAAACGCTTTCCGTCATCCTCCAGGTGGGATGGTTCAAACTCTCCCACGGCAAGCGGCTCTTCCGTATGGCGCCGCTTCACCATCACTATGAGCTGAAGGGATGGGCGGAGCCGAAAATCATTGTGCGCTTCTGGATCATTTCCATCTTGCTCGCCCTCGTGGCGATCAGTACGCTGAAGCTCAGATAGGGGAAAGGAATGGATGTCACCGGGAAAAAAGTCTTGGTCGTCGGCCTCGGGAAAACGGGGATCGCCGCCGTGCGTCTCCTCGCCTGCCGCGGCGCACGGATCGTCGCCGTCGACGAAAAGCCCTTCGACTGCCTGTCCGAGGCTCAATCCCGGCTCCGGGACGTCGAATGGTCGCTCGGAACCTACGGGCCCGAATCGCTGGAAGGCGTGTCGCTGGTCGTTCCCTCGCCGGGCGTCCCGCCCGCAGACCGGATCCTCCGCGAGGCCGTCAGCCGCGGAGTCTCCGTCCTGAGCGAGATGGAGATCGCCTTCCGCCTCCTGAAGCCGCCGGTCGTCGCCATCACCGGCACCAACGGCAAGACGACGGTGACGACCCTGATCGGAAACATCCTGAAGAAGGCGGGGAAAAAGGTCTTCGTGGGCGGCAACATCGGCGCGCCCCTTGCCGGCTACGTCGTCGGTCCGCAGGGCGACGATTACGCCGTGATCGAAGTCAGCAGCTTTCAGCTCCAGTGGATCGAGCGCTTCCATCCGCGGATCGCCGTCCACCTGAACACGACCTGCGACCACGTCGACTACCACGGGAGTTTCGAGGAATACCGCCGCGTCAAGGACCGGATCTTCGCGAACCAGGAAGCGGGCGACCTGGCCATTCTCAACGCCGACGAGCCCTGGCCGGAAGAGAGGTTCCGCCCCGTACGGGCAACGATCCGCCGGTTCAGCTCCTCGCGCATCGTGACGGACGGCATGTATCTGGATGCAAAGGACATGATTCTCGCCGTCCCGGGCGCGCCGGAAGAGCGTTACCCCCGGTCCCTGGTCCGGATTCCGGGCGTTCACAACCTGGAAAACGTCATGGCCGCCATCCTGGCCTGCCGGGCCTGCGGATGCCCGCCGGAGGCCGCCGCCCGGGCCGTGGAAGAATTCCCCGGCATCTCCCACCGCATCGAACACACGGCGACGAAGAACGGCGTGGCCTTCTACGACGATTCGAAGGGAACGAACGTCGACGCCGTCCGGCGTGCCCTCCAGACCTTCGACAAGCCGATCATCCTGCTCCTGGGGGGGCGCGACAAGGAAGGGGACTTCGAGACGCTGGCATCCCTCGTCCGCGAGCGCGTGAAGCGCCTGGTTCTCTTCGGGGAGGCGCGCGACCGGATCGAGGAGCGCCTCGGCGGCATCGTCCCGACGGAAAAGATCCCGTCTTTGGGTCCGGCGATCGAAGCGGCCTACAGCCGGGCGGCGGCGGGCGACATCGTCCTCCTGTCGCCGGGCTGCGCCAGCTTCGACGAGTTCGCCAATTACAAGGAAAGAGGGAATTTCTTCAAGGAAGTGGTGAGACGACTGTAACGATGGAACGAAGCCGCTTCTCCGAAAGAAAACCGGACTTTCTGCTCCTGATCGCAACGCTGATCCTCGTGACGATCGGAACCGTCATGATCTACTCGTCGAGTTCCATCCTCGCCATGGAGCGTTTCAAGGACGGCCAGTATTTTCTGAAAAAGCACCTCTTCTTCGTGGTGCTGGGTCTGGCGCTCATGGCGTTCGCGGCCCGCATCAACTACATGAAGCTGCAGAAGCTGGCCTACCCGGGAATCGTCCTGTCCCTGGTGCTGCTCGCCGTCCTCTTCGTGCCCGGCATGGGGATCCGCGCCGGTGGCGCCAAGCGCTGGCTGCACCTGGGCGTCTTTTCCTTCCAGGTGGCGGAAATGGTGAAGATCGCCGTCGTCGTCTTCCTCGCCCACATCCTCGCCAGGAAAGCGGACCACCTCAAGGAATTCCGCCACGGCGTTCTGATCCCGCTGCTGAGCATCCTCTTCGTGGTCTGCCTCATCCTGCCGCAGCCCGACTTCGGCACGGCGCTCATCATCCTGACGATCATGATGCTGATGCTCTTTCTCGCCGGAAGCCGCGTCCTGCATTTGGCCTGTCTCGCCGCGGCTTTCATCCCGATCGGCGTGTGGCTCGTCATCCACAAGAGCTACCGCCTGGAGCGGCTGCTGACCTTCCTCGATCCCTGGAAGGACCCGCAGCACTCGGGTTTCCAGATCATCCAGTCCCTGCTGTCCTTCGGTTCCGGCGGAACCTTCGGCGTGGGGATCGGTGACGGCATGCAGAAGCTCTTTTATCTGCCGGAGCCGCATACGGACTTCATCCTGGCGATCATCGCCGAGGAAAGCGGGTTCATCGGCGTCGCCGTGGTCATCCTGCTCTTCGTCATCTTCACGATCCGGGGCTTCTGGATCGCCTTCAAGGCCTCGGATCTTTTCGGCATGCTGCTCGCGGCGGGGCTCACGATGGTCATCGCTCTGGAGGCGTTCATCAACATCGCCGGCGTGATGGGACTCATTCCCCTCAAGGGCCTGGCGCTGCCGTTTCTGAGTTACGGAGGGACCTCCCTGATCATGAGCCTGACGGCTGTGGGAATCCTCCTGAGCGTGGCCTCCCACGAGGCGTGAGGCCGGCTGGACGAATATGATGTGTGCAACGATGGACAACAGGATTCCGCAGGCGACGCCCGCAGGCCGGCCCTCCCGGGCGGCGGCGGAAGAAGGGCCCCCTCTGAAGGTCATCATCGCCGGAGGGGGGACGGGCGGCCATCTGTTCCCGGGCATTGCCATCGCGGAGGCGTTCCGGAGACGCAGCCGCGCCACCGAGATCCTCTTCGTCGGCACCGAACGCGGCCTGGAGAAGCGGGTACTGGGCCCGCTCGGATTCCGCCTTCGGACGCTCGACGTGGAGGGAATCAAAGGCAGAGGCCTGCGGAACAAGCTCCGGGCGGTATCGAAGCTCCCCGGCAGCCTCCTGGCGGCATGGCGGATCGTCCGGTCTTTCACGCCCGACCTCGTCGTCGGCGTCGGGGGCTATTCTTCGGGGCCCGCGGTGCTTGCAGCCGCGCTTCTGGGCATTCCGACGGCCGTCGCCGAGCAGAATGCCGTCCCCGGGACGACGAACCGGATCCTCGGCCGCTTTGCCGACCGGATCTTCCTGTCCTTCCGCGACGACGCGAACGTGTTCGCCCCCCGGAAGAGCCGCATCACCGGGAATCCCATCCGGTCCGCGTTTCTCGCGGACGGAGACGCGCAGGAGCGGACAGACGGTCGTTTCTCCGTGCTCATCTTCGGCGGCAGCCAGGGCGCCCGAGCCATCAACGCGGCCGTGCTCGCGGCCCTGGAGGGGCTTGCGGACATCCGCGACGCCCTGCGGATCGTCCACCAGACGGGCGAACGGGAGCGGGAAGAGGTCGAACGGGCCTACCGCGCCAAGGGGTTCGCGGCGGAGGTCCTTCCCTTCATCGCCGACATGCCCGCCGCCTTCCGCGCGGCGGACCTCGTGATCTGCCGGGCCGGCGCGACCTCGATTGCGGAACTGACGGCGAGCGGCAAGGCCGCGATCCTGATTCCCTTCCCCTTTGCCGTCGCCGACCACCAGACGAAGAACGCGCGGGTCCTGGCGGAGGCAGGCGCAGCGGAAATGGTGAGGGAATCGGACCTCACGGGGGAGTGCCTTGCCGGCCTCATCCGGCGGTACCGGGAGCGGCCCGAGGCGAGGAAGGAAATGGAGGAACGCGCCCGGAAGCTCGGCAACCCGGATGCCGCGGACGATATCGTGAAGGAATGCGTCGCGCTGGCACAGCGGAAAAGGAGCCGGTCATGACGGCCTTGAAAAGGCAGCCGGAAAAAAGCAGGAAGCGGAGGGGGGCAGCGGATTTCATGCGCCGCAAGGTGCGCCGTATCCATTTCGTCGGCATCGGCGGGATCGGGATGAGCGGCATCGCCGAAGTCCTGCTGAATCTCGGCTACACCGTCACCGGATCGGACCTGGGCGCCACCGAAACGACGGAGCGCCTGGCCCGTCTGGGAGCGACCGTCTTCCAGGGCCATGACGCCCGGAACCTGCAGGAGACCGACGTGGTCGTCACCTCCACGGCGGTCCGGCCGGACAATCCCGAAGTCGTCGAGGCCCACCGCCGCAACATCCCCGTGATCCCCCGCGCCGAGATGCTGGCGGAACTTCTCAAGATGAAGTTCTCCATCGCCGTCTCCGGCAGCCACGGCAAGACCACCACGACCTCGATGATCGCAACCATGCTGGCCCACGGCGGCGTCGACCCGACGATGGTGATCGGCGGAAAGCTCGCCAGCATCGGCAGCAACGCCAGGCTCGGCGGCGGAGACGTCGTAGTCGCGGAGGCCGACGAGAGCGACGGCTCGTTCCTGAAGCTCCACCCGGTGATCTCCGTCATCACGAACATCGACCGCGAGCACCTGGACCACTACCTGGACATCGAGGACATCAAGCAGGCCTTCCTGCAGTTCGCCAACGGCGTGCCTTTCTACGGCGCGACCGTCCTGTGCCTGGACGATCCGCACGTCAAGGAAATCCTCCCCGACGTCAAGCGCCGGACACTGACCTACGGCCTTTCGCGCCCGGCCGACTACCGCGCCGAACGCATCTCCTTCAGCGGCGGCTCGTCGAGGTTTTCCGTCTACTTCCGGGACAACCTGCTCGGGAGCGTGACCCTGAAGGTTCCGGGACTCTTCAATGTCTACAACGCGCTTGCGGCCGTCGCCGTCGGGGCCGAACTCGACCTGCCCTTCACAGCGATCCGCGAGGGGCTCAAGCGCTTCACCGGCGTGCAAAGGCGCTTGGAGGTCAAGGGCCTCGCGCACGGCGTCACCGTCGTCGACGACTACGGCCATCACCCGACGGAGATCCGCGAGACCCTGGCGGCGGCGCGGCAGGTCTGGAAGAACCGCCTGATCGTGGTCTTCCAGCCGCACCGCTATACGCGGACGCGCGCCCTCTTCCGCGAATTCACGACGGCCTTCCCCAACGCCGATGTGCTCATTCTCACGGACATCTATGCGGCGAGCGAGGACCCGATCCCCGGCGTGAGCTCGCGCGCGCTGGCCGGGGCGATCCGCGAGACCGGCCAGACGGATGTGACCTACCTGGCGGATTTCGACGCGATCGTCGATCACCTGATCCGGATCGCGAAACCTTCGGACGTCATCCTCACGCAGGGTGCGGGCAGCGTGTGGAAGATCGGGACGGAATTTCTCGAGAGAACCCGGGATGAAGAGGAGAGGCCGGAATGACTGAAGCCGAGACATGGCGCGATGAGGCGCGGCGGATCTTCCGTGACGGAGTCCGACTCGACGAGCCTCTGGACCGGCACGCCTCGATGGGCGTCGGCGGCCCGGCCGACGCCCTGTTCCTCCCGGCCGATCTGGAGGAACTGACCCGGGTCGTGCGTTTCCTGCGCGGCCGCAGCCTCACCGGAATGCCCGTGGGAAACTGGACGAATCTCTTCGCCACCGACCGGGGCTACCGGGGGGCACTGATCAGCCTTTCGAATCTCCGCGGCATCACGACCTCGGTCGATGCCGCGGGAGAAGTGACCATCCACGCCGGGGCCGGCGCAGGACTGGGAGAACTGGTCGATCTGTGCCGGAAGGAAGGCTGGGCGGGGCTGGAATTCTGTGCAGGCATCCCCGGCAGCGTCGGCGGGGCCGTCCGGATGAATGCCGGGGCCTACGGCGGGGAAATCAAAAACGTCGTCCGCTCGATCCGCCTGCTCGGTGCGGACGGCACGCTGCAGGAGCGGCCGGCGGATCAGCTCTTCTTCGAATACCGGAACCTGACGCTGCCCGAAGGCGCCATCATCGTGGAGGCCACGTTCGGCCTCCGGAAGGGGGACCGGCAGAAGATTGCGGCGGAGATCACCGGCATCCTCGCCAATCGCCGCGGGAAGCATCCGCTCAACGCGAGGAGCGCCGGGTCGGTCTTCAAGAACCCCAAGGGAGGCCCGGCGGGGCGTCTCATCGAAGATGCAGGGCTCAAGGGTCTGAGAATCGGCGACGCCCAAGTGTCCGAACTGCACGCGAATTTCATCGTCAATCTGGGGCACGCCCGCGCTTCCGACGTCATTGCGCTGATCGATGCGGTGCGCACGGCGGTCATCGAGCGCACGGGCATCGCCCTGGAACGGGAAGTCAAGATCATCGGGGAGCGGTCATGAGCCTGCTTCGGAAGGTAAACCTGGAAGTGCAGAAATACCGCCTCAAGAGGCGCTCGCGTCAGATCTCCTTCGACCTCCTGAAGGCCTCCATCCTGCTCGGCACCGTCGGCGGCCTTGCGGTCGCCATGATCTGGACCTACGCCTTCGTCCTGAGCTCGCCCTACTTCCGGATCCGCGAAACCGTGGTCAGGGGCTGCAAGGAACTGACCGAAAAGGACGTCCTCGCCGTCGCCGCGCTTCCGCCCGGGACAAACCTCCTGGCCTGCAACCTGGAAAAAACTGCCCGCGCGATCCGGCGGAACCCCTGGATCAGGGAAGTCTTCGTGGGAAGGGAATTGCCGGACCGGATCGTCATCGAGGTCCGTGAGCGCCAGCCCATTGCCGTTTTGAAACACGCGGACGGCCTCTTCCTCGTCGACAGGGAAGGATTGCTCTTCAAGCGCCTCGAAGGGATGGACGACATCGATCTTCCCGTTCTGACCGGATCCGAGGGAAGTCCGGAGACGGAACGGGCGCTTTTCGGCCAGTCGCTCGCCCTGCTGGACTTTCTGGGCCGGACGCAGACCTTCCCCTCGCCCGCCGAGGTGTCGGAGGTTCACCGCGACACGGTGATGGGCCTGAGCCTGTTCACGACCAACGGCCTGTGCCTAAAGCTCGGGTTCGACGGCTTCGAAACGAAGCTCCAGCGGCTCGCCGCCGTCCTCGAGGATCTGGAGAAGAGGAACCAGCGTGCGGGTCTGACGTCGATCGATTTGAGCAATCCCGCAAAGGTCAACGTGCGAAGGAGGGGCGGCGTCCAGACCGTGGCGCCGCCTGCGGCACCGAAGGGCCTCAAGACGTAAGCGGCGGGTTCTGGAACGGGAAGCGCACGCGTCGGCGCCCCGGCCGCGGAGGAAAAAGAGAAGGAGAAACGGACACTGTCATGGCAAAGAAGACCAACGTCATCGTCGGCCTGGACATCGGCACGACCAAAACCTGCGCCGTCGTCGGCGAGATGAAGGAGACCGGCCTCGACATCATCGGGATCGGCTCCCACCCGTCCGAAGGCCTGCGCAAGGGGGTCGTCGTCAATATCGAGAGCACCGTCGAGTCCATCCGGAAGGCCGTGGAGGAGGCCGAGCAGATCTCGGCCTGTGAGATCGGCTCGGTGTACGCCGGCATCGCAGGCGCCCACATCAAGGGCCAGAACAGCCTGGGCATCGTCGCCGTGAAGGGCCGCGAAGTCGACGAGGACGACGTGGAGCGGGCCATCGAGGCCGCCAAGGCGATCGCCATCCCCCTGGACCGTGAGATCCTGCACACCCTCCCCCAGTACTATGTCGTCGACGAGCAGGACGGCATCCGCGATCCCCTCGGCATGTCCGGTGTGAGGCTCGAGGCGAAGGCCCACATCGTCACCGGGTCGGTCACCTCCATTCAGAACATCCTCAAATCCGTCAACCGCGTCGGCCTGGACGTCAATGCCGTCATCCTCGAGCAACTGGCCGCCAGCGAGGCGGTGCTCAGCGCCGATGAAAAGGATCTCGGCGTCGCGCTTATCGACATCGGCGGCGGGACGTCCGACATCGCCGTCTTCTCCGAGGGCAGCATCAAGCACACGGCCGTCATCCCCGTCGGCGGCAACTATCTGACCAGCGACATCGCGACGGGGCTGCGGACGCCCATCGCCGAAGCGGAGAAGATCAAGATCAAGTACGGCTGCGCCTTCACGATGCTGATCCCGAAGGACGAGACCATCGACGTCCCGAGCGTCGGGGGACGCGAGCCGCGCGAGGTCTCCCGGCAGATCCTGGGAAGGATCGTCGAGCCGCGGATGGAGGAGATCTTGAACCTCGCCTACAAGGAGATCAGCCGTTCCGGATTCGAAGACATCCTCACCGCCGGCATCGTCCTCACGGGCGGCACGGCCATTCTGCAGGGAATCACGGAACTGGCGGAGCACATCTTCAACATGCCCGTCCGCAGGGGCTACCCGAAGGGCATCGGCGGCCTCACGGACGTCGTCAACTCCCCCATGTACGCCACGGGCGTCGGCCTGGTCCTGTACGCAAGCCGGCACCTCGTGAAGGAAGGATCGGGAAGGGCGGATGCAAAGTGGGTGGGCGGCATGGTCACAAAGACGAAAAAATGGTTTTCCGAATTCTTTTAGACGGAGGGGGCAGACATGTTTGAACTGGTAGATCCGACAACGGCAAGCTCGGCAAAGATCAAGGTGATCGGCATCGGAGGCGGAGGGGGCAACGCCGTGAACACGATGATCTCCTACAAGCTCAGGGGCGTGGATTTCATCGCGGCCAACACGGACGCCCAGGCCCTGAAGGTCTCATCCGCCCCGCTGAAGATCCAGCTCGGGGCCGAGGTCACCAAAGGGCTCGGCGCCGGCTCCAACCCCGACGTCGGGAAGCAAGCTGCGCTCGAAAGCCGGGACGTCCTGCGGAAGTATCTCGAAGGGGCGGACATGGTCTTCATCACCGCCGGCCTCGGCGGCGGCACGGGGACCGGAGGGACGCCGATCGTGGCGGAGGTGGCCAAGGAGATGGGTATCCTGACCGTCGCGATCGTCACGAAGCCTTTTCTCTTCGAAGGCCGCAAGCGCAATCAGCAGGCCGACAACGGCATCGAAGCGCTGAAGGGCACGGTGGACACGATCATCACCGTTCCCAACCAGCGCCTTCTGAGCCTCGGCGGCCGGAACCTCTCGTTCCTGGAGGCTTTCAAGAAGGCGGACGACGTCCTCTTCCAGGCCGTCAAGGGCATCTCCGACCTCATCATGGTGCCGGGCCTCATCAACCTCGACTTCGCCGACGTCAAGACCATCATGTCCAGCATGGGCATGGCCCTCATGGGAACCGGCACGGGCACCGGCGAAAACCGCGCCGTCGAGGCGGCCCAGAAAGCGATCTCCTCCCCGCTGCTCGAAGACAACAGCATCCAGGGCGCCCACGGCATCCTGCTGAACATCACGGGCGGCCCGGATATGACGCTCTTCGAGGTCCATGAAGCCTCCTCCCTGATCCAGTCGGAGGCCCATGAGGACGCCAACATCATCTTCGGAACCGTCATCGACGAGACCATGGGAGACGAGGTCCGCATCACGGTCATCGCCACGGGATTCGAAGAGGCGGCGAAACAGAAGACCCTGCACAAGGTGCCGCACATCGGCGCCGCCAAGCGCGAGAATCTGTCGATACCGGCCTTCGTCCGCGACGGCAAGCCCATCGAGCGGGAAATCAACGTGCCCGAGTCCCGCAACGTCGTCAAGGTCGGCCTCATCGACGATACGAGCAATGCGGATCTCGAGATCCCGACCTACCTGAGACGGCAGGCCGACTGAGAAAGACCGTCGCATTTGACGGGAAAAGGCCGAAAGCGGTAGAATGCCCCCTCTGCCGGTTTCGGCCTTTTTTTGCGGTGCGCGGCGAGGCGGAGAGAATCCGCACGGATGGTCGTCATTCCCGCGCAAGCGGGAATCCAGCGTCGTTGATACTTTTGTTTCTGTGTTGTGCGGAGAACTGGACCTCCGCTGCAGCCCGCCCCCGCGAAAGCGGGGGCGGGGGCGGCAAATATACTGCAATAGCGGAAGGGAGCGGCAGCGCGGTCATTCTATGGCCAGGAACGCGAAAAGAGACCCCATGGACATCCTGGAAAGCGAGGCCGGATATTTGCAGAAGGGCTGGGACGCCCATTTGAAGGTGTGCCTCGCCTTTCCGAACGCCTACCGAACCGGCATGTCCAATCTCGGCTTCCAGACCGTCTACGAGATCGTCAATCACCATCCCGCCTTTCTGTGCGAACGCGCTTTCCTCCCTCCGGCGGAGGGCGACGAACCGGCGCGGCCGGGCGGACCGCTGCTGAGCGTAGAGTCCGGCAGGCCCCTGAAGGACTTCGACATCGTCGCCTTCTCGGTCCCCTTCGAGAACGACTATCCCAACATCCTCGCCATGCTCGCGGCGTCCCGGATCCCCCTCCTCGCCGCCGAAAGGAAGCCGGGGCACCCGCTCGTCGTCGGCGGCGGCGTCGCCTTCACGCTGAACCCGGAGCCGACCGCCGATTTTTTCGATCTCTACCTCCTGGGCGAAGGGGAGAGCCTGATCCCCCGTTTCCTCGCGGCCTTCGCCGAAGCCGAATCGAAGGGCGTCCCCCGCGGCGAATTTCTCGCCTGGATTCAAAGGAGCCTCGCCGGCGCGTACGTCCCCGGGCTTTACCGGCCGGACTACGGACCGGACGGACTTCTGCGGGGCCATGAACCGCTGGACGCCGCCTTCCCCCGCGCCATCCGGCCGGGCCGTGAGGATTCCCTGGAAGGGTTCGTCACGCAGCAGGTCATCTCCGCGCAGCGGACGGAGTTCGGCGCGATGCACTTGGCGGAGGTGAACCGCGGCTGCGGGCGGGGCTGCCGCTTCTGCGCGGCCGGCCACCTCTACCGCCCCCCGCGATTCCGCTCCCTGCAGGCCCTTGCGCCTGCCTTCGCCCGCGGCATCGCGGCCGGCCGGAAGATCGGTCTCCTGGGCACGGCCGTGTCCGACCATCCGCAGTTCAGGGAACTCTGCCGCCGCATCCTCGATCAGGAAGGGAGGTTCGCGATCAGTTCGCTGCGCGCCGACCGGATCGACGCGGAGACCGCGCAGCTCCTCGCCCGGGCCGGGGCCGAGACGGTATCCCTCGCTCCTGAGACGGGCAGCCAGCGCCTGCGGGACGTTATCCGCAAGGGCATCACCGAGGAGGACCTGTTTCACGCGGCCGAGTCCCTGCTGGGGCAGGGCATCGTCAACCTCCGGCTCTACTTCATGGTGGGCCTGCCCACGGAAACCGATGACGACGTCGACGCCATTGTCCGCCTCGTCAAGAAGGTCAAGCATCACGCCGCCAAGATCTTCGAAGGGAAGAAACGCTTCCGTCTGATCACCGTGAGCGTCAACCAGTTCGTCCCCAAGCCGGCGACGCCCTTTCAGTGGCTGCCCCTGGAAGACATCCGCTCCGTGAAGGGGAAGATCGCCCGCCTGAACGCCGCCCTGCGGCGCGAAGGCGCCGTCAAAGTGATCCACGACCTGCCGAAATGGAACTACGTTCAGGCCCTGCTGTCGCTGGGCGATCGCCGGGTCGGCTCCATCCTCCTCGCCGTTCACCGGCGGGAGGGCAACTGGTCGCAGACCTTCAAGGAGACATCCGTCAACCCCGATTTCTTCGTGTACCGCGAAAAGACGTTCGGAGAGTTCCTGCCCTGGGATTTCATCGACCACGGAACGGACCGGGTGCGCCTCTGGCGGGAATGCCAGGCGGCGCTGGGCCGATAGCGCGGGGGGCGACCACTTGTGGGGTCATTCCCGCGAAATCGGGAAATCCAGGGTCGTTGGACCATGCTCCCGCGCCAAGCAGGGCGCTGGACCCCCGCTGCAGCCGGCCCTCGCGAAGGCGGGGGCGGGAGTGACTGTCAAGGGAGTCTTTCCGGAGAAGGCGGAGGTGGGGTGACAGAATCCGGCCAGGGGCTTGATGAACGGCGCGCCCCGTGATATGGAATACCGCGTCGCATGAAACCGCTGAAGATCGCCACCTACAACGTCAATTCCATCCGCTCCAGGATGCACATCCTGCTCCCCTGGCTCGACGACAATCGCCCCGACGTCCTGTGCATGCAGGAAACAAAGGTCGACGACGCCCACTTTCCCGCAGAGGACTTTCGCCGGGCCGGTTATCACATCCTCTACCGGGGCCGGAACCAGTACAATGGCGTTGCCATCGCCTCCCTGGAAGAACCGGCGGACGTCTCTTACGGCATCGACGACGGCGAGAATGGGCCCGACGAGGACCGCCTCATCCGCGCCCGGATCGCCGGAATCACCGTCATCAGCGCCTATGTCCCCCAGGGCCGCGACCGCGAGCATCCGATGTACGCCTACAAGCTCCGCTGGTACGCGAGGCTCAGGAATTTTCTTGCCCGGAAGGGCTCACCGGAGGAGCCGCTCCTGCTCTGCGGGGATCTCAACGTCGCGCCGGAATCGATCGACGTCCACGACCCGAAGCGCCTGCTGGGCCACGTGTGCTTCAACCCGGAGGTATGGGAGGCCTTCGCCGCGATGAAGTCCTGGGGCCTGATCGACCTCTACCGCAAGCACCACCCCGATGAGGCGGGCCGCTATACCTTTTTCGACTACCGCTCACGCGGGTCCGTGGAGAAGGGGCTGGGATGGCGGATCGACCACATGCTCGTCACGAAACCTCTCGCGCAGCGGTCGAACCTGTGCGAGATCGACCTGAAGCCGCGTCTTTCCGACAGGCCGTCGGACCACACGATCCTGTTCGCAGAATTCACGGGGAATCCGAAGGCGAAGGCGGCTTCGAAAAAAACTCCGGAGACAGGGCGCGCGAAGCCCTGAGAAAGCGAGGCGCATCGGATTCCGCGCCGCATGTGCGAAGAAGCGCAACGCGGCATGCGGACCGCTCCGGAGCCGTTCAAGGAGGTTTCATGAAGGAAGCCCAGGATATCTGGATCCACAACGAAAAGCTCGCGCAGAAGTTCTCGCGGATCGAGTCCAGGCTGGAAGAGGCCGGCGACCTGCGGGATCTCTTCGAAAGGCTGCTCGCCGGCGTCGAAGAGGAATTCGCGATCCCCTTCGTCTGGATCAACCTGACCGACGGCCCGCAGATCGCGGATCTTCGCAAGACGCTGTCGGAATCGGACGTCCTCAAGCACCGGATCAAAACCGTCGGCAGGGAGATGCTCAAGGCGCTCTTCGACGGCCGCAACGAGCCCGTGCTCGCCAACCGGGACCTCACATCCTTCTACAAGCTCATGCCGCGCCGGCGCAAGTACTTCATACGCTCCATCGCCGCCGCGCCGATCACCGTCAAGGGCGTCACGATCGGCGCCCTCAACCACGCCGACTCCTCGCCCGACCGCTACCGCCCCGACCTGGACACCTCGCTGCTCCGCCAGATGATGACGAAGCTCGACGGGCGCCTCACGGACCTGCTCACAAGGGCCGGTACGGAGCTCGCAGCGACGGAAGCGGACTGAATCCAGGCCAGCCATGGAACATCACCCGAGAGGAAAATCCCCTGCGAAGGTCCGGCGAAAATCCCCCTTTGCGGGGCGAGGGCGCCGCGACAAACCACCGTCCAAACGCAGCGCCTTTCACGCCCGCCCCGCGCCGTCCGCCGAGCCCAGGCTCGAATCGGTCTTTCGCCGCATCGGCCGCCCCGAGCCGGAACCTTTTATCCCGGACCCCTTCCAGCTGCGTGCCGTCGACGCCGTCTCCCGCACGGACTGCCTCGTTTCGGCCCCCACGGGTTCCGGAAAGACGTGGATCGCCGAACAGGCCATCCGGGCCGTAAAGGCCCGCGGGGGCCGCGCCTGGTACGCCTCGCCGCTCAAGGCCCTCAGCAACGCCAAGTGGGTCGAGTTCGGCAATATCTTCGGGGAGGACTGCGTCGGCATCCTCACCGGCGACACGCGGGAGAACACGGAAGCGCCCATCATCGTCGGCACCACCGAAATCCTGCGCAACCAGCTCTACGACGCCATGCACGAGGGGCGCGACCTCCCCTTCGACCTCGTGGTCCTCGACGAGGCCCACTACCTGGGCGACTGCGACCGGGGGGTCGTCTGGGAGGAGACCATGATCTACCTCCCCGCCCGCATCCACCTGCTGATGCTCTCCGCCACGATCGGCAACAGCCAGGAGATCGCCGACTGGCTCTCGGGGCTCCGCGGCAAGGAGTGCGTCGTCGTCCAGGAAGAGAAACGCCCGATCCCCCTGTATCCCCTCTTCCTTCACCCCTCCGGGAGGCTCATGCCCTACCTGGAGAAGGAAAAGCTCTTCGGCAAGGTCGCCGCCTTCCTCTCCGCGACGGGAAAAGGCGGAGGCGGCCGCCCCCCCCACTTCGGCGGCATCCTCCGGACGCTGGAGATGTTCAATCTTCTCCCGGCGATCTTCTTTCTCAAGTCGCGTTCGGACTGCGACGCCGCCCTGAGGTCCTGCGCCGCACCGCAGGAAGAGGACGACGGCGCCTTCGAGGGCGACCTGCGGGATCTCCTGCAGCGCTTCCCGTACCTGGAGGCGCACAAGCAGATGGGACCGCTCCGTTTCGGCCGCGTCGCCTCCCATCACGGCGGCCAGCTCCCGGCCTGGAAGTTCCTCGTCGAGACGATGATGAACAAGGGGCACCTCCGCGCGATCTTCGCGACTTCGACGGTCTCGGCCGGCGTCAACTTCCCGGCCCGGACGATCGTCATGGTCAACTCCGACCTCTTCAACGGCCGCGCCTTCCTGCCGCTGACGGGCACGGAGTTTCACCAGATGCTGGGGCGGGCGGGCAGGCGCGGTCTGGACAAGATCGGCTTCCTCGTGGCCGTCCCGGGCCGGTTCATGGACATCGTCCACGTCCGGAAGCTTCTCTTCCGCAAGCCCGAGGCCGTCGAAAGCCGGATACGGAACGATTTCTCGATGGCGCTGAACCTCCTCCTCTCCCAGGCCCCCGAGGACATCCGGACGATCCTCGCCAACTCCCTGGCGACCTTCCAGAGCGCCAGGCGCTCGGGCGGCCGCCGCGAGGAACGCGCCGGCGAACTCTGGAAGGATTTCCTGCGCCATCTCGATTTCCTCAAGAGCGAAGGGTTCGTCGGCGCAGACGACCGGCTCACCGAAACCGGCCTCTGGGCCTCGCGGCTCCGTCTCGACCAACCGCTTCTGATCGCCGAATGCCTGCGTCGCGATGTCTTCCCGAAGGACGACGAGGGGCTCCTCGCCGGGGTTCTCGCCCCCTTCATCTACGACGGCGACCAGGAGCCTTGGATCGACCGGAAACGGATCTCCCGGAAGCTCAAGGGCGCCTGGGACAACCTGAAGACGGCCCTGCGCCCCCTGATCCGGAGGATGGAGTCCTGCGGCTTCCCGGTCCGGCCCCTGTACCTGTGGACGGCCTGCGCGGTCTTCGCCTGGGCGAGAGGGAAGGAATGGGACGAAATCGTCGCGGAAATCGGGATCTCCGAGGGAGACCTCGCCATGCTCATCCTCCGGACCGCCGATAACCTCCGGCAGCTCATGGCCCTGAAGGACACCCACCCCGAGACGGCCGCCCTGGCCGGACGCGCCCGGGAGGCGATCCTGCGGGAACCCGTTGCTTTTGACTGACAGGGCGTCTATAGTCCTTTTAGGGCTTCCTTTTTTCCCCGTCCCGAAACGGACATTTTCTCTTTCCCAAGGAGGGCAATCATGAAGAAGAGGTCTCCGCAGGTTTTGTCGCCGCTGGAGAGGACGAGCCGGTTGAAGGAGAGGCTGCGTGCGTTGGTACACGAGACGCTGGAGAAGAAGTACGAGATGGAGATGAACACGGCGGAGAAGATCACGGACAACTACTTCGCCGAGGGGGCGTTGCCGGACTACTACTTTTTCAGCAACGCGCCGGAGGAGATTGCGGACCACATCTTCATCATCACGCAGATGCTGAACGCGAACACGGAGTTCGTGCGGCAGGAGAGCCGTGACGGGAAGGTTTTGACGTACTTCATCAACGTGGGACGTGACTTTCCTGGGAAGCTGATCCGGACGCTGGAGGAGAACGAAGCGATGGCGATCGCGGCGTTCGATTCGGTGAAGACGCGGTCGGGGATCCGGATATTGACACTGGAGACTTGGGGCCGGGAGGAGTTTCCGGTGGGGGAGGACGAAGAGGGGGCGATCGGGGCGGTTCGGGAGCAGGTATTGCGGAGCGGTCATTCGTGGTCGGAGCAGTTTTTGGCGAGCCTGCCGGCGAACTACCTTACGGAGGAGATCAGCATCATCCGGCAGAAGTCGCGCATCGGGCGGCACCTGGAGCTGTTTTCGCGGGCCATGGAGAGCGACTGCGCGGTGGTGATGGTGGACGAGGCGGAGCCGGACTCGGACCGTCTGGCGCAGGGGCGGAAGGAACGGCGTGTGGGGATCGCGATCCGGAATCCGAGCCGGGACTTCATCCGGGGGGTTCTGCGGGTCTTCGAGCAGAAGAGCGTGAACCTGCACCGTTCCTATTTCGACACCTTCGTTTCGAAGGACGGGAAGGACCGAGTGGGCATCCTGTCGCTCTATATCCTGAGCGATGCGGATCATTTCGGGGACGTGGCCTGGGAGATCGGGGGGATTTCCTGCCAGCCGGATCTGGCGGGTCCCGTGGAAGAGAAGCGTCTGGAGGAGAAGCTGGTCGGACTCGTTCGGACGCTGAGCACGGCGCAGGCACCGGAAGAGAAGAAGGAGGAGGCCCTGCGGTCCTGGGCGGAGCTCGCGAAGGAGAACTGCGACCTCGAGAGCGACGCGGAGCACCGGAATTTTCTGCTGAACGCGGTGAGCGATTTCCACGGGGCGGCGGAATTCCTGGGGATTGCCGAGAAGCCGTCGGTGATGGAGCTGCTGCTGCGCTTCGAACACCTGAGCGAGTTTTTCGTTTCGAGCCAGCAGGGGGACCGGAAGCGGAACCTTCCGGGCTTCCGCTTCGCGCACAGCGCGACGCGTGGCCCGAGCAAGGGTGGTCTGCGTCTGGACCCGATCGTGCGGTTCGACGAGGTCTGCGCGCTGGCGTTCATGATGACGTTCAAGACGGCCAAGTCGCGGATCCTCTGCGGGGGAGCGAAAGGCGGGATGATCGTCAGTCCGCGGGAGTTTCTGGACCGGCGGCTGGACTTCGTGGATACGCTGACGAACTTCGGCCGGTCCCTGTTCCTGGTCACGGGCCCGAACCGTGACGTTCCGGCGGGGGACGTGGGGTGCGGCCCGGACGAGATCGGGATCCTGTTCGAGGGGTTCAAGTCGGCGCTGCGGGACCTGGCGCTCATCGCCTACGGGCTGAAGAAGGGAGCGGCGGACATCGGGAACCGTGTCGTCTCCCTGACCGAGGCGCGGGAGATGCTGCGGCACAACTTCGACGTGGACTACAACGACCGGCTGGTGCTGCGGGAGCTGATTTCGAGCGAGCGGTACCTGGAACTGGTGGCGGCCGCGCAGATCACGGGCAAGCCCCGGATGGGGATCGAGGTGCGGGGAAGCGCCACGGGTCGCGGCCTGCGCTTCAGCATCCTGGCGATGGCGACGAGGCTGTTCCTGGAGGGGAAATGGACGCCTGCCGAGCCGCTTTCGGAGGGGGAGACGGAACTCCTGAAGAAGGTCGCGGGCATCACCGAGAAGCGGATCCTGGAGAAGGGCGGGATGGACCTGCTTTCGGAAGACGAGTGGCAGGAACTGGACGGGCGGATCTACCCCAAGCTGCTGCGGGACAAGAAGGTCGTCGTCCAGGGGTCCGGGAAGGTCGGTGCGTCGGTGCTGAGCGAACTCGACCCGTACGGCGTGAACGTGGTGGCCGTGGCGGACGTGGGGGGCGCGCTGATCGGCGACCACCTCGACGTGGACGAAATGCTGGAGGCCGTGGCGACCACGCGGGAGCGGTCCGTGGTCTCGGCCAAGAAGGGCGTGAAGAAGGTCGTCAAGGGGGCGAAGGAGGGCTCGGTCATCCTGGAGGAGCCCTGCGACATCCTCCTTCCCTGCGCGCTGGAGAACGTCATCGACGCGGGCGTCGCGCGGCGGGTCCAGGCAAAGGTCATCGTCTGCGGAGGCAACGGGACGAACACGTCGAAGGCGGAGCGGATCCTGCACGAGCGGGGCATCCCGGTGCTGTACGACTTCCTGGCCAACGGGGGCGGCGTCACGGCCTCCTACTTCGAGTGGCTGCGGAACCTGACGGACCGGCGGCGGTACGAGGCGGAGGCCATCTACGGGCGTCCCTTCGACATCTCCGTGATGGACGGCTACATCATGCCGGAGTTCCGGGACCGGATCAAGGGGATCCTGCGGGAGCCGGAGTCGCCGCGGGTGACGGAGCAGTGGAGCATGGTGATGCGGGACATCATGTTCGCGGCGGTGAACGACGACCTGGACTTCGCGGGGAGCGAGGGGATTTCGATGAAGACGGCGGGTTTCGCGAAGGCGACGCTGCGGCTGATGGCGGCGGAGATGGCGCGGATGGATGTGAAACGGCGGGCCGCCTTCTGGAAGGGGCTTCCGAAGAAGACGCGCGCTTACCTGCATCCCTACCTGCAGCACCCCGAACTGCGACTCTTCAACCCCGATTTCGACGAGGAACAGTGGCTGGCCTGAGGAAGCGCGAGGGCGTCCCGGCTTGCGGAGGCTGCTTTTCCGCTTGACATTTACCCGGACAACGGGATATCAGGCGGTTCCGAAAAAAAACGCCCCGGGCCAGCCGGGGCGGGATCCGCGCGTCCCCATCGTCTAGAGGCCTAGGACATCGGCCTTTCACGCCGGTAACTCGGGTTCGAATCCCGGTGGGGACGCCAGTAATATCAAGGGGTTAGATGATCGAATCTGACCCCTTTCTTTTTTCTGCCTTTCTCCCCCACCACCTCCCCCACCAACGCGCGAGAAAAAAGGTACGTTCTGGTACGTTTTATGACTCTTCGGCCGAGAGCAATATTCTTGCGTTTGAACTCATCTTACTTTGAGAAATAGAATAATTTCGTGGAATTTTCACACGACCGTCATCAAATTTCATGAGCGATATGGCCCTATGCCAGAAGATCCCTCGTTGTACCGGATGCTGGCCTCGCTTCACTACATTAGGGTGGTCGTCATACCGAAATAATCTCAGTCCATTACGGTCCTGCCTAACACGAATGGCTATTAGCTTGACTCCCGCTGGACAGGCCTGAAGGAAGCCCTCGTACTCAGCCTTGTCGATCCCAGATCTAGCATGTAAAAAGATCTCCTTCAGCGGACGTCCATCTTGTTTTTTGTACGTTTCTATCGTGCCTCTCAGCAACTTCTCCGCTTCGGTCGGTGGCAGATGAAATTCCCTTCGCTCTTCTGAGTACCACGGGCCGAATTCGCCGACGAATACGATACCGTCGCCGCTATCAAGGAACATTTGGGCAGCACAACAAGCAGTCCTATTACGTTCAGCCTTTTTGTATGCTAAGCCCACATAACAAACTCCATCTCTGGCCCAAGGGGTTTTCCATGGCTTGAAACCACATTTATAGTAGACAGCTGTCGCAAGTTCCAAAGCCGATCGGATAGTCCCTGGGACCAACTGATATAAAAACGCGCAGGATTGATACCACCTAATCTTGACTTACCTAGAATATCGCCTACCGAAGAAGACCAACACGGTAGGAGAAAATCATCACGCACGCTGGCTGCGCCGCAGCGATACGAATCATCTCATTGAGAATACCATCAAAGCGGTAGAAGACGGCGGCAATTTGACCAAAATGACCCAGAAAGCTTTTGAGGAAAATGTCGCCATAGCACAGAAGATCGGTCAGTTGATTGATGAAATCGCCACGGCTTCGGAGGAGCAATCTCGCGGTATCTCCCAGGTGAACATCGCCGTCTTGGAGATGAACAAGGTAACTCAGGAAACGGCGGCAAACGCCGAGGAATCAGCCAGCGCTTCGGAAGAACTGAATGCACAAGCGGAACAGATGAAAAGTTATGTGAGAGATCTGATCATGCTTGTCGGCGGCAGTCACAACGGCGCGGGAGTATTCGAACGAACAATTGACAGAATGGGGAAAACGGTCTTAGCATTGGGGCCTCAATCGAAGGATTGAAGCGAATAAGGCCGTTGTGGTTGCTCATACATCGGGGAAAATGGTAGTCAAACCGGAGCAGATTGTTCCCATGGACGAGGGAGAGTTTAAATCCTTCTGACCAATACCGATCTGACCCTCTGGATCATGAGCCTGATCATGACGGTCCTGATGAAAGTTTTTCTGTATAAGGACAAAAAAATATGGCACACTTATCTGGGACAGGTCAATCATCCGCGAACTTGTAGCCGATGCCTCGCACCGTAAGAATGA
>DAOSIS010000012.1:19213-105760 GCA_035366835.1 Syntrophales bacterium | reverse complement strand
TCCCCTACTCTCCCCCGGTATCGCGGAAGGCCATTCGGGCGCGGGAGGGGGGAGCAGAGGCCATGAAGAAGACGAAGGGGAAGAGGCCAGCAGCGGGCGCTGTGCAAAAGACCGATCTGGACGACCTCACGCTGCTGGGCGGGCAGACGAAACCGGTCCGGAAGCTGGAGACCTTTCCCAACCATCATCCCGGACGCGACTATACGGTGTCGCTCTCGACCGACGAATTCACCTGCATCTGCCCGAAGACGGGCCAGCCCGACTTCGCGAAGATCCGCATCGAGTACATCCCGGACAAGCGCATCGTCGAATCCAAGTCCCTTAAGCTCTACCTCTGGTCCTTCCGCGAGGAAGGGACATTCCACGAACACGTGACGAACGTCATCCTCGACGACCTGGTGAAGGCCCTTGCGCCCCGGATGTGCAGGGTCACGGCGAACTTCGCCGTCCGCGGCGGCATCGCCATCGCCGTCGAGGCGGAGTACCGCAAGTGAACGCCGGCGCCGCTTCGCACGGCGAGGCACGCCAGCGGTATCTGCCGGCGGTCGCCGCGGTCTTCGTCACGGCGCTGGTCGTCGCCAACATCATCGCCGCCAAGCTCTTTCAGGCGGGTTCCCTCATCCTGCCCGCCGCAGTCGTGATCTTTCCCGTCTCCTACATCGTCGGCGACATCCTGACGGAGGTTTACGGCTATGCCCGCGCCCGCCAGGTGATCTGGATCGGCTTTGCCTGCAACCTGCTCGCCGTCGGCGCCATCGAGGTCAGCATCCGCCTTGCCCCGGTCCCCTTCTGGAGACTCCCGGGCTTCGGCTCCGCGGAACTCTCGCAGCAGGCCTACGCGGCGGTCTTCGGGACGGCGCCGCGGATCCTCGTCGCCTCTTTCGCCGCCTACCTTTGCGGGGAATTCCTGAACGCCTTCGTCCTGGCCAAGATGAAGATCGCAACGGGGGGGCGTCATCTCTGGATGCGGACGATCGGCTCGACGCTGATCGGCCAGCTGGCGGATTCGTCCGTTTTCATCGCGCTCGCCTTTTCCGGGACCGTGCCCGCGGCGGCGCTGGCCGTTATGATCGTCACGCAGTGGCTCGTGAAGTCCGCCTACGAAGCCCTCGCCACGCCCCTGACATACTTCGTCGTATCCCGCCTGAAGCACGCCGAGAACGAGGACTTCTACGATGTCGGCACGAGTTTCAACCCGCTGGCGTGGCGGCGATAGCTCCCGGCGTCCGACGGGCAATGCATTCGGGAATTTCCTGCCCTTGCGTTTTCCGGTATTTTTCGAAAACGGTTTGCAATTCGCGAACGGATGGTTTGTATTTTACGAACTTGCCTGAACTTCTGTCCACAGAGGAAAGGGAACTCCGTTATGAATAACGGGTGGCTTCTCCCCAAGCCTGCTTTCCGCAGGCCTCCCGGACAGCGGCGCGGGCGAGGACGTCGAGGGAATCGACGACGGGAACGGAGAGGTCCCCATCCTTGAGAACGAGGGGGATTTCGGTGCAGCCGGCCAGAACGGCCTGGGCGCCGCGGTCGGTCAGCGCCCGGGCGGCCGCTACCACGAGCGCCTTCGATTCTTCCGAAGGTCCGGCGGCCTTCACGCCCCTGCGGCCGTAGATGGCCGCCATGACCTTGTTCTTCTGGGTCCTGCCGTCGGGGAGGAGGACCTCGATGCCGGCCGCCCCAAAGGCCTTCTGAAAGAGGCCCGTATCGACCGTTCCCGAGGTGGCGACGAGGCCGATCCGCCGCAGTCCCCTCATCCGCCTGCGGACGTGACCGACGACTTCGTCGACGATGCTCAGGATCGGGATCCGTACCTTCCTCCGCAGCGGCTCCAGGAAGTAATGCGCCGTCACGCAGGGGATGACGATGAAGCCTGCGCCCGCCTTCTGCAGCCCGCGGGCGCCTTCGATCAGCATCGGCAGGGGGCTCTCGCCCTCCCCCCGGATCGCGGCGGTCCGGTCGGGGACCTTGGGATTGCTGTCGATGAGGATGCGGAGGTGGTCCTGGTCGCGGCGGACCTTCGTCGCCCGGATGACCCGGAGAAAAAACGCCTCCGTGGCCTCCGGCCCCATTCCGCCGAGAACACCGATCGTTTTTTCACTCATCATCACACCTGCCGTCTGTCGTCCCCGCGAAAGCGGGGATCCAGCGCTCTACTCAACTTATAGGAATAGAATCTCAGGACCCTGGATTCCCGCTTTCGCGGGAATGACAACGAAGACTGCGGATTGCTTCGGCATACGCCATGAGAAAAGTGGTCCCTGCAAATCCCTATTTCAGGACCTTGCTCAGGAAGGTCCTGGTCCTTTCCTCCTTCGGGTTGTCGAACAGACCCCTCGGCGACCCCGACTCGACGATCTTGCCGTCGGCCATGAAGATCACGCGGTCCGCGACTTCCGCCGCGAATCCCATCTCGTGACTCACGACGACCATCGTCATGCCCTCCTTGGCCAGCTGTTTCATCACGTCCAGGACCTCGCCGATCATCTCGGGATCGAGGGCGGACGTCGGCTCGTCGAAGAGCATGATCTTGGGCTGCATGGCGAGCGCCCGGGCGATGGCGACGCGCTGCTGCTGGCCGCCGGAGAGCTGGTAGGGATAGTTGTTCTCCTTGTCGCGGATGCCGACGCGCTCCAGCAGTTCGCGGCCGATCCGTTCCGCCTCTTCCCTCGTCCGCTTCCGCACCTTGATCTGGGCGATCGTGATGTTCTCGAGGACCGTGAGGTGCGAGAAGAGGTTGAAGTGCTGGAAGACCATTCCCGCCTCTTCGCGGACCTTGTAGACGTTCGTCCGGGAGTCGGTGAGGTGGATGCCGTCGATGACGATGGAACCCCTGTCGATCCGCTCCAGGTGGTTGAGACAGCGCAGGAACGTGGATTTCCCCGAGCCGCTGGGGCCGATGATGACGACCACTTCTGCCCGGTGGATGTCGGCCGATACGCCGTCGAGCGCCTTCACCTTGCCGAAGTGCTTGTAGATGTCCCGGACTTCGATCATGACTTCCGTCTTGCTCATAGGAACCTCACCGTCAAACGCCGGCGACGCGGCGTTGTTCGACCTTCCTCGTATAGTAGGACAGCGGATAGCAGATGAGAAAGTACAGCGCGGCGGCCACGAGGTAGATCTCCAGGGAGCGGTAGGTCCGCTCGATGATCTCCTGGGCGGCGCGGGTCAGCTCGAAGGCCCCGATGATGGCCGCGAGCGACGTGTCCTTGATGAGCGTCGTGAAGAGGCCCATCATGGGCGGGATCATCCGGCGCAGCGCCTGGGGCAGGATGATGTGCACCATCATCTGGACGTAGTTCATGCCCAGGGACTTGGCGGCGTCGAACTGGCCCAGCGGCAGCGAGTCGATCGCCCCGCGGACGATCTCGGCGGCGTTTCCGGCCGCGAAGAGGCTCATCGCGATCGCGGCCGAGGGGAAGGTACCGAGCTTGATCCCCAGCGCGGGAAGGCCGAAGAAGATGAAGAACATCTGCATGATGAGCGGCGTGTCCCGCGTGATCTCGACGATGAGGTTCGCCGGGTAGCGGGCGAGCCGGCTCCTGGACACCTGCATGAGGCCCAGAATCACGCCCAGGAAGGTCCCGATGAGGATGACGAGACAGGCCAGGGCGACGGTGAATTTGACCCCTGACAGGAGGTACGGGAAGTTGTCGGCGATGACTTTGGTATCGAACACGGCCCCCTCCTTTCAGGTCTTGTAGGCGAAGCGCTTCTCGACGAAGGTCTGGATGTTGATGAGCAGGAAGATCAGGACGAGGTACAGGACCGTCGCCGTGCCGAAGAGCTCGAAGGAGCGGAACGTCAGCGCGTTCAGGTCGTAGGTGATGAACGTCAGTTCCTCCATCCCGATGACGGACACGAGAGACGAATTCTTGACCAAGGCCACCCAGTTGTTCCCCAGGGCGGGCAGCGAAATGCGCACCGTCTGGGGCAGGATGATGTGAAGAAAGGTCTGCACCCCGTTGAGACCCAGGGACATGGCCGCCTCCTTCTGTCCCCGCGGCACCGCCTCCAGGCCGGCCCGGATGACCTCGACGTTGTAGGCGCCGACGTAGAGGATCAGGGCCGTAAGGCCCGATGCATAGGGCGAGAGCTTGAGCCCCAGTTCGGGCAGTCCGAAGTAGACGATGAAGATCTGGATCAGGAGCGGCGTGTTGCGGAAGATCTCCACGTAGGCGGCCCCGAGAAAGCGGAGGATCTTCACGGGCGAGGTCCGGGCCACGGCCCCGGCGATGCCGAAGACGAGTCCGACGAGGATCGAGATGAAGGAGATCTCGACGGTGAGCCAGACGCCCTTCAGGAACAGGGGAAAGAACTTGACGATGACGCTCGGATCGAACTGATAGCTCATAGGCCGGATTTGCGCCTCGCCGCAGCGGGAAAAAAAGGAGGGACCGGACAGCCCGATCCCTCCCGGGAGGCCAGTCTTATTTCAGTTTGAGGAGGAAATCCTTCGATTCGCCGAACCAGGCATCCCAGAGCTTCTGGTATTCGCCCGAATTCTTCATCTTCGTGAGGGTCTTGTCGACGAAGGCAAGCCATTCGGCATCGCCCTTGCGGACGCCCAGGCCGTAGGGGGCCGGCTCGAAGGGCGGCCAGCCGACGATCTTCAGTTCGGGATTCTTCTTCTGCAGGTCCACGAGCAGCATGTCGTCCTGGACGAAGGCCTCGGTGCGGCGGTCCTTGAGGGCCTTGAGGGATTCGGAATTGTGCTGGAACTTCACGCGCTCCGCCTTGGGGACGAGCTTGCCGATGACGATGTCACCCGTCGAGCCCTGCGTCGTGGAGACCTTGCGTCCTTCCAGATCCTGGTACTTCGTGACGGGGCTGTCCTTGTGGACCAGGAGCAGGTGGCCCGACATGAAATAGGGGATGCTGTAGTCGATGACCTTCTTGCGCTCCTCGGTGATCGTCATGCTGGCGAGGATGATGTCGATCTTGTTGGTGGTAAGGAAGGGAATGCGGTTGGCCGAGGTGACGGCGACGAATTCCACGGCGGTATCCTTGCCGAAGAGCTCCTTCGCCAGGGCCTTGGCGATGTCCACGTCGAAACCCTTGTTGACTCCCTTCTCGTCGACGAATCCGAAGGGCGGGAAGTCCGTCTTCACGCCCGCCAGGAGCTTGCCGCGGGCCTTGACGTCCTGGAGCGTACCGGCGAGGGCCGCACCCGCAAACAGCAGCGATACGATGACGAGAACGGAAAGAACAGTCCATCTCTTCTTCCTCAACATAGACGACCTCCTTATCTGCTGGGCTTATGAAGTTTTTGTGGGAATGACCGACTTCCGGTGCTCTGTCTAATGGAAAACGCATGGTTTGTCAATTCGATTTGTCGGCATTCGATGGGCCGGAGGTCTCCGATGAAGGAGGCTTGAACCGGACGCCCCCCTTGCGGTACAAGGACGGAAACGAGGCGAGAGGCCGCCGGGAAGGAGTCCCATGAAGCTGAACGCGAAGGAATTCGACCGTGCCGTCGACCGGGCGGTCCGGCGCATCCCCGCAGAGATCCGGTCGCAACTGGAAAACGTCGTCATCACCGTGCGCAAGCGGCCGACGCGGGACATGCTGGAGGACACCGGCATTCCGCCCGGTGAGACGCTGCTGGGGCTCTACCAGGGCGCCGCACTGACGGAGCGGTCCTTCTTCGCCCCCGTCGAATACCCGGACACGATCTTCATCTTCCAGGAACCGCTGGAGGAGATGTGCGGGACCCTGGAGGAGCTGGAGCGGGAAATCGAGATCACCGTGGTGCACGAGGTCGCCCATTTCCTGGGCATCGAGGAGGAGCGTCTGGCGGAACTGGGATACGAGTGAGCCGGGTCAACCCTTCCCGGGTTCGGACACCGTCCGGGGACGCGACCGTCAGATTCTTCCTACCAATACCCCCGCCTTTTTCCCCCCTTGTTCCCGCAGCAGCGGGAAAGTAGTCTATGTCAAGAATGGCATAATAACCACGCCGGCAACGGACGGATGAACCCCGCGCGCCGGAACAGGGGGCAACCATGAGAGTATCGCGTCGGCAATTCTTCAAGATCTGCGGCCTCGGGTTGGGCGGATCTTCCATGGCCGCCATGGGATTCTCTCCTGCCCCGCTCCTGGCGGAAGTGAGGGAATTCAAGCTGCTGCGGGCGACCGAAACGCGCAACACCTGCCCATACTGTTCCGTGGCCTGCGGTCTCCTGATGTACTCCCTGGGGGACAACGCCAAGAACGCCAAGTCCGCGATCCTCCACATCGAAGGCGATCCGGACCATCCGGTGAACCGGGGCACGCTCTGCCCCAAGGGCGCTGCGCTGCTCGATTTCGTCAACAGCGAGAGCCGGCTCCGGTATCCGGCGGTGCGGGAACCGGGGAGCAGCGAATGGAAGCGCATCTCCTGGGGCGAGGCAGTCGACCGCATCGCCAGGTTCATGAAGGCCGATCGCGACGCCAGCTTCGTCACGAAGAACTCCGACGGCGCCACCGTAAACCGCTGGCTCACGACGGGATTCCTGGCGGCGTCGGCTTCCAGCGACGAATCCGGGTACCTTACCCACAAGGTGGTCCGGTCTCTCGGGATGCTCGCCTTCGACAATCAGGCCCGGGTCTGACACGGCCCCACGGTGGCCAGTCTGGCCCCCACCTACGGCCGCGGCGCGATGACCAACCACTGGGTGGACATCCGGAACGCCGATCTCGTCCTGATCATGGGCGGCAACGCCGCGGAAGCCCACCCCTGCGGCTTCAAGTGGGTGATCGAAGCCAAGAAGCACAACCGGGCGAAACTGATCGTCGTCGATCCGCGCTTCACCCGTTCCGCCTCCGTTGCCGACTACTACGCGCCGCTCCGCGTCGGAACGGACATCGCCTTTCTGGGAGGCGTCATCAACCATCTCCTGACCCAGGACAGGATTCACCATGAATACGTCAAGGCGTACACCGATTTCACCTTTCTCGTCGACGAGGGATTTTCCTTCGAGAACGGCCTCTTCTCGGGCTACAACGCGGAAACACACACCTACGACCGCTCCTCCTGGCACTACCAGCTCGGTGCGGACGGTTACGTGAAAAACGACCCCACCCTGCGGCATCCGCGCTGCGTCTACCAACTGCTGAAGAAGCATTACAGCCGCTACACCCCGGAGATGGTGGAGAAGGTATGCGGCACGCCGAAGGAGCAGTTCATCAAGGTCGCCGAGATGATCGCCTCGACGGCCGTTCCGGACCGGACGATGACCGTCCTGTACGCCCTCGGCTGGACGCAGCATTCCCTCGGCTCGCAGATCATCCGCACGGCGGCCATGATCCAGCTCCTCCTCGGGAACATCGGCATGGCCGGCGGCGGCATGAACGCCCTCCGGGGCCATTCGAACATCCAGGGTCTCACGGACCTGGGCCTCCTCTCGGATCTCCTGCCCGGCTATCTGACGCTGCCCGGCGAAAAAGAGACGGACTACGGCGCCTACATCAAGAAGCGCGCCCCCAGACCCCTGCGCCCCAACCAGCTTTCCTACTGGCAGAATTACGAGAAGTTCCACGTGAGCCTGATGAAGGCGTGGTTCGGGGACGCCGCCGCAAAGACCAACAACTGGTGTTTCGATTGGCTGCCGAAGATGGACAAACCGCACGACGTGCTGCAGGTCTTCGAGGACATGCACCAGGGCCGGATAAACGGCTATCTCTGCCAGGGGTTCAACGCCCTGGCGGCCTTTCCCAACAAAGCCAAACTGGGGACGGCGCTCGCCCGGCTCAAGTTCCTGGTCGTGATGGACCCGCTCGCCACCGAGACCTCCGAGTTCTGGCGGAATTTCGGCCCGTACAACGACGTCGATCCGGCGAAGATCCGGACCACGGTCTTCAACCTGCCCTGCGGCTGCTTCGCCGAGGAGGACGGCTCGCTCGTCAATTCGGGTCGGTGGGTGCAGTGGCACTGGAAGGGCGCCGAGCCCCCGGGCGAGGCGAAGGTCTCGACGGACATCATGGCGCACATCTTCGTCCGCCTGCGTGAACTCTACAGGGCCGAAGGGGGGGCTTTCCCCGAGCCGATCCTGAATCTTTCCTGGCCCTACCGGATCCCCGTCGCGCCCTCCTCCGAGGAACTCGCCCGGGAGTATTCGGGAAAGGCGCTCGTCGATCTCAGCGACCCCAAGGACAAGACCAGGATCATCCGGAAGGCGGGCGAACAGCTGGACGGCTTCGCCCAACTCCGGGACGACGGCACGACGTCCTGCGGCTGCTGGCTCTACTGCGGCTCCTGGACCCAGGCCGGGAACATGATGGCCCGCCGCGACAACTCCGATCCTTTCGGCAACGGCCAGACCCTGGGCTGGGCGTGGGCGTGGCCGGCCAACCGGCGCATCCAGTACAACCGGGCCTCCTGCGATCCCGCCGGGAACCCCTGGAACGCGAAGCGCCGGCAGATCTGGTGGAACGGCAGCGCCTGGGGCGGCTCGGACGTGCCGGACTTCAAGCCGGACTCGGACCCGGCCGAAGGGATGGGCCCCTTCATCATGAACCCCGAGGGCGTGGCCCGTTTCTTCGCCGTGGACAAGATGGCCGACGGGCCGTTCCCGGAGCACTACGAGCCGCTCGAATCGCCCATCGGCGTGAACCCCTTCAACACCAACCCGCTGGCGGTGAGCAACCCCGCCGCGCGGGTCTTCAAGGGCGACCGGGACGCCTTCGGCAGGGCCGCCGAATTTCCCTATGCCGCCACGACCTACCGCCTTACCGAGCATTTTCATTTCTGGACGAAACACTGCCGCATCAACGCCGTCCTGCAGCCGGAGCAGTTCGTCGAAATCGACGCGGTGCTGGCGGCGGAGAAGAACATCCGCAACGGCGACAGGGTCACCGTGCGGTCGAAGCGCGGCGAGATCAAGGCCGTTGCGGTCGTGACGGAACGCCTCACGCCCCTGACGGTGAACGGCAGGAAACTCCACCAGGTGGGGATTCCGCTGCACTGGGGTTTCAAGGGCGCGGCCAGGCCGGGCTATCTTACCAACACCCTGACGCCCTTCGTCGGCGATGCGAATACGCAGACGCCCGAGTTCAAGTCCTTCCTGGTCAACATCGAGAAGGCATGAGGAGGCAGACATGGCACTGCAGTCGCTCGATATCGTCCGCCGCTCCGCAACGACCACCCCGAGCCCGTCGGTGCGCCGCATGCCGGAGGTCGCCAAGCTGATCGACGTTTCCACCTGCATCGGCTGCAAGGCCTGCCAGGCGGCCTGCATGGAATGGAACGACGTCCGCGACGACGTGGGAACGACCGGCGGCGTCTACGACAACCCGCCGGATCTCACCGCCGCCTCGTGGACGGTGATGCGCTTCTCCGAACGCAGGGGAGGAGGCGGTCTCGAATGGCTCATCCGCAAGGACGGCTGCATGCACTGTCAGGAGCCGGGATGCCTGAAGGCCTGCCCGGCCCCCGGGGCGATCGTCCAGTACGCCAACGGCATCGTGGATTTTCATGAGGAAAACTGCATCGGCTGCGGCTATTGCATCACGGGATGCCCCTTCGACATCCCCCGCCTGTCGGAGAAGGACGGCAAGGTCTACAAGTGCACCCTCTGTTCGGACCGTGTCGCGGTAGGCCTGGAGCCGGCCTGCATCAAGGCCTGTCCGACGGGGGCGCTCCAGTTCGGGACCAAGGAGCAGATGCGGGAGTATGCCGCAGAGAGGATCTCCGACCTGAAGGCCCGCGGCTTCGCGAAGGCCGGGCTGTACGACCCGGCCGGCGTCGGCGGCACCCATGTGATGTACGTGCTGCACTACGCCGACCAGCCGGGGCTCTACAACGGCCTCGCCGCCGATCCGCGCATCGACCCGATGGTGTCGCTGTGGAAGGGCGTGACCAAGCCGATTGCGCTGGCCGCGATGGGCGCGGGCATCCTCGGCTGCGTACTCCACTATGTCACGAAGGGCCCGAACGACGTCCCCGACGAAGCGGGAAGAGAGGAGGGTCGAAAATGACGGGCAACCCGAACGATCTGCAACGGTTTACCGCCTGGGAGCGGGGCAACCACTGGCTCGTGGCGATCTGCTTCATCCTCCTCGCCCTTTCGGGCCTTGCCCTGTTTCATCCCGCTCTGTGGCCGCTGACCCAGCTCTTCGGCGGCGGCGTGTGGCTGCGCATCCTGCACCCCTTTGTCGGGATCCTGATCGCCGTCCTCTTCGTCTCCATGTTCGCCCGTTTCCGCACGCTCAACCTGATGAGCGGCTCCGACTGGGAGTGGCTGAAGCACGTGCCGGAGATGGTCGGCAGCGGCGGACCGATGCCGCCTCAGGGCAAATTCAACGGCGGGCAGAAGCTGCTCTTCTGGGCGCTCGGCATCTGTCTCCTCCTGCTGCTTCTCTCCGGCCTCGTCATGTGGCGGGCCTACTTCCATCCGCCGGCCGCCCTTGCCCGCATCGCGTCCCTGACGCATGCTGCATCCGGGGCCGTCATGATCGGCCTCATCATCGTCCACATCTACGCGGCGATCTGGACGCCCGGGGCCCTTCGTGCCATGCTGTACGGCACGGTGAGCCGTGCCTGGGCAAAGCACCACCATGAACTCTGGTTCAACCAGATGACGGGCAGCCGGCCATGACGCTGCAGCTTTCTCCCGCCAGCGCCGGGAGGGAGCGGGAAAACCTCCGGACGCTGATTCCTCCCGATCCCTCACGCGTCTTTCTGGAGAGGTCCCGGCGGTTCGACACCCTTGCGAAGGGGCATTCCCTCGCCGGCTGGCTCTCCTTTCTTGGCCGCTTGACACGGGCTCAGCACGAGCTGCTGCAGGGGTACCCGGCCATCCCCCTTCCGGATGAGGCGGCGCTGTCCCTGGCTGCGGAACAGCGCATGCCGCCCCTTTCGTCCCCGCCCCTCCCGCGCGGCCTCTCCTGGCAGCAACCGCTCGACCTGTTCGCGCAGGAGCTGGCGCCGCACGCGCCTCCCCCGGCGAGGGATGCCCTGAGGCGCCTTCGCCACATGGGCGGCGCGGCCCTGGAAGCGCTCGCCGACCGTATCCTGCAGATGGCGCCCGGGAATGAGGACACGGACCTCCTGCCCTTCGTCGCCGCCGTTCTGCAGGTGCACTGGACGGCCCTGGCCGCCAGGCTCGACCGGACGATGGTCGCATCCCTCGACGCACCGGGCGTCTGCCCATGCTGCGGCTTCCTGCCGGTAGCCGCCGTCGTGCGCACGGACGGCCCGGTGGCGGGGCTGCGGTACCTCCACTGCGCGCTGTGCAACACGGAGTGGCACCTCGTGCGGGTTACCTGCGCGGCCTGCCGAAACGGCGACCGCATCTCCTACCGGTACATCGAAGGCAGTGACGGAACCGCGCGCGCGGAAACCTGCGACGATTGCAGGAGTTATCTGAAGATCTTCTATCGGGAGAAGTCGCCCCAGGCGGATCCCGTCGCGGACGACCTGTCTTCCATGGCGCTGGACCTGCTCGTCGAAGAGGCGGGCTATAACCGCATCGGGCCCGACCTGCTGCTGGTGCCCGGCGCTGCCTGAACGGGTCGGGGAGCGATCATTTCTTCGGACGCCCGGCGACGGTCTGATAGAAATCCGGCGACGGCGAGCCTTCCAGCAGGGGCTCCACCTCGCCGAAGAGCATGCGCCGTTCGTCGCTCACGTGCATGGCCATGAAGGTTTCCTTCGAACGGAGCTCCACGATGGCCGCATAGACCCCTTCTTCCTCCGTGGACTTCAGAAGGGTCCTGGACAGGAACCCGGGGTGCCGCGCGAAGATCTCGCTGGACCGTTCGAACCAGGCAATGAACGCATCTTCCTTCCCATCCCGCAGCTTCGGAAAGTGGACGATGTTGACGAAGCGACTTGCCTGCGGACGCCCGGCCGGCGCTTCCGCCATCTTGTCCGGGTGCGGGGCCTTGATGACGAGGAATTCGAGGCGGTCCTTGGCGGTGTTGCGGACGCCCATCGATGCGCCGAAGGGCACGCGGAAGAGCCTCTTGGCCTCCATCCGTTCCGACGCCTCATCGACCGACAGCGATCCCTCGCCGCAGATGACATACAGGGCCACGTTCGAGTTGGCCTTGTGGCACGGCACCTCCTGGCCCGCCTCCAGGCAGACGTGGTTGACCAGCAGATAGGGCTCGTCGATCAGGCCGCACACCCTCCTGCCTTCTTTCCGGACCGGCTCCTTCTCCTTCAGATCGATGACTTCCATGGCCTCCTCCTTCGCTCACCTGCACCTGCTTGTTCGCTTCATCGATAAATATCCTTTCGATGGCCAACCTTCACTATCCAGACAGCAAGTACCTCGTCTTGAACGGAATATATCATGCGGTACCGGCCCTGGCGGACACGATATCTTTCCTGTCCCGTCAGTTTTTCACAGCCTGACGGCCTCGGATCATCGGCCAGCCGTCTGATACGGCTCAGTATTCTTACAAGATCTTTCTTGGGTACAGAACCAAAATCTTTCTCAACAGACTCCCTAAAATAGACTTTATATGCGGCCATCTCTCTTTAGCCTTTTGACCATCTCATCGTAAGCGATCAAGGGCTCTGCGACTCTCTCCTCGAAGGCCGCTATATCTTCTGCATCCTCCGCCAGAGCTTCTCTAACTGCATCATTCACAAGTTCTGACACCGACTTGGAAGTCTCGATCGCCTTTAAACGTAACGCCTTATGTAGATCGGCTTCCAAGTAAACTGTAGCTCGTCTTGCCGTCTGTACCGTCATATTTCACCTCCGAAAAGTGGAGCTAGGTAACCATAACACTATAACGTCATGACGTCAAGACTACATGTCATCTTCTCAAGCGCGGGTCGAGGGAATCGCGGATGCCCTCGCCGAGGAGGTTATAGCCCAGGACGGTGACGAGGATGGCCAGGCCCGGGTACAGCGAGAGCCACCAGGCGATGTCGATGTTGTCCTTCCCGGCGGTGAGGATGTTTCCCCAGCTCGGCGTCGGCGGCTGGACGCCGATCCCCAGGAAGCTCAGCGCCGATTCCGTAAGGATGGCGCCCGCCACGCCCAGCGTCGCCGCGACGAGCACGGAGGCCATGGCGTTGGGGAGGATGTGCAGGAAGATGATGCGCAGGTCTCCGGCGCCGATGGCACGGGCCGCCTTCACGAAGTCCCGCTCCTTGAGGGAAATGAAGTCCGCCCGGACGAGCCGCGCGATGCTCATCCAGCCCGTCAGTCCGATCACCGCCATGATGTTCCAGATCGAAGGCTCCAGGAAGGCGATGACGGCGAGGATGAGGAAGAACGTCGGGAAGCACAGCATGATGTCCACGAAGCGCATGATCGTCGTATCCACCCAGCGCCCGTAGTAGCCGGCCAGCGCCCCCAGGACGATGCCGATGAGGACGGCGATCCCCGTGGCGACGAATCCCACCTTCAGGGAGATCTGCGCGCCCCAGATCATGCGGGACAGAACGTCGCGCCCCAACTGGTCGGTCCCGAAGGGGTGCGCCCAGCCGGGTTCGGCCAGGACGAGCTTCAGGTCGATCGCCTCCGGATCGTAGGGGGAAATCCACGGCGCAAACAAGGATACGACGAACAGCAGCAGGACGAGGACGCTCCCCGCCAGGGCCATCCTGTTCGCCCGGAACCGTTCCCAGAAGTCGCTGTGCATTTCCATGGGCTACTCCGAAACGCGGATCCGCGGGTCCACCAGCGCGTAGGAGACGTCCGCCAGCAGGTTGCCCAACAGCGTCAGCACCGCGCCGATGAAGAGAATCCCCATCACCGTCGGGTAGTCGCGCGCCATGACCGCCATGTAGAAGAGCTGCCCCATCCCCGGGATGGCGAAGATCGTCTCGAAGATCACGCTCCCGCCGATCAGACCCGGCACGGAAAGCCCGAGGATCGTCACGACGGGCAGCAGGGCGTTCCGCAGCGCGTGCTTGTAGATGACCGTGCGCCGGCTCAGGCCCTTGGCCCTGGCCGTCGTGATGTAGTCCTGGCGGATCACCTCGAGCATGTTCGCCCGCATGTAGCGGGAAAGCCCGGCGAGGCCGCCGAAGGCGGAGATCAGGACCGGCAGGATCAGGTGCTTGACCAGGTCGGCGGCGGCGCTCCAGGGAGGCAGGTACTCCCAGTTGAGCGAGCGGATGCCGGAAATGGGCAGCCAGCCGAGCTGCACGCCGAAGAAGATCATGAGCAGCAACGCGAGCCAGAAAGTGGGAATGGCGAAGCCGATGAAGACGAAGACGCTCATGGCCCGGTCGAACCAGGAATCCTGGTGCACCGCCGACAGGACGCCGATGGGGATGGCGACCAGCAGGATCAGGAGCATGGACAGGACGTTCAGGACGATCGTGATCGGCAACCGTTCGAGGATCTTGTCCGCGACGGGCCGGCGGTCCGGGGAGAAGGACGTGCCCAGGTCGAGCACCGCGAGCTTCCGGACCCAGGAAAAATACTGGACGTGCAGCGGCTTGTCGAGCTCGTACAGCGCCCGCAGCCTTTCCTTGGCCTCCGCCGACACCCGCGGGTTCATCTCGGTCTGCAGATCCGTCGGCGAACCGGGGGCCAGATGCATGACGGCGAAGCAGATGATCGTGATCCCCAGGAGCAGCGGGATCATGAAGACCAGTCGTTTGGCGAGATACGATACCATGCGGCCCCCTTGCCCGTACCCGTTTTACGAACGACCGTCCTCATCCCACCCGTCGAGCAGCTTCCGCGCCTCGAGGTTGTCCAGCATCCGCCAGAGGTCGCGCTCCGAGTGGGATTCGACGGTCAGGATGGGCCGGAGCGAGCGCTCCCGGAGACGGGCAAAGAACTCGGGAAAAGGGAAGGTCCCCTCTCCCACGGGGAGATGCTCGTCCCGCGCGCCGCTGTTGTCGTGGAGATGGACATGGCCCAGCCACGGTCCCATCTCGTCGATCCACTGTTCCAGGGGCGCCGACGCAAAGATGTTGAAATGCCCCGTATCGAAGCAGAAGCGCAGCCGCGGAGAAGCGACGGCCTCCAGCAGCCGGCGGATCTGAAGCGGCTCCTTTTCGTAGACGTTCTCCAGGCAGATGACCGTGCCCGCGTCCTCCGCCGCCGGCAGAAGGCGCCGCCACGTCTCGACGCTGTTCTCCAGCCACTGCTCTTCCGCCGACACGTAGTAGCGCTCGTCGAAGGAAGCATGGCAGACGACCGAACGGGGCCGGAAATACGCCGCCAGGGCCAGCGCCTGGCCGATGCGGTCCGAGCTCACCTGGCGGATGCGGGGATCGAGCGCCCCCGGCCGCAGGTCCATGAACGGCGCGTGGATCGTCACCGGGAGCCCCTCCTGCCGCAGGATGTCCGCGACGCGCAGGAATTCCTCGCGCGCGATTTCGTCGAGGGCGATGTGGCTGATCCCGATCTCCGGCCGGATCCTCTCGCGGAGCACCAGCGGCAGGACCTTGCCGGCCAGGAGACGGATGGGGACGTGGGCATGGATTTTTCCGAGGATTTCTCGCATCTGCGGCACTTCGACTCCGGCGGGGAAGATGCATCTCCTGTACCACAAAGGCGGCGCCCTTCTCAACGGCAATTTGAATCCGGCAGCGAGCGCATTCCCCGCGGCTTGCCGCGGGGGATGCGAGCGAATGATGTTCAAGATCCCCTCCTTAAGGAGAGGATCGAAGATTCTCCGGAACTTGTTCCGGAGAGCTTCAATCTCCGCCGGACCGGATTAGAAATTGACAGCGCATACGGACTTTGTTACGAAAGAACCAGGGAGGGCGGGCCCGGCCGGTGCGGGCGGGCAGGCCGCAGCGCGGAACGCCGCGACGGGATTCTCCGGGAGGCAATCTTGACCGAACAACCCACGGATACGAAGAAGAGGGCATTGCTGTGCGTCAACGCGCTGCTGGAAAAGAAGGCCAAGAACCTCGTCGTCCTGGGTGTTTCCGAGGTTTCCTCCATCGCCGACTACTTCATCATCTGCAGCGCGACCTCGAGCCGGCAGGTTCAGGCGCTCTCTTCCTGGCTCCAGGAACAGTTGAGGAAACAGGGCCTGCGGCCCCTGGGCGTGGAGGGAGAAACGTACGGCAAGTGGGTGCTTCTGGATTATGACGATGTGATCGTCCACATCTTCTATGAACCGCTCCGGGAGCTTTACGAGATCGAGCGTCTGTGGGCCGACGCGCCGAGGATGGATATCGACGAGAAGGCATCTCATCTCACCGACCTGACTTGCCGGTGACGGGCATTCGTCGCGGGGCTGCGGGGCGAGGGCGGATTGAAGGTCTTTCTCCAGTCGCTTGCAGACGTCATCTTTCCTCCCACGTGCCTTTCCTGTGAGACCGTTCTTCACGAAGGCGGGACGAAGCCGTTCTGCGAGGCCTGCGCGGAGAAGATCTCCCCGATCTCCCCGCCTCTGTGCACCCTCTGCGGCAGCCCCTTTCCCGCCCCCGGAGGAATCGACCACGTTTGCGGGGACTGCCTGAAGGAGCCGCCTTCCTTCGACCTCGCACGTTCCGCAGGCCGTTATGACGGGCCCCTTCTGGAGGCGATACACCGCTTCAAATACCGGTCGCGGACGACGGCCGGCGTCCTGCTGGGGCGGTGGATGGCGGCCCGCCCCTGGCCCGGCTTCCGCCCCGCGGATTACGACCTGCTGCTGCCGGTCCCGCTCCATGCCGGCCGCCTGCGGCAGCGCGGCTTCAACCAGGCCGTCATCCTGGGAAGGGCCGTCGCCGCGTCGCTCTCGATCCCCTTCGACACGGCGGCGCTGCAGCGGGGCGGGCACCGCGACCCCCAGGTCGGTCTGGGACGCCGGGAACGCAGGGCCAACGTGAGGGGCGCCTTTGTTGCGTCCCTGCCCGGGCGCATCGCGGGGAAGAACATCGTCCTCTTGGACGATGTCTACACGACGGGGAGCACCGTCCGCGAATGCGCGCGGGTGCTGAAGAAGGCGGGCGCGGCAGGGGTCGCCGTGCTGACGCTGGCGCGGGCCGTGGACGACGGGGTCCGCGGAATCGAAACGGAGGATCTGCAATGAAGGGAAAGATACTGGACCGCCGGGAGCTTCGCAGGCGCCTCGGCGAACTGCGGTCATCCGGAAAAAGGATCGTCTTTACGAACGGCTGCTTCGACATCCTCCATGTCGGTCACGTCCGCTACCTCGGGGAGGCCCGGCGCCTGGGCGATGTCCTGGTCGTGGCCGTCAACAGCGACGCGTCGGTCCGGGAAATCAAGGGGGAGAAGCGGCCCCTGGTTCCCGAAGAGGAGCGGGCGGAGCTGATCGCGGCGCTGGAATGCGTGGATTTCGTGACGGTCTTTTCCGAACCGACGCCCCTTGCCCTCATCCGGATGCTCCAGCCCGACACGCTCGTGAAGGGGGGCGACTGGCGCGCGGAGAACGTCGTGGGGCGGGACGAGGTCCTCTCCCGTGGCGGCCGGGTCGAGCTGATCCCGATGACCGAAGGCGCGTCCACGACGAACATCATCGAAAAAATCCTTGACGTTTACGGGAGGGGCACCGGACAATCGGCATGATCCCCCCGCCGCAAGGTGGGAGGCGGGTCTGCGGTATTTTCCCTTGACAGGGGACTCCTCTTTCTATATGAGGTACAATTCCGTTAGCTGAAATTTTCACCGACATCGAGGGGGACGATAGGGCATGAAGCCGGAAAGACTCCAATTTTTCAGATACATGCTGAATCAGCGCATCAGCGAGCTTCTGAATGAAGCGGAGAAGACCGTCTCGGAAATGACGGACGGACGGGAGAACTATCCCGATCCCAACGACCGCGCCTCCCTGGAATCGGACCGGAACTTCGAACTGCGCATCCGGGACCGCGAACGCAAGCTCATCCAGAAGATGAAGGAAGCCATCAAACGCATCGATGAAGGCACCTTCGGCATCTGCGAGGAATGCGGCGGCCCCATATCGGAAAAGCGTCTCATGGCGCGGCCGGTCACCACGCAGTGCATCGAGTGCAAGACGAAGCAGGAGAAGATGGAGAAGCTCAAGGGCGAATAGGCCCGGACTCCGTTTTCCGGATCCGCTCCGGCGTCCCTGCCGGCGCCCCGCACCGGCGGCACCCTTCCCCACCGACGTCCGTTCTTTCCCGGGAACTCGCCCGGAAGATCGGTCGATTCCTCCCGGAAGACGCGGGTCATCATGTTCGCAACGGTCGCCGTCAACATCCCCTCTGAAAAAACCTTCACGTACGCCGTTCCGGAAAACCTGCGCGACGAAGTGCGGATCGGCAAGCGCGTGCTGGTCCCCTTCGGCAGGCGCAAGCTGACGGGTTTCGTGATCGAGCGTTCCCCCTCCTCCGATCACCCCGAGGCCAGGGAGATCCTCGAATGCCCCGACGAGGAGCCGCTCTTCGACGCCCGCGACCTCCGCTTCTACCGCTGGGTCGCCTCCTACTACCTGTATCCCCTGGGCAAGGCCCTGGCCGAAATCCTCCCCGCCGGAACGGAAAGAAAGAGCGAGCGCTGGGTTCTGCCGCCGGCGGAAGCGGCCCCCGCGCCGGGCCGGAACCTCAGCCCGGCGCAGAAATCGATCCTCGCGCATCTGGCGGAAACGCCCCGGGGCATCGCCGCGAAAAAACTCGCGCGCCTGCTGGGCGGGAAGGACATCGGCGCCGACCTCCGCCGCCTGCATGCCGCGGGCCTGCTCCGCCTCGAGGAGCGCCTCTCGAGGTCCGACACCGCCCCGAAGACGGAGAAGGTGGTCTCCGCGCCGCAGGGAATCCGCGAAACGGACGGACGGCTGACGAAGCGCCAGCGCGAACTCGTCGAGCACGTCGCCGCCTGCGGGTCGATCGCATTGCCGGCCCTTGGCAGGATCTTCCCTTCCGCCGCCGCGACCGTCCGGACCTTGTCGGAGAGGGGCGTCCTGGCCGTCCGCGAACGGGAGACCTACCGCTGCGCGCCTCCGGCGGCGCCCTTCGGCGACAGCGCCGGGCACATCGTCCTCAACTCCGATCAGGAATCGGCCCGCGCCCGCATCGCCGCGGCCCTGCAAAGCGGCGGCTTCGCCGCCATGCTCCTGCACGGCGTGACGGGAAGCGGGAAGACGGAGGTCTACCTCCGCGCGATGGAAGAGACCCTGAAGACCGGCGGCGGCGCCGTCTACCTCGTCCCGGAGATCGCCCTCACGCCGCAGCTCCTCTGCCGCGTCCGGGACCGCTTCCCCGGCGAAGAAATCGCCGTCCTGCACAGCGGCATCCCGAAGACGTCGCGCTACGACCAGTGGCGGCGGATCCGGAGCGGCGGGATCCGCATCGTCGTCGGCGCCCGCTCCGCCGTCTTCTCCCCCGTCCGCAACCTCCGGCTGATCGTCGTGGACGAGGAGCACGACACCTCCTACAAGCAGGACGACCGCCTTCCCTACAACGGCCGGGACATGGCCGTCGTCCGGGCCCAGCAGCAGGAAGCATTGGTGGTCCTGGGCTCGGCCACGCCCTCCGTCCAGACCTACAGCCATGCGGCGGCGGGACGCTACGCCCTCCTGCAGCTCCCCCGCCGCGTGGAAGAGCGGCCCATGCCCTCCGTCGAGATCGCGGACCTGCGCGGCGCCCGGAGCGCGCCGGAGCCCGGCGGCCCCGCCCTCTTCTCCCCGGCGCTGGCAGGCGCCATCCGGGAGACGCTGGGCGCGGGGCAGCAGACGCTCCTCTTCCTCAACCGGCGCGGCTTCTCCACGTTCGTCGTCTGCCTGGAGTGCGGCTACAGCTTCAAGTGCCGCAACTGCTCCGTCACCCTCACGCACCATGCCGGCGCCGCCACGCTGCAGTGCCACTACTGCGACTACGCCATCAAGGCCCCGCCCCTTTGCCCGGCCTGCGGGGGCGGAAACGTCCGCAGCCACGGCGTCGGGACGGAACGGGTGGAAGCGGAGGCGAAGCGCCTCTTCCCGGAGGCGCGCATCGGGCGGATGGACAGGGACACGACGGCCCGAAAAGGCGCACTCGACGGGATCCTGCGCAGCTTCGCGAAGGGCGAAATCGACATCCTCATCGGGACGCAGATGATCGCCAAGGGACATGATTATGCGGGGGTCACCCTGGTGGGAATCGTCTCGGCGGACGTTTCGCTGAACCTGCCCGATTTCCGCGCCGCGGAGCGGACCTTCCAGCTCCTGACGCAGGTGGCGGGGCGGAGCGGCAGGGGGAATTCGCCGGGCCGGGTGATCATCCAGACCTTCAATCCCGGCCACTACGCGGTCCTCCGGGCGAAGGAGCACGATTTCGAAGGTTTCTTCCGCGAAGAGATCGCCCTGCGCGAGGCCCTCGGCTATCCGCCCTTCCTGCGGATCGTCCTCCTCAACCTCTCCGCCCTGAACCGGCGGGCCGGCGAAGAGGCGGTGCAGCGCCTCGGCGCCGCGGCGCGGACGCTTGCCGCGTCAAGGGGCTGGGCGTCCAGGGTGGAGATCTGCGGACCCGCCGCATCGCCGGTCGGCAAGATCCGGGGCCGCTACCGCTGGCAGATCCTCCTCAAGGGCGGCAATGTCTCGACCCTCCACGCCTTTGCAGCCGCCGTCGTGAAGGCGGCGGACGGATCGGGGCTGGAGGTGCGCCCCGACGTCGATCCGGTCCACTTCCTGTAGAGATAGCGTGAAACGCCTGCCCTTTGAACCACCAAATGGGCGCTGTCCCTGTTTTTTACGGATTGTCGTCCGTGACCTCGCTCCAGGACGCACCGTCCCATTTCCAGAATTTGTTCGGACCGAAATCTGCGTACAGGACCGAACCGGAGTACGTCATGGCTTCCGGATCGTTGGGCGTAATCTGGCCCCAGGCCGCCCCGTCCCATTGCCAGATGCCGCTTCCCCCGAAATCGCCGTAAAGAAACGACCCGATGGCCACCATGGCTTCCGGATTGCCCGGACATAGCTGGCTCCACGTCGAACCGTCCCACTTCCAGACCCCGTTCGTACCGAAGCCGCCATAGAGGAGGGAACCGGTGGCCGCCACCGTTTCCGGATTGCTGGGCGTAATCTGGCCCCAGGTTACGCCATCCCACTTCCAGATGCCGTCCCCCGCCTCGAAGGCCCCGTAGAGTGTCGCCCCCGCTGTGGCCACGACACGCGGAGTATTGGAAGTAATCTGGCGGAACCCCGTGTCGTCCCGCTGCCAGATCCCCTCCCAATGCCAGATGCCGTCCATGTCAACTCCAAACTTATAGAAAAGCGGACCGGTGGCGGCCGTGATTTGCGGCTTGGCGGCTCCCATCCGGCTCCAGATCTTGCCGTCCCATTGCCAGATGCCGCTTCCCCCGAAATCGCCATACAGAGTCGTCCAGGTGGCGGCCATGGCTTCCGGATTGTTGGGCGTGATCTGGCTCCACGCATTGCCGCTCCATTGCCAGATGCCGTCGCCTGTCTCGAAGGCGGCGAACAAGGGATACCACGAGACGGCCATCATCTGCGGATCGTGCGGTGTGATTTGGCTCCACGTCGCAGTCGGATAGTCCCACTGCCAGATGCCGCCGGCACCGAAGTCCGCATACAAGCTCCCCTGAGAGGCCGCCATCGCCTCGGGATCGCCGGGCGTGATCTGGCGCCAGGCCGTGCCGTCCCACTTCCAGATGCCACTCCCGCCGAAGTCGCCGTACAGGATCGAATCCGTCGCCGCCATAGCCTCGGGATCGCTGGACGTGATCTGACTCCAGGCCGTGCCGTCCCACTTCCAGATGCCACTCTCACCGAAGTCGCCGTAAAGGGCCAGTCCGGATGCCACCATGGCCTCCGGATCGCTGGGCGTGATCTGACTCCAGGCCGTGCCGTCCCACTTCCAGATGCCGCTCCCGCCGAAGTCGCCGTACAGGACCAGTCCGGATGCCGCCATGGCCTCCGGATTTTCGTGTGAAATCTGACACCAGACCGCCCCGTCCCACTTCCAGATGCCGTCGCCTGCGGTCGCGACATAGAGCAGACCATCGGTTCCTTCCAGAGGCTGCGGCCAAAGGAACTTGTATGGGTCCGGCATGTAAGGGTACGGGTAATACCAGCCGCCAGTAGAATAGGAGGTATAGGAACCGCCGCTGTAACTGTAATAGGTGCCGGTGAGGGTTCCATCGACGGATGCGGATGCGCCAATGGCCATGTTCGACAGGGCAGCGAAAACAAGCAAAGGAAAGATGGCTCTGAGTCTCATCTTCTTCTCTCCTTCATCCGGTTATTACCCCGGCAAGTAAACATACCAATGGTTGTCATGCCGGACTTGATAAGCCTGTCCCGGACTCGATCCGGGGGCATCCAGTCTTGTCCTGGATTCCCGCTGCAGTTTACCCTCGCGAAGGCGGGGGAATGACAGGATTGGCATCTTTTGTTGCCGGAGTAGTAATGGCTTCCCGACGCCGCAGCGCCTGCGGCAAGGACACCGTCATTCGAAAGCCTTGTGCCAACAGATCGTTAAGAAATTCGGATATCGAAGTTTACCCTCGGCCGCGCGGTACATATGAAAAAACTGAGCGTTCTGACGAGTGGGAGAGGTGGATAGAGAAAGAGTTAGAAGGATTTTAGCGGATTGTAGCTGTCACCGCCACAATCCAAAGTCTGATTTTTGGCTCCGAAAAGTATTAGAGTGCAGAGTCGACTCGGAAACCGGTTATGTCGTAGACGACCGATCGGCGGCCATCCGCCGCTAAACCTGCCTTGACAGCTTGCGCCCCGGTCCGCTATCGTGCGGCCGAGCGTTTGCACGATGCCGCTCTTGTTCTGCGGACCGACCGATGCAATCCCTCTCCCGTCGTTCCCGCGAAGACGGGAATCTAGGAACATGGGGATGTTGGGTCCGTCATTTCGAGATATGCAAAGAGCTGGGTCCCCGCTTTCGCGGGGACGACAGGATCAGAACAAGACCGATCCAGCGGTCCTTCGCTGGGTCCCCGCTTTCGCGGGGACGACACCTTTCGGCGTGTGAAGGTGACAAGGGCGGCGGTTTCCGCAAACGGTCTTTGAAAGCCCCTTTTCCTGTTGCTGGGGCGGATCACGAAAGATATCGGGAGACCTCGTGGCTGAAACAAAGATCCTCTTCATGGGAACGCCGGATTTCGCGGTCCCGTCGCTGGCGGCGCTGATCCGCGGCGGCCGCAACGTGGCCGGCGTCGTCACGCAGCCGGACCGCCCGAAGGGCCGGGGCCGCCAGGCGGCGCCCCCGCCGGTCAAGGCCCCGGCGCTGGACCGCGGCATCGCCGTGTACCAGCCGGAGCGGGTCCGCGATGCGGCCTTCCTGGAGGTCTTCCGCGGCATCGCCCCGGACCTTGTCGTCGTCGCCGCCTTCGGCCAGATCCTGCCGAAGGAGATCCTCGCCCGCCCGAAATTCGGCTGCATCAACGTCCACCCCTCCCTTCTCCCCCGCAGCCGGGGCGCCGCGCCGATCCAGTGGACGCTGATCCGCGGCGAAACCAGAACGGGCGTCACGATCATGCAGATGGACGAGGGCGTGGACTCCGGCGACATCCTCCTGCAGGAAGAGACCCCGATCCTTCCTGAGGAAGATTTCGGGGCGCTGCACGACCGCCTGGCCCTGGCCGGTGCGGAGCTGCTGATCCGCGCGGTCGAGGCGATCGAGGCGGGCAAGGCCGTCCGCACTGCCCAGGACCCCGCCGGTGCCACCTTCGCCCCGCGCCTCAAGAAGGAAGACGGGCTGATCCGCTGGGAGAAAAGCTGCCGCGAGATCCTCAATCTCATCCGAGGGCTCTCGCCCGTGCCGGGCGCGTACACCTGCCTGAACGGCAAGGTCCTCAAGATTTTTTCGGCGGCCGTCTCCGAGCGCCGCCATGGGGAGGCCCCCGGGACCGCCGGCGTGCTGCCGGAAGGGGAGCTTGCCGTGGCGGCCGGCGACGGATATGTCCTGCTGCGGGACGTCCAGTTGGAGAACAAGAACCGGATGCCGGTCCGCGACTTCCTCCGCGGCTGCCGCCTCGCTCCCGGCACCCGCCTCGGCGGCGAAGCGTGACGCCCTTCGACGCGCCGCAATCCACGCAGGTTGTCCCCGGAACGGACGCCCTGGGAGGCTGTGTATGAAATCGACCCCCCGCGCCCTCGCCGTCTCGATCCTCGCCAAGGTGGATCGGAAGGGGGCCTTCGCCGAGCGGGAACTCGACGAAGCCCTCCGTTCGGGAAAGCTGGAAGACCCCCGTGACAGGCGGCTCCTCACCGAGATCGTCTACGGGACGCTCCGCATGCGGGGCCGGCTGGACTGGATCATCGATTCCCTCTACCCGCCGGGTTCGGCGGCGCTCGACGCGGACATCCGCAACACCCTGAGGACGGGCCTGTACCAGCTCTTCTTCCTGGACCGGGTTCCGGAGTATGCCGTCGTCAGCGAGGCCGTGGCGATCGCCAAGAAGACCCGCATGGCCGCCGCAGCCCTCGTCAACGCCGTCCTGAGAAACGCCGTCCGCGCCCGCCGGGAAATCGCCTATCCCGACCCCGACGGGGACCCCGTCGGCCACCTCAGCGTCTTCCACTCGCATCCCCGCTGGCTTGTCGAGCGCCTGATCGCGGTCATGGGCGTTCCCGAAGCGACCGCCTTCTGCAAGGCCGACAACGAGATCCCGCCCCTGACCGTCCGCGTCAATTCACTGAAGGCGGACCGCAGGGCCGTCGAGGAAGAGCTGAGGAAGCTGGGCCTCGCGAGCCGCCCGACAACCCTGTCGCCGGACGGCCTCGACATCCACGGGAACGCGGACGCCCTCTGGAAGACGGCCTGTTTCCGGGAAGGCCGCATCCAGATTCAGGACGAGGGATCGCAGTTGATCTCCCACATCGCCGGTCCGATACCGGGAGATTCCGTCCTGGACCTCTGCGCCGGGACGGGCGGCAAGACGCACCACCTGGCCCAGTTGATGAGGAATCGGGGCCGCATCGTGGCCTGCGACATCAGCGCGGAGAAGATCCAGGCGCTGCGGGAGAACGCCGCCCGCCTGGGGGTGTCGATCGTCGAAACCAGGACGGCCGACGCCGCCTCGGACGCCCTCGCAGGGGAACGCTTCGACCGCGTCCTCGTGGACGCTCCCTGTTCCGGCCTGGGAACGCTGCGGAGGAATCCCGAGATCCGGTGGCGGCTGACGCCGGAGCGTCTCCGGTCCCTTGCGGAACTCCAGGGGGCGATCCTCCACGCCGCGGCGGACTGCGTGAAACCGGCGGGCACGCTCGTCTATGTCACCTGCTCGCCGCTGCCCGAGGAAAACGAGGCGGTGGTCCTGCCCTTCCTCAAGCGCTATCCGGAGTACCGCCTCTCCCGTCCGGCCGCCCCGGCGGCGGCGAAGCTCCTGTGCGGCGACGGGTTTCTCCGCACCCTCCCCCACCGCCACGGCACCGACGGGTTCTTCGCCGCCTGCCTTGCCAGGAAGGGCTGAAGCCGTTATCATAGGAAAAACTCTCGAAGGAGGAGACGAATCATGGAAAAGACCCTGTCTGCATTGATGAGCCTGTCGCTGGTTTTCTTCGCCGTGGCGTCGCCGGCCCAAGACGGTCTGGAGACCGACACGATCAAGACGTCCGAAGGGGACCTCGCCATCGCCTTCCTCGGCCACGGGACGCTGATGCTGTCCTTCGCCGGCAAGATCGTCCACGTCGATCCGGTCTCGAAGGAGGCCGATTACGCGAAGCTGCCGAAGGCCGACCTGGTCCTCGTGACGCACGAGCATTCCGACCACTTCGATCTCAAGGCGCTCGCGGCGATCGAGACGGGAAAGACCGTCGTCGTCGCCAATGCGAACGCCGCCGGGCAGGTCCCGGGCGCCGTCGTCATGAAGAACGGCGAGATCAAGACGGAGGGGATCCGCATCGAGGCCGTTCCGGCCTACAATCTCGTTCACATGCGAAGCCCCGGCAATCCCTTTCACCCCAAGGGGATCGGCAACGGATATATCCTGACGCTCGGCGACAAGCGCCTCTACCTCGCCGGGGATTCCGAGAACACGCCGGAGATGAAAAGCCTGAAGAACATCGACATCGCTTTCCTGCCGATGAACCTGCCCTACACGATGACGCCGGAGATGGTCGCCGATGCCGCCAGGGCCTTCCGGCCGAAGATCCTTTACCCGTACCATTACGGCGACACCGATACGGGGAAACTGATCGACCTGCTCAAGGGAGAGAAGGACATCGAGGTCCGCATCCGCAGGATGAAGTAGCAGGCGGCCGGGCCGGAGCGTTGACTTTCCCGGAAAAAAAATGGTAGGGCATCCGGACGATTCGTCGGCGTCCGCCGAAGAAAAGAACGGGACGGGACAGGATCATGATCATCAGGCAGATTCAGGTCGGCGGCATGGCGGTTTTCGCCTACATCGTAGGCGACCGGGCATCCGGGGAGGCGCTCGCGATCGACCCCGCGGCGAACGTCGCGGAGATCCTGAAGGAGGCCGAACGGGACGGGCTTGCAATCCGCTATATCGTCAACACCCATGCCCATCCCGACCACACGGGCGGCAATGCCGAGATGAAGGAAAGGACGGGCGCCGCGATCGTCATCCACGAGGCGGACGCGCAGATGCTCACGTCCATCCCCTCGGCCTATCTCAGGATGTTCGGGGCCCGGCCCTCGCCCCCGGCGGACCTCACCGTCCGGGACGGAAGCGAGCTGAAGGTGGGGGAGACGACCCTTACGGTGATCCACACGCCGGGCCACACGCCCGGCGGAATGTGCCTCCACGCGGACGGCGCGGTGTTCACCGGCGACACCCTGTTCGTCGGAGGCGTCGGGCGGACGGACCTCCCCGGCGGCTCCTGGGACGTCATGGCCGCCTCCATCCGGGAGAAGCTGTTCAGCCTCCCCGATTCGACGGTCGTCTATCCCGGCCACAACTACGGCAGTTCGCCCGCGTCGACGATCGGGCACGAGAAGAGCAACAACCCCTACATCTGAAAACGGATGGTCGCAAGGAGGAACGGAGGACATGGAACGCCGCGGGTTGATGAAGACCGATTTCCGGGATCTCCGGCTGCTGAACCGGGGCAAGGTGCGCGATCTCTACGAGGTGGACGGGTACCTCCTGATGGTGGCCACCGACCGGATCTCCGCCTTTGACGTGATCATGCCCAACCCGGTCCCCGGCAAGGGAGAGGTCCTCACGCGGATGTCCGTCTTCTGGTTCGACAAGATGAAGGACATCCTCCCCAATCACCTCGTCGCGACGGACCCGGAAGCGTTCCCGCCGGCCTGCCGCCCCCACCGCGACATCCTGCGAAACCGCAGCATGCTCGTGAAAAAGGCGAAGCCCCTCCCCGTCGAGTGCGTGGTCAGGGGCTACCTCAGCGGCGGAGGGTGGAAGGATTACACCCGGACCGGGATAGTCTCCGGCATCCGCCTGCCCCAGGGGCTGCTGGAGTCCTCCCGCCTGCCGGAGCCGATCTTCACGCCGTCGACGAAGGCGGGGGAAGGCGAGCACGACCAGCCGATCGCGCGCGCGGAAATGGAGAAGATCGTCGGCGCCGACCTGACGCGCAGGGTCATCGACGCCAGCATCGCCATCTACCGCCGGGCCGCGGGGATCGCCGACGCCGCGGGGATCATCATCGCCGATACGAAATTCGAATTCGGCCTCCTGGACGGGGAGCTGATCCTTATCGACGAAGTGCTGACGCCGGACTCGTCCCGGTTCTGGCCCAAGGACGATTACGAACCCGGGAGGCCGCAGAAGAGCTTCGACAAGCAGTTCCTGCGGGACTACCTCCTGTCCCTCCCCTGGAATCAGAAAGCGCCGGCGCCGGAGCTTCCCGAAGAGATCGTCCGCAAGACGGGGGAGAAATACGAAGAGGCGCTCAGGCGGCTTGTGCGATGAGAAAGGCGGGTCTGCCGGACTACAAGAAGAAACAGCGCCTCCTGTACGTGGACAAGACGCCCGCCGCGACGCTCTCGGACATCGGGGGCCGCTACCTCGAAGAGGGCCGCCTCCACGACGCCATGGAATTCTTCCAGCGGGCGGTTGACCGGGAGGCCATGGCCGGGATCGCGGCGCTCGCCGAAGAGTCGGGAGACGTCATGCTGTTTCAGCAGGCCCACAAGGCCCTCGGGAGCGCCCCGGGGCCCGAAGCCTGGAACCGCATCGCCGAGCGGGCCTTTTCCCTGAAGAAGTTCGCCTTTGCGTCCCACGCCTTCGAAAAGGCGGGCAACGCCCCGCGAAGCGCCGATGCGGCCGCCCGGACGAATCCCGCGGAACCGCCCTCCCCATGAAACGCTGCTACTACGAGGTCCTGGGGGTCGATCGCTCGACCGGGGCCGACGAAATCAAGCGATGCTACCGCCGCATGGCCATGCAGTACCACCCCGACCGGAACCCCGGGGACTGCGAGGCGGAGGAGAAGTTCAAGGAGGCGGCCGAGGCGTACGAGGTCCTCAGCGACATGGAAAAGCGGGGGATCTACGACCGTTACGGGCATGAGGGCCTCGCGGGCGCCGGTTTCCGCGGTTTTTCCGGTTTCGAAGACATCTTTTCCAGCTTCGGCGACGTTTTCGAGGACGTCTTCGGCTTCAGCCGAAGCCGGGGAAGGGCGGCCGCCTCGCAGCCGGGCGCCGATCTCCGCTACGACCTGCGCCTCTCCTTCCTGGACGCCGCCCTGGGCGCTTCACTCGACATCGACATCGAGAAGATGGAACCGTGCCGGAACTGCCGCGGCAGCGGCGCGGCGCCGGGGACGAACCCGTCTTTGTGCATCGGTTGCCGCGGACGGGGGAAGATCAGCCGGACCAGCGGCTTTTTCACCGTCAGTTCGATCTGTCCGCGCTGCTCCGGACGGGGCCGGGTCATCACCGATCCCTGTCCCCGCTGCGGCGGTACGGGCAGGTCGAAAACGCGGAAGACCGTCAACCTCAGGATCCCGCCCGGCGTCGACACCGGTTCCCGCCTGCGCCTCCGCGGCGAAGGGGAAGAAGGTCCCTACGGCGGACCCAGCGGCGACCTGCACGTTTTCATCCACGTGGAGAAGCACGAATTCTTCGAGCGGCACGACGACGACGTGTACTGCCGTGTCCTCCTGCCCTTCACCGACGCCGCACTGGGAGCGTCGGTCGAGGTGCCGACGCTCGAGGGGAAGGAAAAGCTCAAGATCCCCCGCGGCACGCAGAGCGGCAAGATCTTCCGGCTCAAGGGAAAGGGCATCGGGCATCTGCGGGGCTTCGGCAGGGGCGATCTCCTCATCGAGACGGTCGTCTCCGTTCCGACGGACCTGACGAAGAAACAGGAGGCGCTGCTGCGGGAATTCGCCGGCCTGGGCAAGGAGACGGAGTAGCGGCGCCGGACAGAGGGGGACAAAAACGTAGACAATCCATTCCGGATGGGCTAATAAGGATGTTCGCCGGAGGGAATCCCCTTCGCGCAGCGGACCTGTTTGCATGTTTGCCCCTTTTCGGGCTCCACGAGGTGGACGAATGGACAATGCCGATATCCTGCTCATCGAGGACAACCGCCACGACATGGAAATGATCGTCGAGGCCCTCCGCGAACTGGAGGCGAGCGATCACGTCTCTTCCTTCAGGGACGGCGCTGCCGCCCTCGATTACTTTTTCGGTCCCGAAGGATGCCTGCGGAAGGAGCCCATCCGCCTTCCCAGACTCATCCTCCTCGACCTGAAACTTCCCAAGGTCGGCGGCCTGGATATTCTGAAGCGGATCAAGTCCGACGAGCGGACAAGGCTCATCCCGACCATCGTCTTCACCTCCTCGAACGAATCGCGGGACCGGGTCGAGTGCTATCTGAGCGGGGCCAACAGTTATGTCGTGAAACCCCTGGATGCGGACAGCTTTTCGCAGCATATTGCAGACATCTGGTCCTACTGGACCGAGATGAACAGGGTGGCCTACACCGAGCAGTAACAGGCTGTTTGCGGCGGGCGTGCCGTCCGCCGCGTGAAGACGCCGTGTAGCCCTGTCCCGCATGGGACGCATCGGGAAGGACACCGGGCGGCCATGAAGAAAAGCGCATCCCCCTCCATACAGGACGATCACCCTCGGCGCGCCCGGCGAAAGGCCCCCGGGAGAGCGGCGCCCGCGGGGAGGAAATCCGACCCGGAATCGGCCTATCCGGCCACGTTTCCCACCCTCAACCCGAACCCCATCGCCGAAGTGGACCTGGAAGGCCGGATCCGCTACCTCAACCCCACCGCCGAGCAGCTCTTCCCCGACCTCCGGCGGCGCGGACCGGACCATCCGTGGCTCGGGGGCTGGGAAGCGGTGGTGCGCCTCTTCCGCGAGGGTGCGGTGAAGCAGGACGCGCGCGAGGTGTGCGCAGACAGACGCTGGTTCCTGCAGACGATCTATTTTATGGAAGAAACGGGATGTCTCCGCATCTACGGGGTGGATATCACCGAACACAAGAAGGCCGAGAGGGCCCTCCGCAGGGAGCGGGAAGTCATGGATGCCGTCGTGAAGGTGACGGACGTCCTGCTGGCCTATCTCGACCGGGACTTCAATTTCGTGGCCGTCAATCCCGCCTACGCCGAGGCGTCCAAGATGCGGCCCGAGGATCTGATCGGCAGGAATCACTTTGCCCTCTACCCGCATGAAGAGAACGAAGCCATCTTCCGCCGTGTGCGGGACACGGGAAAACCGGTTTTCTTCAAGGACAAGGCCTTTGAGTACCCGGACCAGCCCGAGCGGGGGGTGACCTATTGGGACTGGAGCCTCTCGCCCGTGAAAGACGGCGCAGGCCGGGTCGCCGGGCTCGTGCTGACGCTCCACGAAACGACGGAGCGCAGGAAGGCGCAGGTGGAGCTGCAGCAGCGCACGGCGCAGCTGGAGGAGGCGAACCGGGAACTGGAGAGTTTCAGCTACTCCGTTTCCCACGATCTGCGCGCTCCCCTGCGCGCCATCGACGGCTACACGCGCATGATCCTCAGGAAGCAGGGGGACGGCTTCGACGAGGACACCCTGCGCAGGTTCAACGTCATCCGGGAAAACGTGCGGACCATGGACCGCCTCATCGACGCCCTGCTGGGATTTTCCCGTCTGGGCCGGGCGGAACTCTCCATGTCCCTGCTGGACGTGAGGGCCTTGATCGAAACGACATGGCAGGAGGCGCTGGTTCATCATCCGGGCAGGGATGTGACGCTGACCCTCGGAAACGTCCCGGCCGCGTACGGCGACGAAACGCTGATCCGGCAGGTGTTTTCCAACCTCCTGTCCAACGCTCTGAAGTTCACGCGCCCCCGCGAGGCCGCACGGATCGAGGTAGGCGGCTTCCGCGAGGCGAACGAGGCCGTCTTTTGCGTCAAGGACAACGGCGTCGGTTTCGACATGACCTACTACAGAAAGCTGTTCGGGGTCTTTCAGCGCCTCCACAGCGCCGAGGATTTCGAGGGGACCGGCGTCGGACTTGCGACGGTTCAGCGCATCGTCTACCGGCACGGCGGGCGGGTGTGGGCGGAAAGCGTGATCGACAAGGGGGCCAGCTTCTATTTCACCCTGAAAGGACCGGCTTGAAGAGGGAGGCCGGAGGCGGAAAGCGCCGGCCGCGCCTTCCCACCCGGCATGCCGGAACGAGAAACATGAAAGACAAATTGCGCATCCTGATCCTGGAAGATTCCGCTGCAGACGCCGAGCTGGCGACGGACGAGCTGGAGGAGGCCGGCATTTCCTTCGTCTCCGAAGTCGTCGACCGGAGGGACGGTTTCATCAAGGCCCTCGATGATTTCCTTCCGGACATCATTCTTTCCGACTATTCCCTGCCGTCCTTCGACGGCCTCTCGGCGCTGGAGATCGCCAAGGTCAAGTCGCCGGATACGCCTTTCATTTTCGTGTCTGGCGCGATGGGCGAAGAGACGGCCATCGAGCTCCTGCAGAAAGGCGCCACGGATTACGTCCTGAAGAACAGGCTGTCGCGCCTGGGTCCCGCCGTCTCGCGGGCGCTGCACGAGGCCGAGGTCAGGAGAGAGCGGCGGCACGCCGAAGAGGAGCTGCGCGAGGCTTCGTTCTATGCCAGGAGCCTGATCGAGGCCAGCATCGACCCGCTGATCACGATCGACGCGAGCGGCAAGATCGCCGACGTGAACCGCGCGACGGAATCCATCACGGGCTTCTCGCGCGAACAGCTGATCGGCAGCAGTTTTGCCGATTACTTCACGGAGCCGGAGAAGGCCCAGAAGGCGTACGAGGAGATCTTCTCGAAGGGGTTCGTACGGGACTATCCGCTCGAAATGTGGCACGTCTCGGGACGGACGACGCCGGTGCACTACAATGCGTCGCTGGTCCGGAACGAGGCCGGCGACGTGAAGTGCGTCTTCGCCGCCGCCCGCGACATTACGGAGCGGGTGAAGGCGGAAAAGAGGATCCTGGCCAACAACGAATTGCTGCGCCAGCTCACGTGGGAGCTCGTGATGGCGGAAGAGCGCGAGCGGCGGAACATCGCCGTCGACCTCCACGACAACATCGGCCAGACCCTGGCCATCACCAAGATGAAGCTCGAGTTTCTTCTGGAGCAGTCGGCCCCCTGCGGCTTGGTGGCGCCCCTTGCGGAAATCCGCGACATGATCGAGCAGTCCATCCGGCAGGCCCGGTCGCTGATGAAGGACATCAGTCCCTCCGTCCTGTACGAGCTCGGGTTCGCCGAAGCGGTCGAGTGGCTGGCGGAGCAGATCTCGTCGCAGCACGGCCTGAGGGTCGTCGTGGAGAAGGACCCGGGCATCCGACTGATCGACAGGGAAGTCCAGATCCTCCTCTTCCGGGCCGTGAGGGAACTGCTCCTGAACGTCGTCAAGCACGCCGGCGCGAAGCAGGCCTCGGTCCTGTTGCAGAAAGCGGGGGCGAACGTCGTGATCACGGTCCGGGATGACGGGGCCGGTTTCGATGTCTCCGGAGTCGACCGGACATCGAAGAAGAGCGGCGGCTTCGGTCTGCTGAGCATCCGGGAACGGATCAGTTACATCGGCGGCCGCTTCGAAATCGAAACGAGAAAGGGTGAGGGCGCCTGCTTCCGTCTTACGGCGCCCCGGAGAAGCCGAAAGAAAACTTTGAGGAGGGTGGTATAAAATGAAGGTTCGAGTTCTCCTTGCCGACGACCATCACATTTTTCGGGACGGCCTGCGCACCCTGATCGAAAAGGAGGTGGGGATGGAGGTGGTCGCCGAGGCGGAAAACGGCAGAAAGGCGGTCAAGCTGGCCGAAAAGCTGGCGCCCAACGTGGTCATCATCGATGTCTCCATGCCCGACATGAACGGGATCGAAGCCACGCGAAAGATCGTCACCGAAACGCCCGGCATCAAGGTGATCGCCCTGTCCATGCATTCGGACCGGCGGTTCGTCTTGGGCATGCTGGAGGCGGGTGCGTCCGGCTACCTGCTGAAGGATTGCGCCTTCGGCGAGCTGGCCGTGGCCATTCGCCAGGTCATGACGGGCAATACCTATCTGAGCCCCAAGATCGCCGACGTCGTCGTGAAGGGATACCTCCACAAGACCTCGGACGACGCCCCCGAAAAGGCGGGCCTGCTCACTTCGCGGGAGCGCGAAATCCTCCAACTGATCGCGGAAGGACTCTCGACGAAAGAGATCGCCGCACACGTATGCCTGAGCATCAAGACCGTCGAGACGCACCGGCGGAACATCATGGAAAAGCTCGACATGCGGAGCGTCGCCGAGCTGACGAAATACGCCATACGGGAGGGGCTGGTCGTCGTGGACGGCTGACGCCGGCCGCCGTGTCCCCGCGGACGGGATCCAAGCCGGGCGCCGACGGAAAGGGGCCCGGAAAGGGGACGCTCAGGTCAGCAGTTCCGGATACAGATTCCTGATGCACGCGGGGCAGAGGCTGTGGGTGAAGTGCAGGCCGGAATAGGTGTTCAGGTACGATTCCACCTGCATCCAGTAGCCGTCGTCCGTCCTGACGTTCTTGCATTTGGCGCAGATGGGCAGCAGCCCGCTGAGCGTCTTCACCTTGTCCAGCGCCTCCCGGAGCTCGCGGATCAGCTTTTCCTTTTCCTGCAGATTGTGAAAGCGCTCCACGGCGTACCGCAGCGAACGGACGAGCAGACTCCCGGAGAGTTCGTCCTTGTCCAGATAGTCCTGGACGCCGTACTGCAATGCCTGGATCGCGACGGTCTCGTCGGAGAGACCCGTGAGGACGACGACGGGCGTGTTTGGTTCCCCGGCGACCAGCCTCCGGACGCTCTCGATGCCGTTGCTGTCAGGCAGCGACAGGTCCAGCAGGATCGCGTCGACGGTGTTTTCGGAAAGATACTGCATGGCCTTGGCGTGCGAATCCTTGTGAACCAGTTCGAAGTCCGCCGCATCGGATTCCCACCCTCTTTCTTCGGAGATCATCTCACGAATCAACGCGGCGTCGCTCCTGTTGTCCTCGACGAGAAGGATTCGAAATGCGTTCATGGCCGTTCTACCTCTCATGGCTCGGCAACGGGACCGCCCGTCCCTGCCGTTCGTGAAATCGTCTCCAGGAGATGGAGGGGGCTTCCGGCCCCGTACTCAGACTGTTCCGCTCCGCCCCGCATGTACTTCCTCAACCGCTCCTGAATGCGGGCCTGCAGCTCTTCCCACCCCTGATCCAGCTTTTCGGAATCCATCTTCCCCGTCCTCCTGTCTTCGCATGGTCTCTGCTGCGGGCAATCCTCGCACTGCCGGTCCATTCCTGGATAACCCGGTTGCCCCGCGTGCAACAATCGGGGATAGCCTGATTTCCGCCTTCGATAACTCTGATCGCATTTTGTGCGGCCGCTGCGCTGCCGCCCCGTTCGGAGACAACCCGTTCCCCCACGCCCGCCCGTTCATCTTTTCCCTGAGAAGGAAATAATACATTTGGTTCTTTGGATTAAGGCCATCCCCTATGGATAATGAGCCGATAAAATGCAGAAGTAATTCCAGCAGATCGGACCTCTCTGTCCGTTTCCTGAACAAGAGGTTCTTTTCACCGAAAAGGAGTGCCTCAAGAATGATTCCTCACACCACGCTCCGGAGGACAAGGCGCCGCGGCTTCACGCTCGTGGAAATGCTCATCGTCATGGTGATCCTCGCCCTGATCGCCGCGCTCGTCGGACCGCGGCTCTTTCCGAAGCTCGGCAAGGGCAAGCAGTCGGCGGCGAAGGCACAGATCGAACTCCTCGGACAGGCGCTGGACCATTTCCGGCTCGACACCGGCCGGTATCCGTCCGGGCAGGAAGGGCTGAACGCCCTCGTGGCCAATCCGGGCATCGACCGCTGGGACGGCCCCTATCTCAAGAAGGACATGCCGAACGATCCCTGGGGGAAGCCTTACCGTTACGAGTTCCCCGGCAAACATGGAGAATACGACCTGTTCAGCTACGGCAGGGACGGCTCCGCCGGTGGTGAAGGCGAAGACGAGGACGTCCTGAGCTGGAAATGAGGAAGCGGAGGGAGAGAATCTTGCCCGATCGCAGGTTTCTTACGATTCTGTTCGCCGCCGGGATTCTCTTCGGCGGCATGGCGGATCCGTTCGTACCGATCCGCGGCGGCGGGGTTTGCCTGGCACAGGCGCCGGCGAATCCGGCGCCGGAGGCGGAACCGGGACGGCGGCAGGTTCCTCTTCCGGGCCCCGGCGGTCCCCAGGCCGTGAAGACGGCCCCGCCGAGTTCCGCCCCTATGGCTGCGGATCCCGCCCCGGCGGCGGAACCGCCACGGCAGCAGGAGCTTCTTCCAAGCCGCGGCGGTCCCCAGCCGGTTACGGCACCGCCCGGTACCCTTCGCGCGCCGTCGGCAGCCGCCGCGGCCCGCCGCGACATGTTCAACCTGAACTTCGACGACGCCGACGTCTATACGATCATCCAGACCATCTTCGGCGAAGTCCTGAAAGCCAATTACGTCGTCGATCCCCGCGTCAAGGGAAGGGTGACGTTCCGCGCCGTCGCCCCCGTGCCCGCCTCGAGCGTCCTGCCCCTCATGGAGGTGATTCTCCGGCTCAACGGCGTCGGCATCGTCAAAGACGGCGATCTGTACCGGATCGTCCCCATCAGCGACATTTCAAAGGAACCGTCGCCCGTAAGCTACGGGCGGGATCCGGCGAAGATCGAGACGAAAGGGACCGCCCTGCTCCAGGTGGTGCCGATTCTCCACATCCAGTCCTCCGAAGTCCTCAAGCTGATCACCCCCTTCGCGTCGACCAACGCCGTTCTCATCGACGTGCCCAAGGGGAACCAGATCATCCTCGTGGACACCGACGCCAACGTCAAGCGGATGCTGAGCCTGATCGCGCTGTTCGACAACGACGGCGTCAAGCAGAAGAAGCCGCAGGTCTTCGTCTACAAGGTCCAGAACAGCAAGGCGAAGGACATCGCGAGCCTCCTGCAGCAGGTCTTCATGGGGAAGAGCGGAACGGGGGAGCAGGCGCCGCCGTCCGCGCGGGCGGCGGCGGGGTCGCCCGCCTATTCGTCGTCGTCGGCGCCCTCCGCCGCGGCCGGCGCTTCGCAGTCGCAGGTCTCCGTGATCTCCGCCGGCTCGGAGGCGCGCGTCGCCGAGTTCACGAAAATCATCTCCGACGACATCACCAACACCGTCGTGGTGATGTCGACCCCGGAGGACTACGACGCCATCAAGAAAGTCATCGAGCAGATCGACATCGTCCCCAGGCAGGTGATCATCGAGGGCATGATCGCGTCCATCCAGCTCACCGACAATCTCAAGTTCGGCCTGGCCGCCCTGTTCAAGGGCGGCATCTCCGGCTTCAATACCAGCGCCGGCATCAATCCGGGCACCCTCACGGCGACGAATCCGGCGGCGCTGACCCAGGCGGGATTCACCTTCCTGGCGACCGATGCGGCCGGGACCGTCCGCTCTCTCATCACGGGCCTGGTCAGCGATTCGCGGGCCAAGGTGCTGGCGTCTCCCCACATCCTGGTCTCGGACAACCGGGATGCGAAGATCCAGGTGGGCCAGCAGATCCCCCTGATCTCCTCGGAAACCTACGGCGCCGTCGGGGTAACGCCCCAGCGGAACTATCAGTACCGGGACATCGGCATCATCCTGAAGGTCAAACCGCGGATCAACGAAGGCGGCCTCGTCTCCCTGGAGCTCTACCAGGAAATCTCCACCTTCGAGAAGGTCAACCTCGGCGGAACGGACCAGCTTCTGCTCAACAAGACCGATGCATCCACCAACCTCGTCGTGCAGGACGGCCAGACGATCATCATCGGCGGCCTCATCCGCGAGGATATCACCAACACCGGTTCGGGAGTGCCGTTCCTCTCCAAGATACCGCTCATCGGCTGGCTCTTCGGCGGCTTCGAGGACGACAAGAAAAGAAGTGAAATCATCATCCTGCTGACGCCGAACGTCATCAGGAACCAGAAGGACGCGAAGGACCTGTCGCGGGACTATATCGACAGCATGTCCGAGGCCAGCGAGGGCCGCATCAGGATGGAAGAACTGCTCCGCCGGGTGAAACCGAGGCCGCCGGCGGACGACAGGCCGTCCGAAACGCCCGGGAACGCCTATCACGGCTCGCCGTGACCCGCGGCGCCCCGGGAGAGGAGCCGGGAGACCCCCGGGGCGGAATATTCCTGCCGCGTTTCCCTCCACAATCCGGCGCAGCGTGCATTTCTTGCCGGTTTTCCGACGCCCTCCCCACGGCGGCTGCCCCCTCCTTTCTTCAATAGTCCCTTAAAATCGATCGGTTATGAAGAATCTCCGGGCGCCGGCCGGCCCTGGCACACCCTTTGCTGTCATTCATCTGCAATGGATATCCGGCAACCCCGGTTTTTTCATTGAATTCTGCGGTGGACGGGAGTAGGAACGACACATGCGTTGCCTTCGTCTTCGCGGAAGACTCGAGTCATTTCTTCTCTTGACGCCGGTCTTCTTCCTTCTCTGGGGCTGCATGGGCCAGTTGGCCTGCCGCCACCAGGCGCTGCAGCATGCCTCTCTGGGCGTGGAAAGGAACCTCGAGACGCGCATTTCCATCTACAAGGTCGACCACCCGGCCTGGGACGCCCATGCCCAGGCGCAGGTAAAAATCGACGGCAAATGGAAATGGATGACGGAGTGGTACGGATACGTCTTCATCAACGATGAACCAGCCTATGAGCCGACGGGATATGTCCTCTTCTATTCCATACCCGAATACCTCGAGGTATTGAAGAAGGGCTCCTACGCAACGGGCGAAAGCCCGGCCCAGCAGGACAGCAGGCGGTTGGCCGGCGCTCCTTAGACGGGGCGCCTTCTCCCCGCCGGTCCTCCTTTCGTTCCCCTCTCTCGTCCGTCCGTAGAGTCCCGTTCGCGCAGACTCCGGACGCCATCGTTCCCGAGAAGGACCTCCCGTCACACGGCATATCCCCTCCGCCCGAAGCATGGGGGATGCGCACCGACGCGCCTTCCCGCAAGATCCGTCTTCAGAAGTTCCCTCCACGCCCCGCCGGCGCCGCGATAACCCAGGCAGGATCTCTCCTGCGCTTCCCCCCGTCGCGACATAAGCCTTTTTGAGGCCGTAAATCAGGGGAACCCCGATTGTCCCTTCCCTGAAAAGCCTGTATTCGTGAGGTCAAATGGAGGGAAGAAGAATGACAAGTCGAGCCATCCGTCCGCTTTTCTGCCGGGCCGCACTGCTTGCCGCCACCGTCCTGTCGCTCAATGCCGCCGTCCCGGAAAACACCGCCACGGCATTCTCCTCCGATACGTCGTCATCCCCCGCCGTGCTGAGGGGGGCGGACGCCGGCTCCGCGGAAGGCCGGATCCAGAGGCTCCATGACAGGCTCAAGGTCACGCCGGAGCAGGAATTCCTGTGGAGCGAAGTGGCGCGGGTGATGCGCGCGAATGCGTCACGGATGGCCGCGCTGATCGTCAAGATAAAGTCCGAACCCGCGAAGAGCAAAAATGCCGTCGACGACATGAAGGCCTACGGGGAAATCGCCGCGGCCCATGCCGACAGCATTCAGTCGCTGATCCCGGTTTTCGAGGCGTTCTATGCCAGCCTCTCGGACGATCAGAAAAGGATCGTCGAGAGCGAGGATATCAAGTTCTAGTCCGGCGGGCGGATCGAGCAAGATGAAGACGCTTCATGCCATACCGGCCCTTGTCGCCGTTTTTCTCATGCTGGGCGCTCCGCTCGGTTCGCTGCCGGTCTGCCCGGTCTCTTCGCCCGGCGGCCTTGTCTGCTACTGCTGTTCCGCCGAGGGAGGACCATGCCCCAGGATCATCTCCTGCCCCGGCTGCAACTCGACCTCCGGGTCGGAGACGCCTCCCCGCTGGTCCCCGGAGATGATTCTCGACTTCGCCGATCCTGCCTGCTGCGTGTATCCCGTCTCCTATGAGACGGTCTCCTTCCCCGTACCGGAAACCGTCTACCTCGAGGTCCCCGTCAAGCCGCCCAACGCCGCCTGAAGAACCGAACGAATCCCGAATGAATCCATGCGTCGCAGCCCGGCGCCTGCAGGAGCCCCTGCACGCCGGGCGGACGAACGGTATCGGCAACGATACGAAAGGAACCGCCATGAAAAAATTGCTTTTGATCTGCCTGTGCGCCGCCTTCTTCCTGCCCGCGGGAAGCGCCCTCTGGGCCCAGGACGGCGATGTGAAAGAGATCGCCTCCTGCAAGTACTGCGGCATGAACCGGGAGACGTTCGCCCACAGCCGGATGCTGATCGTCTACGACGACGGGACCAACGTCGGCACCTGCAGCCTGCACTGCGCCGCCGTCGATCTGGCCCTGAACCTGGACAAGTCGCCCAAGGCGATCCACGTGGGGGATTACGGGAAGAAGTCGCTGGTCGATGCGGAAGCGGCCTTCTGGGTCATCGGGGGAAGCAAGCCCGGTGTCATGACGAAAAACGCGAAGTGGGCCTTCGCAGGCAAGGCCGATGCGGAGAAGTTTCTGATGGAAAACGGCGGCCGCATCGCGTCGTTCGACGAGGCCCTCGAAGCGGCCTACAAGGACCTGGCCAACGACACCAAGATGATTCGCGAGCGCCGGAAAATGAAGAAGATGAAGATGATGGAGCACAAGTCCATGGACCAGAAACCCATGGAGCACAAGCACATGGAGCACAGGTGATGAAGGCGGCAGGCGGGCGGCGAGGAGGGGGTGTCGCGGCGGGTCTCACGCTGCTGCTGGCCTTCGCCCTTCTGCCGGCTTTTCTCCCGGTCGCCGCAGGGCAGGAGCCCCCGAAGCCGGCGGCGAAGGACAAATGCCCCGTATGCGGCATGTTTGTCGCCAAGTATCCCGACTGGGTCATGGCCGTTTCCTTCAGGGACGGCTCCCATGCCTTCTTCGACGGGGCGAAGGACATGTTCAAGTACCTGCTGGACATGAAACGGTACGACCCCGGGCGCAGGCCCGAGGACATCCGGGCCGTTCTCGTGAAGGACTACTACGGTCTTTCGTGGGTGCGGGCCCAGGAGGCCTGGTACGTGGTCGGAAGCGACGTCTACGGCCCCATGGGCAGGGAGCTGATCCCCATGGAGAAGGAGGCCGACGCCCGGGAGTTCCTGAAGGACCATCGGGGCACCGGGATCCTCCGGTTCGGCGACGTGACGATGGAGGTCGTCAGGAGCCTTGACTAGAGAACGTCCCGACAAGAAAGGCGGGGCCCGGTTGCCGCGCCGGAAATCGGGTCCCGCCCTGTTTCTCCTGGGCGCCGGGGCGCTGCTCCTGGGCCTGATGTTCGCCCATGCCGGCCTGCAGCGCCGGGCGGACATGCCGTTGCTCGAGTCCCCGGCCGGGATGGTCGGAAGGCTGGAATTGACCGATCTTTGTCTCTTCACGGAGGCGCGCTACACCCGCCATCCCTCCCAGGCGGACCTGCACTCGGCCTTTCAGGATCACCCCGTCGCACTGGAGCATTTTCCGGCGGGCTCCATGGGAAGAACCCCTTCGGGGCTGCGGAGGCTTCATGCCGCGCTGGATTGAAAAGACCAGGAGCATCCTGGATTTCACCGTCGCCTCGCTCTTGAGGAGAAAGGGCAAGAACTTCAGCCTTCTTGTCGTCTACACCCTCGTGGTGTTCCTGCTGGGTTCCGTTCTTTTCCTTACGCAGGCGATGAAGCGCGAGGCCTCGCTGATCCTGAAGAACGCGCCGGAGATGGTCGTCCAGCGCCTGCTGGCCGGGCGGTACGAGCCCATCCCGGCGGTTTACGCCGCAACGATCCGGGAAATCCGGGGGGTCATGTCCGCGGGCCCGCGTCTGTGGGGTTACTACTACGACCCCGCCGCCGGCGCCAACTACACGCTGCTCGTCCCCCGGGAAGACGCCCCTTCCGGAGAAAAGATCGTCGTCGGCCGCGGGGTCTCCGGAAGCCGGAGGATCTTCCAGGGGGACATCGTCTCCTTCCGGGGATCGGACGGCGCCGACCGGAACTTCACCGTGGCGGACGAACTGTCCCACGAATCGGAGCTCGTCTCGTCGGACCTGATCCTGATGTCCGAAGCCGGCTTCCGGGATCTCTTCGGCTTTCCGGCCGGCCTGGCCACCGACATCGTCGTCTCCGTGCGGAACCCGAAGGAGCTGCTCACGATCGCGAGGAAGGTGGTGGAACGCCTCCCCGATACGCGCCCCATCCTCCGGGAGGAGATGGTGCGGACCTACGATTCCGTCTTCGACTGGCGGGGCGGGATCGTCATCGTCCTCGTCCTGATGGCGCTGCTGGCCTTCGTCATCCTCGCCTGGGAAAAGGCGTCGGGGCTGAGCGCCGACGAAAAGAGGGAGATCGGCGTCCTGAAGGCGGTCGGCTGGGAAACCGCGGATGTGACCGCGGTCAAGGCCTGCGAAGGCATCGTCGTGTCCTTCCTCTCCTTTTCGGCCGGCCTCCTCGCCGCCTACGCCCATGTCTTCTTCTTCTCGGCCCGCCTGTTCGCGCCGGCCATGAAGGGGTGGTCGGTGCTCTACCCGGATTTCAGGATCACGCCCTTCATCGACCCCTATCAGGTCGCCGTCCTGTTCTTCCTGACCGTGGTCCCCTACACGGTCGCAACGATCGTGCCCTCCTGGAGGGCCGCCATCATCGATCCCGATTCGGTCATGAGGTCGTAGAAATGATCCGGCTGCAGAACGTGCGAAAAGGATTCAACCTCGGCAAGTCGAACGAATTCGTGGCGGTCAGCGACGTCACGATGGCGATGGAGGAAAAACGCGTCACCGTCCTGAAGGGCCCGAGCGGCTCGGGAAAGACGACGCTTCTCTCCCTGATCGGCTGCATGGCGAGGCCGACATCGGGCCGCATCACCCTCGAGAACGGACTCGTGAGGAACGGGGCGCTTGCCGCGGTCGGAGGGGCCGCAGACGTGGAGGTGACGAGCCTGCCCGAGCGCTTCCTGACCGAGATCCGGCGGCAGACCTTCGGGTTCATCTTCCAGCAGTTCAATCTCGTGAAAGGGATTTCGGTCCTCGAAAACGTCATGCTGCCCTCCTATCCCACGGGGGAGAAGCACGCGGTCGTCCGGGGGCGGGCCATGGCCCTGCTGGAAATGTTCGGGCTCGCGGAGCGCGCGTCCGCCAGGGTGGAATGGCTTTCCGGAGGAGAAGCGCAGCGGGTGGCGATCGCCAGGGCGCTGATGAACGATCCCCCGGTCCTCATCGCCGACGAACCGACGGCCCACCTGGACAGCAAGCTGTCGCGGGAATTCCTGGAGATCCTCTCCCGCCTCAAGGATCAGGGCAAGACGGCCATCATCGCGAGCCACGACCCCCTCGTCTTCGAAGCGGGGGACGTCGACAGGGTGATCGCCGTCAGGGACGGCCGGATCGAGGACGAGGCGGCATGATCCTCCATCCGGCCATCGTGGCGCTTCTTCTCGTCTCCCTTCTCCTGACGGGAATGTGCCTCTACAGCGCCTTCTTCGGAATCCGGATCATCCGCCGGTGGGACCTCGCGAGCGGCAGCGAAGAGCAACTGGGCCTGGAGAGGAAGACCTACCTCATCTCGACGATCCTCTCCTACGTCTTCGCATTCCAGATCGGCTCGCTCTTTCTCTTCATCTTCACCGCAGAGAGCCTGCACGACCGGTTCGTCGGCGCCATGTGCGCGGCGGGCGCGCTGTACGCCAACCCATACGGCTATCCGGCGTTCCTGCTGAAGATCCTCAACGTCCTTCTCGCCGGGATCTGGCTGGTCGTCAATGCCGCCGACAACCGCGCCTACGACTACCCCCTGATCCGGAAGAAGTATCTTCTCCTCCTCGTGCTGACGCCCTTCGTCGCGGCGGAATCGGTGGCCCAGGCGCTCTACTTCACCGGGCTCAAGGCGGACGTGATCACGTCATGCTGCGGGAGCCTCTTCAGCGCCGCCGGGACCGGCGTCAGTTCGGACATCGCGTCCTTCCCGCCGAGGCTCTCGATGACGATCTTCTATCTCGTCTTCGCGGCGACCGTCGGCGCGGGCCTCCTCTACCGGTTCCGGCGGAAGATGGGGGTTTTCTTCTCCCTTTCGAGCGGCCTTTTCTTCCTGGTCGCCTGCGCCTCGTTCATCTCCTTCATCTCGCTGTACTTCTACGAGCTTCCGACGCACCACTGCCCCTTCTGCGTCCTCCAGAAGGAGTACGGATACGTCGGCTATTTCCTCTACGCCGCCCTCCTGGCCGGCGCGGTCTCCGGCCTCGGCGTGGGCGCCCTGATGCCCTACAGCCGGATCGGCAGTCTGGCCGCGGCGCTGCCGGCGCTCCAGAAAAGGCTCGCTCTCGCCTGCCTGATCGCCTACGCGGCCTTTGTCGCCCTGTCGACCTGGCGCATCGTCGCCACCGATTTCACGCTGGGCCTGTGAGCGGCCGAACCGTCGCTCCCTCAGGTTTTCTCCGAGCGGCATTTAAGAGATTCGGCGGCCCCGATCGGGTCCTCTCCCGATGGAAAACGAGCCGGAAACATGGGATCTTCTTCATACTCCCCGACAGCGGGCGATCCGGTTCGATCTCTCGATTTCACTTGAGGTGGCGCAGTTCCCATGAAGATACGCTATGTCGTGCCGATCCTGCTGCTCATCGCCGCAGGCTCCTTTCTCGCCGGTTCGTGGGCGACGTTCCATGGCACAAGGCCGGCCGCGGCGCCGGAGCGCAGGATCCTCCATTACGTGGATCCGATGAATCCGGCGCACAAGTCCGACAAGCCCGGCATCGCCCCCTGCGGCATGCCGCTCGAACCCGTCTATGCCGACCCCGACGATTCCGGCGGCAAAGCGCTCCTGGCATCGATGCCGCCGGGAACGATCCGCATCTCCCCGGAGAAACAGCAGGTCATCGGCGTCAAAGTCGTCAAGGTCGAAAAGGCCCCCTGGAACCATACGCTCCGCGTCCTCGGCCGGGTGGCGGCCGACGAGACCCGCGTCTACCGGATCAACGCCGCAACGGAAGGCTGGATCCAGGACGCGCTCCCCGTCACCACCGGCAGCCTCGTGAAGAAGGACGAACTGCTGGCGACGCTGTCGTTCTTCTCGCTGGAATACCGGACGCTGATCCAGAATTACTTCAACCTCTTCAACCTCGGCGCCGCCGAGTTCGTGGGCGAGCCGAATCAGCCCCTGTCGGAACAGCAGAAGCGGGCCGAAGAACTGAGGAGCCAGTACACTGCGCCGCAACTCCGGCAGATGAGAAGCGCGGCCAAGAGGGCGGGCGAACTCGGCGGCAGCGCCCAGGTCAATTACTACCGGAAATACCTTCTCAACTACGGGATCGGCGAGTACCAGCTCAAGGAAATGGAGCGGACGCAGACCTTTCCCGATGCCGTCGAGATCCGGTCGCCGGTCTCCGGTTTCGTGCTGGCCCGGAACGTTTCCGCCGGGCTGCGCCTCGAAAAGGGGGCCGAGCTCTTCCGGATCGCCGATCTTTCCGAAGTATGGGTCCTGGCCGATCTCTTCGAGAACGAGGCGTCCTACTTCAAGCCGGGAATGCGCGTGAAGATGGAACTGCCTTACCGGAAGACGGCCCTTCACGCCCGCGTCAGTCCCGTCCTGCCCCAGTTCGACCCCGCCACGCGCACGCTCAGGATCCGCCTGATCGCGGAGAACTCCGGCTACATGCTGCGCCCCGACATGCCCGTGAACGTGGAACTCTCCCTGAGCGGCCCTCCGGCCCTGACCGTGCCGTCGGAGGCGGTCCTCGATTCCGGGCTGAAGAAGACGGTCTTCGTCGACAAGGGCGACGGTTTCTTCGAGCCCCGGCGGGTGGAAACGGGGAGATCGCTCGGCGAAAGGGTCGAGATCGTCCGGGGGTTGGCGCCCGGCGAAAAGATCGCCGTTTCCGGGCATTTCCTGATCGACTCGGAGGCGCGGATGCAGCAGGCGGCCATGGGGATCACCGGGGAAATCGCCCGCGACCCCGTCTGCCTGATGAACGTCGACGCCGACCGCGCCGGCGCCGAGGGGAACGTGCAGGTCCACAAGGGAAAGACGTATTTCTTCTGCTCACCCGAATGCCGGGAAGACTTCCGCAGGAATCCGGAGCGCTACCTGAAGGCCGCACCGCCGGCGGACGGAGCGGCACGGGGCGATCGTGACGGCGCGATGCAGCAGGCTTCGCAAAAACCCGAAGCCGCTTCCAAGCCGCGGACCGCAAAAAAGACGCACGAGTCGCACGGCGCGATGTCGACGCCCGGCACGCCGCATGCCGCGATGGACCATGCCTCTCACGGCGGTGCGGCGCCCTCCGCGCCGCGGCCCGAGGCGCCGCCGCAGAAATCCCGCGGCGCCATGGCCATGCCCAAGGCCCCCTCCCCCGATGCCGCACCTCCGCTGCCCGGCGGTCCCCCTGGAATCGGGTCCTTCATGACGGGCACCTCCGGGATGAGACCTGGTGTTCCGTCTTCTTCCATGCCCGAGGGTATGGCAATGCCGGTGCCGAAAAAGGCTCCTCCCGCCTCCGCTGTGTCGCCGGCCATGCCGTTTGGCGTCCCCGGCGGGCCTCAGGCACAAGCCGGCGGCGGAACGGGGCCTTCGGGCATCTCCGGGATGAACCGGGATGCAGCCCCTTCCTCCATGCCGGGAGGCATGACGATGCCCGGGCCGAAAAGTGTTTCTCCGGCGCCGGCCGGGAAAACCCCGGAGATGATCCCGCCGGCGGCCGTCCCGGCCGGGAGCGGCGCCGACGGCGGACAGAGTCATGATTAACCGGATCATCGATTTTTCGGCCGAGAACAAGCTGATCGTCTTCCTGATCGTCGCCGCCGCCGCGGTCGCGGGGTGGTGGTCCATGAAGAACGTCCCGCTCGACGCCATCCCGGACCTCTCCGAGACCCAGGTGATCATCTACTCCCGATGGGACCGCAGCCCCGATATCCTGGAAGACCAGGTCACCTACCCGATCGTCACGGCCATGCTGGGCGCTCCGGGCGTCAGGACCGTCCGGGGTTTCTCGGACTTCGGCTATTCCTTCGTCTACGTCATCTTCGCGGAGGGAACGGACATCTACTGGGCCCGCTCGCGCACCCAGGAATATCTTTCCGCGGTGCTGCCGCGGCTCCCCGACGGCGTGGAGACCGAACTGGGCCCGGACGCCACGGGGCTGGGATGGGTCTTTCAGTATGCGCTCGTCGATACGACGGGACAGAACAGCCTGGCCGATCTCCGCGCCTACCAGGACTGGACGCTGCGCTACCACCTCAAGTCGGTGCCCGGCGTGGCGGAAGTGGCGCCCGTCGGCGGTTTCCGCCGGCAGTACCAGGTCAACCTCGATCCCAACCGCCTCCAGTTCTACGGCGTCCCCGTCAGCCGCGTCGTCGAGGCGGTCAAGGGCGGCAACAACGACGCGGGCGGGAGGCTCATCGAATTCGGCGGAACCGAGTACATGGTGCGCGGCCGCGGATACGCCCGCACCGTCGAGGATTTCGGGAACATCGCCGTGGCGTTCGGTGAGAGCGGTTCGCCGATCCGCGTCCGGGACCTCGGGGAAGTCGTGCTCGGGCCCGATCTGCGCCGCGGCGTCGCCGACCTCGACGGCGAGGGCGACGTCGTTTCGGGCATCGTCGTCATGCGCCAGGGACAAAACGCCCTGGCCGTGATCGACCGGGTCAAGAAGAAGATCCGCGAAATCGAGCCCGGCCTGCCCCCCGGCGCCAGGATCGTCCCCGTCTACGACCGGTCGGACCTGATCCGCCGCGCCATCGACAACCTCAAGTGGACGATCGTCGAGGTGATGCTCACCGTTTCGGCGGTGGTGCTCCTCTTCCTCTGGCATTTTCCGAGCGCCGTCATTCCCATCGTCACCATCCCCCTGGCCGTGCTCATCTCCTTCGTCCCGTTCCGGCTCATGGGGGTCTCGGCCAACATCATGTCCCTGGCGGGGATCGCGATCGCCATCGGCGCCATGGTCGACGCCGCCATCGTGGTCGTCGAGCAGACCCACAAGAAGCTGGAGATCTGGGACCGGGACGGCCGGAAAGGCGATCACCGCGGGGTTATCATCGGCGCCGTCAAGGAAGTCGGGGCCGCGAGCTTCTTCGCGCTCCTCGTCATCGCCGTTTCCTTCCTCCCCGTCCTGACGCTGGAGGCCCAGGAGGGGCGGCTGTTCAAGCCGCTTGCCTACACGAAGACCCTTGCCATGATCGTCGCCGCGGTCCTCGCCATCACGCTGGACCCGGCGCTGCGGCTTCTCTTCACGCAGATCCGCGGCTTCCGCTTCCGCCCGCGATGGCTCAGCCGCGCCTTCAACGCCGTCGCCGTGGGGACCATACGCTCCGAGCAGCGGCACCTTCTCAGCAGCTTCCTGATCCGCATCTACGACCCGGCCGTGGCCTGGTCGCTGCGCCGGAAGTGGACCGTCATCGCCGTCGCCGTCCTCCTGGTCGCGGCCACCGTGCCCGTATTCCAGAGGCTCGGTTCCGAATTCATGCCCCCCCTCGACGAGGGCTCGCTTTTCTACATGCCGACCACGATGCCCGGGATCTCCGTCAGCGAGGCCCAGAAGCTCCTGCAGGTGACGGACCGGATCATCAAGGGATTCCCCGAAGTCGACCGGGTGCTGGGAAAGGCCGGACGGGCCGAGACGTCGACGGACCCGGCCCCCTTCTCGATGCTGGAGACCCTCGTGGTCCTCAAACCGAGGAGCGAATGGCGGAGAGCGGACACCTGGTATTCCCCCTGGGCCCCCGAGGCGCTCAAGCCCCTCCTCCGGCGCATCTCGCCCGATACCCCCTCTTCGGCCGAGCTCGTGGCGCAGATGAACGAGGCGCTGAGGCTGCCGGGCCTGTCCAATGCGTGGACCATGCCCATCAAGGGGCGGATCGACATGCTCGCGACGGGAATCCGCACCCCCGTCGGCCTCAAGATCTCGGGGGCGAACCTCGTGCAGATCGAACAGATCGGCGAGCAGGTCGAGGCCGCGCTGCGCACGATCGAGGGGACGCGCAACGTCTTTGCCGAACGCACCGGGGGCGGGTATTTTCTCGATATCGAGTGGAAGCGCGACGAGCTGGCGCGTTACGGGCTGTCCGTCGATCAGGCGCAGAAAACGGTGCAGAACGCCATCGGCGGAGAGAACGTCACGACGGCCATCGAGGGACGGGAGCGCTATTCCGTGAATGTCCGCTACCGGCGCGATTTCCGCAGCAGCCTCGAGACGATCGGCCGCGTCCTGGTGCCCGTTCCCGACGTCCGGACGCAGGAAATCGACGGCCGGACGCAGATCCCGCTCTCCCAACTGGCCGACGTGGGCGTCGCCAGCGGCCCGGGCATGATCCGCGACGAGGACGGCCTGCTGACCGGCTACGTCTACGTGGACATCTCCGGCCGGGATCCGGGCGGATACATCGCGGAGGCGGACCGCCTGCTGCGGGAGAGGCTAGAGCTGCCGGCCGGCTACGCGGTTCTCTGGAGCGGGCAGTACGAGGCGATGCAGCGCGTGAAGGACCGCCTGATGATCGTCGTTCCCCTGACCCTGCTCCTCATCGTCCTCCTGCTCTACCTGAGCACCCGGTCGCTCGTGAAGACCGCCATCGTCCTTCTGGCCGTGCCCTTCTCGGCCGTGGGGGCCGTCTGGCTGCTCCATCTGCTCGGCTACAACATGAGCATCGGCGTGTGGGTGGGACTGATCGCCCTTCTCGGCGTGGATGCGGAAACCGGGGTTTTCATGCTGCTCTATCTGGACCTGGCCTACGAAAAGGCCCGGCGGGAGGGGCGCATGAACAGCCTGGCCGACCTGCAGACGGCCGTCCGCGAGGGGGCCGCCAAGCGCATCCGGCCCAAGTTCATGACGGCGGCGACGATGCTCTTCGGCCTCGTCCCGATCATGTGGTCCGTCGGAACCGGCGCCGATGTCATGAAGCACATCGCCGCGCCGATGATCGGAGGGATCTTCACGTCTTTCCTCATGGAACTGATGGTCTACCCGGCGATCTACGAGATCTGGAAATGGAACTTCGAGATGAAACGTCCGGGTAGCCCGAGCCCGCCCGGCCCCGCGCTGCCCGGACAGCAGGAGGGAGTTGCGTCATGAGACGAAATCCCGCGGGGGAGGAAGACCGCGGCGGCCGGAAAAGAACTCCTTCGCCGCCGCTCCTCCTCGTCTCCCTGGCGCTCCTTTTCGGGCTCCTCTTCCCGGCCGCGGCGCGACCGTCGGAGGCCGTGCCGCGCATCGGCAGGACCCTGCCGGCGACGGTCATTCCGGGGCTCGATGGATCGCCGGTCCGGATCCCCGATGCCTTCCGCGGCAAGGTGGCGGTTCTCCACTTCTGGCGGATCGGCTGCAGCTCCTGCAAACTGGAGATGCCCGCCATGGACAGGTTGTACAGGAACTACCGCGACAGGGGCCTGGCGGTCGTGGCCGTCAACGTCGGCCAGAAGAAAGAGGCCGTGAAGGGTTTCGCCGAGGAACTGGGGGTTTCCTACCTGGTCCTCGCCGACGCGGAAGGAAAGAGCGCCGCAGCCTACGGGGTGACAGACGTGCCGAGGACCTATATCATCGACCGCGGCGGCATCGTGCGCTTCAGGATCCTCGGCGGGGCCACGCCGGAGACCCTGAAGCGACTGGTCCTGAGCCTCCTCTAAAAAAGAAACTTCCCCCGGGTTTCGGAAGATCGAGGGTTACCCGATGCGCAGAAGAGACTTCCTGAGAGTCGCGGCCGCCGCCGGACTCGGACTCGTTCTTCCCGGAATGACGGCCTGCCGGAAGGAAACGGGTCTGCGCATCGGCGACGTTCCCCCGCAGGCGACCCTGACCGACATCCATGGGAACCCCGTCGTCCTTCCGTCCGCCTTCAGGGGAAGCATCGTTCTGATCCATTTCTGGGCAAGCTGGTGTCCTCTGTGCCGCGCGGAGATGGGCGTTCTCGAATCCCTCTTCCTCCGGTACGGCAAGGGGGGCGCCACTCCCTGCTCCGTCGGCGTCGGCGAATCCAGGGAGACGGCCGAAGCCTACTTGGGGACGGAGAGACCCACCTACCCCGTCCTCCTCGACCGGAGTTCCTCTCTCGTCAAACCATACGGCATCGCCGGCATACCGACCACCTACGTGCTCGACCGCGGGAACGTCATCCGGCACAGGATTCTCGGCAGGATCGACGGGGACGGGCTGGAGAAGATGATCACGGCTCTCCTGTGATGCGGAATCACTGCTTCTGAAGCTGCTCCAGCCGGAGCCGCTGGCCCTCCTTGATCTTCTGCCTTGTCTGTTCGATCGAGCTCTGCGTGGGAGGCCACGAGCCGGAGGCTCCGATCCCCGGTCCGACCACCGCTGCCGGCTGGCCGGAGGGCGTCGCCGGAACCGCCGTTGCGCCGGGCATGCCGGCCGCCGGCCTGGATTCGGGGGTTCCGCCTGCGGCTCCCGGCGCCGCGGCGGGTCGCGTCGGGGGAGGCGGCACCTTGGACGGCTGGGGCGCGCCCGCGGAACCGGCACCGCCGGCCGCCTGCCCGGCGGAGGTCCCCGCAGAAGCAACCTCCGTCTTCCTCTTGTCGCCTTCCGTCAGCATCACAAGCAACTGCTCGTCGCCCTTGACGAGGACAATGCGATCCGTCAGGACATCGCGGAGGACATATCCGTTGAGCGTGCCCCCCTTCCGGAGGGCGATCTGCCGCCGGCCCCGGCCCGCCGTCGAGACCGGCGCCTTCTTGTCCTCGAGAAACGCGATGCTCAGGTCGCCCGCCGTCAGCGTTCCGTACAGGTTCACGTCGGGCCGCCCGGTCGCCTTCTCTTCCTTCTTCTCCGGCGGGATACGCCTTTCGGGGTGGAAGAGGTTCGAGTCGCTGATCGCGGCATAGTCGATCGAGGAAGGGCTCCGGCGCGGCACCGCCTCCGCCGCCGGCAGGACGGCCGCCGTCTTCGGAACGGGAAGCTCGCAGCGGACCTCTTGCCGCGGGGAGGGAATCGCCGCAAGAACGACGGCCGCCAGAAGCAGGACGTTCAGGACGTTGATGCTGCCCAACAGGTACTTCCTTCCGTTCATTTTCAAAGGCCTCCCGTCAGCCCCGACACCTTCAGTTTCACCATCAGGTCGCGCGGCTCCCGAAAATTCCGGATCCGCACATCCAGTTCCCGGACGATCAGATAGGGCGTCTGCGTCTCCACGGCGTAGAGCGCATCGGCGAGCGCCCTCGTATCGGGCAGCACCGCGTCGATCGTCACGGTGATCATCTTGAACTTCCCGGCATCCTCCGTCTTGTCGACCCGGTCGCTGGAGATGACCCCTCCCCGCGAGGCGATCATGGCCTTGATGATGCCCTGCAGGGCGGCGGCGGCGATGGCCGGCGTTTCCCCTTCGATCATCTTGGCGCGCGCCGCCTTTCTCGTCTCCGCGAGCGCGGCCGACTTCTTTTCGAGGCCGAGCTTCGCAGCGAGCAGGGCCATGGTTTTCTCGAGCGTCTTCGCCTTGACCGCGGCCGTGTTTTCGCGATCGAGCAATTCGGCCCGGATCTTCACGTACCCGTACTCGTACGCCACGGCGCCCAGAAGGAGGATCATCACCGGGATGGCGACGGCGAGGAGCCTACTGTTTTTTCTCATCCCCTGCCTCCTTCTCCGCCTCCCTTTCGATTTCCATCTTGATGGTGAAGCGGTCCGCGTTCAACCGCGTGTCCCGCGACGTGGAGGCGGCGAACTCGACGCGCTTGAAATGCCCGGACGCCTCCAATTTCGGCAGGATCTCCGTTGCCGAGGCCGCATAGCCCTCGATTTCCACGGTCGAATCGGTGATCCGCAACCTGGACAGCCAGGTATCCTTCGGCAGGACGGCCGTCATTTCCCGGAACAGGTCCAGGGTCATCGTCCGGGAGGACTTGAAGGTCTCGATGGCGTCGATCTCCTTCTCGATGCCCTCCAGGCTGTTTCGCAGCGTCTCGATCCTGCGCGCCTCTTCCCTACGGTCGGCGAGTTCGCGGTCGATGGCCCGGATCTCGTTGTCCTTGTCCTGGAGCGGCGAGAGCAGCCAGAAAAGCCCCAGCACCGCGAGGACGGCCAGCAGGGCGAATGTCGGCGCCGCCGGAATCTTCGACGACGGCGAGCCGCCCTTCCCGAGGAGGTCCATCCCGTCCGCGCCGGCCCACAGCGATTCCATGAGCCCGCCCAGGACGGCGTAGGGCGGATCGCCCGCCTTTTCCCTGTCGAGGAATCCGGCCCCGCGGCCGCCTCCCTGCAGTCCGGGCCATTCCCTGCCCTTCGCGGGATCATGGATGTAGACCGCCGGCGGCGCACCGCCTTGCCGTTTCACGAGGTCGACAAGGGCATCGACTTCCGCGGCTACGATGCCGTCATCGGACGACGCGGATGCGGTTTTTCCCGCAAACGCGCCTTCCCACCTGCCCCTGCGGAGAAGTCCTCCCTCGTAGCAGCCGCCGGGGCCGACCTCCGCGAAGACGGCATCCCCTTCTCCGTGGAGGTAGCGGCTGAGCGTGCCGAGCGCGGAGAGGCTGACGGCGGCGCGCCGGACGACGATTCCCTTCTTCTGCAGGGCCTCCAGATAGGGTTCAAGGACATCGGTCTTCACGGCGGCAAGCACGATCCGGATCCGGTCCGGGCCTTCGTCGAGAACCCGGAAGGCGTAGAAGGCCCGCTCGGCGGAAAGCGGCGTCAGCCGGTCCAGTTCATAGGAAACGACGCCGGGAAGATTCTCCCTGACGGCCGGAGGGAGGTCGGCCGTCTTGACGATGACCCACGCCTTGGGCACGACGAGGGTGACCCCCTCCCTGGGCGCGTGGAGATCGTTCACGGCCAGTTCGACGGCCGATGCGAGATTCTCCGGCGTCGGGTATTGTCCCTCTGCGGAGGGATACTGCCGGATTCCCCGGACCCTCATCCGGCCGAACAGGCGCGTGCCGTACGCGACGGTGGTGAGTCCGCTCCCGGGAAGAACGGCGAGGCACGACCCCGCCGCAATCCGGTCGTCGGCGAGGCTGAAGGAAAGGATCTTCCACAGGAATTGCCACCAGCGGGACGCCCTTGCCGATGCATCCGAGAGGAAGGACCTGGTTCCGCCGATCATTTCCGTCGTGGTCATTGCGGGATTCCCGCCGGGCTCTTGTAGTGGAGACAGCGATGCTCGTGGGGCCGCATGTTGGGGCCGCCGAAGGTCACCGTCGCCGTTACGGTGTACCCCCGTCTCCGGGAGTCCCGGTATCCCGTGGATTCCACGGTGAAGGTCTTCGCTGCACCGGCGGCCGCGAAATCCGCGTAGGCCGCCATCCTCGCATACCCGGCCCCCAGGATGTCCTTGATATCGTCGATATTCAGGATATCGGCCTGCGCCCTGATTTCGACAATCCGGTCCGCCATGCCCGGCTCCATGCCCGGAAGGGCCGCCAGGACCTCCCGAGGCGCCGTATTGATGTTGACGCGTCCCGCCCTGCCGTGCAGGGTCAGGGAGGAAAAGATCCCGCCGGCTTTTTCCGTCCCGTAGAGGATCTCCGGCGTGATCCCCTTGACGAGGATGAGTTCCTCGAGCGTCCTGAAGTCGGCGTTCGCCGGCCGGTAGGGCTTCGGCAGCGACTGGTAGTACTCGCTTTCGGCGCCGTGGAGGCGATGCAGGTCGTCGGAATCCTTCCAGTCCAGGACGGCGTCGACGATCGCGTCGGCCGCTTCGGGGCCGACGCCCTGAAGAACGAGCAGGTTCCTCAGGACGATGCCGGTGGCATCGGTCAGGCCGTTCAAGGAGATCTTTCCCGCCTCGTCGACGATCCGCACCTCGCAGCTTCCGCTTCCCATGTCGACCGTGTAGGGCGTGCCGTCGGACCTCCAGAGCCCCATCCCCTCCAAGGTCACCGTCCGGTTGCGGTTGGCCGAAGCGTAGAGGATCTCCAGGATGCCCCGCTCGAGCCCCGCTTCCGCGAGATATCTCTTCTCCGTGTCTTCCCTGAAGACGAACGTCCCGTACGTCTCGGCCCGCGTCATCACGGCGAAGGAGAATACGGTCACCATGAGGATCGTCAGGACCCAGAGGACGATCAGAAGCGCGATGCCCCGCCTGCGGTTCATGATGCCTTTCCTCCCTGGACCGGCGTCATCTCCGCCTGAACCTTGACGGGGAAGACCCTGGACATCTCCTCGGGCCCGCGGGCCATGCGGAACCGTATCTGCCCGGGAATCGCGGTCCCTTCGGTCATGGCTTCCACCCAGCTCCCCCGCTCGTCGACCGGCCCCTTGTAGAAATAGTCGAAGGACATCCCGGTCGCCTCGATCAGCCGGGTGTGGAGGAAACCTTCGATTCCGGGCACCTGCTCCCGCGCGTAAAGGACGGTCTTCCCGGCGCCCTCTGCCTCGATGACGTACTCGACAATGACGTACCCCTGCCGGCCGCTCCAGATGGAATAGCCCGTCGAAAAGCGCAGGGTCTGACCGTCGCCGCGGAACGTGTATCGTGTTCCGCTCTCGGCCTCGTAGGTCAGCGGGATCTGCGACGCGATCTGGGCATCCATGATCGCCAGGACGGCCCGGAACCTCTCCTGGGCCTCCATCTTTCTTTCCCCCGCCGCCACGGACCGGGAGCCCGCCCTCATCGCCCCCATCGTGACGACCAGGATCACGACGAGCAGGGTCATGGAGATGAGCAGTTCCAGGAGCGTAAATCCGCCATCGGCGGGACGGGACCGTCCGCGCGCCGCCGACCGCGCCGTCTTCCTTCCGGAACGGTCCACCGGCTAACCCTCCCCCGCCAGCGCCGTCCGGTCGATCGACTTCGCCGTTTTCAACTCGAGCCGCTTTTCCATGATTCCGTCCACCCAGCGGATGATGAGGACGACTTCCATCATCCGGACGGGCAGATTCTGCGTCCGTTCCTTCAGCACTTCCCTCACCGAAACGTCCATTCGGTAGCCGTCGTCCGTCGCTTCGCTCCAGACCCTCTCGGTCGCCAGCGGTCCCGCCAGGATCTCCCGGAGCCTCGAATCCGCCCTGACGGCCGCCGAGGTAACGTCTCCGGACCGGGAAACCGCCCGCAGATTGGCCGAAAACAGCTGCAGGATCAGGGTGACGGCCATCGCCATGACGGACAAGGCGACCAGCACCTCCAGGAGGGTGAAGCCCCGCGTTTCCCCGTCCGACGCCGGGGAACGCCCTTTCCGCCGACTGCAATCCCTCGTCTGCATGTCTCCGCGCCTCCTTGCACGGTAAGATGCTGACACGTTGCCGGCCCGTTTTCCATCGGGGCAAAACGCGATCCGGGGGGACAAATCTCTTACCCGGCGCTCAGGGTATGGATCATGGAAGGCGGCAGCGGAACATCGCGGAGACCGTCAATTGACGCGCGCGGAGGAAGACCGTCCGCCTTTCGGCGGGCGCGGCATGTTCGCCGCGGCCGCGGCGAATTCTGCCTCCTCCCGGTACCGGCCGTAGTGGTCCAGGACGGAGCTGATGTAGGTGCGGGTCTCCAGGTACGGCGGTATGCCGCCATGCCTTGCCACGGCGGCCTCGCCGGCGTTGTAGGCGGCCAGGACCAGCGGAATGTTGTCTTGATAGAGGCCGAGCAGGTAGGCGAGGTGGCGGATGCCGCCTTCGATGTTGTCACCGGGGTGGAAACAGTCTCCGACCCCGAGCTTCTCGGCCGTCTTCGGCATCAGCTGCATGAGCCCCTTGGCGCCCCTCTTCGAAACCGCCTTGGAGTCGAAGTTGGATTCGGCCTTGATGACGGCCTTCACCAGCGCCCGGTCGACGCCGTACTTCCCGGCCGTCCGGGCGATCAGGGCGTCGTAGTGCGCAGGGGGGCCGTTTTCCGGCTCGAGCGCGGGCGGTCCCTCCCGGATGAGGATCTTGAAATGCGATCCCGCGGGCGGCACATTGGTCAGGTGGATCACGTCGTTCTGATCGACGTACTTGTAGACATCCGCCGTCGTCAGCAGCGGAAACAGAAACGGCAGGATCAGGATGGCGAAAAATGCCGCGATCGGCGGCAGCGGCAGAGGCTTGATCATGCGCGCGGGCATTCCCCACGGTCCTCCTTTCCCGTCCTGTCCCGGTTTCACGAATCCGCTGCCAAGGGCGGCGATCACTTGACGGCCAGAAGCTGCACCTCGAAGACCAGCGTTGCATTGGGACCGATCGTCCGGCCCGCGCCGGCCGCCCCGTAGGCCAGCTGCGGGGGGATGAAGAGCCGCCACTTGGATCCCGCGGGCATGAGCTTCAGCGCCTCGGTCCAGCCGGGGATGACGCCGTTCACCTTGAAGGTCGCCGGTGTTCCCCTCTGGTACGAACTGTCGAATTCGGTCCCGTCGATCAGATAGCCCCGGTAGTGGCACTCCACCTGGTCCTTGTCCGTGGGCGTGCGCCCTTCGCCCGCCTTGATGATCCTGTACTGCAAACCGCTCGGAAGGGTGACGACGCCTTCCTTGGCGGCATTGGCGGCGAGATAGGCCTCCCCTTCCTTCTTGTTCTTCTCCGCTTCCAGCTGCCTCGCCTGGAGCTGTTTCTGCGTCAGTCCCGCCTGAAAATCCGTCATGGTTTTCTGGAGGTCCGTCTCCGTCATGAGGAGCTTCCGGCCCGAAAGCGTGTCCTTCATCCCCTGCATCACGGCGTCCAGATCGACCTGGATTTCCTGCGACTTGAGGTTCCGTGCGACGCCGACGCCGATGCCGTAGCTGATCCTGTCCTGCTGCGTTTCGAGGGACGCCTTTTCCGCGGCCCCAGCCGGAACGCAGAACATCACCGCCGCCAGGACCGCCATCCATGCCCCCGTCATCTTCGCTGTCATCATCTCTCCTTGCCGAAACCCGGAAAAGCCGGGGAGGGATCGCTCCCTCCCCGGGTCAAAAGGTTCAATCCTCTGTTCATTCGTTACGCGCCTTACGATGCTGCCCGTCGGGGTCCCCCCTGACTCAGAAGGCCGACGCCATCATCGCCGGGTCGGTCGTCGTGAGCTGGCTCCAGTTCGTTCCGTCATACCTCCAGATGCCGGCCGTCCCGAAGTCGCCGTAGAAGATCAGCCCCGCAGCCGCCATGATTTCCGCGCTGTTGGGGTTGATATTGGTCCAGGTCGTGCCGTCCCATTTCCAGACGCCGTCCGCTCCGAAAACCGCGTACAAGAGCCGGCCTGCGGCCGCCATGCGCACGGCATTGTTGGGCGTTGCCTGGGTCCAGGTCGTGCCGTCCCATGCCCAGAGGCCGCCGGTCCCGAAGTCGCCATAGAGCATCGTGCCCGAGGCCGCCATGCCTTCCGGATTGCTGGCCGTCACGAAGCTCCAGGCCGCGCCGTCCCACTTCCAGATGCCGCCGGTCCCGAAATCGCCGTAGAGGGTCGAGCCCGAGGCCGCCATGCCTTCCGGATTGTTGGGTGTGATCTGGCTCCAGGTCAGACCGTCCCACTTCCAGACGCCGCCGGTCCCGAAATCGCCGTAGAGGGCCGAATCCGTGGCCGCCAGGGCCTCCGGGTTGTTGGGCGCAATCTGCGTCCAGGTCCCGCCTTCCAGTTTCCAGACGCCCGTCCCCGTGAATGTCCCGTACAGGACCTTGCCCTGGGGCGTGATCGTCTGGGGAACGTTCGTCGTCAACTGGCTCCAGTTGCCCAGGCTCCACTGCCAGACGCCGTCGCCGGCATTGACCGTATAGAGGAGACTGTCCGCATTCAAGACCACCGGCCGCATCATGTCGTTTTCCTCGTGGCTGAGGATATGGCAGTGCCACACGTACTCATGACCGAAATTGGCCATGACATTCGTTCTGAGAGGAATCAGGTCGGCGCCCGTCTCGGGATCGATCTGGGAGAACCCCAGCGTGGAACCCAAAGGCATCGCCGGGTTCAGCGGCCGGACGCTGTGCGGCAGCGGGAAGGGGACCTGCGGGAGGATCGGCCTCAGGGCGACGATCGTATCCTCCAGCGGGCTGACGCGGACCGTTTCCTTCCAGCCCAGCTCGTTGTCGTCGGGCAGGTAGATGAAGCCGTCCCAGCCGACGCGGTTGAGGACCTGCACATCGAACAGATGGAAGTGGATGGGATGCGTGTCCACGCCGTTGTGCGTGATCTTCCAAATCTGGATCTCGCCCGGATGGACGATTTCCGTCGAGGGGTCGACGAAGTTCTGGAGGTTGAAGTTGTTGTTGCCGGCGTTGGTGAACGGCACCTCGAGCCCCAGCTTGGCGCTCATCCGTCCGAAGTCGTCGAAGACTTCGCCCATCTCGTCCTGGATGGCCTTGGGCTGCATTCCAACAGTCTTCAGCTCGCCCGCAACGGTCCTGAACTGGATGGAGTTGTCAGAGATTCTCGAGATGCCCCATTCGGGCCAAGTCCCCGGGAAGGTCTTCCCGTAGGCGGAATCGTACGCCTGCTGACCCACGACGATCGGGTCCTGACCCGTCGCAAATACGCCCGCCGGGCCGGCGAACGCCGTCTGCAGGCCGGTCAGGGTCGCCGGGTTGTAGTCGTCGACAGGCGCGGAAGAATCCGCACCGGCCGCAACGACGATCTGCATGATCGTCCGCGTGTTGGGCCCCTGTCCCGGCAGCGTCGAGTAGGCGCCGCCCATTTCCGCGCGGCGGTCCGGAGCGCCCGTATAGTAGTCGTAGTGCGGGTCGAGGGCCGGCCAGGGCGCCGGGGCGTCGTTATAGAGGATCAGGGTGTGGCCTGCGAACTTCGAGAAGTCGATGATGACGTCGGCCCTCTCCGCCGGCCCCAGGAAAAGCGTGCCGCCGCCCTCGTTCTGCTGCAGGACGATTCCCGCCGTGAAGAGCGTCGGATCGACGTTCCAGTTGACGGGCTGGTTCGGCAGCAGCACCGGCTTCGGCAGGAAACCGCCTTCGTTACCGATCTGGATGATCGCCGGACCCCGCGTGGAGGGATCGGGCGCACCGCCTTCTCGCCCGTCCTGCGGCCACATCGCCGGGAATCCGGCCGTCGGCGCCGCCGGCACCATGGCGACTTCCGTCAGGTCCGCGGGCGTCCCCGTGAAGTTGTACGGGGCGACGGTGGGGTTCGTGTAGCCCGCCTTGTTGACCGCCCGGTAGAGCTGGAGGTTGAAGAAGCGGTCATGGGCGGCGTTCAGGATCCGGAAGCGGTACTGCTGAGGCTGCACGGTGACGGTCGGATAGGCGACACCGTTGACGACCGGCGTATCCAGGAACGCCTCGGCGCCCCAGGATGGGTTCGGCGTTCCGGGCATCTCCGGGGGCTGCGCCGGATCCGTCCCGTACAGGGGGTTCGGCACCACGCCGTACTCGATACAGAAAGGTTTGATCGCGTCTGGAGCTGATCCGCACACTGGCGTCGGCGGCCAGAACCAGGGGCCGTAGACCCAGCGGCCCATGGGATTCACGCCGCTGAAGTCGGGGTTGTAGGGATTCTGGGCCGGCATGTAGACGTGGGGCCACCAGAGATCGCCCGTCACCGCCGCGGTGATCTGGCCGGTCGTGGCGTTCCTCGGTCCCGTTCCCCAGTTCCACGTGGGATCGGTGCCGGTCGCGCCGATGATCGTCGCCGCGTCGACAAAGGTCTTGTCCTGGATGACCAGGGGGATGCCGTAGCGGTAGATCGGCGGCATGGCGCTGCCGGGGATGGTCCCCGCATTGATGAGGGCCTCCTCCTTCGCGTCGGTGATCAGGTATCCAGCCGCCATGCCCGCATAGACGTTGAGCCGCGTGATGCCCCAGGCATGGTCGTGGTAGAAGAGGAGCCTCGCGCTCTGCTGGTTGGTGTAGTAGTAGGTCTGCGCCCCGGGACCGGGATCGTTCGTCGCGCCCGGCACCGAGCAGCTCAGGAGGCCTGCACAGGACGGGATCGCCGCGTAGTTGTTCGTGGAATCGAACCACATGTCCGGGACATTCACGACGCTCGCGCCCGTCTTGAGGGGCGTCGAATCGAGGGCCGGCGTGATCCACTGGTGGGGCGTGCCGTCGCTGATCCAGGGGGTCCTGCCGCCGTGGAGATGGAGGTCGGCGCGGTTTTCCGTGTAGCACAGCGAAGGCGTCGGCTCGTTGGGTTTGCTCTGGCAGATGACGTTGTCCGGCTGCGTACGCGCTGCATCGGGACCCGGGCCCGCCCCCATGATGGTCGTGTCGACCGGGAGGAAGAGCTTGCCGGCGGCGTTCGCGGGCAGCTTGTTGATGAACTTGATCCGCACCGGCCGGTCCTTCGCAGCCACGATCACGGGGCCCAGATAGCGGATCCCCGCCGGGGTAACGGTGTTGGCGGTGCCCCCCGCGTTCGTGCCGTTGTTGACCTGCACGTATCCGCGGAGGCGGGTCGGTCCCATTTCCGAATGCATGACCTCGCTGTATTCCTGCAGCTCGATCTCGTAGTAATCGGACCCGGGATAGGTGAGCTTGTCCGGCACGGCGAGCGGGATCGACTTCGCCGGCGCCGGGCCGTCCGCCGGATTCCACAGACCCGGCAAGGTGTCCTTGAACTTCGTCAGCAGCGGGCTATAGGCCCAGTTGGGAGTCGTGCCGAAGTAATCCGGCGTCTCGCCGGGCCCCGGCACCGCCTCCGCAACGCCGCCCCCCCAGGGGAGCAGCGCCGCCGCCCACAACAGGCAGATGAACGTCAATAATTTCCGGCCTTTCATCTCTCGTCCTCCTTCATGATTGAATCTTCTGGTCGATGCTTCTGCAGAATTGCCTTCCAAAACAATACGATTCCCTTTGCTTTTTCCGCCTTCGCGACGCCGCGTTCCCGGCCGCGGGCCCGCGGCGTCGGCTATTCTGTAACAGTACATGCCCGGTGAAGACTATCGGGCGGAGGCTGATTCATCGGTTCAAAAACACTGTTTCCGTCCCTCCCGATGGATGACAGCCGCTCCCATCTCCCCTTCCCCGCCCTCCCGGGCCCGTTTGCGCGTTCCGTCTCCGCGGGGCTCACCGGCGTCATGGGAAATTCGCCAGGAGGTCCCGCGCCCCGAAGGTCTCGTCGAGCCCGACCTTCCACATCCCGTCTTCCCTGAAGAGCTGCAGGACGGCGGGACGTTCCGATTTCCTGTGGAGGATCAGAATCTCCGCCTTGTCTTTCTTGATGCCGCCGATCGTCCACCGGCTCTCATCGAGCACCATGCCCGGCTTGAAGACGAGGAGATATCCGTCCCAGTAGGCCCTTGCGATCGTTCCGCCCGCCGCGAAATCGGACGCGATGCCCTTCTTGTCCATCTCGCCCCCGGCCCGCTTCGATCGCTCGTATACGGCCTCCACGATCGACTTCTTCGTCTTGACCGTCAGGAATTGCCAGATCTCCCCGTACCGCCTTGCCTCCTGCGCCTTGAACAGCGATTCGGCGCAGGTCAGGACATCGTCGACCTCCCTGTCCGGCGGACCCGCGGCCCGCGCCTGGGGAACCGCCTGCGCACAGGCGAGAAGAAGAAGGATGGCGATGGCTGTCCTGAAAATCATGGCCTTCCCCCGCACCGGCCGCTCCCGGTTCAATGGTGCACCGTCGTCGTCGAACCGCCCCCGCCTCCGCCCGCCGCGGAAACGGCGGCTGCAGCGGCTGCAGCCACGGCCGCGCCGATGCCGATCGTGCCCACGCCCACGCCCGCGACGGCGGCGGTCCCGGCCGCCGCGCCGGCCGCTCCGGCACCGGCCGCTCCGGCCCCTGCACCGGCACCCGCTCCGGCACCCGCTCCGGCGCCGGCCCCGGCTCCTGAACCGGCTCCTGAACCGGCACCCGCTCCGGCGCCGGCTGCCGCAGGTTCAGCTGCAAACCCGGACGGCGCCGCCGCGGCCAGGAAAAGGACCGCCGTCAGAATTCCCGCGTATCTCCTGAATTTCTTGCTGCCCATGATGGATCCTCCTTCGAATCCTTATAACGCCTGCCCTGTCCGTGAAGAGAGGGGGGCGTTCTCGATCGCCCGTCATGACGGCACCACGCCGTTATTACCCGAATACAGAATTGACGGGACATTCACCATCGGGGCGGTCCTGATTTGCGGTGCCGAAAGGTCTGACCTTTTGTTCCGAAAAGCTCTGCCGGCCGCGGGGGAATCGGCGCGATGCCTTAAGGGAGGGGATGAATTGCCGCGGGGGATTCCCCGATGGCCGCGGGCCCTTCGCCCGCCGCGGGCGGTCCCGACGGCATAAAAAAAGCCCTCCCGGAACGGAAGGGCTTTTTCGGGCGGCCGCTCCCGGAAAGGGCTAGTACAGCTTCAGGATGACCGCCGCCACGACGGCCGTGTTCATGATGATCTGCGTGATGTCGCGGATCTCGCGCAGCCAGGCGATGCGCCCGAATTCCTCGGGGACGACGATGACGTCCCCGGGCTCGATGTCCTTGACCTCTTCCCCGAAGGCCGCCAGCTCCCACCGCGACCGGCTGTCGTTCCAGTTGACGAACCCCCGGGAGAGCCGCCGGGCGCTGCCGTCCGCCTTGAGGACGAAGGTCGAGTCCTCATCGGCGTAGCGCGCGTACCCGCCGGCCATGCCGATGTAGTCCTTGTAGGTGAAGCGGTCGAGATAGACGTAGCTGGCCTGGGCCATGACGGCGCCCATGACGTTGACGACGTTCTGCCTCTGCGGGATGTGCAGCCGGTCGCCGTCCTCGAGTTCGATATCGTACTCGCTTGCTTTCAGCAGGCGGAGGTTCGCCAGGCGGATGGCCATCCTGCCCTGCGCCTTCAGCCCCTTGAGGGTCTCGACGAACTTCTGCTTCTGGACCATCTCGACTTCCTTGGCCTTGATTTCCTCGGCGGAGAGCGCGGTCGAGACGGACGACGACCCCTGGACGAGGAGCTCCCTTTCGAGCCGCCGGGTCATCTCCTCCAGCCCCTGCTGCTGCAGTTCCCTCACGCTCTGCCGCGTGAATACCGCGCCGCGGAGGTAGGCGGCGGGCATGTAGCCGCCAGCGCGCTCGATCAGCGAGGAAAGCTTTTCCCCCTTGTGGACCGCGTAGCGGCCCGGGAACCTGAGTTCCCCCGAAACCGTCACGAACTTCATGGCGCCCCATTCGGGGATCCGCTTCACGAACAGGCGGTCATAGGGAGACAGGACGACGTTCTCCGCCGGATCGCCCTCCAGGGCCTTTCTCAGATTGATGACGCGCCGCTCCGTCTTCGACGTCTTCCGCCCTTTCTCGATCACGATGGAGGAAATTTCCGCCTCCTCCACGTAGGCCGACTCCAGGATGTTGCCGCCCTTGAAGACCAGGTCGCGCACCGTCATCCCGTCGGTGTACTGGTAGCTTCCGGGCTTGGCCACGTCGCCGTCGATCGACACCTGCTTCTTGTAGGTCTGCTCCCAGACCGAGTGGATCACGATCCGGTCCTGGTCCTCCAGCGCCAGGTTGTGCGCGGGGTCGTCCGCCATGGCGCGGGCCACGTCGAAGTAGAAGGTCCTGTATTCCCGCTGCCGGCTCGTCCTGACGATTTCGCCCTTTTCGAGGTAGGAATCGTTCGTCAGGCCGCCGGCCGAAAGGATCGCGTCCTTCACGCGCATGTTTCCGGCGAGGCTGATCGTGCAGGCGGCCTTGGTCTTGTTCTCGATGTCCCGCAGGCGCTCCGCCGGCCCGGGACGTCCGCTGCGGATGAGGTCCTCCCGCAGAATCCGCAGCGCGTCGGCGGGGGCCCTGCCTTCGGTCCGGATGCCGACGCCGATTTCCCGCAGGGCGTTGGCCATGGAATAGGCCCCCTCTTTCCGGAGTTCCTCCTCCATGGCCTTGATCTCGGCCGCCACGGCCGCGGCATCGACCTGCGTCCGTTCCGGCCTCGCCCCCTGCTCGGCGTTGCAGTCCCCGCGGATTTCCCCTTCGATCGAGACGACCGGCTTGTCGTTGAAAAACCAGCGGCTGAAGACGAACACCTGGTCCTCGCGCGTCAGTTCGACGTCGTTCGCGGGGTCCTTCCCGAAGAGGACGCTTCCCAGGTTGACCGGGATCAGCACCGTTTGCCGCTCGGGAAGCTTGAGGCGCTTGATCAGGGCGTAGTCCAGATAGGTCTCCTTCAGAAGATCTTCCGGGCTCTTCACGAGATCGGACAGGCGCATCCCCGGTTTCATCTCGTATTTCCCCGGCCGTTTGACGTTGCCGTTGAGATAGACGGCGTTGACGTTCGTATCGACGATGGAGAAGATCTTGACGAGATCGGCGTCCTGAAGGCCGATCCGCGCGGCCGTTTCCAGCCTCCTGTCGTTGATGTCCAGGACGACCTGGCGCTCGTTCTTCACGATCCGCTCCACCTGGATCTGCTGCGTGTCCGCCGTGGGGATGATGCCGCCGGCGAGTTCGAAGATGTACTCCAGGTCGTAGCGGTCCTTCAGCTCGTAGATGGCGGGGCGCCTGACGTTTCCGGCGATGCCCACGAGCGGACCCGTCACGGGAACGAACACCACGTCGCCGGCCATCAGCGTCACGTCCCTCGATTTGTCCCCCTTCAGCAGGAGGTCGTAGAGGTCGAAGGCCGTGACGAGCTGGCCCTTGCGCTTGAGCTGGACGCTGCGCATCGAACCGATCTCCGTCGGTCCCCCGGCCAGCAGGAGGGCATCCGTGATGGTGGCGAAGGAGCCGATGGTGTAGGAACCCGGCCGCCGCACGTCGCCGAGGACGAAAATCGGGATCGTCTTGAGCGAACCCATGGAGATGTCGACATTCGTCCCGACAACCTGCTCGGACTGCTTGACGACCTGTTTCGACATCTCTTCAAAGGTCATCCCCGCAACGAAGAGGGGGCCGATCTGAGGGATGGTGATCTTGCCGTCGCGGTCCACCGTGAGGTTGTATTGGGCGTTGATGCGCCCCCAGAGAAGCAGCTTGACCTCGTCCCCCGGTCCGATGACGTATTTCAGCGGCACGGGGATGTCCCTGCGGTCCGTCAGGACGCGGATGGAGGCATCGCCGAAGAAATCGTAGCCGAAGGGCTTGAGGTCGACGGAAATGTCCTGGTAGTTCCCGATCTTCCGCGCCCGGTCGAAGAGGGACCGCTCCCGCGGCTCCTCGATCAGGGTCCTCTTTTCGGAGGCCGCCTGCGTCGGCTTTTCCGGCTCCCCTTTCCCGAAGGTCTTCTCCCTCTGTTCCAGCAGTTGCCTCCCCCGCGCCATTTCCTCCGGGCTCAGCCCCTTGTATTCCGGCCGGGCCTTGATTGCCTCCAGGGCCTCCGGGGTGATCCATCCGCCGGTCTTTTGCAGTTCCGCCTCGCAGGCGGCGCGCTGGTCCGGCGGCAGCTTCCGGCAGACGTCCAGCGGGAGGGGCGCCGTCTGCCGGACGGCCTCGGGGCCGAGCACGGACTGCACCGTGACGCCCGGCGATGCGCCCTGGGCCTGCAGCGGCGGCGCCGCCACGACAAGGCAGGCCGCCAGAAAGGCTGCCAGAGAAAGCGTCAGGTTTCGGATTTTCCTTTTCATATGCCGACCTCCCGTCTATGGGCTTGGATTCTCTCGAGGGTTTCCTGGAAAAGGGCGATAAAGATCCCGATCAGCAGGGCGGCGACCAGGGCCACCGCCGCGATCAGGACGCGCTTCGGTCCGACCGCCCGGTCCGGAGTCAGGGGCGGATCGATGACCTTGAAGGCGAAATTTTCCTTGACCTCCGCCATCATGGCCGTCTCGATCTGCTGGGCGATCATGTTGTAGGTCTTCTGCTTGATGATCGGGTCCGCGGTGCTGCCCAGCTGCTCCTCCAGGTACTTGCGGTTCGTGGAGGCCACGCGCTTGGCTTCGCTGCTCATGTAGTTCGTGAGCGTCACCAGAAGATGCTCCACGACCTTCGCAGCCACGGCGGGATCCGGGGAATCGGCGGAGATCGTGATGGTGTTCTCCTTCGCGTCCTTCCGGATCGTGACCATGCGATCGAGGCGGCGGAGGGCGGCCCGGATGTCCGGAGCTTCGGGGTCCTGGATTGGGCCGCTTCCCGGCGAATCCATCGGCCCGTGCTTCGCCCGGAAGGAAAACTCGTTCAGAGAAGTCAGAGTGAAGCGGGAACCGGCCTTTCTCCATGTCTTCGTCGCCGCATCCCACCGGTCCGGAAAGAGGGCGGGCAGGAGCCCGTACTGCCGGATCACCTTTTCCCTGAGGATGTTGGATTTCAGAAGGCTCGTGATCTCGGAGGCCGTCGCCGAGGAGGGCGTCGCGATGCCGGCCAGCCCCCCGAACTGAGACGCCAGGATCGACAGGCCGGCGCCCTGGCCCAGCCCCGCCTCCTTGGGGATCACGGGAATGATGACGGCCTTGGCCTGGTAGATGTTCGTCATGAAAAGCGAGACGGCGACCGTCGCCGCAACCGCGGCGGCAGTGACCGTCCCGATCAGCGCCCATCGCTTCCGGAGGACCCTCCAGAAATTCAGGATGCCGATCCCCTCATCCGGTTCGCATCGCCAGGACGGCTCCGCCTTCTCCAGCGTCTGCTCGTTCATCGTTGACCCTCCCAATCGTTCATTGAATCATCCGCTTGTCTTTCTCCGTGTAGACGTCGACATTTCTGCCGATGAAATCGAAGAGGTTGTCGAAATGCGTGATGTCCTGCGCCACGTCCCGCGTCCAGGGGGCGATCGCCGTTCCGTAGGACGTTCGCGATTCCCGCCCCGTGAACATCCGCAGCGGGATGCTGATGGCGATGCCCTTGTTGTGGTAACCGGCATTGTAGCTGTCAGGGAACATCGCCGTGCCGGAGATGCCGTACCAGGCCGACAGGACGACGCCGTTGAAATTCCGCGAGACGGTCACCATCGTCCCCCGGTCTCCGGCGAGGAACTGGCCGCTCTTCAGATCGACCGTCAGCTCCGCCTCGGGGACGTTGAGACGCACGTTGAAGAACCCCGTGAGATAGCGGTCCTTCCAGTCGTTCTCCTTCAGGCCGAAAACGGACCCCGGTTCCCTCTTCTTCAGGACGCTCCCCGACAGGCCGACGAGAAAACGCCCGTCCCGCACCGGTTTCGCCGCCTCCCAGTCGAGCCCTGCGTACTGCTCCTCGAGATAGCCGGCGGCGACCCTCCCGTAGAGGCCGCCTTCGAACTTCCGGATCTGGTTGAACAGCAGGAGTCCCATGGCCAGCTTCTGCTGCTGATAGGGAACGATGTCCGTCCGGACCGGCGTCGACGAAGGGACATTGGAGGACGACACGGTGTTGACCGGGTATCCCAGGAGTCCTGCCGCGAAGGTGGAGCCCTGCCAGGGCGTGAAGAGGACGTTGGCCGCGACGCCGAGCTTGTAATTGACGAAGCCGGAAGGATCGTTCAGGAACACCTTGAAATCCGGCTTCAGCACGTAGTCGAAGTAGCGCCAGTACTCCTTCCGGACGTCCGGCGTCTTCCAGACGTCCGTCCTGATCTCGGAGAGGTACAGGAACTCGCTGACGTTGAACCGCTCGCCGAAGAAGGCGTCCAGGTCCTCGGCGGCCGTCCGGGCCTCCAGGACGGGCACTCCGTTTTGCGTCACCGTCAGCGAAATCCTACGGAACTCCCCCCGCCCGTTTTGCGCGACGATCCCATGGACGACCCGCAACGCCACCCCGAGCGCCTTCATGTTGTAGAAATACCGGTTGTTCGCCGCCTCGATCCGGAGGTGGTCGCCGTCCCGCTGGATCCCGATGTGGCTGAAGCCGGACTCGTACAGCGCCCTGGCGATCCGCTTTTCCATCGACGACGCCCGCAGGTCCGGCTTCTCCCGGTAGGGAGGTTCGTAGATGGGGACCATGGGATTCCCCAGGTCGAAGGCCACGGAGACGTTGAAACCCACCTGATCGCCCCGCTGCCAGGTCAGGTCGAACTCCAGCCAGTCCCAGGGCCGCAGGCGGATCCCCCAGTTCAATCGGGAAGCGGCCGGCCCCTGAAAATATCTCGACTGGGCGGGGTCGGCCGTCATCTTTTCGTACTCGATCGGGCTGTATTCGGCGATCAGCATGAGCCCGTCCGAGACCTCGAACTGGACGCCGCCGAAGAAATGCCCGTCCCTCGCCCAGGAGGAGCTGTCCGTGATCATCTCCATCTTGAATTGTTCACCCGCGACCGGAAGGGGCGCGCTCCCGTAGCGTCCGTTCCCGAAGCCGATCGTGAAGTCGAAGGGATAGATCTGCTTGCTCGCCACGATGTACTGCGAGGCGTAGAGGCGCGTTCCGTGCGGATCCATGAGCCCCAGGGCGACGGCCGGCCGCCATTTGCCCTCGGGGAGAAACTGCCATTTCAGATCGACGGCCTTGTCCTTGTAGTTTCCGTAGTCCGGCAGACCCGGCGCGGGGACGCCGATGATCTCCGATATCCGCCCGTCGATCTCCAGACCCGGCAGGATCGTGATCGCGCCGTAGTAGTACCGGTACGGATGGGCCTGCGCTGCGCCGACGCGGAACCGCCCTTCCCGCATGATGCGCGCCGACGGCGTTTCGATCAGACCCGTGCCGCCCCAGTTCGCCGGCCCCGTAAACGGGTCGTCCCCGGCGGACGCCGCCCGTCCCCCCTGCAGATGGAAGAACAGGACCAGCACCGCCAACAGGCGCCAGAGGGCCGCTCTTCCGGCCGGACCGGGAACGGCGGGAGCGCTGCGGTGCGGTTTCGCGGCCTTCCGGCGGTGCGTGCCTGCGATGGGGGACAATCTCGTCACTTGCGGTGGAGGGCGGACAGGTGGGCCTGCACATATCTCTCGACCAGGACTAGGGCGTCGTTCCGGATGATGTTCATGTTGCCGATATTGGCGACGCCCGTGATGTTGATCGACCAGGTGTCGGCGAGCGTCTTGATCCGCGGATTGACTTCCAAGGAGACGATCTGCCTCAACTCCAGCCGGATGTCATAGGCATACCAGTACTTCTCCGTCTCGTGGGTGTTGATGTTGACGTACAGCACCGGCCGTCCCGGGACCTTCAGCCACTCGTCGCCGGGAAACGTCCTGATCCCCGCGGCCTGGAGGCGGTTCCGGATATCCTGCTGGAGCTGGACCGTCGTCAGCCCCGCCTTCTGGGCATACCTCTGAATGTTCGGCTGAATGGGCTCGACCAGGATGCCGACCTCGGGGAGGTTCGCGAGGGTCCGCCGGCTCGCCTCGGAATCCTCCGCCGCCGCCTCGGAAAGAAGAATCCCGGCGCTCAGCACGGCCGCCGCCAACAGGATTGCAAAGGCGTTCTTTTTCATCTGGCCCCCTTTCTGAAAAGAGCGACGCGAATCGTGCGTATGATGATCTGGATGTCCAGCAGAATGGACGTATTCTTGATGTAGTAGAGGTCGTACTGCAGTTTCTCGAGGGCGTCTTCCTTCGATGCCCCGTAGGGATAGTTGACCTGCGCCCACCCGGTGATGCCGGGCCGGACCGAATGCCGCAGCGAATAGTAGGGAATCTCCTTCTTGAGGTCCTTGACGAACGCCATCCGCTCCGGCCTCGGCCCCACGAAGCTCATTTCGCCTTTGAGCACGTTCCACATCTGCGGCAATTCGTCGATCCGCAGGCGGCGGATGATTCTGCCGACGCGGGTCACCCGCGGGTCGTCTTCTGCCGCCCACACGGCGCCGTGGACCTCCGCGTCGGTGCGCATGGAGCGGAACTTCACCAGCTCGAAGATGTGCTCGTCCCAGCCGACGCGCTCCTGCCGGTAGAGGACGGGCCCCCTGGACTCCAGCTTGATCAGGACGGCCGTGAGAATCATGACGGGCGCGGCCAGGATCAGGCCGGTGACGGAGATCGCCTTGTCGAACACCTTCTTGAGTTTCGTGTTGTAGACGTTCCGCTCCACGCCCGTGATGTCCGTGAATCCCAGCCACATGTCCGTCGTGTGCAGAACGGGGATCTTGCCCGCCACCTGCTCGTAGAAGGTGGGGACCTGGTTGACCACCACGCCGCAGTCGAATTTCGCCTTCACCAGATTGCGGAACACCTCCGGCCGGATCTGCCCGGTGATCGCGACGATGACCTTGTCGATCCCGTGCTGCCGGATCAGCGCGCACAGATTCTCCATGCCGCTCCATATGGGCGGGGAGGAGTCCTCCACCGCCTCGCGCTTGCCCCGGTCGTCGTCGACGAAGCCGACGACCTCGTAGTCGCTCCGCGTCCGCAGGTAATCCTGCAGGGACTTCCCCGTTCTGCCGGCGCCGAGGATCAGGAGTCTCAGGGGCCTCGCCGCCGCGATGACCCGCAGGAAGACGAAGCGCCAGGCGACTAGGAGAACGAACGCGAGGGATCCGCTGATCGCGACGATGCCGGCGCCGTAGGGCGGCAGCTGGAACAAGTAGAAGACGGAGATGTTCGCGACGTTGGCGACGGCGACGGCCAGGGCGAAGCGCAGCAGGAACCCCGTCCTGCTGGACCGCTCCTCGGTGTTGTAGAAGTCGAAGATGTACAGGACCAGAAGATACGTCGCGACGGCAAGGACGTCGTACCGGCTGAAGACCGTGCCGGGATCGATCAGAATCCCGAAGCGCAGGATCGGCGCCAGGTAAAGGGAGACGGCGATCAGAAGGACGTCGCCCGTCATCAGGAACATCTGTTTGTGGGGTATGGTCTTGGTCATGGAAGGTGTGGTGAGAAACCTCTGCGCGTTGCGAAGAGATTCCGCCTCTCGGGGCGGGATCCTCAGCCGATGTATTGAAGGGTCTTGCGCAGCGGTTTCAGCAGAAACGTCAGGGGATTCGGTTTGAGGCCGTTCGCCGTCCAGGCGCGATAGTTCTCCGCCATGTTGTGAAGCGTATTTCCGACTCCCGGGCGGCAGGACCCACCCGTCCTCATCTTCACCATCACGGACGGAATGTAGACGGTGGATACCTCGTGCCGGTAGAGCAGGCGAAGCATCAGCTCATAGTCGGCGCAGAGCGGAAATGCGAGATCGAACAATCCATATTTTTCATAGACCGATCGCCGGACAAAGAACGTCGGATGGGGAGGCATCCATCCCCGCCGGAATCGGCCTCTGTTGTAGAGGCCCGATCTCCAGTGCCTTACATGCTTTCGCGGGTCGTTCCGTTTGATGTAGACCAGATCGCCGTAACACGTGTCCGCCCGGCTCACGGACATGCGGGCAACCACGCGATCGATGATATCGGGAGCGGCATAGAAATCGTCCGCATTCAGGATGCCGACGATCGCCCCGGTCGAGAGCCTGATCCCCTTGTTCATCGCGTCATAGAGTCCGTTGTCGGGTTCGCTGATCCACCGCGATTTCCCGTTGGCGGACTTCCGGATGACGTCGACGGTTCCGTCCGTCGATCCCCCGTCGATGAACACATGCTCGATATCGGGATAGTCCTGGTCTGCCACACTCTGCATGCAGTCGCGGAGCGTCCGCTCCCCGTTCAGCACCGCCGTGACGATGGAAACCTTCATTCCTTCAGATCCCCCTGCCCGAAAGGCCGCCGACCCCGGCGGGACGCGAAAGCGACAACCCGGAAGGCGGGCGGACGAATTCCCGGACGGGTGCGGAAGCGGCGGCCGCATCCACGCGCCGAAACAGATCATCGACGGCGCAGGCCGCACGGTCCACCGTGATCTCTTCGATCGCCGGCGCGAAACCCTCCGCGGCGCTACGCCCGTCCGGCTGCAGGATCCTGTGCGCCACCCCCCAGGGACCGAACCGCAACGGCGAATTCCAGTGCCAGTCCGGCCCGCCTGCGGGAAAGCAGGAGAGCTCGACGACGGGAACCCCCGACGCGGCGGCCAGGTGCATCGATCCCGTGTCGTTGCCCACGTAGAGGCGGCACCGCTTCAGGATGGCGGCCGTCTGCCGGAGCGTCGTCCTGCCCGTGACGTCGAGGACTTCCCCGCCCAGCGCCTCCCCGATCGCCCGCCCGAGAGAGGCGTCTTCCCTCCCGCCGACGATGACGAAGGACGCGCCGTATGACCGCTTCAGACGCTTCGCCAGCTCGATAAAGCGTTCGATCGGCCAGCGCCGCCACGGGGTACCCGCGCCGGGGCACAGCGCGATAGGCATCGTGCCCGGCTGTCCGGCGAGCGCCTCCCGAGCATATTTTTCATCGGCGGCGTCGAGCCACAATTCCAAGACCTGTGAAGACGGTCTTCCGCCAAGATGACGGATGAGATCCAGATGCCTCTCCACTTCATGCTTCGGCGCCTCGTGAAATATCGCTTCGGTAAGCAGCCGGTCGAACCCCCGGTTCACCATCTTCTTCCGCTCGTTCGCCTGTTCCGAATATCCGATCCTCCGCTTTGCGCGGCTGAAAAGGGCGATATAGGATGCGTAGTAGCCGTCCATGTCCCAGCGGGGCATGACGGCCAGATCGAAATCCCTCTGCCGCAGAAGGGCGTGGCCCATCCGGAAGGCGCGCCACGGCAACAGGAACGGCCTGAGCAGCCGCCTCACGCCCTGGCGATAGACGAGGACCTCGTCCACGTATGGGCACAGCTCGGCCAGGTTGTAGGTCGCGGGATTGACGACCAGCGCGATTTCGGCCCGCGGATGCAGGAGCCGCAGTTCCCTGAGAAACACCGTCGCCAGGACGAAATCCCCGATCTCGTCGGCCTTCACCACGAGGATCCTTGTTGCGCCGCCTTTCCTTTCCGGGGTCAGGGAGGCGGCCGCGCGGGGGCACAGGATCCGCCCAAGGGCGCATGCCGCTTTCGTCTGCAGGTGGATCAGGGCGGAGCAATCGATCATCGCACTTCCTCCGGCCCGCGCGCTCCCGGCTTCCAGAAATGGATCATGACCGGTTTGGGGGAACTGTCCTCCCAGCTCAGGCCCTTCACGCGCCAGGCATAGCCCGGCGCCAGGCCGAGGACGTAATCCCGCATCTCTTTCCAGTCGTTGCCCCGGTGATACGTCGTCATGGCGATCTTGGGCATCCAATCCCGGATCGTCCGCTCCGCACCCTTCAGCACCTCCAGCTCGAAGGATTCCAGGTCGCCCTTGATGTAGTCCACCCTGGCCAGTCCCAGTTCCGCAACCAGCCGGTCGATCGTCGTCGTCCGCACCTTGACGGCACCGGCGGGGCTCTCCTGCCCCGCCGTTCCGGCCAGCGCGGAATCGAGCGTTCCCCGGCTCAGGTACGCAAACCCCTCGCGGCTGCCCAGCGCGTGGGGTACGATCTGCACGTTTCCCTTGCCGCGGAACGTTTCCTTCAGGCTCCCGACAAACACCGGCGACGGCTCGATGACGACGCACCGGGCGCGCCCCATGGCCCGCAGGGAGAACAAGCCCTCGGCGGCGCCGCAATCCAGGACCACGTCGCCGCGCTCGACCTTCGTTTCCGGCGCTTCGTAGTAGTGCCAGTCCCTTTCATCCGACGATTCGACGGTCACCATGTACAGGCTGTGCAGGGGAATGTGATTCGGCCAGTAGAGCGGTTCGGCCAGGCCGCGGAAAGAGACCCGCCTGTGCCCCCCGGCGGCGGCGATTTCCGATATATGGGCCTTCGCCAGGACCGCGCACGTCGGGCGAAGCAGGTTGCCCGCCAGGTCCGCCAGCGAACAGTCGAAATCCCGGCGTCGGGAAAGATACGCCCGGCAGAGGCCGAGGCGCCGCATCAGGCTCATGCTCTCAGTTCCGCCTCTCTCCTGCGCAGTTCCCTCGAGAACAGACGGACAAGGAGAAGGGGGAGAAGCAGGGAAAACCAGAAATCCACGCCCTTGATCGCGGGGACAAACAGGAACGAGACGACGCCGTACAGGACGGCAAAATAGATCGCCGTGCCGTAAATACTCTTCCGCTTCAACGTCGAGAAGTCGACAACGAACAACACCAGGCCGGTGAAATAGAACAGGATGAAATAGAAATATCCATAGTCCTGGAAGGCATAGGACGAAAAGTACTGCAAGGGACTCCATTCCCATTCGTAGGAGCTGTCGAGAACGAAATCGGGCGCGGGAAGACCCGCAACCTTCATAACATAATAGAGGGGCCCCAGGATGGTGGAGAAACCGTAGGTGAATTCGGAGCAGGTATCGATCATCAACTGAAAGTTCACCAACCCCAGTTTGAAATACAGGAGGGTGAATTCGACGATGCCGACATCCTCCAGCCGTTTCGTGGACAGGTAGTCTGCGAGCAGGACAAAGAGGGCGAGCAGGAGCCAATACCGGATCCTCTTCATGGAGCCCTTCTTGACGATCACGAAGATGTTGGCCAGCAGGACCGCCATGATCGTCAGCCGGTCGAGGGAAAAGAAGACCTTGACCACAGTCGCCACCAGCGCCGCCATGCCCAGGTTCCGGAGCTTCCGGGCATCCGCGTCGCCCAGTCTCAGGAAATTCGACAACCCCAGCGACATGAGGTAGACGGAGAGGGGCGCGTAGGAGAACATCTTGACGATGCCCGGCAGGCCTTCCTCCTCGGAGGGCGTGAGAAAGGCTTCACGGATCCCCGCCTCGAAATCGCCGCCGAAGAGTCGCGGCAGGTATTCCGTCAGCGGAACGAAAAGAACGACTTGCAATACGGCGACCGTCGTTCCCAGCAGGACGAGCGCATAGGAAGACAAATAGAAGGCCATACGGAAGGAATAGGACCCGCCTTCCCGCTCGTCCGGCGGCCCCCCCGCCCCCGGGAGGCAGGACAGCCTGGCCGTCAGGTAGCCGACGGCGGACCAGAGGATGCCGAGCAGATGCATCACCATCGCCTTGTCCGTTGGAACGGTTTCGGAGATCAGCGGCGTGCGATAGAAATAAATGGGCAGAAAGACGAGCTGCGAACAGCAGAAATAGGAGAACAGGTTGTTGAACCGTGCGATTCTCATCTTAGGTCGGCCGCGAAACTACGGGGGAATCGACGAGCCATCAGGACAATTTCACCCCGCGCAACCAGGGCTGCAGCCCCCATGGGATCAGCATCTTCCTGACAGGCGGGCATGCGGCCACCAGGAGGAACCATAACGCCATGGCCAATTTGGGGAAGGCGGAGTAGAGAGGGTATTTCAGGGATGCATCGGCCCCTGCCACCGCGAGCCCGGCGACCCCGTATCCCCTGTTGAGGGCGTGATCCGGCTCCGATATCTTGAAGCACAGCATGGTCTTCAGCATCGACGGGTTTCTCTCGATTATGTTCGGACCCATCCTCTTGCCGTGCCTTGCGCACAACTCGTCCAGATACCGCTCCGACTTGAGGAATGCCTCCACCTTGTCGCAGAGGGATTCGGAGTTCCCCGGCCTCGCCGCGGCGGAAGCCCTTTTCGCCGCGCCGCTGTTGTGGACCCTGTAACAACCCAGCACGCGATCGATAGACACGACGTCCCCGAAGAACGGCGCCGCCAGGGCCGGAACCGAATCGGCGGCGATGCGCCAGGTTGATTCAGGCATGGGCAGGACCGGAGTCAATACCCTTCTCCGGTAGACGTTGCCCGACGCCGGCGGCGATCCGTAGGAGCCGTATTTCAGCAGCATGCCGAGGACGTCGCCGTTCGGCATCCTGCCTGCCGGAATGTGGATGCCACTGCCCTTCCCTTCGTCATCCACGATTTCCAGCCGGAACTGCACCTTGGCGACGCGATCGTCCGCGAACGCCGCGACGGCGTGACGGACAGCGTCCCTGTGAAGGATGTCGTCGGCGTCCAGGAAAAGGACGATATCGCCTCGGCATGCGGCGAATCCGGCGTTGTAGGCGGAGGCCTGGCCGCCGTTGTCCTTGAACACGGCCTTGATCCGCCTGCCGTACCGCTCGATCAGGGCCCGGGAATTGTCTTTCGATCCGTCGTCGACCACGACGATTTCCACAGGCTCGTAGGATTGCTGAAGGGCGCTGTCGATGGCGCTGCACACGTATCTGCCGTAGTTGTAATTGTTGATGACGACGCTGACCAGCTTGTCCGACATCCTCTTTTCAACCGCATTTCCCGCCATCACGCGCTTCTTATTCTTTCACCTCGACCTCGACGACGGTACTTCACTCTGCCCCGTCAAACAGACGGTCGCTTCCTGCGTGATTGTGCCAGCTCTCACGCTTGGGGGATGAACACAACATCGACGATCTTTTTTGCATTCGCTATGTCGACTTGGCGTGCAAGATCGGTATCGTAGGACACATAACCCATCGTTTTCATGAACGAGGAAAAATCATGAAGAGACAAGCCGAGCTTCGGGTAGGCTGTCGGCATGATCTCCACGACAAGCATCGGCAGTTCGTTGCATGAGCGGAGGTACCGCTGAAAACCTTTTATGATGGGATATTCATATCCTTCGGTATCGATTTTCACGATCCGCGGCCAACGTATGTTTTTCGCAGCGAAATAGTTGTCGAGCGTCTCCATTCGGACTTCTATCTTTGCCGCGGTATCTTCAGGGTTCATGAAATCAGCTACGACCGTGTTCCATCCAATATTGCTGAAACTCACCGAGATTGACGAAGTGCCGACTTCCTCACCCAACGCCACGCCGTTGATGTAAAGCGGTACATTCGGATTGATGTCACGGATGGATTCGAGTCGTTGCAGATACCTTGGTACCGGCTCAAATGAGTGTACCTCGCCACTTTGACCTACCAGCCCAAGCGCAAATGAGGATACGTAGCCAACATTGGCGCCGACGTCAACAAACGTATCTCCGCTCTTGAGAAACTTCTTTAAAATATTCGTGATTCTGTATTCATATGTTCCAGCATACATGGGACGCATGCATGGGTCCAAATCAACGTCGATAGGGAAGTTGATCCCGTTGATTTGTATGATCCCTGATCTGGCGTTCATCATATACGGTTTGAGACGCTGCCAGAAATCATGTGGGTCCGTGAACAGCAATGATACTGCGCGTTTCAAGCGGCTCATCACGCCTCCAAGTTTCGTAAATTGTCCATTGGCACCGTTCCGTGACCGACATCATCCGCGCCGAAGCGGGACAGACGGCCCGCCGTCCGATGTTTCATTGTGCACGGCAGTCCTTTTCGGGAGACCGTTGCGCGTACCCCTGAGCGCTTTCAGCAGCGGGGCCGGAAGCCGTTCTCTCAGCCAGTTCTTCACGCGGACGCCGAGCATGACCTTCCTGTTCTTCCTGTACAGCGACAGCAGATAGGGGTCCCGGTCGACCACCGCAGGATCGAAGAAAATGCCGAACACCTCGTCTTCGAGCTTCAGGGGCACGTGCGCGACGTGCTGCCTGTTCAATTCCCTACAGATCCGCAGGATCTCGGGATAGACGATGCTGAAATCGTGGAACAGGATGGTCCCCCCTTCGCGGATGACTTCCCGGCAAAACCGGAAATCGGACATGACCGCCGCCTGCGTGTGTTCGCCGTCGATGAACGCAATATGGGGTTTGCAGACAATCCGGCGCGGATCGATCTCGGCGGCGTCAAAATCGAAACACTCGATCTTCGCAAGATCGCCGGCGCCTGTGCCGCCGAGCAGGGTCAGCATTCTTGCCGTCGAGTTGTCGTCGTAGCGCGCGACATAGCCCGGGGACCGGTCGTCCGGCTGCTGCAGGGGCCTCGCGTCGATGGAATAGATCCGCCGGCAGCGCCGGTCGGCCAGGTGGGGCTGGATCGACCCCCCCAGATGAGAGCCGATTTCGAGATAGACGTACGCTTTGTACCTGTCGGCGGTCGCCCTCTGCACGGCAAGCAGCGAACGTCTGTCTCCGGGGCTCGTCTGCGAGGGAATCGCCGCAAACAAGCTGACGTCGAGATTCTCGATCCTGTCGATCCATGCGTTCATGACTGCGGGTCCTTACTCGGTGGGGCGGGACATCCGAAGTCCCCTCTTCATCTCCTTGATGCCGATGGCGATCTTCTTCAGAAACAGGAACAGGATAAAGGAATCGGTATAGAGCAGGAACGAATACAGCCGCTCCTTCAGGGAACCGGAAGCGGTGAGCACCTTCCGCATGCTGGATTTGAAAAAATGAAAATCGTTCACGTTCTTCAAATCCTCGCGGACCTTGAACAGGCCCAGCCCCTCCACCCTGAGCTTGTCGAACACCGCGTTCCCGATCACCTGCAGGATCAGCCCCCCGAGCACCGGCTCGATGTCCTTCTGCCTGCCGTGGAATTGTGCGGCCTTCCGGAATCTTTCCAGCAGCGTCATGAGCCTCTTCGTATAGTCGGGCTTTACCTTGTACATGATGGACCCTTCCCTCTGCAGATAATTGTAAAACCCCGCGTCGATCGTGCAGATCTTCTTCACATTGAGCAGGCAATAGAGATTGAACAATTTGTCTTCTGAGAATACCTCGCTGTTTTTCTCGAACACAATGCCGAAGTCCTGAAGAAATTCCCTCTTGTATATCTTGTTCCAGGCTTCATCGCCGTGTCTGTATGGGAACAGATATTGATCGAAGTATCGGTTCATTCCCAGAGCATTCATATCGATGACTTCCGTTTCAATTCTCAGCCTTGATTCTTCCACATACTCTACAAATACCCTGTTGTAGTCGCAGATGACGATATCTGCGGAATGCCTGTTTCCCATCTCATACATCTTTTCGAACATCTCGATCTCGACCCAGTCGTCCGCATCGACAAAACCGACGTACTCCCCCGTCGCAACGCTCATCCCCGAATTTCTCGCCATGGAGAGGCCGCCGTTCTTCCTGTTGACGACCTTGATCCTGTCGTCCCTTTCTGCATATTCCGCGATGATCTCCGGCGACGCATCGGCCGATTCGTCGTTCACAACGACGATTTCAATATCCTTCAGCGTTTGGCGGATGAGCGAGTCCAGGCACTTCCGCAGATACCTTTCCATGTTGTACACGGGGACGATGATCGAAACCTTGGGCGCGGCGATCTTTCCGCTCCCGTCGCCGGAACGGCTGCGGCCGTCCTGGTCTGGACTGCGGAAGGAGAGGAGGAGGGAAGCGTCCGTCGTCATCTGCCGAGCCCCAGCCGGGACAATGCCGTCGAGAGCGGATCTTTCAGAAGGCTGAGGAGGGATCGCACGAAGCCGTATCGCCTCTCCAGAAGGGAGCGGTGGACAAAGACGATGTCGCTGGCCCGGTCCTGCAGAGCCTCAAGGCGCGGGAACCTGTGCAGGGCCTCCAGTTTGACGTAAAGGAGGATATTCTGGCGGTACCACCATTCGATCGCGGAATTCCCGTAGATCAGGGGCCGTATGCAGTCGATGCGGACGAAGTTCCTCGTCCGGAACAGGCACTCCCAGAACTCCGGCCACTGTTCGTTGATATGATGTGTTCCTCCCTGGCCGGGGATGCCGGCGGAAAAAAGGACCACGTCGGCGGCCTTGGTGAGGGACTCCACCAGCAGGGGCGAGTCTTCGGTCCGGACGTGTTCGCCCACCTCCAGGCACATGGCTATGTCGTATTTCCTGTCCAGCACGAACCCCTTGCTGACGTCCGCCGCCCGAAACTGATCGGGGCCGATCTGGAGACTGCCTTTCGCGTAGTCTCCGTCCAGCCCCAGCACGTCGGAGACGCCCTTTTCCTTCGCGACGGAGAGCCAGGCGCCGGTGCCGCAACCGATGTCGACGATCGACCGCGGCCTGATTTCACTGAACAGGAGTGGCAGGACGATTTCCGCCGACTTCTTCGAGCCGGCGCGAAGGTCGTCGTAGAATTTCGCATCGTAGGTATTCGTCATGATTTCCCCTGCTTCGTTTGTGGAACCGTCGGTGAATGGGGATTGCCGCGCCCGAGGCAATCCGCGAATTCCGCCCTCAGCTCGGACGTCGCCAGCGCCGCTGAGCCGGCGGCGACGGCCCACAGAAAGCCCAACGATGCGGCAAGCCAGGGGCCTGTGACGCCTTTCAGGAAGTGCGGCCCCGACAGGCCGGCCCCGGCGGCCAACACCAGCGGTAGGATAGTCCCGGCATACCAGTGGGGCGCCTCTCCCTCCAGAATGCTTCCATGCAGCAGGTTGATGAAGACCAGAACGTACGCGCCGTGCAGGACGAGCCAGACCGCGGCTGCCCCCGCACCACCATAGACCCGGCTTGCGATCACCAGTGCCGGCACGAACGTGAGCACTGCGGCCGCATTGGTGTAAACTCCCAGCCTCAGCCGGCCCGATGCCACGTGGAGGCAGAAGGGCATCGCGGCCAGCTGATTGAATCCGTATCCACCCACCAGGAGGCTCAGCAGGAGGGACGTTTGCCTGGCGACATCCGGGTCCTGCGTCCAGAGCAGCAGCGCCTCCTCGGAGAAGAAGGCCAGGAGGACGGCTGCCGGAATGATGACCACGGCGTTCAGGCGGCAACTCTTCCGGTACGTGGCCCTCAGGCCCTGCTCGTCTCCGGCGGCGAACAACTGCGTATATCGCGGCAGGAAGGTGGTCAGAAGAGGACCGCCCAGGTAGGTTACGGCGACCGCCGCAGTGCTGGCGACCGCATAGTACCCGAACGCCTTCGGCGGGAGAATGTTGATGAGGAGGATCTTGTCCAACTGAAACAGGACCACCGCAAGAACGGAATTGACGCTCATCCCCGCGGCGAACCGCCAGATCGACGTCAAGGAGGACATCTGGAAGCGGGCAGGAGCGCCGGTCGCCGGCAGGAGCCCCCACAGAACGGCGCCCGTGCCCAGGGCTCCGATCCATGCGACGGCGAGTTGATAAGCGAAGAAGACCGTGATCGTCGGAGAGATGAAGGCCAGCGCCGGAACCACGCCGCCGAACCGTGCAACCGCCAGGGCGACGTTGATGACGTTGCCAAGCACGTGGCGCTGGAGGCCGAAGATTCCGCCGCTGTAGAGGCTCAACGGACCCTGCAGGCAGGCCGTCAGCCCCATGAGAACCACAGCGTCCTCCAACACGGCTGCATCCAGCGACCCGGCATGGATCCAATGCCGCGCAACAAGAGGAGCGGCGGCAACAAGCACGAGTCCCATAAGCACACAGACTCCCCAGTACAGGGTCTGCAGGGTCTTGAGCAGGCTGCGCATCTCGGCGCCCGATTCCTTCAGGCCAGTGTAGCGAGCGAACTCGCGGCTCAAGGTGGCGCTCAAGCCGAAGTCGGCGAGCCGCAGAAGCGCGCTGAACGAAACGGAAAAGCCGATGAGGCCGTAATTCTCCACCCCGAGATACCGGATATAGAGGGGCACGAAGAGAAATCCGAGCAGCGCCTGGCACAGAGTACCCGCGTAGTTCGCCACGGTATTCCGGCGAAGCGATATGGACTTCGGCCGTTCAGTGCCCATTTCGTGACCCGACCGCCATTTCCGTTCCTGAAAAACGGAGATTCCCCGCTGCATAGTTGATAACTGACGCAGACGAGACGAAATCAACGCTTTTGACGTGGACCGTCCGGTCCGGAGCGCTTCCCCGCCGCAGTGTCCCGGTGGACCGGCCGGATCCCTTGACGTTTCCGGGCAGCACCAGCGGCCGGTGCGGCTGAAGCGCCGTTCCGTCTGCCGCCGGTCCGGCATCGCCGGAGCGGCGGCAATAGCGAACTGACCGATTGCATTGATGAAAAACATGACGGCCCTGAAATTTCATTGCGGTCTTTCTCCGTGCAGTTCGGACGTCTCCTTCACGGTCGAGGGTGTTTCCGGCGATGCCTGCACGAGAAAGGCATCGATCCATGCCTTCAGATTGACGAGGGTTGCCTGCAGGCTCCTCCAGCCGTCATCCCTTCGGTCGGACGCATCGAGTTCATGGAGCTTGGCAAGGATCCTGCCGGCCATCTCCGCTGCCGCTGCGAACGGATCGGCATTGGCGGCCTTCCTCCCCCGCCGGGCGTTTTGCCGCTTCTGCAGTCTTTCCCGGTAGGTTCTGTAGGAGGAGAGCATCGACCGCTCCTGCTTCCTGCGCGCGATATCGATGAGGGTTTTTTTCGAGATGGCCCGGTCCCCCCGGCACTCTTCACGGATCTCCCGGGGCAGACGGTTGATGAGGAGGATATCGGAGATGGTCGTGCGGGCTTTGCCGATGACGCAGCTGAGCTGTTCGTGGGTGTATTTCTGCTGCTCCAGAAGCCGCTGCAGGGCCTCCGCTTCCTCCACCGCCGTCAGGTCCTGACGCAGGAGGTTTTCCACGAGCGCGATCTCCGAAGGATTGCCGTCCACGCACAGGGCGGGGACGGTGCGCAGTCCCGCCTTCCGCGCGGCGGCAATGCGGCGTTCGCCGGCAACGACGATCAGGTTCCCCTGGTGGCACCGGAAGAGGATCGGCTCCAGGACCCCGTGCTTCCCGATCGAGGCGGCCAGTTCCTCCAGCGCCCCCGCCTCCATCACCTTGCGGGGCTGATCGGGATCGACGAGCAGATCGTTCAGTGAAAGGTCATAGAGTTTCCCCTGTGCATATGCGGCATCGGCGTTGCCCCTGTTCTCCGATGGATTCATGAAGCGGCCATCGCTTGTCGTCGAAGGATTCGTCTTTTCGGTGGAGCTCATGGATCGTCTCGGTTCGGATCGGAAGGGATTGCGGGAGGAACTCTTGGTACAGCTCCGCCCTCTGAGTTACATGAAGGGGCCTGTTGCGGCAAATCTCCGACGGTGGTTCGATGGTTCTGTGAATCGGTTCCGTTTTGCCTAGATATAGAAAATAGACGCCCGATTTCCTATCGGGCATATCCTTAAATCCTGATGCGAAAATCCCTAAAAGGGGCATCGCTGACTCTGATGGAAAGAGGCGAGTCCGCCTGCCGGCGGATGGAGTAAAGCCGCGACCGTCGCGGTTTCCGGCCGCTGCAGCCGGAGGCGCCGGCCCTTCGGAATTGAGTTGCAGGAGAGAGACAGATGACAACCCTCCCCGGGGCTGAGGATGGGGAGGGCTATAGCAGAGGCCGGGAATGGTGTAGCGGGGTCCCGGTCACAGTTCGACCGCCGTTCCTTCGGCGCAGGCGAAGCATTCAACCTTGCCGCCTGCGCGGCTGATGCCTTCGCGGCAGAGATCCGACTGCCGGTCCAGGTCGTCGTCCGAGCGGTCCGGATCGTGATGGAAGAGCCCGAGCCTCTTCACGCCGGCCTGCAGCGCCAGATCGACGGCGTCCCCGTACGTGGAATGGCCCCACCCCCGGGTGTAGCGGTATTCTTCCGGCGTGTACTGGGCGTCGTGAAAGAGAAGATCGGCTCCGCGGCAGAACTCCGCATACTGCCTTGCGGTCCATCCGCCGGGGTGCTGAACGGCCAACTCGTTGTCGGTCAGAAAAACGAAGGTCTTCCCGTTTTCGCTGAACCGGAACCCGTACCCTCCGTTCGGGTGACTCAGGGGAAAGGCACGCACCTCCAGGCTGCTGATCTGGCAGTTGCGGTCTTCCGCGTTCGGACATTCGCAGCGGAAGCAGAAACGGGCCTTCAGGTGTTTGAATTCCACGGGAAAATAGGGCGCCTCCATCTGCCGGCACAGGTACCTGCTGATCGCGTCCTGGGCATGGGCGCCGTTGCAGAACGTGAAGGTGTATCGGTCCGAGTAGACGGGCTCGAAGAAGGGGAAGCCGACCAGATGGTCCCAATGGGCGTGCGTCAGGAAAAAACGGATTGCGGAAACGTCCGGCTCGCTCCGCAGGGCCCTGCCGAAATTGCGTATGCCGGAACCGGCATCCACGATGAACGTCTGCCCCTCCGCCGATCGGATTTCCAGGCAGGTGGAATTGCCCCCGTAGCGCAGGGTCTTCGTTCCCGGCGTCGTGATGGAGCCGCGGCTGCCCCAGATCTTGATCTTCACGATTCAACCCCCTTATCCGCGGAGGGCAGACAGCCCCCCGCCGAAGGCCATCGCCGGATCGCCGTCGGTGCAGGTTCAACCGGTTCTAAAGGCGGCAGGCTTCCGGCCGGATCAAATAGACGGGCACATGCGACTGCTGCAGAATCTGCAGCGCCGTGCTTCCCAGGAGCATTTTCTTCAATCCCGTATAACCGTGCGTAGCGACGAAGATCATGTCCATGCCCTGCTTCAGGGCATATTGGTTGACGGCATCGGCAAGGTAATTCGACTCGATCGTCTCCGTCTTTGCCTCGATGCCCTCCGCGGCCAGCCGGGATTGGACATCCGAGAGGTACTTCCCGGATATCGCAAAGAGCTTTTTTCTGAGGCCGTCGATGTCCAGCCGCTGCTCGTATACACTCTCCCAGGGAATATCCACTCTGACGACATGCAGGAGGGTGACCTCTCCCACGGTGCCGTCTTTCACGAAGTCTTTGACATGGGACAGCGCACATTCCGCCATCTGCGAACCGTCCAGCGGAACCAATGCCTTGCGATGCATGCTTCCCTCCTCGAACCTCCAAGAAAACAGGTTGTCAAAAGAAATGCCGGCCGAGTCCCTTCGCGTTGCGCGACGGAATCGCACCGGCTCCGATACCGTCCTTCATCCATCGGTGTCTTTACTTCCGCTCCAGCGGATACCCGGCCTTTTTCCAGGCATCGAACCCGCCTTTGAGGGCGCTGACCTTCTGGAATCCTTCCTCCATCAGCAGCTGTGCCGCACGGGCACTCGTCGCCTCATTGACTCAGCTGCAGTAGGTGATGATTTCCTTGCCCTTGAGGAGCGCCCGGGAACTGTCCTCCAGCTCGACGACGGAGATGCGGACGGCGCCTTTGATCTTCTCGTTGCTTTCCTGATAGTCCCTGTCCGACCTCATGTCGATAATGACGATATTCTCCCCGGCATCCATCTTGGCCTTCAGCTGTTCGATTGAAATCCTGGGGACGTCGGGCGCCGGACGGAAAGCCGCCGCGTTCGTCTGAGCCAGGAACAGGAAGAGCATGGGAAGGAGGAAAATCCTCCATGACCATCGTATTGTCAGCATCGTCGCCTCCCCCGGCATCGCGTGTAGATTGCGTCCATGTTTCCGGCAAGATAAAAGAACGAGTGGGTCGCCTTCCTCTTGTCGTTACTTTTTCTCCCGGAGAAAGCAGCACTGCCATTCGGGCTGTCCGTCCGCCTCGTTACGAAGCCGCATGGTCCAGTCGCCCTTCGAAGCCTCGGAGGCAACGATGTTGAATCCCACTCGCTTCCCCCTCACGTCGATCTTGTCCTTCACGTTGAATTTGAGCGACTGATTCTTGACGAACCACCCGGGCCCCAGAAGAACCGTGTAGGTGCTGCTGCCGGACTTCATTTTCAACTGCACGCCGTCCTTTACGCCTTTCATCTTCTCCACCGCGGTCACGGTGCCCGAGAACTCTTCAATGGGTTCACTCCCCTTCATTGACTCCAGTTCCGCTGCCGGCATATCCAGAGTCCAAGCGCCGGGATTTCCACCCTCGCCGATCATCTGTCCGCCGGGACCGGAGGCGGCAAATGCCTGACCGAACATCAGGCCGGCCACCAGGCTGGCCGCGATCACCAAAGTTTTCACTACCGTTTTCTTCATTTGTCTTGACCTCCTAAGTTGATTTCTTGGACCCACTCGTTTTTTTATCTTGCCGGCCGCGTCACGCCGCCGGAACCCACGCTCTATTTACACCCTTCATCCATGCGCCATCGGTCTATTGACGCATCGTTTCTCACTTGCAGGATATGTAATCGGACGATGGTTCTCAATCAGGCATAACCTGATTTGGGGTTACGAAAAGCCTGAGCGGGCTCTTCGACGCCGACGTCGACGCGCCCGCCGCGGCCGGTCCTGCTGCGTCCGCGGGCGAATCTACCGGAACAGGGAAATCAGGAGCACCACGAACGAAACCGCCCCGCCCAGCCCGTGAGCCGCGATCAGAATGCCGGGTTGCCGCTTCTTCTTCAGGTCGAGCGCCAGGAGGAGGAAGCCGCCCGCCGCAACGCCGAGGAAAAGCAGGAGCGATACGTTCATCAGGATATTGCCGTCATCAAGGACCCTGGCGATCAGGGCGACGAGACCGGCCGCTGCGAAGATCCCGTGCCCCAGGACCAGGGCAAGGGGCATTCCTTTCCCCGTGAACTTCATGGTCGCCAGCGTCAGCCCGCCGACGGCGGCCACCGCAAACAAACCCACAGGAAGGTATTCCATCGTCCGCCTCCTTCAAGCGCATGCCCAGGCATCGGCGATGCGCATCCGGACCGCGCCGGTCCGATCATTTTCGCAGGGTGTCAGGATTTCACGATATGGACTCGTTTCCGGAAGTTCATGATCCATCCTCCTTCGGGGAAAAGACCTTGCCCGCCCTGCAGCGGGTTTGTATCGCCTGAAATCGGCTGAGGATAGTATAAGGACTGCGCGCACCGCTTCCATCGGGAGAAAGCTCAAATTGCGGGGTGGAATGGCTGATTCGTGCTTCCGGATTCGGGCGCCGCACAGAAGGGATTGGCTCTGAACCGGGGAGACCGTCGGCGCCTGTGTTCCGGCGAGGGCAGATCTCCGCGGCCGCCGCCAGCCCCGGAACACCCTGGCAGGAGAAAAAAATTCGGGGAGGGGTTTCTCCCTCCCCGAAGCAGAGTTCCTCATTTCTTCTGTCCGCGCCTTCAACCCGATCCCCATGGAGACAAGGGCTTCAGGTCTCAGTAGGCGGACACCATGATGGCCGGATCGGTAGCCGTGATCTGGCTCCAGGATGCGCCGTCCCACTTCCAGATGCCGGTTCCACCGAGGTTCACGTACAGCATCGAACCCGAGGCGATCATTGCCTGCGGATTGTCCGCAGAGATCCGGTTCCAGGCCGTGCCGTCCCACTTCCAGATGCCGCCGGCCCCGAAATCGCCGTACAGCACCGTTCCGGCCGCCGACATCGCTTCCGGATTGCTGGCCGTGATCTGGCTCCAGGCAGTGCCGTCCCACTTCCAGATGCCGCCGGCCCCGAAATCGCCGTACAGCACCGTTC
>DAOSIS010000012.1:0-19113 GCA_035366835.1 Syntrophales bacterium | reverse complement strand
CGGCCGCCGACATCGCTTCCGGATTGCTGGCCGTGATCTGGCCCCAGGCAGTGCCGTCCCACTTCCAGATGCCGCCGGCGTCGAAATCGCCGTACAGCACCGTTCCGGCCGCTGACATCGCTTCCGGATTGCTGGCCGTGATCTGGCTCCAGGCAGTGCCGTTCCATGCCCAGATCCCGGTTCCAAAAGCCCCGTACATCGTCGAGCCCGAGGCCGCCATGAGCAGAGGATCGTTGGCCGTGATCTGGCTCCACACGCCCAGATTCCATTGCGAGACGCCGGAGCCGGTGTTCGACACATAAATGAGACTGTCCCCGTTGACGAACAGGGGTCTCATCATCTCGTTGTCTTCATGCTCGATGATGTGGCAGTGCCAGACATAGAGGCCGGCGATGTCGAACTTGGCCTTGATGCGCGTGATCTGGCCGGGATAGGAGGCGACTGTGTCCTTGTAGCCCGATTCGTTGGGCAACGCCGGATAGGTCACCCCCGTCGGGACCAGGTTTCCCAAGGCGAGGGCTGCCGGATCCAGGTCCTCGCGCTCGATTACCTGGAAGGCCACCTGGTGCAGATGGATCGGATGCGCGTCCGCCGTGGTATTGTGGATTTCCCAGACTTCGGTGCTGTTGAGAAGCGGCGTTTCTGTGATTGCATCCCCCCATCGCTTCGGCAGGGCGACCACATTTCCGACGCCGTCCGTTGTCACGACACCCACGAGCGCCTGGCGCGGCCCCATCGGTTGCGGGAGGTTGCCCGGAACGGTGGTGGCGGCCGCGGCGCAGTTGCCGAGGAAATTCGGATCGCCGGCGAATGTGCTGAAGAGCGTTCCGACGATCGCGCCGGTCATCGCGTCGATTTCCACGCAGACCTGGTCCGAAGACATTTCGTTGAGCGACAGTTTGCGCGTGTTGTTCGGCGCTCCGAGCGGCCCTTCCGCCGGGAGGACGATGTTTTTCGGCAGCATGCAGGTCGCGTCGCCCGGCTGCGTCAAGGCGTTGTCGACGATGAAATCCATGACCTGGCCGCTGGTGAGAGCGTCCGCAACGTCGCCGGGGAGGAACGGCGGCGCCGGGAAACCGCCGAAGGGCGCATCGGGCGCGGTGTTGATCATGCGGATCCGCGTGCCGTTGGCCATGCCGCTGAAATCGACGATCACGTCGGCCCGCTCCGCGGACATCATGAGCAGCGCCTGGCGGGCGTCAGGAGCGGCCACGGCCGCAGGGACCGTGCCGTCGCCGGGAAGGGTCGTGACGGAGCCCGTCACGATCTTCACCACATTGGGCAGGAACCCCTGATCGCCCCCGATCTGGTAGATCGGAACCTCGGCGCCCAGGACATCATCGGCGTTCCCGGGGATGCCATCGGGATCGCTGCTCACGACGAACAGCGAGAGGTTGAGCGTCCGCGAATTGCAGCCGTTCAGAAGCCTCAGGCGGTAGCGCGCCGGGGCCACTTCGAATTTCGGCCAGGTGTTCCCGTTGACCACCATGGTGTTGAAGAAGGCCTCGGGGTTCCAGATGCCGGACATGTCCGAAGGGCCGGCGGGCGTCCCGGTTCCGCCGATGTAGGGGCCGGTGAAGCCGTCGAAGAAGGTGCGGTCCTGCGGATAGAAGAGGGAGCCGTCGGTGTTGAAAGAACGATCCTCGATCACGATCGGAACCTCGCGGATGGCCGCGCGGACCGTTGCATTGAAGTTCGGATCGCCGCCGGCAAGGGTCGGCGCCGGGCCGGGAAGAACGCCGGCGGCCGTATCATGAGCACCGCCGCGGATGAGCCAGAAGCCGGCCGGACCGGCATAGACGTTGAGCCGCGTCATGCCGAGGGCATGGTCGTGGAACCAGATCGTCGCCGCGGGCTGTGTGTTCTCGTAGCTGAAGTATGCCGACCCGGGGACCGTGTTGGTGTTGTCGGCCTGGCCGTAGTTCGATCCGCGCAGGGCGTAACCGGCGGGGATGTTGTTGGCGGCGGGAAGCCACCACGCCTCGGGGTAGCCGTCGCTGTGCGGCTGGACGTGTGCGCCGTGCACGTGGGTCACGATGGGGACCGGTCCGGTATAGGGCGTGGGAACGGCCGTCTCGCAGTCCGTCCGATTGGGATCGCCCATGATGCAGTTGGCATTGGGCGGATTGGCCCAGTGCAGGGTCTGATCGACGGGGAGCAGGTGCGGAAGATAATTCCCCGCGGCATCGACCAGGCCGTTGATCCAGCGGACCGTCGTGACGACGTTCGACGTATTCTCGACGGTGAGGGCCGGGTAGTTGAAGCTCGAATTCTGCGCCGGCGCGACGCCCACGGCCCCGCCGATGCCTGAGGAATCGGGCGGCGGATCTTCAGCCCGTCCGTAACTCCAGACCGTCGTTGGCGGGAAGGGACCTACGGGGGCACCGCCGGCGGGATTCGGGAATGACGATCCCCAGATGCCGCCCGGAAGGATCTGCTGCTGGAACTGGCGGACGGCGATGTCGTAATCCGCGGCCGGCGCCGGAGAGGCCGTGCTCTTCGGCATTTCCGGCGGTATCACCAGCGGTATGACGTACTTGGGAATGGTTGTCGGGTCCAACGTTCCGCCCGGGACATAGGTCTGGGCAAACGCCGGACCGCCGGTGAAACACAGAAAGGCTCCGATACAGGCCAGACTCACAACCCTGACCCACCTCAGGCGCCACGGACCTGATTCTCTGGTTTTCATTTTCCTTTCCTCCTCTTTGCGAAGGCGCGAAGGCCGCAAGGGCCTTTTCGCCTGATCTGGGCGCCCTGGTCACTTGCCGGGTTGAACGGAAACCAGCTCCAGCTCATAGACAAGGACACCGGCGTTTTCCAACGCCTCCCCCCGCGAACCCAGCGCGGGCCCTGGGGGAAGGACGACCTGCCAAACCGCTCCTTCTTTCATCAGGAGCAGCACTTCCTTCAGGCCGGGGAGGGCCTTCTTCAGGGGGTAGGTCCTCGGCCCGGCATCGGGATATCCTGTGGGGATCTCCTGCTGGTCGATGCGGCTGACACGATACCGGATGGTGACGTCGTCGTTCATGGTGGGTTGCCTGCCGTCGCCGCTCTTGACCACCTTGTACTGAACCCCGTCCGGCAGGACGACGACGCCCTCCTTTTTCGCGTTGGCGGCAAGGAAGGACTCCTCGGCCTGCTTCACCGTCACCCGCTGATCGGCCACGAGCTTTTTCTTCAGGTTCGTCAGGATCGCGTTCATCTGCGCAGGGGGAATCTTGGGGGCGCTCTTGCCTGCGGCATCCAGGACGCCCTGCGTCAGCATCCCGGCGTCGAGTTCCCAGCCCTGACGCAGGAAATCGCCGCCGATCTGATAGCCGATGCTGTAGCTGATCTTCTGTGCGTCGGTGGCCGGTTTTGTCTCCTCGGCCGCCGGACACGTACCCGCCATCAGCACAATCCCCAGAATCCCGAAAAACCCCGCCAGAATCTTGATCTTGATCATGCATTCCTCCCGATGCCCGTTTTCGCGGGACGCGAAGGCTCGCCGCCTTCCTGACCGTCCCGCTGCCCGGTTCGCCCGATTGGACGCCCGGCCTCGGCTGTAAAATAGTCCTGCCGCGATGCCTCCCGCCATCGGGGGCAATCTCAAATTCTTCCTTTCGATGTCTGAATTGATGCCGCCGAACCGGATAAACACCGGGGCTGAAAACGGATGGGGCCCCCAGCGCGAATCCGGAAAAAACGCGGGAGCGCATGCCCGCGGATCCCTCCTGAAAACGCCCGGGGAACCCTCAGCCTTTTCCCGATGACGAATTAAGAGAATTGTCCCCTGGAATCGCGTCGCCGCCCGATGGAGAAGGGGACCGAAAAGTGCAAGAGATTCCTGAAAGGCGGAAACAGGCCGGAAAGGCGCGGGGAAATCTGCGCAGCAGAAGAAGGAAGGGCGAGGGTCGGAAAATGAGCCGTCAGGCCGTACCGGTAATCCAGGCGGAGCAGCTCCCGAAAGTCCCCATCGTGATCGACGGCCTGTCGTCCCGGTTCATCCGCGAAAAGCGCTTCGTCCCCCTGGAGATCAAGAACAATCTGCTCAAGGTCCTTATGGCCGATCCCGGGGATCGGGAGGTGATCGATTCGCTGGCGGTCGCCCTGCGCGCCGATGTGCAGGTGTATTCCGGCGACGGGAAGATGATCGACGATTACATCGCCCGGTACTACGGGCAGGAAGCGCAGGACATCAACAAGATCATCGAAAACATCGACAGCAACGAATTCGAATTCGTCGCCGACGAGGGGGAGGACGTCGGGCACCTCAAGAACCTGGCGTCGGAGGCGCCCATCATCAAGCTCGTCAATCTCCTGATCACCAGGGCCCTCGAGAGCAGGGCGAGCGACATCCACATCGAACCCTTCGAGGACAGCCTCAAGATCCGCTACCGCATCGACGGCGTGCTCCACCCCGTGGAGACGGCGCCGAAGAAGCTCCTCCCCGCCATCATCTCCAGGGTCAAGATCATGGCGAAACTCAACATCGCCGAGAGGCGGCTTCCCCAGGACGGCCGCATCCGGATCAAGGTCGGCCGCAAGGAGATCGACCTCCGCGTTTCAACCATCCCCGTGCTCTACGGAGAATCCGTCGTGATGAGAATCCTCGACAAGGAGGGCATCGACATCCATCTCGGCCACCTCGGGTTCTCGGAAGATACGCTCTCGCAGTTTCACAAGCTGATCTCGAAGCCCAACGGCATCATCCTCGTCACCGGCCCCACCGGCAGCGGCAAGACGACGACCCTATACGGCACCCTGGACGAGATCAATTCGCCGGACCGCAAGATCATTACGGTCGAGGACCCCGTGGAATATCAGCTCAAGGGCGTCAACCAGATCCAGGTGAAGCCCGGCATCGGCCTCAACTTCGCCAATACCCTGCGCCATATCGTCCGCCAGGACCCGGATGTCATCATGATCGGCGAGATCCGGGACCTGGAGACGGCGGAGATCGCCGTCCAATCCGCCCTGACCGGCCACCTGGTCTTTTCCACGCTGCATACGAACGACGCGCCCAGCGCCGTCACCCGCCTGCTCGATCTCGGCGTGGAGCGCTTCCTCCTGTCTTCGACGATCCGCGGCATCATGGCGCAGCGGCTCGTGAGGGTCATCTGCCCGAACTGCAGGGAGCGCGACGTCTCCGCCGTCAACCGGGAAGAACTGGCCATCTTCGGTCTCGACGGCGATGTGGAGCTCTACAGGGGGCGGGGATGCGAGGCGTGCACCTTCACGGGCTACTACGGCAGAAAAGGCATCTTCGAGCTGCTCGTGGTCGACGATGACATCCGCAAACTGATTCTCCGGAACCCGGATGCGAATGAACTGCGCCAGACGGCGAGGAAACTCGGGATGAAGACCCTCCTGGAAGACGGTGCGGAAAAGGTCCGTTGGGGGATGACGACCCTGCACGAGGTGTTCCGGGTGACCCAGGAGGCCTGAGATGCCCGTCTTCGCATACCGTTCGACAAGCCTGGCAGGGGAGGTCTCGGAAGGAGTCATCGAGGCGGCCGATCAGAGGAACGCCGTCGAGCGGCTCAAGAACATGGGGCTGATCCCGCTCTCCGTCACCCCTCCCGCGGAGCGCGGCTTCGGGTCGAGGATGCGGTTCCGCGCCACGAAAAGGGATCTGATGACCTTTACGTCGGAGCTCTCCACCCTGCTCGCGGCGGGGCTGCCCCTGGACAGGAGCCTCCACGTCATTTCCGAAATCTCGGACCGCAGGGGAATGAAGGAGATGGTCCAGGCCCTGCTGAAGTCCGTCCGGGAAGGCATTTCCTTTTCCGATGCCCTCCAGAAGCACCCGGACATCTTCTCCAGGCTGTATGTCAACATGGTCCGGGCAGGCGAGGCGGGCGGCGTGCTGGATGCGGTCCTGGAAAGGCTCAACGAGTTCCTCGAATCATCGAAGGAACTGAGGGATCACGTCGTTTCGGCGATGATCTACCCGACGATTCTCGCGCTCACGGGCGGGATATCCATCATCCTGCTCCTGACCTTCGTCCTGCCGAGATTCTCCGTCATCTTCTCCGAACTGGGGTCTTCCCTGCCTGCACCGACGCAGATTCTCCTCAGCACCAGCGAATTCCTCGCGTCCTACGGGTGGATCCTCCTGATCGCGCTGGCTGCGGCGGGACTCCTGTTCAGGCATGCCGTGGCTTCCGAACGGGGACGTTACCGGTGGGACGCCCTGAAACTGCTGCTGATGGAGGATGTGATCAGGAAGCTGGAAACGGCGCGGTTCTGCAGGACCCTGGGAACGCTCCTGGCCAGCGGAGTGTCTCTCCTTCAGGCCCTGAACAATGCCAAGGACGTCATCGGCAACCGGGTCATCGCCCGCCGTGTGGAGGCCGTTTCGAAGGGGGCCAAAGAGGGGCGCGGCATCTCCGATCCCCTTTCGCGGGCGGGCGTGTTTCCCCCGATGGCCCTCTCCATGATTGCCGTGGGTGAAGAGACGGGCCAGCTCGATGCGATGCTGATGAAGGTCGCCGTCATCTATGAAAAGAGCATGAGGCAGGCCGTCAAGAGGTTCATGTCACTCCTCGAACCGGCCCTGATCCTGGTGATGGGACTGATCATCGGTTTCATCGTGATTTCCATGCTGCTCGCGATCTTCAGCATCTCCGACATTCCGCTGTGAGGCCGCGGGGCATTCGATTCTCCGCCGGCGGGGACAGGCCATGAAGATGGGGAAAAAAGGATTTACGCTTCTGGAGACGATCATCGTTCTTTCGCTCGTCACCCTGGTCTTGGGCCTGTCCACCGTCTTCGTCGCCGGGTTTCTCCCTTCGGCCCGCCTTCACGCCACGGGAAGGGAAATCGCGGCAACCATCCGGCATGCGCGTCACATGTCCCGCATGAATATGGATACCCGGACCGTTCTCATCGATCTGGACGGGAGGAGTTTCGCCACGGAAGGACAGCCGGCAAGGAGCATTCCGCCCGGGACCGCGATCCGGATTGTCGATCCCATCTCCGGCGAGATCCGGCAGGGGACGTACGCCATCGTTCTCCAGCCCGGCGGAAACGTGACGGGTGCGACGATCCTTCTGTCCGCGCGAAAGAAAGCGATGCGGATCGACATGGACCCGGTGACAGGGGCCGTTTTGACGAAAGATTGAATCCCTGACCGGTCCTCAGACAATGGATGAGGAACTTTGAGGGAAAGATCGGTTCAGGATGAGGGATAACCTGATTTCGGCGTGTGGTTGATGCTGTTATATTGATAACACAATGCGCGGCCGGACCTTTCGGGCGGCCGCGGCGTTCCGTCCCGGCGGAGCGGCTGAAAAGGGGCCGGGGCGGCGCGGCGAGCCTGTCTGTGGGGATGATGAGCGATGGAAATTCGAGTTCTCCTTGCCGATGACCACAATATCTTTCGTGACGGTCTCCGCACCCTGATCGAGAAGGAAGCGGGCATGGAAGTTGTCGGCGAGGCGGAAAACGGCCGGAAAGCCATTGCGCTGGCGGAGAAACTGCTCCCCAATGTGATCATCATGGACGTTTCCATGCCGGACATGAACGGGATCGAGGCGACGCGGAAGATCGTCAGCGCGATTCCCGACGTCAAGGTCATCGCCCTGTCCATGCATTCGGACCGCCGGTTCGTGCTCGGCATGCTGGAGGCCGGGGCATCGGGTTATCTGCTGAAGGACTGCGCCTTCGCCGAACTCGCCGGGGCCATTCGTCAGGTCGTGACGGGCAATACCTATCTGAGCCCCAGGATCGCCGACGTCGTCGTGAAGGGGTATCTCCACAAGATGATGGAGTCCTCTCCCGCCGCAGTGGACCTGATGACGTCCAGGGAGCGCGAGATTCTCCAGCTCCTCGCCGAGGGCTTGACGGCGAAGGAGATCGCCGCCCATGTATACCTGAGCATCAAGACCGTCGAAACCCACCGGCGGAATATCATGCAGAAGCTGAATATGCGGAGCGTCGCCGAACTGACGAAGTACGCGATCCGCGAAGGCCTGGTCGCCCTCGACGACTGACGCCGGCCGCATGCATCAGCAGTCCCCGGCCGCCGCTTGACGGGCGGGCCGACTTTCCCGGACACCCGACCCTCCCCGCCATCCGACCCTTCATCCAGCCGATCGAGGCGAACAAAACCGTGGACAATCAGGGCCGGATAAGGTAGTGTTCCCTCGTCCGTTTATCGAGTCTTCCCAAGGAGATGAAACTATGACCCGTACAAGAAGGAAAACTGCCGGAAGAATCGCCGCGGCCGTGATCGCCGCGGCTTGCGGAGTCCTTCTCCTGTCCGGCTGTCCCGCGGCCATCGTCGGCGGCGCGGCCATCGGCACCGGCTCGGGGACCTACGTGTACATGAACGGCGAGCTGAAGACCGATTATTACCACTCCTTCGACAAGGTCTGGGCGGCCTGCGAAAAGACGGTCGCCGACATGAAAGGCATCGACGTCGAGCCCTACAAGGAGATCGGCCGCGGCACCATCGACACCCTCGTGGACGAGAAGAAGGTGCACATCAGCGTCACCTACAAGGCCAAGAACGTGACGACGGTGGCCATCCGCGTCGGACTGATCGGCGACAAGCTGTCGTCCCAGCTCATCCACGACAAGATCGGCGACCGTATCGCAAAGAACTAGCGCCCGGACCCGTCTTCCGGCAGATGCATTCCGGTTCAGCCCGTCGTGACGATCTCGTGAAATCATGAAGACGAAACTGATCGCTGGCCTCCTCCTTGGCGGCCTCCTGGTGTACTTCTCCATCCGAGGGATCGATTTCCGGGATGTCGCGAAACATCTGCAGGGCATCCATGGCGGTTACCTCGTACCGGTCCTGGTCCTCATGGTCGCCATGCAATGGCTCCGTTCCGTGCGCTGGGGCATCCTGCTGAGCCCCCTGGAGAAGGTCAGCCAGCTTTCGCTCTTTTCCGTTTCCAACGTCGGCTTCCTCGCCATCGTGGCGATTCCCGCAAGACTCGGCGAGCTTGCCCGTCCCTATCTGATCACCCAGCACAGCCGCATCGCCATGAGTTCCGCCCTGGGAACGATCGTCGTGGAACGCGTCCTGGATACCCTGACGGTGCTCCTGATGGCCGTCTTCATCCTGATGTTCACCCCCGCGCCTTCCTGGATGAGCAGGGCGAGCGGGCTCCTGCTGTTCGGGACGGTCAGCCTGACGGTTCTTCTGGTCCTGACGATCCTCTTCCGGGGAGCGCTGGAGAGAAAGGCGGAAATCCTGCTGGGACGCCTGCCGGAACGATACGCCTCAGGCGCGCTTCGTCTCCTGCATCACTTCCTCGACGGCTTCAAGGCGATCGCGGACAGGGGGATCGTCCTGCGCGCCTCCGTTCTCTCCCTGGTCATCTGGATCGTCGACGCGCTGATCATCTACCTGATGTTCCTGTCTTTCCGCTACCAGCTGCCCGTGAGCGCGGCCTTCGTCGTGATGATCATCCTCATCGTCGGCATCGCCATCCCCGCGGCACCCGGCTTCGTGGGCAACTGGCATTATTTCTGCGTTCTGGGCCTCACCCTCTACGGCATCTCCAAACCCGACGCCCTGGGCTTCGCCATCGTCTACCACTTTCTCTCCCTGGCCGTTCTCCTCGTCCTCGGCCTGGCCTGCCTCCCCTTTCACCGGTTCACGCTCGCCGATCTGCGGCGGCAGATGACGCAGACGCGCTGACGCGCTAGGGCAGGGAATCCTCCTTCACTTCAATCCCGTAACTCTTGATCTTCCGGTGCAGATTGCTCCTTTCGAGGCCGATCGCCTCGGCCGTCCTCGAGATGTTCCAGTTGAACTCCTTCAGTTTCTTCAGCAGGAACTGCCGTTCGAAGTCCATCTTGGCTTCGCGATAGGAATCGGAGGCCACCGGGACGCAGGGCTCCGGGATCTTTTCCATTCCCGTGCCCAGAACGGGGATGTCCTTTGCCGTGATGACCTCGGACGGCGTCATGATGACCAGCCGCTCGATGATGTTCTTCAGTTCCCGCACGTTTCCCGGCCAGCTGTGCCGCAGCAGCGCGGCGACGGCGTCGTCCGACAGCCGCTTGGGCGCCTCCCCTTCCTTGGCCGCGAGATCGCGCAGGAAACAGTCGACGAGGGCCGGGATGTCCTCCTTCCGGTCGCGCAGCGGCGGAATGGTCAGGGGAATGACGTTGAGGCGATAGTACAGATCCTGCCGAAACCGTCCGGCCTCCATCTCTCTTTCCAGGTCCTTGTTCGTGGCGGCCAGCACCCGGACGTCCGTCATGATGAACGTGTTGCCGCCGACCCGCTCGAATTTCTTCTCCTGGAGAATCCGGAGGATCTTCGCCTGCGCCTTGAGGCTCATGTCGGCGACCTCGTCGAGGAAAATCGTCCCCTCGTGGGCGAGATCGAACTTTCCTCTTTTTTTTGCGGTCGCGCCGGTAAAGGCGCCCTTTTCATGGCCGAAAAGCTCGCTCTCGATCAGTTCCTCCGGGATCGCCGCGCAGTTGACCTCCACGAAAGGTTTCTCGGCGCGCTTGCTTCCCCGGTGGATGGAGCGGGCCGCCAGCTCCTTCCCGGTCCCGTTCTCGCCCATGATCAGGATCCAGGCGTTGGTCTGGGCAACCAGCGCGATGATCTCCTTGAGTTCGACGATGGCCGGGCTGCTGCCGGTCAGTTCGTACTCGTTGCGGATCTTCTCCCGCAGGAGGACGTTCTCCTCCTCCAGGCGGATCATGTCCAGGGCGTGGTTGACGACCAGGATGACGTTCTCGAGCGACAGGGGCTTCTCGATGAAATCGAAGGCGCCCAGTTTCGTCGCCTTGACGGCGGTCTCGATGGTCCCGTGCCCGGAGATCATGACGACGCGGATCTGGGGATAGTTGGAGCGGATGGCCTTGAGCACCTCGATGCCGTCCATGCCGGGGAGCCAGATGTCCAGGAGCACCAGATTGGGAAGCTCTTCCTCGACGATCTTCAGGGCATCCTCGCCGCTGCCGGCCGTCAGCACCTCGTAGCCCTCGTCGGCCAGAATGCCGCCCAGGGCATGACAAATGCTTTCCTCATCGTCCACAATCAGTATCGACTTTCGCATGCGCTCTCACTTTCCTTATGCCGTCGCCTCCGGGACCGGGAGCTCGAAGGAAACCACGGTTCCCGAAGGCGTATTGTCCCTCACGCTGATGACCCCGCGATGATCGGAAATGATCGACCGGACGATGGCGAGCCCGAGGCCCGTGCCTCCCGTCCCCTTCGTGGAAAAATAGGGTTCGAAGACCTTGGTCCTGTTGGCGGGCAGCACGCCGCACCCGTTGTCGGCGATCTCGACTCTCACCCGCCGCCGCTCGTCTTCCAGCGAGGTCCTGATCTCGATGCAGCCCTCGTTCTTGTCGATCGCGGCCACGGCGTTGTCCAGCAGGTTGACCATGACGCGCCGGATCTGTTCCGGGTCGAGATTCAGACGCGGTATGCCCGTGCCCTGTTCGAAGACGAAGCGGATTTCCTTGTGCGCGTCCTGGAAAAGCGAGACGGAATCGCCGATCGTTTCGTTCAGGTCATGAAGCGCGAGCTTCGTGATGGGCATACGGGAATAGCGCGAGAATTCGTTCACCAGCCTCTTCAGCACGTCCACCTGGTTGATGATCGTCTGCGTGCACTCCTGAAAGACCGCGCCTTCCTCGCCCAGCGTCTGGCCGTATTTCTTCTGCAGCCTCTGCGCCGACAGCTGGATCGGCGTCAGGGGATTCTTGATGTCGTGCGCCATCCGGCGCGCCACTTCGCGCCACACGGCCGCGCGCTCGGCCATCTGCAGCTGCGTCAGGTCCTCGAAGACGATCACCATGCCCATGTCGTTCCCTTCTTCGTCCTTCAGGACCGAAATCGCCGTGAGCAGGGTGAGCGCCCGGTCTTTGAGCATCAGCTCCAATTGCCTTTCCGCGTAGCTTTCGCCGCTCTCCTTCATCTGTTGGAGGATCTCGCGGACGAGCTGATTGTGCTCCGGGATCAGGACCTCTTCATACCGCCGGTTGAGAACCTTCTCGGTGCTGATGGAGAGCAGCCGCTCGGCGGCCTGGTTGATGGTGACGATGACGCCGTCCCGGTCGACGGAGACGACCCCGGCGGAGACGTTGCGAAGAACCGTCTCCATGTACTTCCGGCGCTGCTCCAGATCGACGTTGGCCTGCTCCAGTTCCGATTTGCTCCGTTTGAGATCCTTCATCATCGAGTTGAAGGAATCGACGAGCACGCCGATCTCGTCATCGGCCACGACTTCGATACGCTGATTCAGGTCGCCCTGCGCGATCTTCTTCGTGGCTTCGGCGAGATCCTGGATGGGGCCGGTGATCCCCTTGGCGAGGAAAAGGCCGAACCAGGTCGCCGAAAAGATGATGAGCAAGGTCACGATGAAGAGGGTGATGATGAAGCTCATCTTCACCGGATTCTTGAACAGGTTGAGCTGCCGATACTGCTCCGACGTGCGGGAAATCACCTGGACATCGTCCACGTACGACTGCGGGACGTAATAGCTGACGAGGACGGCGCCGACGACGGTCTGGGGCGTCACGACCGAATAGATCGGGGCCATGCCGCTGATCAGATCGCCGGACTTCACCTGCTGCACCGCCGAAACCTCCTTGCCGATGAAAAGATCTTCGAGCATCTTCGGCGACAGGTTGATGTGAAGGTCCTCCGGAATGTCGGGATTGCTGGCGAACATCTTCTCCCTGCGGTTGTCGATGTAGACCTCGAGCGCTCCCAGATGATGGCTCTTCTGTCGCTGTTCGATGAGCGCCTTGAGATAATCCCTTTTTTCCCTCTCATAGAGGCGGTTGCGCGTGATCTCGGAGCTGATCTGCCTGGCAAAATCCTTGGCGCTCGCCCCCGTCTGCTGATAGTGCTTCTGGGCAAGCTCCAGGGTCTTGTTCAGGGCCTGCCCGATGCGGATGCTGAACCAGTTGTCGATGCTGTAGGACAGGAAATTGATCGATACGAGGAACAGCAGCACCGTGGGAATCAGCGACAGGCCGACAAATGCGACGACGAGCTTCGTGCGGAGTTTGGAGCCGATGACGCCGCGCCGGCGCTCGAAGATGAGCTTGACCACGTTGCGGACGATGAGAAAAACGAGGAGGATGATCAGAATGATGTTGATGTTGATCATCCCGAAGATCAGGACGTTGCTGGACAGGGACAAGGCCCCGTCCCTCTGGAAGAGGTGGCTTTCCAGCAGGGACAGGACGACGATGACCAGCATCGCCAGGAAGATGATGATCCTCTCCCGCTTCCTTCTCCTGGCTTCCTGGGGGCCGATTTCGGGCTGCCGGCGTTCCTTCTTCCTGAAAACTTTCATTCCCGTTTACATCCGCAAGCGGGCGGCATGGCCGCGCCGTCTTTCAGCGGCCGTCCGGGGGCCGGCAGGAAACGATCCGCCGGCCCCGGACGCCGCGTCACCGCTCAATAGATAAAACCCTGCCTGTACCAGTCGGTTTCAAAATCCCACAGGGACACGAAAAAGAACAGATACTCCATCGAGAAAGGCAGCGTGACCCTTTCCAGTTTCGCCTTGATCATGATGTAGTAGGTCTTGTTCTTCACCAGCGCCTTCATCGGCGCGATGGCGACGCCGTTCAGGTCGACCATGACCCGCATCGCGCCGTCAAGGTCCGGGAACTCGGCCGCTTCCTTGCGCCCCGTGGAAGAAACGAAGAAAAGCTTCTTCACGTTGTCGTATTTGACCGTGTGGTGAATGACGGCGCGGGAAATCGTCTTGTCCAGCCAGTAGGATCTCTCCTGATACAGGTCGATGAAATAGGTGAAGGTTGTGGGGACCCCGGCCAGGACGGCCTCCTCGATTTCCCGGGTCAGGTAGTTCACCACTTTCGCGTACACCAGCACGTGATCCCGGTTGTTCGTGATCAGTACATCCGAAATCCTGGCGTCCTTTGCGTGACCCGCTGCGTCAAACGACAGGAAAAGAAGGATCGACGCGAGGATGGCAAAGATCAGTCTGTGATGACGCATTCGAGCCCTTTCCTGCCCGGTCAATCTCAAGTCTTCAATTTTCCGTCTGTTTTCCAGATCGCAGGAGATGGTAAGAAAGTAGCGGGTAAAAAGCAAGCGTTAATTCTGCGGGGGGATAAAGACATCCGCCTGCCGCCGTCGGGCGGCGCGGCGCAGGCGGATTCAGATTGCCCGGATGGCATCCAGAATGCGGAAGCCCGAAGCCTTCAGGGACGACTTGCGCCGCCCGCCGGTCTGGTCCGCACTGTCGACAATCGTCCAGTTCTCGCTCCTAGCGAGGAGCTCGCGGAGCAGCCTGTTGTTGAGCCTGTGGCCGGACTTGCAGGCGACGAAGTGCCCGATGATCGGCATTCCCAGGAGGGACAGATCGCCGATCGCATCCAGGATCTTGTGCTTTACGAATTCGTCGTGAAACCGAAGCCCTTCCTTGTTGATAATGTTCTTTTCGTCGAGGACCACGGCGTTCTTCAGCGATCCCCCGAGGGCCAGGCCCTTGGCCTGGAGGTATTCGACATCCTTCAGGAACCCGAAGGTTCGCGCCGGGGCGATCTCCCTTTCGTACAGGGCGTCGGAAAAGATCATTTCGTAGGACTGCTGGCCGATCAGCGGATGGGGGAAATCGATCTTGTAGGTGATCTTGAACTCTTCCGCGGGCAGCAGGCTGGCTGTTCCGGACTGATCGGAGACGGAGACTTCCCTGTTCACGACCAGCGCCTTCTTCCCCTTCCCCTGAACAACGGTTCCGGCCTCTTTCAGGAGGCTTACAAAGGGCAGGGCGCTCCCGTCCATGATGGGAATTTCGGGGGCATCCACTTCGACGACGGCGTTGTCGACACCCATCCCGCAAAGGGCCGACATCAGGTGCTCGATGGTGGAGACGGCCGTCCCGTTGTTTCCGATGGTGGTGGCCAATGTCGTATCGCTGACATTATCCCAGCTCGCCTTGATGACGTTCTTGCCGTTCACGTCGCACCGGCGAAAGACAATCCCTTGATTCATCTCGGCCGGCCGAATGGTCATGCCGACTTTTCTTCCCGAATGCAGGGCGATGCTTCTGCAACTGATTTCGCGCCTGACCGTTCTCTGCACATTCATAATTTGATTCCGACAAGTCTTGGATTCCGGACCGATTTGGCCCGTGAAATCCTGGTTAGCAACATACATACCACAGGGCATGAATTCCTGCCGCCCATTTCGATTCCGATATCTTCTTGATACGAAATGGAATTCCTGGGGAAGCTCCCGTCGCCCCCGCCCGGGCCTTCGTCCTTGAAGGCCGTTTCCTGTGTTGGTTTCGACACAATCGGCGGACGATAATGCGTCATGGCCCGACGTTACGGCCGGTATCTTCCCTCTTCAGCCGTCCCTCCGGGAACGCAGGGATCCCGCAGGCCCGTCACCGCCGCTTCTTCCCGAAATATCGCTCCTTCTCGCTGTAGATGCAGCCACAGTACGGCTGTCGGTACATCCCGCGTTCCTTCGACAGGTCGACGCCTTCCTTCCAGCCGGTCCGAAAATCACGGTAGTGAAATTCGACGCCGGTTTCCTTCGCAATTTCCCTTCCGATCTCCGCCACCAGGTCGTGCTTCTGGTAGATGCCGTACAGGAGCGTCGTCGTAAAGAGGCTGCAGCCTTCTTCCCTGGCGGCGTTCGCAGCCTTTCGCAGCCTGCTTTCGTAGCAGTGCCGGCATCGTTGGTCCGGGCGGAGGGCCACATGGGCCAGGAACTCCTCGAGCGGATATTCTTCATCATACCGGACTTCCAAGGACTCCGTCTCCGCATAAGCGCGGAGGGTATCCAGCCGGCGGCGGTATTCCTGATAGGGATGGATGTTCGGGTTGAAGAACAGGCCTTGAACGGCAAAACCGTCGCCGCGCAGGGCCTTCAGCGGAAAGATCGTGCAGGGCCCGCAGCAGATATGGAGGAGCATTTTCACGGGGAAATCCAGTTCAAAAGAGTTCTTTTTGATCCGATGACGACCACGGCCTTCCGAAGTGGAGGTAAGCCGCCTTGGAGGCAATCCGTCCCCGCGCCGTCCTCAGCAGATAGCCCTCCTGAATCAGGTAGGGCTCGTAGACGTCCTCCAGTGTTGTCTTTTCTTCCCCGATCGCGGCGGCGAGATTCTCGATCCCGACGGGGCCTCCGTCGAATTTGTCGATAATGGTCAGCAGGATGGTGCGGTCCATGTGGTCGAATCCGCACTGATCCACTTCGAGCATCGCGAGGGCGTCCACCGCCACCTTTCCGTCGATGAACCCGTTTGCCCTGACCTGCGCAAAGTCCCGCACCCTCCGCAGCAGGCGATTCGCGATCCGGGGGGTGCCCCGGGACCGTCCCGCCATTTCTTCGGCGCCCGCGTCGTCGATCGGGATGGCCAGGATCCGGGCGGCCCGCTTGATGATCACCGCCAATTCGGCGGGCGCGTAGAATTCGAAACGGAAGGTCATCCCGAACCGATCCCGCAGGGGCGACGTCAGGAGTCCCGCCCGCGTCGTGGCGCCGATGAGCGTGAACCTCGGAATCTCCAGTTTCATGGACCGTGCGGAAGGTCCCTGTCCGATGAGGATATCGATGTGGTAGTCCTCCATGGCCGGGTAGAGGATTTCTTCGACGACATGCGACAGGCGGTGGATCTCGTCGATGAACAGGACGTCCCCTTCATGCAGATTCGTCAGGATGGCGGCCAGATCACCCGGCCGCTCGACGACCGGACCGGAGGTGACTTTGATGTCGACATCCATTTCCCTGGACATGATGTAGGCCAATGTCGTCTTTCCCAGTCCCGGCGGGCCGCACAGCAGGACGTGATCGAGCGCCTCGTTCCTCTTCTTGGCCGCCTCGATGAAGACGAGCAGGTTCTTGACGATTTTCTCCTGACCGATGAAGTCCTCGAGCCGCTTCGGACGGACGGACAGTTCGAATCCGGTGTCCTCGGCAAACCCCTGCGGACTGACAAGAGACTCTCTTTCTTTACCGGTCATTGAAATTCCTTTGGCAGCCTTCGGCGGGAGATCCGCCTGCCGCCTAAACGACGAGGGTCCGCAAGGCCTTCTTCAGCAGGACATCGATCGTCGCGTCCGGCGGCAACTCTTTCATCAGCCTGTCCAGCACGTCCTTGACGGCGTTGGCGCGGTATCCCAGATTGACGAGGGCCGACAGCGCGTCCTCCCGCAGGAGTTCGTCCTGCTTCGCGGGCACGACGGCACCGCGGTCTTCAGGGAGATCCTGTGCGAGCTTGCGCATCTTGTCCTTGAGTTCGAGAACGATCCGCTCCGCCGTCTTCTTTCCCACCCCGGGAATCGCAACGAGCCTGGCGAGGTTCTCCTGAGAGACGGAAGCGATGAAATCATCGGCCGAGATGCCCGAAAGGATGCTGAGCGCGACTTTGGGTCCGATGCCGGTCACGCCGATCATGAGTTCGAAGAGATTCTTTTCCCGTTCCGTGAAGAAGCCGAACAACGCGATGGAATCCTGTTTGACGTGCGTGTGGACGTGAACCGCGACGGACTGCCCCTTTTCCGGCAGTTCGTAGAATGTCGTGAGCGGGATGGAGATGCCGTAACCGACCCCCTGGACGTCGACAACAATCTGCGACGCCGACTTGTGCACCAATGTTCCGGAAATGCGCGCGATCATTTTATACGGGGGTGACCTTCCTGAAATGCGCGTGACAGATTGCAGCGGCGAGCGCATCGGCGGCGTCCGCCTGAGGGCGGTCCGAAAGATGCAGAATCGCCTTCACCATCATTTGCACCTGGTCTTTCTGCGCGAGGCCGTATCCCACGACCGCCTTCTTGATCTCCAGGGGGGAATACTCAAAAATCGGAATCCCTTTTTGCGAGCCGGCAAGAATGGCCGCGCCGCGGACCTGGCCCTGCTTGATCAGGCTGCGGACATTCTTGCCGAAAAAAATGTCTTCGATGGCGATGGCATCCGGCCTCATCCGCTCGGCGATTTCGGCAAGGCCGCTGTAGAGCGTCCGAAGGCACTCGGAGAGCGCCGCGTCTCTCTTCGGGGCGATCTGTCCATAGGCGAGGCTCGTCAGGGTTCGCCTGTTCGCTTGGATCACACCGTATCCCGTAACGCGGCTTCCCGGATCAATTCCCAAGATTCTCAATGTGCCGTTCCGATTCCCGTCGTCACTCCCGGAGACCGTTTTCTCCTTTACCGAGGGCAGGGGCCCTGCCGGACACGCGTCAGCCGAGTTTTTCCATCACTTCATCCGGAATGTCGAAATTGGCGTACACGTTCTGCACATCATCGTTGTCTTCCAGCTTTTCCATCAGCTTGAGCATCTGTTCCGCTTTCGGCATTCCAAGGGGCACCGTGTTCTGCGGGATCATTCCGACCCTCGCTTCGACATACTTCAGCCCGCGGGCGTCAAATGCCTTCTTCACTTTTTCGAAAGAAGCCGGGTCGGTCAGAACCTGAATCTCGTTGTCCTCTTCGACGACATCCTCCGCGCCGGCTTCGATGGCCATCTCCATGAGCTGATCGACATTGATGTCCTTCTTCTCGAACGTGATGCTGCCCTTCTTGGCGAAAATCCAGGAAACACACCCGTTCTCACCCAGGTTTCCACCGTGCTTGGAAAAGATGTGGCGGATTTCCGCAACCGTCCTGTTCTTGTTGTCCGTCATCACTTCAACGAGCACCGCAACGCCGCCGGGCCCGTATCCTTCATAGACGACCTCTTCATAGGCCTCGCCCCCGGCAACCGCGCCCGTTCCCTTCTTGATTGCCCGCTCGATGTTGTCCTTGGGCATGTTCTCTTCTTTCGCCGCGAGGATGGCCTGCCGCAGACGTGCATTGGCTTCCGGATCGCCCCCGCCCAACCGCGCCGCCAGGGTGATTTCCTTGATCAGCTTCGTAAAGATCTTTCCCCGCTTGGCATCAATTGCCCCCTTCTTTCTCTTGATCGTACTCCATTTCGAGTGGCCTGACATGGTCTCATTTCTCCCGCTCTAGCTTGCGATGATGATGCACTGGAATGTACAGGAGTACCCTGCTCCCCGCGATTCCGACGAATCGCCGAATTCTGATATCACATTGCCGGCTTCAATGTAAAATAAAAAAACCCCTTCTTAGTGAAGGGGTTTTTTTAAAAATCCCGGCAGCTCCCTACTCTCCCACACAGTCACCCATGCAGTACCATCGGCACTAGAGAGCTT
>DAOSIS010000011.1:0-106399 GCA_035366835.1 Syntrophales bacterium | reverse complement strand
GTTCATGACCTACCTAAATTTCCGTGGAAATGCCGGTGTGCAAATTTTAGAAGGCAAGGCCCAAACAAGATCTTCTCACGTCCTACTTGGAGTTCTTTTGAGCGCAAGTATCGTATCAGCATGCTTCTGGTTTTCCTCACATTACCCCTGGTCGCCTCTGATGGGGAGGCATTCTCCCATGACGCTTGTTAAGACGTCAGCAATTAATTCACAATACGAAAACGTTCTTTCAAAATTGAATCAATATATCCCCGAGAATGCGTCGGTCGCATATCGTATCGACTCCGCAATCCAGGCTTTTATAACCAATCGGCAGAAAGCATGGTATCTCGGCTACCACCCTGAAGGGGTTGAATATTATTTCATCCAGACCAGGGAAGTTGAATACATCGATCCGAATTTGCCCCCCTGGAAGGAACACCTGGCCAAGGTCGAGGCAGACAAAAGAAATAAGCTTCTATACAGAGACGAGGGATTGGTTATCTATAAAAATCTGGAGCCGAAACCCATCCCGAGACTTGAAGCCGTTCTCGGCTGGGGCATTCTGATTAAAGCGCTTGTGCCCGGAAAATGGTCATTTTGAGGCAAGATTTATACAATAGGCAGAAATCAAAATGAAGAATAGCAGAGGTACAATTTTAATTACCGGCGGCACCGGCCTTCTAGGCAGAGCGCTCATTGACGTTTTCCGCAAGAACTACCAAATTTGGGCATCTTATGTCGGGCCATATGAGATTGAGGATGAAAAGCATCTTCGATATCTGAAGTTAGACCTTCAGGACTTTGAAGGCTACCGAAAACTGTTTCAGGGCGTTCAACCTGATGTCGTGATTCACACGGCAAGTATCGGCAGCCCCGATTTTTCGGAAAAAAATAAAGAAATTACCCGGCGTATCAATATTTCGGCGACAGAGAATATTGTTTCACTTTGCCACATGCACGGCGCCACGCTGGTGTTCATTTCCTCCAACGGGATTTACGACGGCGAGCATGCTCCTTATTCTGAAGATGATAAGGCTGTTCCGGTCAACTATTATGGCAAAGTCAAACTGGAGGGAGAATCCCTGGTACTTACCTCATCAACTGTATCCGCAATTGTACGACCGAATCTTATGTACGGGTGGCACCATCCTTTTGAAAGGCAAAACATTGTAACTCTTGCGTTGAATAAACTGAAAGACGGGGAAAGATTCATGGCCTATGAAGATGTATATATGACGCCTCTTTATGTCGAAGAATGCGCTCGGGCCATTTTCAGGATCGTGGCAGATGAAAAATACAGCGTATTTAATATCGCCGGCGCGGAAAGGGTCAGCATTTACGAACTCGTCAAAGATGCAGCACAAATTTTCGGGTTGGACGACGGACTGGTGAAGCCTGTTGTTCAGGGCTACTTTGACGAATTGGTCCCTCGACCCAAAGATACTTCATTCAGCACAAATAAAATGGAAACCGAGTTGATGATCAGACCCCTTACAGTTAAAGAAGGTCTATCCATCATGGCAGGAAAGAGGCTTTCTTTTGAGTAGTCCGAAGAAAGTTTTGCTATCCATACCCCCCTACTACGGAATTGACATATCTATAGCAAGGGCATTCGAGAAGAATGGTATCGATCCGGTTCTGGCAAGATGTCGATACCAGCCCTATTTCTGGGAAAGGACGATCAGGCTACTCTCAAATAAGATGCCTCCTTTAAAACGTTTGATTCAGCCGCTGCTCAAAATCCCTTTAGTCTTGGAAAACGGGGAATTTATAAAGGCCGCGGAAAGATCAAAGCCTGATTTCATTTTTATCGTAAAAGGAGATACGCTATTTCCTCAAACAATAAGGCATTTAAAAGGTAAATACCACACTCCTTGTTTATCGTATCAGTGGGATGACCCGTTGTATTCATCCGCGGGGCAGAACGGCATTGATGTTTACCGAAGAAAAAATTTCGAATATGGAATGCATGATTATGACCATGTATTCGTCTTTGACAAGTACCACGTTGCGGAAATTAAAAAAAGGGGTGTTGACGCAAGTTATCTCCCACTGGCAACCGATGAGGATGTCTATCGACCTATCGATTTAAGTGATGAAGAGAGAGACGAATACGGATTCGATATCTGTTTTGTGGGAATGCCAAATGATAACAGGGTGGAGGCATTGAACCGGCTGAATGGTTTTAATGTAGGGGTTTTTGGAGACTTTTGGGAAAGGTACCTTCTCAAGATGCCAGTGAGGTATTTCAGAGGAAAAGCCAATGGCAGGAGGGTCATCAAGATATACAGGGGCTCAAAGATTGCGCTGAACATTCACCATCCCCAGTCCGTTCACGGATTAAATACAAGGGCATTCGATATTCCTTCGTGCGGCGCGTTCCAGATAATGGATTATAAAGAAGGCGTTGAGGAATTATTCGATATCGGTCAAGAAATCGTATGCTACCATGGCCTGGAAGAGCTGAACGACCTGGTGCGTTTTTATTTAAGTCATCCGGAAATTCGAAGCAGGATAGCAGAAAAGGGCCGGCAAAGAGTCGGTCAAGAGCATACATGGCATCACAGAATAGCTAAAGTCATGTCCTTCATATATGAGTTGAGATAGCGGCCGGCCGTAAAGGCATTCTAATGTTTCTTTCAAGTCGAACCGTCAATTTTGCAAAACATTTTTGGGAATCAGCGGAAGAGAATTCGTGGGTTTACGTCCCTTTGATTGTAAGTTATTGTATGCTCTATGAATGGGTGGGAATTTTAGAAATCAAAGCTTTTCAACCCGCCGTAACAGCCCTTAAAATATTAATACCCATTCTTATCATTCTGATTTCCCTGACGCAAAAACTTGATGCCCATCCTGCCAAAACATCTCTCGCGTTTTTTGCCCTCTTCATGGTTTGGAGTTTGATAGTTACAATTTTGTTTAGATCCGAAAATTATATTGGAATATCACAATGGCTTAAATTCTTTTTCAGATTCCTTTTTTATATTGCCATATGCCTTTACCTCGTAAAGCAGCCACAATGTCTGATGCCGATCATGAAGCTCTTGGTAATTATTGCTGTCTGCACTGTAATCCAATATGGCTTATTAGAAACATTGTCATACATGGGCTTGATTGGTTTTGACCATATTGAAACTGCTCGCGGTGGTAGTTATTACGGACCCTTTTACCTCCTGGGAAATGGAACCGCAGAGTTTTCCCACTGGTATTCTGTGCCAAAGTTCAGATTAACGGGTTTCTGGCTGGAACCATCTACTGCTTCAGGTTTTTTATTCATGTCATTATTCTTGTCTCTGGCTCTATACACGGCGACTCAAAAGATCAAGTGGATATTGGCAGGAGTTACATGCTGTGTTGGGGGTTTTTACTGTTTTGCCAATGCCGGCCTTTTTGCATTGGGATGGAGCATGCTGGTAGGCGCTTCTGTAGCCATTTTAGGGAAAAAGAATATCAAGTGGTCAATTATGTTGGCCTGTTTTTCCATCTTTCTTATTCTCTTTTCTCTGCTGGGCCGTGCAATCGCGATAACGTATTTCCCGACTAATAAACCCCTCCTTGCGATAACGGGAATAAGAGGAATCCTAATATCAAGCCTATCAGAAGGCCCTACTACTGATATATCCGTCGGAAGACTCGGCACCGTTGCATTGCCACCATCTCGACAAGTCTCAAAACCTACTACTGATATATCCGTCGGAAGACTCGGCACGGTAAAGGAAACTATGAAGACGCTTACATTTTCTCCATTTGGTATTGGATTAGGCATCCCCGGGAATGATGGACGTCACCCCATGGTATCCTCCTCAGCTCCATTTTACTGGCTGCTTTACACAGGCATTATCGGCTTGTTCCTTCTCCTACTACGGGAATTATCTTTAATTATCGCAATCAAGGAATATATTTTTCAGTCCTCATTTATTATTAATATATTTCAGGCATGGTTGGTCTTGTTTTTTCAAAATATGATATATGGGACCTGGATGACTCCTCTGTATTTATTATTAATGTCCCTAATTTATTCAGCGGTATATTCAATTAAGCAGCCTGCGCGAGTCAATGTCATCTGAAAGCAAGATAATCGCATGTGTTACGGGCGCAACCGGTTTAATTGGGCGTAGAATAGTTGAACAGCTACGTTCTGGAGGTTGTCATGTCAGAATTTTAACAAGAGGGGGAAAGCCGGAGGGGCAAGATATCAGCGTGTACAGAGGCGGTTTGGAAGATGAAAGCCTATTGAGAACCTTTTTGCATCAAGGGACTTTTCTTTTTCACTGCGCCGCTGAAATGAATGACCATTCCAAAATGTGGGCTGTCAATGTGCACGGGACGGAGAGGCTGTTTCATTTGGCTTCTGAGGCACGGATCAATTATTTTTGCTATATGAGCAGCGCAGGCGTCATTGGCAGGACCTCGTGCCCATCAGTTACAGAGCGTGCGTCCTGTAACCCTCAAAACGTCTATGAACAAAGCAAATGGGCTGCCGAACAGATCGTCGCGCAGGGTCTCTCAGGGGGACGGGTCGTCATTCTTAGACCAACGAATGTGGTCGATATCCATAAGCCAGGCGCAATAGAAATGCCCATGAGAAGAAGATGGCAGGATCGCTTGAAGGTCTTTCTGAAAGGTGGGGAATGCGCCCATATTGTGCATGCCGAGGACGTGGCGCGGGCGGCGCTCTACTTGAATCTTTATCCGATCGATACACCCGAATGCTTTTTTGTGTCCTGCGATGACGACCCGCTCAACACTTTTGGCGGCATATGGGCACTTTTTATGGCGATCCAGGAAGGACGGCCTATCGAGAGAATTCAACCTGTCAGACACCTGCCTGTCTTTGTCCCACAAACCTTACGGGGCTTGTGGCGGGGGTCGTGGCAATATGGCAGCGTCCGCTATTCTTCAGGAAAGCTTTTGTCAACAGGTTTCCGTTACAGCCTCGGCGTCGAGGGTGCAGTACGCAGCGTGGCGAGAGGCGGAGCGGTATAATGTAATGAACATACTGAATGTGAATATGACAGTGGACCCGATAGCAGGCGGAGGGTCAGCGGAGCGTACTCTTCAGATCAGCCGGTCATTGAACCGGATCGGTCATCAGTGTACGATTCTAACCACGGATACCGGATTATCTGAAACATATCTGGAACAGTGCGATAGGTGGGGATTACGGGTCCTTGTTTTGCCATCGCTCTGGAAACGTTTCTATGTCTTGAAGCCTTCACGTCAACTGTTCAAAGAAGTGGTCGCAAGTGCAGATGTGGTCAATCTGATGAACCACTGGACGTTGATCAATGCACTAACCTATCGCACGGTAAAGGAGCTGGCAAAACCGTACACTGTCTGTCCGGCCGGGGCTCTGACTATCTTTGGCAGATCGAGTGTCTTAAAGAAACTTTACAACCACTTAATTGGCCGAGAGATCATTCGTCGCGCCAATGGCCACATAGCCATTTCGCAAAATGAAATCGACCAGTTTGGATCATATGGCGTTCCTCCCGACAGGATAACAGTGATTCCCAATGGGATAAACCCCGATGATTTTTCGAAAACGGACGAAACGAAATTCCGCGAGCGTCTTGGTATTGGTGACGCCCCTTTTATCCTCTTCTTGGGGCGACTGAATATCATCAAGGGGCCGGATCTGCTTTTGGAGGCATTTTGCCGGTGCTCTCAAGACGAGCATATGAAATCGTACCACCTCGTTTTTGCAGGGCCGGACGGAGGCTTGCTTAGGCAATTGCAACAGACGGCTGAAGCAGCGAACGTGAAAGATAGAGTGCACTTTCCAGGTCATATCGGAGGACCGGAAAAATTTGCAGCGTGCCGGCGTGCTCATTTCCTGGCCATTCCATCGCGGCGAGAAGCCATGTCCATTGTGGTTCTTGAAGCCGGTATCAGCAGGACGCCTGTTCTAATTACGGAGCAATGTGGTTTCGATGATGTCGCGAGGGTGGCGGGAGGCATGGTGGTTGCAGCTTCAGTAGAAGGGCTGCAAAAAGGATTGCGCGCGATGACGTCCGATCCTGCGCGATTGCAGATGATGGGACAGAACTTAGAACAATTGACGCGCGACCGCTTCCTATGGGAGCATATTGCGGATCGATATCTTGAATTGTTTTTAAGGATTACGCAATGAACCATGGTAAAGGTCGAGCGATCCTGTGAGGCAAACGAAATTTGTCTGCACGAGGGAGAAGAGTTTCATGAGGGAACAGCAATATGTTTGCAGATAAGATACTCTTAATCACCGGCGGAACAGGGACATTCGGCAACGCAGCCTTACAGAGGTTTCTTGAAACGGATCTCAAAGAGATCCGCATTTTTTCACGCGATGAAAAGAAGCAGGACGAGATGCGCAACGCTTTGAAAAATTCGAAGGTCAAATTCTATCTTGGCAATGTTCGGGATTATGACAGTATTCTCCTTGCCATGCAAGGTGTCGACTTGGTTTTCAATGCAGCGGCGCTGAAACAGGTTCCCTCCTGTGAATTTTTCCCTTTGGAAGCCATCAGAACCAATACGCTGGGCGCCGAGAATGTAATGAACGCGGCATTGGCCTGCGACGTGGGGAACATGGTGGTCTTGAGCACAGATAAAGCCGTGTATCCAATCAACGCCATGGGCATGTCAAAGGCGTTGATGGAAAAGATGATGGTCGCAAAGGCGCGGACATACGGATCCGTTGGCACGATATTCTGCGGAACCCGCTACGGCAATGTCATGGGGTCCCGTGGTTCGGTCATTCCTTTGTTCATCAGTCAAATCCTCTCCGGCATGCCCATTACCGTAACCGATCTCCGGATGACTCGCTTCATGATGTCAATTGAAGAGGCTTTGAATCTGGTCGTCTACGCATTTCAGAATGGGCGCCCGGGTGACATTTTTGTTCAAAAGGCGCCGGCAGCGACTATTGAGACCCTGGCAAATGCACTGAAGAGGCTCTTCAATAGGAAAAATGACATTCACATCATTGGAACGAGGCATGGAGAAAAACTTTACGAGACTCTATTGACTCGCGAAGAAATGGCAAGATCGGAAGATATGGGGAAATATTACCGCATACCTGCTGATGTGCGTGATCTGAACTATGCCTGTTATTTCACCCAGGGACAGGCCGAGGTTTCCCGCCAGGAGGATTACAGCTCACATAATGCAGAACAACTTGACGAAGATGCTCTTATTGACTTGCTCGGCAGACTTGATTTCGTTCGAGAGGCTCTTGAGACAGGAAAAATCAATTTGTAGAATATCCTCGGTGTATTGATGACAGTCAGAACAAAAGTAGCTGGATTATATCCGGCAGTACAGCAGATGGCGCTGCCGGAGGCGTGGTAGGGAAGACGTCGATGGAGCGTGCGAGAATCCTGATTCTGGGTGGTACCGGGATGCTGGGACACGTGCTCTTCAGGCACCTGTCCCGGAATGCCGACTATGACGTATATGCCACGGCGCGAAACCTCGGCCTGATTGCCAGATTCTTCCCCCCGGTTTTGGCCGCCAAGTTCAGACCGGACAGCGTCGATGCGGACAATTTCGACACGGTGATCCGCGCCCTGGCCTCGATTCAGCCCGCCATTGTGATCAACTGCATCGGCATGATCAAGCAGCAGCCCATGGCGAGCGATCCACTGACGGCGATCACCGTCAATGCGCAACTGCCCCACCGCATTTCTCTGATCAGTCGCAACGCAAAGGCCCGCATGATCCACATCAGCACGGATTGCGTCTTTGACGGAAAGAAGGGGATGTACACCGAAGACGACGTCCCCAGCGCCGAAGATCTGTACGGCAGGACCAAGTTGCTCGGTGAAGTCAGCTATTCCCACTGCGTGACGCTGCGGACTTCGATCATCGGCCACGAGCTCAAGGGGCGATATGGATTGATCGAATGGTTCCTGGGCCAGACGGGAAAAGTGAGAGGCTACAAGAACGCGATCTACAGCGGATTCCCGACGATTGAGCTCGCCAGAATCATCAGCGACCATGTCCTCCCCAACCGGGAACTCAGCGGCATCTATCACGTATCGTCCGCGCCGATATCGAAATACGATCTCCTCAAGATGGTCGCCGGGAGATACGGGAAGCAGATCGAGATCGAGCCCTATGAGGATTTTGTCGTCGACCGGTCTCTGAACTCGAACCGCTTCCGCTCCCGGACGGGGTATTCACCCCCATCCTGGGCGGAACTCATTGACGGGATGTACCGGGATTACGAGGCGAACAAGGACCTGCAGTATCGCGATATCGCGGCCGACGCAACCGCCACGGGCGGGCAACGCGGCAGATGAGGAGCGGCTCTCTATGACAATGAAGGTCATGACCGTTGTCGGTACCCGTCCAGAGATCATCAAACTCAGCCGGGTCATCCATGAACTCGACCGTTATGTCTCGCACGTTCTGGTTCATACCGGGCAGAATTACGATTTCGAGCTGAATGAGATCTTCTTCCGGGATCTGGACATCAGGAGGCCGGATTTTTTTCTGGACGCCGTTGGCGAAAACGCGATGCATACCGTGGGCAATGTCATTGCCCGGACGGACGATCTGCTGACGAAAGTCAACCCGGACGCATTTCTGCTGCTCGGAGATACGAACAGTTGCCTGTCCGCCATTGCCGCGAAGCGCCGCAAGATCCCCGTCTTTCATATGGAAGCCGGGAACCGCTGCTTCGATCAACGGGTGCCGGAGGAAATCAACCGCAAGATTATCGACCATATCAGCGACATCAACATGCCCTATACGGAGCATGCACGCCGTTATCTCCTCGCGGAGGGTCTCAAGCCGGAAACGGTCATCAAGACCGGATCCCCAATGAAGGAAGTACTCGACTTCTACAGGCCGGGTATCGACGCATCCGGAGTTCTGGGGAAACTGGCCCTGGAGCCGGGCCGCTATTTCGTGATCAGTGCGCACCGCGAAGAGAATATCGACAGCGACGAGAATTTTTCCGATCTCGTGGCATCCCTGAAGGCCATGGCGGAAAGATTCTCCGTGCCTCTGATCGTCACCACGCATCCCCGAACGAGAAAACGCATGGAACAGAACGGCACGGGGGAAGTGGATCAGCGCGTCCGGTTTCTGAAACCTCTGGGCTTTCTCGATTATGTGAAACTGCAGATGAATGCCTGTTGCGTCGTCTCTGACAGCGGTACGATCACCGAAGAATCCTCCATCCTGGGGTTTCCCGCTGTCACGGTCCGCCAGGCCCATGAAAGGCCGGAAGGCATGGACGTGGGAACACTGATCTTGTGCGGTTTGAAGCCCGGCAGGGTTCTGGAGGCCGTGGATGTCGCCATGGGCCACTACGCGGAGACAGCCCGGCCGTTCGATATCGCGCCGGACTACGCCGTCCAGAACGTCTCGAAGAAAGTCGTCCGCATCATTCTCAGTTACACCGATTACGTGAACAGAACGGTTTGGTTCAAACCGTCCGACCGTACAGATCTCGCCCGGTCCGAATCGTAACAGATCCCCCTCAATGCGCATCCTGCTTCTCGTCGTCTATTACCTCCCCAGCACGATGTCGAGCGCGAAGCTCATTCACGACCTGGCGCTGGAATTCAGGAAACGCGGCCATGAACCGGCAGTCGTTGCCCCGGACGACAGCATCCCGGAAGACACCGAGCTGACCTGGGAAGAGGGGATTCAGGTGCTGCGGGTGCGGACGGGCAAGATCAAGACGGCATCAAGACTGACGCGCGGCCTCAATGAAGCCATGCTGTCGCGGACCATCTGGGAAAAGGGGCGCCGTTTTTTTGAGAATCGTTCCTTTGACTTGATCGTCTATTACTCTCCCACGATCTTCTTTGGATCGCTCGTGGCGAGATTGAAAGCCCGTTTCGCCTGTCCCTCCTATCTGGTTCTGCGGGACATCTTTCCGCAATGGGCGGTCGACGCCGGCGTGCTGAGGCGCGGACTCGCTTACGCCTATTTCAAGTTCAAGGAACGTCAGAATTACGAAGCGGCCGACATCATCGGAGTCCAGTCGCCGGCCAATCTCCGGCATTTCGAAACGAGAAGACTCGACAGGAAATACCGTCTGGAAGTCCTGTACAACTGGACCGCCCTCGAGGAAGACATCCGGCCGGGCGGAAACCGGCAGCGCCTGGGGCTGGACGGTAAAGTGATCTTCTTCTACGGCGGCAACATCGGCGTCGCCCAGGACGTCGACAACATCGTCCGTCTCGCCGGCGCGCTCCGCAACGAATCGTCCGCCTATTTTCTGCTGGTGGGCAGCGGCAGTGAAGTTCCCAGATTGAGGGAGGTTATTGCGTCGAACGGCTTGACCAATATTGCCATCCACGATGCCGTGGGACAGAGAGAATATCTGGCCCTGCTTGCCGAATGCGACGTAGGCCTCATTTCCCTGGACCGCGGATTGAGAACCCAGAATTTTCCAGGCAAAATGCTCGGATACATGTATCACTCCATGCCCATGCTCGCCAGCGTCAATCCGGGGAACGACCTGAAGACGCTGCTGGAAGACCATGAGGCCGGTCTGGTCTGCATCAACGGCGACGATGAGGTGCTTGCCGCTCACGCGAGAAGATTAGCGGCGGACAGGGAATTGCGTCAGCGGCTGGGAAAAAATGCGCGCTCCCTCCTGGAGAACACCTTTTCCGTCACAAGGGCGGCGGACCGGATCCTTGCGCATTTTGAGAAGCGGAATTGAAATGACGGCACGCCCTCTCGTACTGATCACCGGCGCAACCGGCGCCGTGGGACCGCTGGTCGTCGGGGCTTTCCACGATGAAGGATACGCGATCCGCACCCTGTCCCTCGACCATGCGCCCATGGGCGCATGGTCGGCAGATATCGACGCGCGCAGCGGTGATGTTACGGACCCGTCGGCCGTGCAGGCGGCAATGGAAGGCGTCGATGCGGTTGTCCATCTGGCCGCTCTTCTCCATATCGTGAATCCGTTGCCTGCGCTGCGGGAGAAATACGAGCGGATCAATGTCGGGGGAACATCGACGGTGGTCGCTGCGGCGGTTCGGGCCGGTGCAAAACGCATCGTTCTTTTCAGCACGATCGCTGTCTACGGATCGTCCGGCGGTCGGATTGTCACCGAAGAAACGCCGCCTTATCCGGACACTTTCTATGCCCGGACAAAGCTTGCGGCGGAGCAGATCGTCCTGGGCGCCAAGGGTGCGGACGGCCGGAATATCGGTACGGTGCTTCGTCTCGCTGCAGTCTACGGGTCGCGGATCAAGGGAAACTACCAGCGTCTCGTGAGGTCTCTCGCCGGAGGTCGCTTCCTTCCCGTTGGAGACGGATCCAATCGGCGCACGCTGGTCTACGACAAGGATGTCGCACGGGCGGCCGTCCTGGCCGCCTTCCATGATGACGCGGCGGGGAACGTCTTCAATGTCACGGACGGGTCCTTTCACGAGATGAGTGAGATCGTGCGTACAATCTGTGCCGCTCTGGGCAGAAGAGAGCCGCGCCTGGCGCTGCCGGTTTCGCCGGTGCGTCGGACGGCGGGGCTCCTGGAAGACGCGGCGAGGTTCTGCGGCTTCCGGTCGCCGGTCACACGGAGCACGATAGACAAGTACACGGAGGATATCGCCGTGGATGGCGGGCGCATCCAGCGCAAACTCGGCTTCCGGCCCCGGTTCGACTTGACGACGGGTTGGGCGGAAACGATCCGGGAAATGAGAAGCGCGGGTTCCCTATGAAGCGTAAGCGCCTGTTCGATGTGGCCGCGGCGGCGGCCGCGCTCATTTTTTTTTCCCTGCCGATGCTGTTCATCGCACTGCTCATCAAGAGCACTTCCAAAGGGCCGGTGCTGTATTGCTCGGCGAGAGTCGGGATCGATAACCGGACCTTTCAAATGCCGAAATTCCGCACCATGCGCATCGATACACCGGTAGTCGCCACACATCTGTTGCTCGACGCCGGGCGCTACATCACGCCGGTCGGATCGTTCCTGCGCAGGTACAGCCTGGATGAGCTGCCGCAGCTGTGGAGCATCCTGAAAGGCGATATGAGCTTTGTGGGGCCGCGGCCGGCGCTGTACAATCAGGACGACCTGATCACCCTCCGCACCGCCAAGGGTGTGCATCGGTTGATGCCGGGCGTTACGGGGTGGGCTCAAATCAACGGCAGGGACGAATTGAATATTCCCGCCAAGGTGGAACTGGATCGGTATTATCTCGACCACCGATCGCTGCTCTTCGACATGAAGATTCTGGTGATGACCGTGATCAAAGTCCTGCGGCGGGAAGGAGTCGCCCATTGAGGCGGTCACACCGCCCGGAGCAACGAGAGAAGAAGGAAATCCTATGCCGCGCAGCGTCAGCGTCCGTGAAAGCTGGGTAACCCAGTCCGAGATCCGCAACATGTCCATCGAGTGCGCCCGGGTCGGCGGCATCAATCTGTCGCAGGGGGTCTGCGACACGGAAGTGCCGGAGATCGTCCGCCGGGCGGCATGCCAGGCCGTCGAAGACGGCTACAATACCTACACCCGCTACGACGGTCTGGCCGAGTTGCGCGACGCCATTTCCCTGAAGTACCGGCGGTTCTACGGGCTCGCAACGGATCCGGAATCGGAGATCGTCGTGAGCGCCGGTGCCACGGGGGCTTTCTATTGCGCCTGCCTCGCCTTGCTGAATCCCGGCGACGAGGTCATCCTGTTCGAACCCTATTACGGTTACCATGTCAGCACGCTGATTGCGACGGAAGCCGTGCCGGTTTTCGTGCGCGTGAAAAACGGGACCTGGACGTTCAGCGGGGAGGATCTGGAGCGTGCCGTGACGGCGAAGACGAGGGCGGTCATGGTCAACACGCCGGCCAATCCTTCCGGGAAGGTCTTTTCGCGGGAGGAACTGGAGACCGTGGCGGACCTGGCTGCGAAGCACGACCTCTTTGTCTTCACCGACGAGATCTATGAGCACTTCATCTACGACGGGAGCACTCACGTTCCTCCGGCAACGCTTGACGGGATGAGGGAGCGGACCATTACGATCTCCGGCCTTTCGAAGACCTTCAGCATTACGGGGTGGCGGATCGGCTACTGCATCTGCGATGCGCGCTGGGCGCGCACGATCGGCTATTTCAACGACCTCGTATACGTCTGCGCGCCGTCGCCGTTGCAGATGGCGTCGGCAAAGGGCGTCATTCAGCTTGACGAAGGGTATTATCGCGAGCTCGCACTGGCATTCCGTTCGAAACGTGATAGGATCTGTACGGCATTGGCCGATGCGAACCTCCGGCCTCACGTGCCGCAGGGCGCCTATTACGTCCTGGCCGACATCTCGGCGCTCCCCGGCCGGGGCGGCAAGGAGCGTGTGATGTACCTTCTGCAGGAAACCGGCGTTGCCGCCGTCCCCGGCGAGGCATTCTACGCCGCCGGCGGGTCGTCGCTTGCCCGCTTCTGCTTTGCGAAAAACGACCGGGAACTGGATGAAGCCTGCGACCGCCTGCGACGGTTGACCGTACGATGAAGAATCTGCTGCGTAACCCGAACTTCTATTACATGCTTCTGATCGACGCCGTCATGGTGTCGTCGTCGTACCTCTTGTCCTACCTGCTGCGCTATGAAATAAGCATACCTTATGAGGCCTGGGACGGCATCCGCCGGACGCTTCCCTGGATCCTGCCGTTCAAGCTGATCGTCTTCTATGCTTTCAACCTCTACCGCGGCATGTGGCGCTACACGAGCGTGCAGGATCTGAAGAATGTCGTCAAGGCTTCCAGCCTCTCTTCGATCGTCATCGTCCTGACGGTTCTGTTCCTTTTCCGTTTCGAGGGTTTTCCCCGCTCCGTCTTCGCCATCGACTGGGTGCTGACGCTGCTCTTCATCAGCGGGGCGAGAATCGCGGTGCGGCTGATCCTGGCCAACAACATCTCTTCGTTCTGGAAGTTGCGGCAGAAGACCCCGGCCAGCCGTCATCTCCTGATCATCGGGGCCGGTGATGCGGGAGAAAAGGCGATCCGGGAGCTTCAGGAGAACCCGAACGTCAGGATGAGGCCGATCGGCTTCCTGGATGATGACGAGGACAAACAGGGGAAAATGATCCACGGCGTGCCGGTGCTTGGCATTGTCGACGATATCGATCACCTCCCCGAGCCGTTCGACGAAATCCTGATTGCAAAGCCTTCGGCAAGGGCCGAACAGATGCGGCGCATCGTCGCCGCCTGCGAGCGCACCGGCAGGCGCTACCGGACCATGCCGGGCATCGGCGAACTGATCGACGGGAAGCTGTCCGTCAAGGCGATCCGTGAAGTGACGATCGAGGATGTCCTGGGACGGGAGGAAGTCCGCTTGAACCAGGATGCCATCCGCAGTTACCTGGAAGGCCGGCGGATCCTGGTGACCGGTGCGGGAGGATCCATCGGCAGCGAACTGGTCAGACAGATCCGCCGCTACAGGCCGGCAAAACTCGGCGTCCTGGAATTCAGCGAGTTCAATCTGTTCAGCGTGGAGAGCGAGTGCCGCCGGTATTTCGCCTGGATTCCCGTCAAGGGATATCTCGCCGACATACGGGACCGCTCGGCGGTTTGCCGGGTTTTTGCCGATTTCCGGCCGGAGGTCGTGTTCCATGCGGCGGCCTACAAGCACGTTCCCATACAGGAAGAACATCCCCATGAGGCTGTCCGCAACAACGTGGCCGGGACGAGAAATGTCATCGACTCCGCAGTGGAGGCGAAGGCCGAGCGTTTCGTCCTCGTCTCCACGGACAAGGCGGTCCGCCCCACCAGCGTCATGGGGACGACCAAGCGGGTCGCCGAAATGATGATCGAGTGCCTGAACGGCAGGACGGCCACTCGTTTCATGGCGGTCCGTTTCGGCAACGTTCTCGGCAGCTCCGGCTCGGTCGTCCCGATCTTTCAGCAGCAGATCGCTCAGGGAGGTCCCGTAACCGTCACCCATCCGGAGGTGACGAGGTACTTCATGACCATTCCCGAGGCGGCGCAGCTCATTCTCCAGGCCGGAGCCATGGGGGAGGGCGGTGAGATCTTCATCCTCGACATGGGGAAGCCCGTCCGCATAGCCGATATGGCGCGCGACATGATCCGGCTGAACGGCTTCGAACCGGACAAGGAGATCCCCATCCGGTACATCGGCCTGCGTCCCGGCGAGAAGCTGTACGAGGAGCTCATTACGGAAGGGGAGGGAATCGCGTCGACCGCTCACGAGAAGATCCGCGTCATCCGCGGCCGGAGCTGCGACGCGGACAGACTCGACGCCGGCATCCGGGAACTCGTTGACGCGGCGCATCGGGCCGATGCCCCGGCGATCAAGAAGATGCTTGCCGAGATCGTTCCCGAATACACCCCCAGTTCCGATTAGCCTTCAGCCGACTTTTCATGAAGCGAGAGCAACCAAAGATGCCAATACTGTCATTCCCGCGGAAGCGGGAATCCAGAACAGGACTGGATGCCCCCGGATCGAGTCCGGGGCAGGCTTATCAAGTCCGGCATGACAACCATTGATATGCTTGCCGAAGAGTTCACTCCCTTCCAGGACGTCCGCCGGATTCTTGTCGTGCAGCTTGGGGACATCGGGGATGTCGTCTGGTCGACGCCGACGTTCCGCTCCGTGAAGGAATACTGCGGCTCGCCCGTTTCCGTGCTCGTCCGGGAAGGGTCGGGGGCGCTTCTCACCGCCGATCCCTCCATTCATGCCGTCTTCGAGGTTCCCGCCCCTTCACCGAACTTCGTTCGGGAGGCGCGCCGTCAGATTTCGCTGATCCGCGCCCTGCGCGCGCGGAAATTCGACCTCGTTTTCGACCTGCGGTCCGACGACCGCGGCGCCATCATGACATTTCTTACCGGGGCTCCCCGCAGGGCAAGCCTCCATTACGGGGGCGTTTCCTTCTGGCGAAACCGCCTCTTCACCCATCTGGCGATCCCCCCTTCCCCCCGGGAAAGGCATCGGGGGGCGGCCGAGCAGTCGCTGCGGATCGTGCGGGCCTTCGGAATACCCACTCCCGATGAGACTCCGCGGCTCTGGGTGGCGGAAGAGACGGGCCGCCGGGTGGACCGGCTGCTGGAAGAGAAGGGGATTCCGTCACGAGGACGCTGGATTTCTGTGAATCCCTTTTCCCGTTGGGCATACAAGGAATGGGATCTGCGCAAGTGGGAGGAGGTCATCGATCGCCTGTGGACGGAATCCGGCGTCGAAACGGTTCTCGTCGGATCGACGCCGGAGAGGGAGAAAGCGGAGCGGCTCCGCCGCGGGAAAGAAAGGGCGGTGCACAACCTTGCCGGCGCGACGACACTGGCCGAACTGGCCGCGCTTCTCCAGCGCAGCCGCCTTCACATCGGCGTGGACAGCGCCGCCCCTCACATCGCCGCCGCCGTGGGGACGCCCACCGTCACGATCTACGGTCCGACGGATTGGCGGGACTGGGCGCCGATCGGCGGGAATCACCGGGTCGTCGTATCTTCCCTTCCCTGCGTTCCCTGTTTCCGCAAGGGATGTGACGGGCAGGGGAAGAGCCGGTGCCTGGACGAGCTGACCGTCGACGACGTTATGAAAACGGTCCGCGAGGCGCTCAGGTCAGCGGCTTCGCTTCCTCGATCAGCATGATGGGAATGCCGTCTTTGATTTCGTAGAGAAGACGGCATTTCTCACAGATGAGGCCCGTTTCCGCCTCGTCGAGGCGGAGCGCCCCCTTGCACTTGGGGCAGGCCAGAATTTCAAGCAACTCCCGGTTGATCGTCATCGTAATCCCTCCCTTCCACCCTCCCGAGACCCTCCCATCCCCGTTTCAGCAGATCACTTGAAGAACAGGCTGTAGCCCGCGACGCCCATGTGGGTGTCGATGCCGCCGTTGGGTTCCGCGAGATCCCCATTGGACATGTGCCGGAAGCGGTACCCGGCATGGAGGGCCGAGTCCTTCGACAGGCGGTAGTACAGCCCCGCCCCGGCAACGTTGGAGAAGAGAAATCCATTGGCCTGCTTCCGGGTGACGACGGACACGTAGTGCGGACCCGTGCTCCCTTCGACGTACAGCGCCAGGGGATCACAGACCGGATACGAATATCTGAGGCCGATCCCGATTCCGGCCTCGTAATCCGTCGACGGCTCGAAGACCGGATTGACCTGCGGCTCGATGAACGCGCTCAGCGTCCCCGCGTGGCTCCGCAGCCCCGGGATGTACCGTTTCAGATCCACGCCGAAATGCCCGATCAGAAGCAGGGGCTGATATCGTCCCTCCGGAATGTTTCCGCTTCCATATCCCGCCATCACGCCCACTTCCGTGAAGAATCTCCCCCCCGTTTTCCCGTCGTCGCCCCGCACGGTCTCCGCCAGGAAAAGAAACAAGGCAAAGATCGCGACAAGGGGGACAAGACTGCTTCCGAGACCGATCCGAGATTTCCGGCATGCCGACTTTCCATTCATGACAACGCTCCTTGAATTGCGGCAAAGACTTCCTCCACCGAGATGCCGCCCATGCAGGTTTTATGATCGCAGCGCCTTGAAAAACAGGGGCTGCATTCCAAGCTCCGTTGGATGACCCGGTGACCTTTCCCGTAGGGACCCGTCCGCGCCGGGTCGGTCGGTCCGAAGAGGGCGACGACCTTTGTCCCGACGGCGGCGGCGATGTGCATCGGGCCGGAATCCGTCGTGACGACGACCCTCGCCCGCCGGTACAGCTCCGCCAGATCGCGCAGCGTGGTGCGTCCCGCGAGGTCCGCGTACGTCTCCTTCATCCGTTCCCGGATCGGCAGAACGGCGCCGCGGTCTGCACCGGTCAGGATCACCGGAAGACGGAGACCGCCGCGGATCCGGTCGCACAGGGCGGCAAACCTTCCCGCGTCCCAGAGCTTCGTCGGCCACAGCGCTTCCGGGCTCACGGCGACGAAATCTCCTCCCGGCCGAATGCCGGCGCGCTTCAGCAGGAGGTCGATGCGTTTCCGGTTTTCCTCTCCGACCGGGATGAGGAATTCTTTTTCGTCGGTACGGCCGCCAAGATAAGCCACGAAATCGAGGTAGCGGTCAACGGCGTGTTTCGTCATGTCCTCCGGGATCTTTTCGTTCAGAAAGAGGCCGCTCATCTCCTGCATGCTGTCGTACCCCAGCCTGCGTCTGCCGCCGCTCAGGAACACGATGACGCTGCTCTTGAAAAGGCCGTGGAAATCGATGACGAGATCGTAGGGCCGGTCGCGGAGTTCCCGAAGGAACCTGACGCTCTCCCGGAGGGGTACCGCAATCTGACCGTCCGCCACCCGCCGCAGCCACGTCTTGCGGCCGGAGACCAGGACACGATCGAGATGGGGATGGCCGCAAATCAGATCCGCCGCAGCTTCCTCGACGGCCCAGCTGATGTGGGCATCGGGAAAGTGCTTTCGCAGCGCGGCAAGCGACGGCAGGGTGTGGACGACGTCGCCGATGGCGCTGAGTTTGACGATCAGGATGTTCATGCCCTGTCCTTGAGAATCCATCGCACCGCGTCCAGGAGGTTATCGGCCGTGCAGTCGGGGCGGATATCGGCGATGGTTTCCGCGTCCCCGTATCCGGTCCTGACAAGGACGGTCTTGGTGCCGGCCCGACGCCCTGTCTCGACATCCTTGAGCGTGTCACCCACGAAGTAGGAGCGGCTGAGATCGATATCCAGTTCTTCGGAAGCGCGCTTCAGCATTCCCGGTTCCGGTTTGCGGCAGCTGCAGTTTTTCCGGTACTCCCCTATACCTTCCGACGGGTGGTGGGGGCAATAGTAAAAGCGGTCGATCTCCGCCCCTTCCCGGCGAAGGGTCTTTCGGATGCGGTCATGAACGGCCCGGACGAATGCCTCGGTGAAGTAGCCGCGCGCCACTCCGGACTGGTTGGTGACGACGACGGCCTTCAGACCGCTTTCGTTGATCCGCCGCACCGCTTCCGCCGCGCCGGGGAGGATCCGCAGCCGCTCCAGGCGGTCGAGATAGCCGACCTCCTCATTGATCGTTCCGTCGCGATCGAGAAAGACGGCGGCAAATCTTTTTTTTCGTTCCATCGTCCGGTCCCTTCAGTTCTTTCCCGTCCGTCTGCGCAGGAGGCTCCTGGCGGCTTCCAGTACACTGTCCGCCGTGATCCGTTTCATGCAGCGGAAATCGGTGGGACAGTCCGTCTTCAGACAGGGGCTGCAATCGACGTCCTGCCGGACGATCACGCTGTGCCGTCCGACCGGCCCCGTCGTCAGGGGGTTCGTGGAGCCGAAGATTGCAACGGTCGGCACCCCGAGTGCGGCGGCGAGATGCATCAATCCTGAATCGTTGGAGATGAAAAGATCGCAGCGGGCCATGACGGCGATTGCCTCCCTCAGATCCGTCTGGCCGGCGATGTCGGTGAGGGAGACCGACGCATTGCGGACCACGGATGCGGCGGCAGGCCTGTCGCCGGCACTTCCGAAGAGGAGGACGGACGCGCCCTCGTCTCGGATCAGCCGGTCGGCGACGGCGGCGAATCGCTCGGGGAGCCATCTCTTGGCGGGCCCGTAGGCCGCCCCAGGGGCCATGCCGATCAGGGGGCGCTTCCCGGTGAGCCCCAGCCGGTCCAGCAGGCTTTCGGCCAGAGACTCGTGTTCCGGCGTCGTTGCGAGGCTGGGTTCCTTCGCCGCCTCCCGGCACCCCAGCGCCTTCACCATTTCCAGATAGTACTGCGTTTGATGGAGTTTTCCGAGCCCGCGGGTCTTCTTCACGGAATGGGTCAGCAGGAGTCCCCGTCCGTCCGTCCCGTATCCGGCGCGGACCGGGATGCCGGCGAGGCAGGACAGGATCGCCGCCTCGATCGCGTTCTGCAGCAGGATGGCGGCGTCGAACCGGCGGAGGCGCAACTCCCCTGCAAGCCGCACCATGCCGGCGAACCCTTCATGGATCCCGGGACGCCGGTAGAGGATCACCTCATCGATCTCCGGACACAGCGCATAGACCTCCGCCACCCACGGCTTTGCCAGGACCGCAACGCGGGCCGCCGGAAAAGTGTTGCGCACCGCCGCCAGGGCGGGCAGCGTCAGCACGGCATCGCCGATCCAGTTGGTCCCGCGGATGAGGATATTTCCGAACCCGGCAAAGGGACGCATGGCGATCGTCTTCTTCGTCATCTTGCCTTGACCACCTGGCACGTCTTCGTCTTCCAGCGCTGGTGGACCCACAGCCACTGGTCGGGATAACGCCTCACCGTCTCTTCGACGATCCGCGTGTAATTCTGCGTATTGGCGAGGACGTCATGGGCCTTGTCGCCGGTGCGGACCGTCGGGACCTCCTCGCCGACGACGAAGCGGTACTTGTCGTTCGGCTGGCGGATCAGGAAGGCCGGCACCACCGGCGAATCCGTATGGAGGGCCAGCAGCGCAAGCCCGTCCGTCGTGCAGGCGGGACGTCCGAAGAAGTCGACGAATACGCCTTCCTGCCAGGCCGCGTTCTGATCGACCAGAATGCCCAGGACACCGTTGTCCTTCAGCACGCGGAGCATCTGCCGCATGGCCCGGTCCTTGGCGAGGGGGACGTTGCCCGATGCGGACCGGACATGGAGGACCAGGTTGTTCAGGAGCTCGCTGTCGAGGGGACGGTAGATCACCGTCACGGGGTGGACCAGGAGGGAGAACACCGCCGCCGACAATTCCCAGTTGCCGAAATGAGCCCCGAACATGAGGACCCCGCGCTTTTTCTCCAGGGCCGCGAAGCACCGCTCGATCCCCTCGGAGCGCTCCACGAATTTTCCGATCGTCTCCCGCGTCAGCCCCGGGATATCGAAGAATTCCGCCGCCACGATTCCCATCGTCCGGTACACGCCCTTGGCGATCGCGAGGATCTCCGCCATGTCTTTTTCGGGAAAGGCGCATTTCAGATTGTGGAGGGCAATCAGGCGCTGCCGCGGCGAGAGACGGTAAAACAGATCGAACAGCCCGATGAACAGCCGTTTCCTCAGGTTCGTCGGAATCGCTCGGAAGGGCGCGAGCATCGCCCGCGGTATTCTGCCGTCACTTGCGGTCATGGGCCTCCCGGTGAAGTCGCGCCAAGAGCGCCTCGACGAAGGGTCCTTCGGAAGGCGACATGGCGATCCCGATGCGCAGCTGCTTCAGTTCGGACAGGAATCCGGGAAAGGATTCGAGACGGACGCCGTCCTTTTCCGTGGTGACGATCGCCTCCGCACCCGCCTCCGCCGCCTCTTTCCGAATCCTCGCGATGTCCCCGTCCCGGTAGGGGTGGTGGTCGGGAAAGGCGAGGAAGCTCGTCACGCGGGCCTGAAGGCGTTCCAGCGTCCCTCGGAAGCCGTCCGGGCGTGCGATGCCCGCAAAGGCGGCGATGTTCTTCTCCCGCAGCCATTCCAGGGAGACGGACGATCCGTCCCCGCAGCGCAGGTCCTTGGGTTCTCTGCTGCCCGAGAAGACCTCCGCAGGGCGGTTTCCGAACGCGGCCGTCAGATCGGTTGACGCCCCCTGCCCCGCAGGGCCGATGCGGACGATCATGTCCGCCCGCTGAAGAGCGTCGGCGGGTTCCCGCAAGGGGCCGCGCGGCAGGAGAAAACCGTTTCCGAAAGGCCTGGCGGCATCCACGAGGACGATATCGGCGTCGCGGTGCAGCCGCCGGTGCTGGAAGGCGTCGTCGAGGACGAGGACATCGGCCCCGAAACGATTCAGGGCCTCTCTGCCCGTGCGGACCCTGTCCGCCCCGGTGATGACGGGGATCCCGCTCAGGGAACGGGCGATGAGGAGCGGCTCGTCTCCGGCTTCCGGATAGCGGGCGCCGATGCGTTCGCCGTCCGAGACGATTCCCACCGGCGTCGTCTTTGCCGATCCGTAGCCGCGGCTCAGCACGCAGGGCCGGAACCCGTTTTTTTTCAAGATACCCGCCAGAAAGACGGCGAAGGGCGTCTTGCCGGTCCCTCCCACGGTGACGTTGCCGATGCTGACGACGCGGCAGGGGAGCCGGTGCTGCGGGAGCAGCCCCGTGTCGTACAGGCGGTTGCGCAGCCGGACGGCCGAACCATAGGGAAAGGACAAGGCGGACAGCAGGGCCGTCAGAGAATTCCTGCAGCCGCCGCCCGGCGTTTCACTCCAGATCGATTGCAGGACCTTATGGAACACGGCCATTTTTCCCGTTGTCGCCTTCTTCCCGGAATTGCATCGAGTAGAGTCGACAGTACTCGCCCTGCAGCGCCATGAGGGATTCGTGCGTCCCCTCTTCGATGATCCGGCCGTTCGCGAGGACGATGATGCGGTCCGCATTGCGGATCGTCGAAAGACGGTGCGCGATCACCAGGGTCGTCCGGCCTTTCATGAGGTTTTCCAGGGCGATCTGCACCTCGCTTTCCGCCTCCGTGTCCAGCGAGGAAGTCGCCTCGTCGAGGATGAGAATCGGTGCGTCCTTGAGCAGCGCGCGGGCGATGGAGATGCGCTGTCTCTCTCCGCCGGAAAGTTTCGCGCCCTGTTCGCCGATGATCGTATCGTAACCCTGCGGCAGGTTCGCGATGAAATCGTGGGCATTGGCCGCCCGGGCCGCCCGGACGATGTCTTCTTCCGATTTCTCCCTGCTTCCGTAGGCGATGTTGTTGCGCACGGTGTCGTTGAAAAGGATCGTCTGCTGGGTGACGATGCCGATCTGGGCGCGTAGCGACTCGATCGTGACGTCCCGGATGTCGCGGCCGTCGATCAGGATCCGGCCCTCTCCGACGTCGTAGAACCGGGGAATCAGGTTCACCAGCGTGGTCTTCCCGCTGCCGCTCGTCCCCACGAAGGCGATCGCTTCGCCGGTACGGATCGTGAGGCGGATGTTTTTCAGGACAGGCGTGTCCTCATAGGCGAATCCCGCGTCGCGGATCTCGATCGCCTTCGAAATCCTTGGAAGCGGAAGCGCGCCGGGCTTGTTGCGGATCTCGGGAACGGCGTCGATCGTCCGGAAGACGCGTTCGGCGCCGGCGATTCCCTGCTGGATCGTGTTGTTGACGTTCGTGAGCCGCTTGACCGGTTCGTAGAGCATGATCAGGGCGGTGAGGAACGAAAAGAACGTCCCCGGCGTGGAGTTCCCCTTGAGGACCTGGTACCCGCCGTAGAAGACGATCACGGCGATGCCGATTCCGCCGAGGAATTCCATGAAGGGGCTCGACAGGGCGGTGATCGAGACGGCCTTCAGGTTGAGGCGGAACAGGCGTTCGTTCTCTGCGGCGAATCGCTCGTTCTCGTATTCCTCCATACCGAAAGCCTTGACGATCCTCGTCCCGGCAATCGTCTCCTGCAGGAGGCTGCTCAGTGAACCCCAGGTCAGCTGGGTCCGCGTCGCGACGCTGCGCATCTTCTGGCCGAACTTCGCGATCGGATAGATGGTGAGCGGAAAGACGAACATGGCGATGATGGCGAGCTTCCAGTCCTGGTAGAAGATCACGAAGACGAGGCCGACGAGGGTGGAGGAATCCTTGAGGAGGCTCGTGATCGCCTCCGAGACCGCTCCCTGGATGAATCCCACGTCATTGGTGATCCGCGACATCAGGAGCCCTGTCGGATTCCTGGTGAAAAAGGCGAGCGACTGCATCTGGATCTGGCGGTACAGGCGGTTGCGCAGATCGGCGATGATCCTCAGGCCGATGTAGCTCATGAGGATCGCCTGCGAGTAGTTGCAGGCGCCCTTGATGAAGTAGATCAGGACGACGGCGATGGGGATCCATTTGAGCGTCGCGGCGTCCCGGCTGAAGAAGATGCCGTCGAGGGCGGGTTTGACCAGAAACGCGAGTCCCGACGTACAGGCCCCGACCACGAGCATGCACCCCATGGCGACCAAGAAGCGGGCCATGTAAGGCCTTGCGAGCTGGAGCAGCCGTTTGAAGATCTCCATCCGTCCCGGCGTTCCCCCCTAACGAAAATTCCGCATCGCGGCGAGGGCGATGCGGGCGGCCCGTTCCGATGCCCCGGCCGTCCCCATGTTCCGGCGCAGGAGCGACAGCTCCCGTTTCATGGCCGCTTGCCTCTCCGGAGATGACAGGATGTCCATCGCTTCGGCGGCCATGCGCTCCGCCCCGGCGTCACCCTGGATCAGTTCCGGCACGATCTTCTTCCCGGCAATGATGTTGACGAGGCCGATGCAGGGTACCTTGACGACCATCCTGCCCACGGCGTAGGAGACCATCGACATCTTGTACACGATGATCATCGGTTTTTCCAGCAGGGCGGTCTCCAGGGTGGCCGTCCCCGACGTCACGACGGCCAGGTCGGCCACGGCCACGGCGTCGTAGATGTCGTCGCGGACAAGCGCGACCCTCGTTCCGAAAGGACCGAGGATGTCCTCCACCGTCTGCGCCGGGAGGCTGTCCGCGACGGGCAGCACGAATTGCAGGGGCGGTAGTTCGCGTTCGAGAATGGCGGCCATCCTCATCATCACCGGCAGCATCCTCTCCACTTCGGCCGGCCGGCTTCCCGGGAGCAGGGCGATCGTCCGGACGCCGTCCTTCAGACCGAACCTCCGCAGGGCCTCGTCCCGTCCGTACCGGGTCTTCACGGCGTCCAGGAGGGGATGGCCGACAAAGGAAACGTCCACGCCGGAGGCGCGGTAGAGTTCTTCTTCAAAAGGAAGGATGACGGCCATCCTGTCGACGGTCCTCCCGATCTGCCCGATCCTTCCCTTCCGCCAGGCCCAGACCTGGGGGCTGATGTAATAGAAGACGGGAATCCCCCTGCTTTTCGCCAGTTTCGCCATCGGCAGATTGAAATCGGGATAATCGATGAAGATCGCCAGGGCGGGTCTTTCGCGGCCCAGGGAGAGCTTCAGTTTCCTCCGGACGCCGAGGATCGCGGGAATTTTCTTCACGACCTCGGTCAGGCCGACCACCGCCATGTCGGCGATGTCGGCAGCCAGCTCCACTCCGGCTTCCCGCATTTTCCTTCCGCCCACGCCGTAAAAACGAAGCCCCGGTTCGATGGCCTTCATCTGCCGGACGAGGTTCGATCCGTGCAGATCGCCCGAGGCCTCGCCGGCGATGATGAGAATCCGCCGCGGGACCGCTCGGCCGGGAGACGGGGAGGGTTCAGACTGCATGATTGATCACGTCGCTGATTCGCCCGATCTCCTCCTCCGTCAACTCCGGGAACATCGGCAGGGAGAGGACCTCGGCGGCAAGGGCTTCGCTGACGGGCAACTTCTCCGATTCGCCCAGGAGGTTGACGAAGACCTCCTGCTGATGGAGGGGGATGGGGTAATAGACGGCGGAGGCGATGCCGCTGTCCCCCAGCGCCTCCATGACGCGAACCCGGTTCCGGCAGCGGAGCGTGAACTGGTGATAGACATGGCGGCAGCCTCTTTCCTCCGCCGGCAGGATGATGTCCGTTCTGCGGATCGCGGCGCGGTAGCGTTCGGCGTTGCGCCGCCGGCCGTTGTTGAGATCGTCGATCCGCCGGAACTTGACCCGGATGACGGCGGCCTGGATTTCATCGAGGCGGCTGTTGTATCCCAGAAGCGCGTGCCGATACCTGAGGGCGCTTCCGTGGTTTCGCAGCATCCGGATGCGCTCGGCGCAACGGGGATTGCCGGTAACGATCATCCCTCCGTCGCCGCAGCCCGCCAGGTTCTTGCTGGGGAAGAAGCTGAAGCAGCCGCAATCGCCCATGGTGCCGACTTTGCGTCCATGGTACTCGGCGCCGAAAGCCTGCGCGCAGTCCTCGATGATGCGAAGCCCGTGCTCGCGGCCCAGCGCGAGGATCGGATCCATCTCGGCCGGGTGGCCGAAGAGGTGAACGGGGATGACCGCCTTCGTCCGCCGCGTGATCTTCGCGGCGATGCTCGCCGGATCGATGTTGAAGGTGTCGGGGAGGACGTCCGCGAAGACGGGGACCGCCCGCAGTTGGGATACGACTTCCGCCGTGGCGATGAAGGTGAAGGGGGTCGTGATGACCTCGTCTCCTTCCCGGATGCCGCATGCCTGAAGGGCCAGGAGCAGCGCATCCGTTCCGTTGGCAACGCCGACGGCATGCGGAACGCCGTGATGGGTGGCGATTTCCTGCTCCAGCTTCGTGACGTTCGGACCGAGGATGAACTGCGTGCTCGACAGGACCTCCTGGACGGCGCCGTCGATTTCCTCCTTCATCGCGAGATACTGTCGCTTCAGATCGACCATCGGAATCACGGCAGCGCCTCCTGCGTTTTCATGGCCTGGAGGATGGCAAGGGCCAGGGAAAGCGACTTCCGCGCCTCCCTGCCCGAGACCTTCGGTTCACGACCGTTGGCCGCCGCCTCCAGAAAGGACCGGATTTCCTCTTCCAGCGGGTCCTGCGGCCGGACCTCGACCCTGTTGTCGACGATTTCCGTTTCCCCGTTGTCCTTCTTCTTCCTCCCGAGCGACACCAGTTCCCTCTTTGCGTAGTCCACGGAATGATAGCCCTCGGGGCCGAAGAAGCGGATCTTCTGCATCGTCTTGCCGGTGACGCGGCTGGCGGTGATGTTGGCGACGCAGCCGTTTTCAAAGACGATCCGCGCGTTGGCGATGTCGACCTTCTCTGAAAGGACCGGGATTCCCACCGCCTCGACGCGCTGAAGCGGCGACCGGACGAAATTCATGATGATGTCGAGGTCGTGCACCATGAGGTCCAGGACGACGTCGACGTCCGTCCCGCGCTCGAAAAACGGGTGGAGCCGGTGCGTCTCGATGAACATGGGCCTGCCGATCACCCCCTCGAGGGCGACGATGGCCGGGTTGAAGCGCTCGACGAATCCCACCTGCAGCACGACGCCCTTCCGGTCCGCACGGGCGATGAGGTCGTCCGCCTCCTCCAGGGTCGTGGCGATCGGTTTTTCGAGCAGGACATGAATTCCGGCATCGAGGAAGACGGAAGCTACCGCATGGTGAAAAGCCGTGGGGACGGCAATGCTCACGGCATCCACCGTCCCGGTCATTTCCCGGTAGTCCGTAAAGGCCCGGCATCCATAGAGGTCTGCCGCACCCTTGGCGCGTTCGGGGGAGATGTCCGCAACGGCGGCGATGGTTTTCTGAAGCTTCCGATATTTTTGCAGGTGGTACGTGCCGAGATGGCCGACACCAACGACTCCGACCTTGCGGATTTCCATAGGCGGTTACCGGCAGATCCCCCTGCGGGAGGTCCGCAGAAATTCGGCGAACTGGCGGACTTCCGGGAGATCCGGGACTTCCTGCTGAATTCTTGCGATGGCTTCCGACAGAAGCAGCGCGGAACGGTAGACCAGGCGATAGGCCTTCTTCAGCGCCTGAATGGTCTCCTCCGAGAATCCCCGGCGGCGCAATCCGATCAGGTTGAGGCCGTAGGGCTTCGCGTAATTCCCCGAGACCATCAGGAAGGGGGGGACGTCTTTGGCGACGGCCGACGCCCCGCCGACGATGCAATGCGCACCGATCCTCGTGAACTGATGGATGCCCGAGAGACCGCCGATGATCGCGTAATCCTCGACATGGATATGGCCGGCGAGGTTCGCCGCGTTGGCCATGATGATGTTGTTGCCGAGTTTGCAGTTGTGGGCCACATGGCAGTAGGCCATGATGAGATTGCGGTCGCCGATCATGGTGACGCCGATGTCGGCGGAGGTCGCCCGATTGATCGTCACGTATTCACGGATCGTGTTGAACTTGCCGATGATGACCTTCGTGACTTCGCCCTTGTACTTCAGGTCCTGCGGTTCGCCTCCGATCGACGCGAACTGGTAGATGCGGCATCCTTCGCCGATATCGGTGTGTTCCTGAATGACGGCATGGGGGCCGACGACGGTGTTCCTGCCGATGGTTACGAAAGGTCCCACATAGGCATAGGGACCGATCTCGACGCCCTCCTCCAGGCGGGCATCGGGTGAAATGACGGCTGTGGGGTAGATTTTCATGGGTAAAAACCTCTTCTCCTGCACGATAAGAATCTCGAGAGGATCGCGCCGGCGCACGATCCTCTCGGCATGTTGCGAGACAATCCGGTCTCTTCGGAACGGGCGAAGGCCGAGCCTTCAACTCCTGCCGCCCGTGCCTTTCGCCATCGCCTCGACCCGTTTCTCAAGCTCCGCGAGCGTTCGTCTCAGCTCGGGAAGCTTGGCGATGCAGGCCTCCGTCCTCAGCCAGTCGCGATGGGGCTTGTGCGGGGCGCCTGCAACCACCGATCCCGGAGGGACATCCTTGTGGATGCCCGATCTGGCGGCGATCATCGATCCGTCGCCGACCGCAATGTGGCCGACGATGCCCGCCTGACCGCCCACGAGTACGCCCTTGCCGATCCTGGCGCTCCCTGAAATGCCGGTCTGCGCGGCGACGATCGAATTCTCGCCGATGACCACATTGTGGGCGACCTGCACGAGATTGTCGATTTTCGCGCCTCGCCGGATCCAGGTGCGCCCGAACGTTCCGCGGTCAATCGTCGTATTGGCGCCGATTTCCACGTCGTCATCGATCTGCACGATGCCGATCTGCGGGATTTTTTCGTTGCCCGTTCCCGGGGCCGCAAAACCGAAACCGTCGCTTCCGACGATCACTCCGGCATGCAGGATCACCCGTTTGCCGATGAGGCAGCCCCGGTAGACGGCGACGTTCGGATGAAGGATGCTGTCTTCCCCGACAACGGCCTCCTCACCGATGTAGACGCCGGGATGCAGAACGGCGCGGCGCATGATCCTGGCGCCCCTTGCGACATAGACGTGAGGAAGGACGGTCGCCTCCGCCGAGACCTCCGCGCCCTCTTCGACAACGGCGGAAGGGCTGATCCCCGCCTCGCGGGTTGCGGGGGGGTAGTACAGACGCATCAGCACGCCGAGCGTCTGATAGGGATCGGGGACGATCAGGAGGTTCTTCCCGTCGGCCCGGACGTTCCTGCCGACGAGAATCGCGCCGGCCTTCGTGGTTGCGATCTGGTGCTTGTAACGGGGATTGGCAAGAAAAGACAAATCGTTCGCACCCGCCTCCTGAAGGGGGCGGATCCCGTCGATCCCAACGCTCCCATCCCCCAGGATTTCGCCGTTTACAATCCCGGCGATTTCCTCCAGGGTTCTCCGTTTTCCCGTGTCCATCTTCCCGCGTTCCTGTAAAGGAGTTCCCGTTATTTCTTCGGCTTGTACGTCCGGTTGAACTCCTCGGTAACCCGCTTGGTCAGGTCGTTCTCCTTGGCGTGATAAGCGACGGGTACGGCGCTCACGTCAATGATCATCGCGTACTTCTCCTTCTCACCGATCGACTGGACGACCTTGAGGATCTCCGGGATGAGGGTCTTGGCGAGATCCTGCTCCTTGTTCTGAAGGTCATCGTTGGCGTCCTTCACCGTGATCTGGTAGTCGCGGAATTTCTTTTCGTAGGCCGACGTCTTGTCCTTGAATGCGTTTTCCGTCAGCAGAGGCCGCTGTTTTTCCAGATCCTCCTTGAGACGGCGGAGCTCATTTTCCTTCTCGGTGATGCCGGCCTTGCTCTTTTCGAAGGCCTTCTTGAAGTCTTCGGCCGCCTTCTTGCCTGCATTCGAAGAGATCATGATTTCCCGGACGTCGATGAAGCCGACTTTGTCGGCCGCCGATGCGGTATTCGCGCCGGTCACCAGCAGCGCCAACGCCAATCCGGAAATCAACAATGCGTATCTTCTCATAGGATCATCCCCCTCAGAAAACGATTTCGCCCGACGCGGGCGCTTCGACGGCATCTCCCTTAAGAAACGGGAATGCGTCCGCACGCGTTCCGGGTCTTGTTGTTCCCATCCGTTCCCCGGGAAATCCCGGGCCCTGCCCTACATGAACATTCCGATCGTGAACTCCCAGCGGCTGGCCGGCTCGTTCTCCTGCCGATCCAGGACGTATCCCCATTCCAGCCGCAGGGGCCCGATGGGCGAATACCAGCGGAGGCCCACCCCGGCCGTCTTTCTCATGTCTCCGATGTTGTACCCGCTTTCCCAGGTGTTGCCGGTATCAAAGAAGACAACGCCTTTCATGCCGGCATCCTTGATCAGGGGAAAGATGTACTCCACGTTGAAATTCAGCATCGTCAAGCCGCCGATGACATCGCCCGTCGCGGGGTCCCGCGGGCCGACGTCCTGCAGTCCCCGCAGGGAGTTGATGCCGCCGAGGGTGTAGCGCTCGTACACGGGGATCTCCTTCCCTTCGTTGGCGTGCATCAAGCCGCCCCTTCCGCGGACGGCAAAGACCGTTTCCATGGGCAAGGGGTAAAACCACGAAGAGCTGACGCCGTAGCGCGTGAAGCTGGTGTCTCCCATGAGGATCCCGCCGGTGTGCTCCACCGAAACGCTGTTCTTCGAACCCGTCGAGGGAAACATCCAGTCGTCGGTCGTATCCCGGACGAGCGAGAGGCTCACCATGCTGGAGGCGATCTTCCCGGCCTGCCTCTTGATGTACGTCGAGGCCGTGTCCTGGATGTCCTTGACGTTGTTCTCGCTCAGACGATAGCCGATGTAGCCGGTAACCCGCTCCCACAGGGGGTAGCCGAAGGTCGCTCCAAAACCGTTGGTAGCCAGCGAATAGGTGTCGTAGTCATGGGTGTAATTCCACAGATCGTATTTGCTCCAGAGCGGGAGATCGAAGAGCCAGGGTTCGATGAAGGAAAGTTCATAGCTGGTCGACCGCGAGCCGTGGCTTGCCTTCAAGGACAGGGTCTGACCCCTGCCGAAAAGATTCTGCTGCGCGATCTGCGCCATCAGAAGGACGCTTTCCTGCGCACTGTAGCCGGCGCCGACGCTGAGCATGCCCGTCGGTCTTTCCTTGATGCTGATGGTGACGTCGGTGAGATCCTCCGCGGGCCCTTTCTCCGTCTGGAAATTCACTTCCTCGAAGTACCGCATGCGATTGAGCTCCATGTAGCTTTCCTTGAGCTTGGAGCTGCTGTACAAGTCTCCTTCGACGACGGAAAGCATGCGGCGGATGACCTTGTCACGGGTCTTGGTATTCCCCGTGATGTTGATCCTGTTGAAATAGACCTGGTGCCCCTTGGTGAGGTGATAGGTCACGTCGACCTTCTGCTCCTTGTCCAGCGGCTGGATCCGGGGCGAGACGTCGGCGTAAGCGTAACCCTCGTCGTTGCAGGCCTGCGTCAGGTATTCGATGTCCTTGAGAACGATTTCGCGGTTGTAAAACTCCTGCTTGTTGAGCTTCAACTGTTCCAGGAGCTGCTCGTGGGATGTCTTCTTCAGCTGATCGCCCGTAACGGCGACCTTGCCCACCCGGAACTGCTTCCCCTCCTGGATGGAGATCTTGACGGTGATCCCCTTGGCGTCGTAGGAGATCTCGGGTTCTCCGACCTGGGCGTTGATGAACCCGTTGTTCAGATAGAAGACGTTCAGTTTCGCCACGTCCTGCTTGAGCTGCTCGATCTTCAGAATCCCCGAATCCGTCAGGAAATGAAAGATGCCCCATTCGTTGGTCGTCATCATGCTCTTCAGCTCCTTGCTGCTGAAGGCGAGATTCCCCTCGAAAACGATGCTGCGGATGTACAACTGCTCGTTTTCCTTGATCCGGAAAACGACGCGCAGATCCTTGTCCCCCGCTTTTTCGATCGAATCGGCGACCTCCGCGTTGTAATAGCCCTTGCTGTCGTAGAGATTCTTGATCCTTTTGACGTCGGCCTTGACCTTTTCCTGGTTGATGATCTGTTTGGTCCGGACGGTCAGGACCCCTTCGATCTCGCTGGTTGAGATCTTCTTGTTTCCCTGGATGCTGATTTCGGTGACCTGGGGTTTTTCCTGGAGAACAAAGGTTATGGTCTTTCCGTCGGGGCCCTCCTTGACATCGGCGGTGACGTCCGTGAAATACCCCATCTTGAAAATGGCCTTGATGTCGGCGTTGACGTCGGCCTCCGAATAAAGACCGCCCTGGGCACTCTTCAGGACCTGATGAATGGCGCCCGATTCAATTCGCCGGTTTCCTTCGAAATCGATCTTGGCGATCCTGTCCTCCAGCGAGATCTTGAGGAGAAGATTGGTCCGCAGTTGAGACAGGAGGGACGCGACGCCGTCCAACCGCCTCCCCTGGGCGACGAAGCCGGGCAGGACCTTCCCCGTCCGAACCTCGATCATGCGCACATCGGCGCTGATCATCTCTCCGAATTCCGAGACGCTTCCCAAAATGGCATAATCGGCTCCCGCTTCCCGTGCCGCCGCGGCCGCGGTCGTTTCGTCGACGTTCTTCCCTCCGAGGATCCGGAGCAGTGTTTCCCGGTCCGCCAGCCGGAAGTTTCTGGACCGGCCGATCTCACGGGCAAGCCCCTGGTAAGCCTCCTCCCGGAGATCTGCAGCCTTGTCCTTGCTGTAGATGTCGAACGGGAAAAGCGCGATCGTCCTGGTTTCCGCAGCAAGAGCCGCGCCAAAAGCCGTGAGACAGAAGACCGTGACGGCCAGCGAGAGCAATCTTAGATTCGACGAATTTTTCAAGGCTCGTATATCCTTCCGTCTCGAAGTCCGATCTGACGTGACATCCGCGATGCCAGCGACGGGTTGTGCGTGACAACGACCAGGGTGATCCCCTTTGACCGGTTGAGCGAAACGAGCATATCCTCTATCTTCTTACCGGTCTCCGTGTCAAGATTTCCCGTCGGCTCGTCGGCCAGCAGAATCTCCGGGGACATGATCAGCGCCCGCGCCACGGCGACCCGCTGCTGCTCTCCCCCCGACAGTTCGCCCGGCTTATGCGTCGTCCGGTCGCCGAGTCCCACCTCGGCCAGGATCTCCTCCGCCTTTCTTCTCGCCTCCCGAACGGACATACCGCAGATCAGGGACGGCATCATCGTGTTTTCGAGGCTCGAAAATTCCGGCAGCAGGTTGTAGAACTGAAACACGAAGCCGATTTTCCGGTTCCTGAACTCCGCAAGTTCCCTTTCCTGTTTCTGGAATACATCGACCCCGTCGAAGAGCACCTGTCCCGACGTCGGGCGATCCAGAGTTCCCAGGGTGTGGATCAGCGTACTCTTGCCCGCCCCCGACACACCGACAACCGCGAGCGTTTCCCCGCGGGCGATCTCGAGATTCAGGTCCTTGAGCACCTCGATCCTGTTTCCATCCTTGATAAAGACCTTGCTGAGGTTTGTCAGGCGTATCATTCCGGCGTCGGGTTCCTTATTCATACCGGAGGGCCTCCGCAGGATCGAGGCGGGAAGCCCTCCAGGAGGGATAGATCGTTGACAGAAACGAAATCAGGAGCGTGCCTACGACGATGATCGCCACGTCGCCGTAGTTCACCTTCGAGGGAAGGGTGCTCAGGTAATACACATCGCTCGGAAGGATCTTGAAGCCGAACACGTTCTCGATCCAGACGGACAGCCGGGACAGGTTGAGCGCAACGGCGAGTCCCGCCGCCGTCCCCAGGATCGTCCCGATGGTCCCGATGATGAGCCCCTGGAGGACAAAAATCTTCATGATCCCCCGCGAGGTGGCGCCGAGCGATTTCAGGATCGCGATGTCCCTGTTCTTTTCCATGACCACCATGATGAGCGTCGTGATGATGTTGAAGGCGGCCACGATGACGATGAGGCTCAGAATGATGAACATGACCCTCTTTTCCAGTTTCAGCGCCGAGAAGAGGTTCTTGTTCATCTCCATCCAGTGTCGCGCCCAGAAGGGGAATCCGAGTTTCTTTTCGATGTTTTTCGCGATCACGTCCGCCCGGTCGACGTCGCGGACGCGGATCTCCACGCCGGTCACCCTGTCCCCCATGTTCAGGAACTCCTGGCAGTCGGCAAGCGACAGGTAGGCCAGCGTCGAATCGTATTCATAGAAGCCCGAATCGAAGATGCCCACGACGAGGAACCGCTTCATCCGCGGGACCATGCCCATCGGCGTCGAGGTTCCCAGGGGCGACACGACGAATACGGGTTCGTGCAGGAACAGGCCCAAGTGTTTGGCGAGTTCCTTGCCGACGACGACTCCCGGCAGATTCCGGAGACTTGCGTCGATCGGCAGGACCGGTCTGTTCGCCAGGGAAAGGTGCTGGAGATTGCCCTGAACGATCTTTCCGAGGTTGATCACCTTCATGGCGTCATCGGTCGACAGACCCCGCAGGACGACGCCGCTGACGTTGTCGCCGTTCTTCAGCATGGCCTGGCTGTAGATGAAGGGAGTGGAAGCGGTGACGCCCTCGATTCCGGACACCTCTTGCATGACCCTGCGGTAGTCCTTCATGGTGCCGCTGTATTCCATGAGGATGATGTGGGAATTGATGCCGAGGATCTTTTCCCGCAGGTCCGTTTCGAATCCGTTCATGACGGCAAGGACGATGATGAGGGCCGCCACGCCCAGAAAAATGCCGACGATGGAGATGAGGGTGATGATGGAAACGAAGACCTGTTTTCTCTTCGCCCGCAGGTACCTCAAACTGATGAAGAATTCATAGGCCATTCGGTCGCCTTATCTAACCTTCCCGGGGTCTCATTTGGGGAAAGAGGATGACATCCCGAATGGAAGCGGAATCGGTGAGCAGCATGACCAGGCGATCGATCCCGATGCCTTCTCCCGCCGTCGGCGGCATCCCGTACTCCAGCGCGGTGACGTAGTCTTCATCCATCACGTGGGCTTCCTCGTCGCCGGCTTCACGCTTCTCGAGCTGGGCGAGGAAACGCTCGCGCTGGTCCGCGGGATCGTTGAGCTCGGAGAAGGCGTTGGCGATCTCCTTCCCGTAGATGTACAGTTCGAAGCGGTCGGTCAGAGACGGGTTGGCTGCGTTGCGCCTCGCCAGGGGAGAAACCTCGACGGGGTAGTGGGTAACGAACGTCGGCTGAATGAGCTTTTCCTCCACCTCTTCTTCGAAGATTTTCAGCAGGATCTGGCCGGCCGACTCTCCCGCGGAGACCTCCAGGCCCTTGCCTCGTGCGGCGTCGGCCAGCGCCCGCGCGTCGCCGAACAGGGCGGGATCGACTCCCGCGTACTGTCCTACGGCGTCGGTCAGGCTCAGGCGCCTCCAGGGGAGGCCGAGATCGATCTCCGTTCCCTGGTAGGAAAACCGCAGGCCGCCGAACAGGTGCTGCGCGAGGCTGCTGAACATCTCCTCCGTGAAGAGCATGAGGTCTTCATAGGTGGCGTAGGCCTGGTAGAATTCCATCATCGTGAATTCGGGATTGTGGAAGGTCGAAATCCCTTCGTTCCGAAAATTTCTATTGATTTCGAATACTTTTTCCATCCCGCCCGTGACCAGCCTCTTCAGGTACAGTTCGGGAGCAATGCGCAGGTACAGATCGACATCCAGGGCATTGTGGTGGGTTTTGAACGGACGGGCGGCCGCCCCTCCGGCCTTGGGCTGCATCATCGGCGTTTCGACTTCGAGAAAATCGTGCTCTTCCATGAAGCGGCGGAGCCAGGATATGATCTGGCTGCGCCTGGTGAAGACCTCCTGAACCTTCGGATTGACGATCAGGTCGAGATGTCTCTGCCGGTAGCGTGTCTCCACATCGGTGAGGCCGTGCCATTTTTCCGGCAGCGTCAGGATCGACTTTGCAAGCAGACGGACCTCCTCGGCATCGACGGTCAATTCCCCCGTCCTGGTCCTGCAGATGCGTCCCGATACGTACAGGATGTCGCCCACGTCAAGCTTCTTGAAGACCGAAAAGGCCTTCTCGCCGACATGGTCCTTGCGGATATAGGCCTGCAGACGTCCCCGGCGGTCTTGGAGGCTGACGAAGGCCCCCTTGCCGAAGTCCCGGATGGCCATCATCCGCCCTGCGAGGCAGAACTTCTCTTCCACTTTGGCCAGGGCTTCGTTGTCCATCCGGCCGAAACGTTCCGTGATCGACGCGGTCGTATCCTTGACGCGGACACCGTTGGGATAGAGTTCGACCCCTTCCGACTTCAGTGCCGCAATCTTTTCTTTCCTTTTTCTCAGGAGTTCGCTGTCCTCCATGAAACATCCACCATCCGATTAGAATATCAAGCGAATTTGACTATATTTTTTTCCTGTACGTGTCAAGCGCGATTTCGGACTTTTCGGACCCCGGGAAGACATTTTTGATTGCGGCCCCGGGGTGAATCCTGTAAGATCGCAGAAATTTTTCCGGCGACGCCGGTCTTCCCGGCCGTCGGAGACGAGTCCGCAGGCGGTGCCGCTGCGGCGCATCCGGAAAGGAGGCAAACATGGTCAACAAGGTTATCTTGATCGGTCGTCTGGGGGCTGATCCCGAGGTGCGTTACACGCCTGACGGGACGATGGTCACAAGCTTCAATCTGGCCACCGACATGCAGTGGAAGGATAAAAACGGGGAGCAGGTCAAAAAGACGGAATGGCACAAGATCGTAACCTATCGAAAACTCGCCGAGATCTGCGGACAGTACCTGGCCAAGGGGAAGCTTGTCTACGTCGAGGGACGCATCCAGACGCGGTCGTGGGAAGACAAGGAAGGAAACAAACGCTACACGACGGAAATCATTGCGGCGAATATGCAGATGCTCGACCCGAAGGGGCAGGCGAAGGGGCCGGAAGGGGCCGCGACGAAAGCGGAAGGGGAGGCAGAACCTCTCCCGGAGGATGTCCCCTTCTGAGAGCACCGCTACTGCTTCTTCTTTTCGTCTATCTTCTTCGATTCGGGCGTGACGTCGATCTCATCCGGTTCCTTGGAGGCTTTCTTGAAATTCCGAATGCCTCTGCCAAGGGCGTTGCCGATATCGGGGAGCTTGCCGGCGCCGAAAATTATGAGAATGATCACCAGGATGATCAACAGTTCTGGCATGCCGATTCCAAACATAGGGACCTCTTTATTTCTCCGGTTTACCTGCCTGCAAGACTTGCAGGCAGGCTCTCACTGTAAAACACAAGTTCTCGTTTGTCAAACGCAGGTGCCCTGACGGGTCAGGGGAGCGTCAGGTGCACGACCTCTGCAGTGCCGCCGAGTCTTCCCAACGCCTTGCCGCCGAAGGAAACGTCGACGCCGGCGGCGTTTCCGATGTCCAGTTGAAATTGCTCCTCGGCAAATCGTTCGATCTTTTCACCCGGCTGCAGCAGGACCTGACGGGAAGGGTTCTGGTCTGCCTTGATCCGGAGCCAGGTGACCTCCCGGGCTTCGATGACAAGCCGGTGCTTGCCGGTGTCTGCCGCAACGGAAACCTCCGCGGGCCCGGACAGGGTTCTTTCCGGTCTCGCCGCCGGTTCGACCGGCGCCGCTGGTGACGACTCCCTTTTCGTCTGCGGCTCTCTGGCCTTTTCCGGAAGCGGGGGATCAATCGCCGGAGGCGGCTGCACGGCCTTATCCTGCACCGCGGGAGGAACTGGAATGGAAATCTCGGGCTGCGCTGCCTGCGGCGGTGCCGGAGGCGCGGCAGTCTCGGGCGCAGGTTTGGGGGGGGGCATGCTCAGGAAGAGGAACGCCGCTGCTATTGCAGCTGCAGCGACAAGAAAAATCAGGACCAGGAGCCAGCGTTTCTTTTCCGGGGCCGCCACAGGAGGGGGAGCCGGCTCTTCCTTCTCCCCTTCCATCTCCATCTTCCTTCCCTGCCCGCCGTCAAGCCCGCCCGTCTCCGCTGCCACCTTCGGGGCGTTGCGGGTTTCCAGATATTTGGCATAACGGTTCAGGATCGGAGTGCTGTCGACACCGACCATCTTGGCGTAGGTCTTGATGAATGTCCGTGCGCTGACCGGTGCGGGGAGCCTGCTGAAATCTCCGCTTTCGATGGCCTCCAGATTGACGGTGCTGACCCGGGTCTGTTCGAATATGTCGCGCAGGGATATCCCTTTGGCTTCGCGGATCGCCCGCAGGTTCTCGGGACCGTCTGGCATCTTGCCGATCGTTTGTGCGGCCTTGGGGTCGGGTTCGTTGCTCATGTCGTCCAGATCCGGTTGAAACGCGTATCTCCCGCCGGCTGTGCGGTAGGGAAGCGCGCGAAGAAGACGCGGAGTCCTCCGCAAGTCTTCCGATTGGAAATTTTCTTCGCCTTAACATGTATTTGGATCGTAGGCAATAGAAAAACGTCCCTGCCGCCGCCGCACCGGCCGAGTTTCTCCTGGTCTTTTCCGAAAAGATGTGCTCGTATAGCCCGAAAAATTCGGAGAACCCCGGGAGGCTGCAAGGAATCGGAATGGAACCCATGCTCGATTTCGCCATCGAGACGGCCAAAGCTGCCGGGCAGCTGCTGAAGTCGAAATTCGGAGGGCCGCTGACGGTGGATTACAAGGGGGAAATCGACATCGTCACGGAGGCCGACCGTATGTCGGAGAAGCTGATCCTGGAGAACATCGGGCGGCGCTATCCCGATCACGGCATCCTTTCCGAGGAATCGCCGGCATCCGGCCGGGGGGCCTCATTTCGCTGGCTCGTCGACCCCCTGGACGGCACGACCAACTACGCCCATGGATTTCCCGTTTTCTGCGTTTCCATGGCCCTGGAGAGGGAAGGGGAGGTCGTCCTCGGAGTCGTGAACAACCCGATGATGGATGAGACGTTTGCGGCTCGGAAGGGATCGGGGGCCTTCCTCAACGGGCGGCGTCTGCAGGTGTCCTCCGTCCGGACGTTGACCGCCTCTCTTTTGGCCACCGGATTTCCCTACGACATTCGCAGCGACGACAACAACAACCTCGATTTTTTCGCGCGGATGGCCCGTTCCGCCCAGGCGATCCGGCGCGCGGGTGCTGCTGCATTGGATCTCTGCTATGTGGCGGCGGGTCGATTCGACGGTTTCTGGGAGCTCAAGCTCAAGCCCTGGGACACCGCCGCAGGCTGGCTGCTCGTGACCGAAGCCGGCGGCCTGGTGACCGACATCGCCGGACGGCCCTACGGGCTCTCCTCACCGGACATCCTCGCCACCAACGGTTTGCTCCACGCCGATATGATCCGGATACTCCAATCCCCGGCCTGATCCGCTTTTTCACGGGTTTTTCACGGGGCCATTCCGGCCGTCTGCGGAAGAAACGCCGGGACCTTCTCTGATCGCCTCCACCTCCTTGACAAGCCGCCGAAGGTGACTATATTACCTTCAGGTGATGGAAATTATCGATAGATTTCGGCATGTTATGTTACTTGGTGCTCCGTCCAGAGTGATAGTTTATGAGAACGGGAGGTGTGGGGCATGTTTCGGCGTGGACTTTGGAGACTCGGAAGGACAATGGATCCCTTCTGGGAGATGCAGCGCCTGCAAAGAGAGATGAATGACCTGTTTTCCGGCTACGGCCGTGTTTCGGGCCGCGACTTCCCGGCTATAAATGCCTGGGTCGGCGAGGATGAAATCGTTGCAACTGCCGAGCTGCCCGGAATCGATACGGGGAAACTGGACATATCGGTTGCCGGGGATGTGCTGACTCTGCAGGGAAAAAGGGAAGCGGACAAGATTCAGGAGGGCGATGTGTATCACCGCCAGGAGAGGAATTTCGGTGAATTTTCCCGCTCGATCCAACTGCCGTTTCAGGTAAATGCGGACAAGGTCGAAGCCCAGTATGAAAAAGGCATTCTGCGCGTACGCCTGCCGAAGGCGGAGGCCGACAAGCCGAAGAAGATTGCCGTAAAATCCGAAAATGCCGGGAGGTGAACGAACATGTCAGCCGAACCGAAAGAACTGAAGAGGGAAGCACCTGCTCCGGCGGGGATGGAAAGAACGAGAAACAAAAAGGTATTCATTCCCTTTGTCGATATTTATGAAACGAAGGATGAAATCGTACTCCTTGCGGATATGCCGGGGGTGGACGAGAAGGGCGTGGATATCACGCTTGAGAAGGACGTGTTGAGTCTTACGGGAACGGTGTCCGAGGATCGGTACCCCGGGTACAGCATCGGCTATTCGGAATACGAGACCGGTGACTTCCGCAGGGCGTTTACGCTCTCCGATGAGGTCGACCGGGAGCGCATCGAAGCGTCGATGAAGAACGGGGTTCTTCGTGTTCGTCTGCGCAAGATCGAACCCGCGAAGGCGAAAAAGATCCCCATCCGTTCCGAGTAAAAAAATTCAAGGAAGGAGGGTAAGCCAATGTTGATGTCAAATCTGGTACCTTCAATCTGGCGAAGAGGGCTTTCGCCGGCGCGTAGCGAAGGCGAACGCTCCTTTTATTCTCTTCAGAGGGACATGAACCGCCTCTTCGACGAGGTCTTCTGCGAGCCGACCACGTTCGGCCGTCTCGAAAGTCGGTGGGATGGATTTTCACCGTCGATTGATGCCAGAGAAACCGACAAGGAGGTCATCGTAAAGGCGGAGCTCCCCGGGATTGACGAAAGGGATATCGACGTCTCCGTAACGGAGGATTGCCTGACGATCCGGGGTGAGAAGAAGGAGGAAAAAGAGAGGAAAGACGACGGATATTACCATGTTGAAAGATCGTACGGCGCTTTCCACCGGGAGATTCCTCTGCCGGCCGGTGTCGACACCAAGGATGTCTATGCCGGCTTCAAGAACGGCGTGCTGACCGTTAAGATGAAAAAGGCGGAATCCGCCGAGGACAAGCGGAAGAAGGTAACCATCAAAGCCGAGTAACGAACCGCGCCAGCCCTCTGCCCCTCGGGCAGGGGTTGGCGCACCGCAATTTTTTCATGCCCACCCTTTGAAGGACTTCCGGAGAGAAGGGGGGCCGTCGCGCTTCGAAGACATGCGGCGGGCATGCCGCCTACGGCGGGTTCTCCTTTCGGTCATTCTCCTTTCAGGAATCTCACGTAGGCTTTCCTGTTTCTCGGTCCGTCGAATTCACAGAAGAACAGGGCCTGCCAGGTGCCCAGGGCAAGATCGCCGGCTTCCACCGGCACGGCCTGGGAAGCGCCTACAATCGCCGCCTTGACATGGGCGGCGGAGTTTCCTTCACGATGGCGGTAGGCGTTGTCGAGCGGGACGATCCGATTCAGGGTGGCCAGGATGTCGGCGGGCACATCGGGGTCGGCGTTTTCGTTGATGGTTACGCCGGCCGTCGTATGGGGGACATAGACGATGCAGAGGCCCGTCTGGAGGCCGGTCTCACGCAGGAGCTTCCGGACCCGGCCCGTGATGTCGATCATTTCAAAGCGCTGGATCGTCCTGAGGCTGATCTGATGCATGGGCGTTTCCTCCTTCCGGTGAAACATCGCTCGTCAGTTCTGCATACAGTCGCGTACCGATGGCCAGCCCGCGATCGATGAAATCCGGTCCGTATCGCCGGCCGGCCGCCGTTCGGAAGGTGTCCCGGATCCGCCTGATGCCGTCGAGGCCGCCGAGGAACCGCGGAAGGACCTTGACGAGAGGGATATCCCTGTCCGCCAGCATGGCCCAGATCGTATCCGTGAAATTGTCGGGTCCCCATCGGAACTTGTCCGCGTCGTACAGGGCATCCGAGATCAACTGCGACTCCCGATCATCCGCCGGCTGTTCCGGCTGGAAGGCCTCGTGGTTGATAATGGCCCGGCTTACGATCCCTATATCCTCATCGGGAAGGCGGAGCGACGACAGGACGGCGACCGCCGCTTCGGCGCCGCACCGAGCGTGGTTCTTCTCTTCGCGCCGGATATCGTGGAGGATTCCCGCCAGGTGGGCAAGACCCACGAGGCGCTGCAGCTCCGCCCGGGGGATGTGCGGGCCGCCCTCGATCATGACCAGCGCCCCGCTTTCAACGGCCACCTTCGCGGAGTGGTCAAGCCCGTGCCCGAGGCGGTCGCCCCGCTTTTCAACGATCCTGGCGCAGGCCCTCGCCGACGCGTCGGCCCGATACATCCGGCCGGAGAGGGCGATTTCGCCGTCCTTCTCCATGTAGAAGCGGGGCGTCCCAACGGCGGCAGCGATCCGCCGGGACAGGCATCGAGCTCTTTCATAGGAGGGATCGTTCAAGATGCGCCCCTTACAGGAAGAGATTTCTCAGAGCGTTCCCTGTGTCTTCGACACCGAAAGGTTTGGTCGCCATCCCGGAAGCCCCGATCGACAGGAATGCAGCCTCATCGACCGTATCCCTGTAGTCGACGGTGACCAGAATCCGCACATTCGTATCGACTTCCCGCAGGCGGGCGATCGTGCGCCGGACTTCTTCGTCCCGATCGGCGGACCAGGCTATCAGGACCGCGGCATAAGGCTGCGGATCATTTTGTGCGGCGGAAAAACGCGCGACGGTCTCCTCACCGGACGCGGCAAATTCCGCCTGGCAATGCAGGAAGTTCAGGATGATTCTTGAAGTGTGCCGGACCTTGTCGTCCGTCTCCTGCATCAGGATCCTGCGGTCGCTTTTCACCGCCGCTTCTTCGGGTTTTTCCTTCTCTGTTTTCTGCGGAATCGGCAGCCAGAGCTGCAGGCTGGTTCCCTTTCCCTTCTCCGATTCTGCGCGGATCAAGCCGCCGTGCTTCCGGGCGATGGAGTAGCAGAGGGCCAGACCCAACCTCCTGTCCTTCGGCCCGCTTTTTGCGGAGAACTGAGGGTCAAAGAGCGTCCGGAGCTCTTCCTGCGACAAACCGGCTCCGTCGTCCTTGACAGTCAGCCGGATGTACCGGCCCTCCGCGATCGGCGCTTCGTCGGCGGTGACCTGGGTGTTTTCCGCCCGGATTGTCAGGATTCCGCCGGTCGGCATCTGCTGCAGGGCGTGGCGGATCAGCCCCCGGATCACCCTGCGGATCTGGACAACGTCGATGTCGGCCGTCCACAGGTCTTCCGGAAGGAAAAAATTGCAGATGACGTCGGAACCCTGCAGGAGGACCGAGGCCTCCTCCCGAACCAGCGGAGCCAGGGGCGCAGGTGACCGGCAGGGCTCGCGACTCATGGAGAAGGTGAGCAGCTGGTGGGTCAATTCCTTGGCCTGATGTCCGAACTTTTCCGCCAGCGAAAGAACCTCCTCGATGGCGCTGTCTTCCTCCCCGGCGGAGAGCTTCGCCCAGACGACCTTCCCCAGGATGGCGGAAAGAAGCCGGTTGAACTCGTGGGCGACGCCCTCGGCCATGGTGCTCAGAGATTCCATTTTCTGCATCCGGAGGAGTTCCTCTTCCGCTCGGCGGCGTTCCGTGATGTCCTCGAGCGTTTCGACGGCACCCCTGAGATTTCCGGCGGAATCGCGGATGATGGCGGCGGTGAATCGCAGCCACTTTCCCCCGCTGCCCAGCTCCGAGAAAAAGTCCGTCGCTTCGTAAGCCTCCTCGATGAGTTTCGACTTGCGGCATTTTTCTCTGTACCAGCGGCGAATGTCCTGAATCGTCTGATCGACGAGCACATCCGCCAGACTGGGCCGCTCCTCGCTGTAGAAGGCCCGCCAGTGCTGCGTTGTGCCGACCACCTCTTCCGCCGGAATTCCCGTCAACTCCTGCAGCGCCTTGTTCCAGTAGATGATCCGGTGGTCGCTGCCGATCACAAAGGTCGGTATCGGGGAGCCTTCCAGGATGCTGTAGAGCAGCTGCTCGCTTTCCATCAGGGCCCCCTGGGCCCGTTCCAGGGAAGCTTCGTGGCTCTTCATCTCGGCGATGGCGTTCCGGGCCTGACGAAGCTCTTCCAGAAGCTGTTCCATCGTCCGCGGCGTGTCTTTCATGTACGGGAACCTCACGAGTCTGTCGCGACTGCCGGACATGCGAATCGTTCCAGACATGTAAAACGATTCCGGCCGCATTTTCAATCGAAATCCGCTTCCGCGGCTGCAGAGGAAAGGAAGGGGGCCCCGGCCTTGACAAAGCGGAAGGGAGGTATTTTCATAGAAGCAAAGTTACCCCCTTGGCGCGGCCGGATGAGACAACGGGTGAAGAGCCATGAAACCCGTCTGTGTTGAAGTCGTCAGCACTCTTTTCACGTCGCTCGGCAACTGCCGGCATTGCGACCTGCTGTTTCAGGAGAGCGGCGTCGGCCCGGCGGTACAGGAGGATGATCAAAACGCCTATCCTCCGCAATTCCATGAGGAATGGAAAAGACTGCGGGAGATCCTGCTGGAGCTGAAGCACCTCTATCAGCACAGGATCGACTTCCGGCTCGTCGAGGCCGACTCCCTGCTGGGCCTCTACAAGGCGGTGCGGCACCGGTTCCGGAAGTACCCGACCTTCATTCTGGACAAGAAGGACGTCTACACGGGCTGGAACATCGAAAAGATTGAGAATCTCCTGGATGCACGCCTCCACCAGGGCGGGCGGACGCCCGCCTCGATCTGACTCCCGAACGGCCTCGCCTTCCCCCTGCAGCATCGGAAAAGCGGCTGGAAGCAGGACTTCCCATCGGTGCCCGATTTCAGGACCCCTGCGCCCCCGATCTTCTGATCGGCGAAGAGGTTCAGGCGGCGACGACCGCTATCCTTTGTCCCCTTTCGCGAAGTCGTCGGCGATCGCGAGGGCCTGGTCGATTTTTCCCAGGCCTTTGTCCAGGTCCTCCTTCCCGATGCACAGCGGCGGAGCGACCATCAGGACGTTCCAGCGCATCTCGACGAAAAGGCCATCTTCCTTCAACTTCCCGAGGAGCCTCCCCGCGAACGGATGCTTCTGCTCGTAGTAGCGGACGGTCCAGGGAATGAGCGGCTCGCGCGTTTCCTTGTTCTTCACGAGTTCGATCCCTGCGAAGAGGCCTTTGCCCCGCACCTCGCCTACGGAGGGGTGTTGATCCCGAATCCGCTCCAGCCGTTCCATGAGGTACCGTCCGAGGACGCGCGAATTCTCGACCAGGCCCTCGTCGCGATAGACCTCGATCGCCGCGACTGCCGCCGCCGCCACGATGGGGTTCCCCATCTGCGTCGAACCGGCGTACAGGATCCGGTCGTCAAAATACTCGGCGACCTTCCGGCGCACCATGACGACGCCCAGCGGCAGGGCGCCGTTGGTGATTCCCTTGGAGGACGTGATCATGTCGGGAACCACGTTCCAGAGGTCGGCGGCAAACCATTTCCCCGTCCGTCCGAAGCCGGTCATCACCTCGTCGAGAATAAGCAGAATGCCGTAGTCGTCGCAGATCCTCCGCAGGCGCTGCATGTATCCCTCGGGAGGAACGATGCGGCAGTTGCTGCCCGTGATCGGTTCCATCATGATGGCCGCGATCGTCTCCGGGCCTTCCACCTCGATGACCTCGCGGATCGCTTCCGCGCAGTAGAGGCCGCAGGCGGGGTAGGTCATCCTGAAGAAGCAGCGGTAGCAGTAGGGGTCCCAGACGCGGATGCCGCCCTGGACGTAGGGCTCGAAGGCCCGCCGCCGCGGATCGCCGAAGACGGCTGCGCCCGCCGCACCGCCGTGGAAGCCGCGGTAACGGGCGATGATCTTGTGCCGCCCCGTCACGGCGCGGGCCATGCGGACCGCGTTCTCGTTCGCCTCGGCGCCGCAGTTCATGAAGAGGACACTGTCGATGTCGCCCGGTGCGATGTCCGCCAGCATCTTCGCGAGCTTCGCGCGCGGCTCCGTCGCCGCCGAGGGGTAGGCGTAGCAGAGTTTCTCCGCCTGGTCCTTGATGGCCTGGATGATCCGGGGATGCTGATGTCCGGCGTTGACGTTGAAGAGCTGCGAGCAGAAATCGAGATAGCGTTTCCCCTTGTCGTCCCAGAAGTGGACCCCCAGGCCTCCCGCCACAACGAAGGGCTTGAAGTTTTTCTGCGCCGACCAGGGATGCAGCACATGGTCCTGCTCGAACCGGACAATCTCCTGTGTGTCTAAAGGCGTCATGGAACGGTTTCCTCCCCAAGGAATTTATTGAGGCTCTCCGGAGCAAGCTCCGGAGAATCTTCGATCCCCAAGGAAGGGATCTCAAACAGGATTCGCTCGCTTACCCCGCAACAAGCTGCGAGGAATGCTCGCTACTGGATTCAGGAACCGCTGTCATCGGAAGAAATTGTGCTTCTTGAAAGTCTCCACGAAATTCCGGACCACGGTGAGATTCTTCCGGTCCTTCATGTACACCACGTCGATGTGGACACAGAGGTCCGCCGGCAGCGCGATTTCGCGGAACCGGCCTTCCCTGAGATCCTCCTCCACCGCGAAGGCCGGAAAGAACGCACCGCCCATGCCCAGGTTCACCATGCCCTTCACGATTTCGGCGTTCTCGCTTTCCGCGCAGATCTTGATCGAGATTCCCCTCTTGCCGAACTCCTGCAGGAGGTAGTCCCGCGTCACGGAACCGGGATCGGTCAGAATGATCGGATAACCGGCGAGATCTTCCATGTCCACCGCCGCGGCAAGCCTGGGGTCGTTCACGACGAAACGGAGCTTCGGCTTGGCGACGGGAAGGCTGATGAGATCGCGCGGATACTCGCAGCGCGTGATGATGCCGATATGATATTCATAGTTCTTGATCCGGTCGATCACTTCCCGGGACTGCCCCGTAAAGATGTGCACCTTGAGCCCCGATTCGCCGGACCGCAGTTTCCTGATCACTTTCGGTACGATGTACTGGGCCAGCGTCGGCGTCGTGCCGATCTTGATCTTGCGCTTCCGGATGTCATCGGCGGCGGAGGCCAGGTCGTCCAGAGTCGCGAAGACCGACTTTGCGTAGGAGAAGATGATGTTTCCCTCCTCCGTCAGTTCGACCCGGCGCTTGTTCTGCTTGATCAGCGGGAAGCCAAGCTGCTGTTCCAGGGACTGGACCTGGATGCTCAGCGTGGATTGGGAGAGACTCAATTTGTCGGCCGCCCGGGTAAAGCTCTCGCACAGGGCCACGTAATAGAAGGCCTTCAAATGGTTGAAATACTGAATGGGGTTGGAATGGTGCGGTTCCATCTCTACCGCCTCTACCGCGATCCTTCCCGTTCGCCGGTTCATTTTTCCACGTCCGCGATGCAGGCCTCAATGATGGCGAGGGCCCTGTCCATCTCGTCCTTCGATATCGTCAGCGCCGGCGTGAGCGTGAGGATGTTGCCCATCGTGAGCTTGAAGCTGAGTCCGCGCGACAGCGCCGCGTACATCACGGCCTCCGCCTGGTCCGTCGCACGCTCCCTCGTCGTCCGGTTCCTCACCAGCTCGATGCCGAGAAACAATCCGATGCCGCGCACATCCCCGATCAGGGGATGGCGCTCCATCATCCCCCGCATCCGCTTCAGGGCGTGGGCGCCCAGGTCACGGGAGTGCTGCACCAGCTTGTTCTTCTCGATGTACTCGATGGTCGCCAGCGCCGCCGCGCAGGCCGCCGGGCTCTTTTCGTGCGTATAATGCCCCAGCGCGATGTGGCCCGCCACATCGAGATCTTCCCGCGCGATCATCGCCGCCAGCGGGAATACCCCGCCGCCGAGGCCCTTGCCGATCACCAGGATGTCCGGGACGATTCCGAAGTTCTCGCAGGTGAACATCCGTCCCGTCCGGCCGAGGGCGTGCGGAATCTCGTCGAAGATCAGGAGTGCGCCGTGCCTGTCGCAGGCCTCCCGGACGATCCGCCAGTACTCCGGCTTCGGCACGTACGGCGTGCTCCGCATGGGTTCGGCCACCACGGCGGCGATATCGCCCTCTTTTTCCATGATGTAGTCGATGTAGCGCGCGCAGGTCATGTCGCACCCGCCGCGCTCGAAGCAGCCGAAGATGCAGTGGTATTCGTCGGGCGGCGGCACGTGCTCCGTTCCCGGCAGCAGGGGGCCGATGTTCTGGCGGAACACTGCCTCGCCTCCGACCGATATCGCGTCCAGTGACGCCCCGTGGAAAGAATCCCACATGGAAATGGTCTTGTGCCGTCCCGTGGCGATCCTCGCGAGCTTCAGCGCCATGCCGATGGCGCTCGTCCCGCCCGGCGCGAGCAGGACCTTGTTCAGGGTCCCCGGCGCCAGCTCCGCCAGTTTCTTGGCGAGATCCACCGCTTTCCGGTTCGTATAGCGCCGCGGACAGAACGGCAGTTCGTCCAGCTGCTCCTTGATGGCGGCAATCACCTCCGGATTTCCGAAGCCGACCTGGTGGACGTTGTTGCCGTGAAAATCCATGTACCTCCTGCCCTGCAGATCCTCGATCCAGATCCCTTCGCAGGCCTTCAGGCCGTTCAGGCAGGGCGTGGAGAGCGACTGCCTGAGGAAGTACTTTTCGTCCTCGGCGAGGAGCCGCCGCGTTTCTTCGTCGAGATGGGCATCCTGCCAGGCCTGCCGCCGCCGCGACAGGTTGATGTCTCCTTCGGAGCGATGAAGCTTCTCCATGATTCTTCTCCTTTTGTCTTAGGGACATGCGATCAAGGCTGCGGTTCCTTCCTGGCGACCTCGATGCCGGCGATCTTCTCCATCGGCTGGACCACCGCCGCCAGGTGTTCGTTCCCGTGGCCGAGGCCGCGCGCCTCCTGGTAGATCTGCTGCGCCACGGCGGGGAGGAGCAGGCGTACGCCGTTCTCCCGAGCGGTCCGGAGCGCACACTCCAGGTCCTTGATCATCCCCTCGACCGTGAAGACTGCGGCGAAGTTTCGCGGGAGGATGGCCTGCGGGACGGCGTTGTCGAGGGCCCGGCACTGGCCGGAACTGAGATGCAACACGTCAAAAAGCTTCTGCGGATCGAGGCCGAGCTTCGTTCCAAGCACCATGGCCTCCGCAACGAGGACATGCGCGGTCCCTGTGAGGATCTGGTTGCAGATCTTGGTCGAACAGCCGGCGCCGACCGGCCCCATGTGGAAGATGTTCTTTCCGAAGACCTCCAGCACGGGACGGGCCTTTTCCAGCACCGGTCCCTCCCCGCCGACCATAATGCTCAGGGTTCCGCCCGCCGCGCCGCCCGGACCGCCGCTGACCGGCGCATCGAGAAACGCAATCCCCTTCACGTGCAAGGCTTCCGCGACCTTGCGGCTCGTCATGGGGTAGACCGTGCTCGCATCGATGAAGATCTGGCCGGCCCGTCCGCCTTCCATCGTCCCTTCCGGACCGAGGTAGACGCGTTCCACCTGTTCCGGCGTCAGGAGGCAGGTCACGAGAACGTCGACGGAGCGGGCGACATCCGCGGGTGAGGTGGCGGCAGCGGCGCCGAGGGCGGCGAGGCGGTCCACGGGGCCGCGGCTGCGATTGTGTACCGTCACGGAATGCCCGGCTTTGACGAGGTTCGCGGCCATGGGAAATCCCATGCGGCCGAGGCCGATAAATCCGACTCGCATATTCGCTGTCCTCCGATCCAAGACCGCCTCCGTCCGCGTCCGGCGGACGGCGCATGAGGGCGGGGCAGGGGCGCTCAGGTCGCTGAAATCCGGTTCAGGGCGCTGAGCGGGGCCTCTCCCCGTGATACCCGCATGATATTTTCCAGGAAGAAGGCATACCGCTCCGATGACGACGACTTTCATGTCCGCTCCCCAGCAGGGTCGTTTTGGATCCGGCGGCAGACACCGCAGGTTCACCATATAAGAGGACGACACAATTCGTCCAATTGAAAAAATCAAAGGTAGGATCAAAAAAGTTATCTGAGCGGGAAAAAAGGGCGGTGGGCGGAGCCGGACCCGCGCGTTGCGGGGCAAGCCGCTCATGGATAAACCTTCGTTTGCCGCTCGCAGAGCGGCAAACGAAGGGCTGAAGGGGTTACGCAGACTCTACCATCTTCTTTGCGTCCTGCTCCGAGAGGTCCATGTTGTGACTTTTCTTGGCATGCTGCATGACGAAATCGACGACTTCTTTTTCATCATGGCTTTTCACCATGAAGTTGCACGGATCCGGACACTGCACTTTCTTCATCTGTTCGGCCATTGGAATCACCTCCAAATCATATTTTTCTGAAAGTATCCCACGGGCGCAAAGCCCTGTAAATGAGTCATAACCCTATTCGATCCTTCGGATTTTCTTAGGGGGCCGTTCGAAAAAAGCGACGCGCATCTTTCCGGGCGGAGGTCATCCCGGGGCTCAGCCGCTGCGTTCAACCCTCTAACTGCCCGGACGGGTCCGGCAGGGATCGAACGTGCGGCCTTCCCACAGTCTTTCCTTCAGGACGGCTTCGCTTTTCTGATACTTCCAGTGGAGGATGTTCTTGTCGAACGCGGCGTACTCCGCGGACATCTTTTCGCGCTCCTCGCTCCCGAAATACGCCAGGACGGGATCGTAGAAATTTTCATCCTCTTTTCTGATGTGCTGCGGGTAAAAGCCCATCAATTCCTCCAGGTACGAGAGGATCTCCCGCGAGGTGTCCTCCCCGTCCAGATAGCGGTTGTTGGCCTGCATCCACTTGCTCACGATGGTTCTTGAATATTTGTGATCCTGCTTGAGCTCTTGGATGATGCCGGCATGCTCCGGCAGCAGGTCTTTTTTCGAAAGCTCACGGAAGAGGATGTCCTCTTCCTTGCCATGATGGGCCAGGTCGACGTACGTACGGACGAAGTCTATGGAGACATGCATGGAGACGGGATCGATACGGCCTTCATCACGGATCTTCCTCATCTCAAGCTCAAACATGTTCAGGGTTTTTTCGATCGTTCGGTGTTCCTGCATGAGATGGCCGATGGGATTCATGCGTCCTCCTCGTTTCCTGCACCGTGAATTTCCTTATACAATTCCCAGAATTTCCGTGGATATCATGGAGATGCCGATTTGTCGGTTCGAAAAAGATGAATCGTCCGTGCGAAAAAGATGAGAACCGGTACCGTTAAAGCGTCACGCAGGAAGGGTCGCTTTGCCCTTGCCGGTTCTGCGGGACTTCAGAGAGGCAATACGGCGGAGCCGAGAGGGGTGATGGCAGGCTACTGCAGGGCCGTGTCCCGCGCCGGCGTTCCCTTCTCAACCCGTTCCTTGAACAGCTGCAATTGCTCCTTGAGATTGCCTGTCAGGTCAACGATTGCCTTTTCGAAGCCTGCATAGGAGTCCTTGCGAAGCTGCTCGCTCAGGTTGACGGGAGTCGACGTCGCCTTGATATGGCTCGTTCCGGAAGATCGGAACAGCAGTCTGCGTGCGGGGATGTGGAACACGGCCGCGTCGATCATTGTGCTCGTGTCGTTCTTTTCGCCCTCGACCACATAGGCGCCGATGATCGTCCAGTAGACGATCGACAGCATCCCTTCGTCGGTGTGCTGAACCTGATCGTAGGAGAGCAGCATGATGACATCTAGGCCGTACATGCTGGAAATCTGATCGAGATTCGAGAAACCGCCCTTGAAAACGAGATACTGGGATGGAATGACATCCACGGATTTGACGAAGGAATATGTCTTCAGCGAAGCGGAAACCATTTCCATCAGGTCAGCCTTCTGCTTGTCGCTCAAGATCAGGGCGTGCCTTGGGCCGGCAGCCGACGTCCCTCCCGCCGGCACCGCCCCTGTGACCGTGGAGGTCCCGTCGGGGACAAAGGCGATTCCGAGCTTGAACGGCGTCGACAGCGACGGCGAGGGCACCGTCTCGGGCAGACTCTCCTTGTTCCCGTAGAGAAATTCGATGACATTGCTCCTGTAACGGGCCTGCGACCCGCCGCACCCGGCCAGCGCCAGGGCGCCGAACAAGAGGCACGATATCAGGAGCCGGGAAAGGCTCATTCGACCGACGGCTGGAAGAAACTCTTTTCTGCTCATGGAGCGGGCCTCCTCGCCCCGAAGACTCTCCTCGCACGGCGTTTTTTCAGGCGACCGGCGGAACACAACCACGGCTGGAAATAGCACAATCTGCGACGGCACTGCAAGAAGAGCCCTTGGCGCCGGACCCGCTTCGTGCAGCAATGCCTCGTTGACAGGCAGGGTGATCCATCGTATACATGCACCCCACAAAAAGCGGTTCCCGTATTCGTCGAAAGACATCGACCGGCGTTCATCGATTCGGAGCCCGAATAGAGTGTCCGCAAAAGCCGTCGACCACCTGATGCTGATCGAGCGAGAGCTCGACTATCTGGGCCTCCTGGGAAAAGCCAGGGAAATCTACATGGAACTGGGCCAGAACAGCGCCCTGTCCTACATCAAATCCAGCTATCACCTGTTGAGCAAGGTCTATCACCCCGATTTGAATCCGGGCAAGGAAGAGCAGGCGAAGAGGCTGCAGCAGCGTCTGAATTCGATCAGCGAGGTCATCGCTCAGACAAGCGACGCAGACCTGGTTGCCCTGCTCGAGAAGGGGTCGCGGAGGAATCTGCGGGAAGAAGTCCCGGCAAGAAAGAGGATCCTGGTCGTGGAAGACGAATTCGGTCTCCAGGAGACCTTTCGCGACATCTTCCTGATGGAAGGGTATGACGTTCGGGTCGCCGTCGACGGGGAAGACGGGTACGAAGCCTTCCTGAAGTTCAATCCCGACCTGGTTTTCACCGACGTGGTGATGCCCAAGATGAGCGGGGTCGAGTTGATCAGGAAGATACGCCGGAAGAATCCCAGGATCAAGGTGATCTATATCAGCGGTTTTTTCGGTCTGAGAAATGTCAAGCGCGACTTGAATGAAGATATGCTGAAGTTCGGATATCTCTGTCTTTCAAAACCTTTCAAGATCAGCGCCATGCTGGAACTGGTGGACAAGTATCTCAACAGTCCCACCGGCATCGATCTGCGTGCGTGACTGCCGGAAGCAATCCCGATGTTGAAGACTTCGAAGAATTTTTCCCGGATCGTTTCGCCGGCTTCACGACGTCCCCTGCCGGGACAGCCCGATCGGGCGGACCCGGAAGCCGAAAGGGTCTCTCGAGATGAGCGGATGAATGCTATTCCCCGGCCGGCATGAGGGTGCGGAGAATATCCTCCTTGCCGATGATGCCGACCAGCCTGCCTCGTTCGGTAACAGGCAGGGTGTGGATGTTGTGCTTCACCATCAGTGTGGCGATGTCCTCAAGGCTCGTTTCCGGGTCAACCGTTATGGGATCAGGCGTCATCGCGTCCGACACTTTGAAGGCCGCCATCTTCTTCGCTTCCTTCTCGATGCTTTTTTGAGAAGACAGGGGAATCATGGAATCGAGCAGCACAAAGAAGGAAGGCAGAGGGATCTTTTCCTGCTGGGCGATAAGATCGGATTGGCAGATGATTCCCTTAACGTGCCCCTCGCTGTCAACCACGGGAAGACCGCTGAGGTGGTTGTCGAGCATCAGCTTTGCCGCCTGAATGATTTCCGTGTCTGAACCCACCGTAATGACGTCCCTGGTCATGATGTCCTTGGCTTTCAGCATAGATTCATCTCCTTGAAATCTATTCTACCGCCGATCGCCGCCAAAAGCCACTACCTGGATTCCCGGGCAGAAATCAGTCCAAGACATATCGACAGAAATAATCAGGTTTGTCCTGATTTACCCGGCTTTCCATTCCGCTTATCATCAACGACGGCCTCTTGGAGGCAGCCGGGGAAACTGCTTCCGGCAATATCGGCTTTCGAAAGGACATGGAGTTCTGAAATACTGATCCCGCTGTTTTTCCTGGGTCACGGCGGGGCGGTTCTCCTGCATGCCATGGCCGGAAAACACTTATGGCGAAAGATGAACTTCTTGAAGGAAAATTGAAGACCGCCTCTGATCAGAGGTCTTTCAGCAGTTTGTTCGCGGGCGATTTCTCAATGGTGTGCCGGAAGGTCTCGAAGGATTCCAAGAGGGCGGAAAATTCCGGCGTGCGGGCAAAGGGTATCGTATCGCTCCCCCTGCGTTCCATCGCGTCGGCGACCTGCGCGATCGTCAGCGTGTGGATGTCGCGGGCCGGCTGGAATCCCCGCTCCCCGTCTCCACCGATTTCGGTTGTCGAGACGATGTTGCTCTGCGTCAGTTCGAAGAGAATCTCGTTTACGAGGCGGATCGGGATTTCAAGCTGCTGTGATATCTGCCCGGCGGTCAGGGCGGCTTCGCCGCGCGCGAAGTTCTGGATGATGCGCTGCGCGATCTGAAGGGAAAGCAGCGTCTTGAGCCGGCGGCTGGCCTGAAGCGCGTCGGGTTCGAATTCATAGGTGTCCACGTTCTGATGGGCAAAGGAAAGTTCGGCGCCGTAGAGGACGATCAGCCAGCTCAGCTGAAGCCAGACGAGGAAGAGCGGAAAGGCGGCGAAACTGCCGTAGATGGCATTGTATTTCGCGGTCCCGATCTGAAAGGTGATGTACGCCCATTGCACGATCTCGAAGATCGTGCCGGTAATGATTCCGGCCAGCAGGGCGGAGGAGAAACGGACTTTCGTATTCGGCATGAAGATGTAGAGAAAGGTGAACAAGCCCCACAGGAGGGTGTAGGGAAGCAGTTTCAGAAGGAAAAAGACGATGGGGCTGAATGCCCCCAGGATGGTGATCTTCTCCAGGATCATGGTCACCTGGGTGGTGACGAAGACGGTCACGCTGCTGGAGAGGAGGATGAGGACCGGGCAGACCAGCATGAGAGAGAGGTAATCTCCGAACTTCCGGCTCAGGGACCGCTGTTCCCTGATCGCCCATATGTCGTTCAGGGAATCCTCGATCTGCCCCAGTACCTTGATGACGGCCCAAAACAGAACGATCACGCCGACGCCCGCCAGCAGTCCTCCCTTGGTGCTCTCCAGGAGAGAGTGGGAAAACTGGATGACCTTGCTGACGACTTCTTCCTGACCGGCCAGCTTGCTGCGCAACTGCGCCTGCAGCATCCTCTCGAAGCCGAAGCCCTTGGCGATCCCGAAGGCCATGGCGGCCACGGGCACGATGGAGATCAGCGAGTAGAAAGTGAGCGCAGACGCCCGGAGCTGGCACCTGTCTTCATCGAACCCCCGGATCGAAAGGATGAGAACCCGCAGAATCGTCAGGAAAAAGGACTTACCCGGAGGAAGGTCAGTCCGCCGGATGCGCCAGACGTCCTGTCTGATGAAATCCAGTGCCTTCGGTACGATCTTCGAGATCCGGTTCATGGTCTGCTCCCTCGTCTGTCCGGAAAGGTGAACGGAATGACGCATACCGGCGTTGTTCCCGCAGCCGGCTAAGGGATGAGGATTTCACCGGCTCCCTCCGGGACTTCTGCAGCGGCGTATCGGCGGCGCAGCACGATGGAAGCGTATCACAACTGCCTGCGGACCGCCATGCGCGAGATTATCACGGCAGCGGATCGATGTTTTCGGCGGCGGAAAGGGGAGGGGCGGATGGGTTCGTGAAAAAGGAGGACAAAACGAACCCATCCGACAGAAAAGAGAAAGGAGGCTTGTCCTGATGGTTCCTTTCTACCCCGCATTGACGAATATATCAAGAATTATAGATATTTATAAATGTTATGCGATCTTTGATTTTTGCAATGCTTGTCGCATTGCAGAGGGCGGCGAACGGGAAGGATCGCACGTTGAGACTTTGATGGACCCGCGGGAAAGACCTCCTAATAGATAGACTGAACGCCAGCCCAAGGCTTTGATTCGACCTGCCCAAAAACCCCTTGCAGACACGCCAGCCGGAAAGAGAGGGAAGACAAGGACCCGAGGCGGCAACATCCTACGCGGAAGCAGTCCTCGTTACCCGGACGGTCCGGTGCAATGGCGGTTCTTCAGGGAACCGTGAACGCATGACGGCTCGACTGTGGACGATGATCCGGGAAGGGTATGCCTCCCTGCAGAGCCGTCTCCCGCTGGGGTCGCATCACGGGTCGCTGCCGAGCGGAAATATCCTGTGGTAGAAGTCGGCGTCGTGTTTGAAGAGACCGGGATACTTGACCGTCTGTCCGCAGGCGATCAAGAAAAGACAAAGCATTGCGATCAGAAAGAGTCTTTTCACAGCTGCCTCCATTTGCCGTCGTGGCATGTATTTTTTACGGGTGCGACGAAACAGCCTGTGCCCGATCCCCGGGCAGACCGGCAGGGTGCCTGAATTCAGCGCCTTCTATTGTGGACGCGTTTCACCTGCTTCATCAGTCTACTATCGCGGACAGGGGCTCAACAATCATGTAGACCCTCATTTTCGTCCTCGAAATGTCTTAGATGCGCCGGCTGGCGCGGCGGCATGACGTGAATCCGGCAGCGAGCGCATTCTCCGCAGCTTGCTGCGGGGTAAGCGAGCGAATGATGCTCAAGATCCCTTCCTTGGGGATCGAAGATTCTCCGGAACTTGCTCCGGAGAGCTTCAATGCAGGTCTCCGTCGAAGGAGTCGCAGGGTCCTGAAATAACGGCGCCACGCCGGCCGGGAGGGCTGCGGGCGGGTCATTCTTTCCATGGTTTCCGGCGGCCGAATCATCTTTTTTCATGCCTGACAGGCAATGCCGGTGACGGGACGCAGCGTGCGGCATCCTAAAGCGGCGTTACTGCACGGCCTTCAGGAAGCTGGAGAGGATGTTGCCGAACAACGGGATGAAATCGTATTTCTTGAGCTCCGGGTTCGTCGTCGTCCACTGGAAGAGGTAGAGGGGTATGAGCAGCATCAGTTGGTCGTGCCAGTTTCTGAAATGGTCTTTGTAAGCCCTTGTCACAGTCCGGAACGTCCTGATTCCGTCCCTTGCGTTCTTCGCCCTTTCCCCGTCGGGGTGGCGCGCAAAAAAGCGATTGGCGGTATCGGTTGACATCTGTTTGAAGTCCAGGTGGACTCCTTCCTCCTGCAGATGGCTGTGAACTGCAGAGAGAATGCAGAGACTGTAAGCCACGGCGATTGGCGCATGATCTGGCGGTGTGACGCGGGGCAGGAATTTCGCGCCGAGACGGGTATTCTTCATCGCCTCGGCGGTGATCTGCCCGGCAACGGCGACGGCACACCTGGCGGCCGACTCATTCAATGTCTTTGCACGGATGATCGGCTTCGTGCGTCCGAGCTTTTCTTTCAGACCGTTCCCGGCACCTCCCTGGCACAGGCTCGCACGCAGGAGAAGTGCCTTCGTAAACGGTTTCTTCGTGAGGTCTATCATCCTCTCGAGTTGATTCCATCCAGAGTCCGCGGAATCATTTCGTTTCGCGAGGCGCCACCTCTGTCCCCCACCATTTGTCCGTCTCGCTCTTTTTTGCATCCTCTGCGGTGGCGTTCTTGTATCCGACCCAGCTGAACCACAGATGACTCCAGTCCTTGTAGATGGAATCATGTTCGTAGAAGCCGGATTCCCTGGCCGCCTGCCCGCAACCGGACAGGAAAAAACAAAGCACTGCAATCAAAAGGATCTTCTTCATACCTGCCTCCTTCCGGCCGAGGCCGTACGGAAAGACTATTCGACGGTTCTGACGATAATTTCCTTGCCCATGAGCTTCAAGATGAGAACGGCCAGGAGCACGACGAGCAGGAGAGCGATGACAAAGCCCAACCCGTCCCCGCCGGCAAGGACCCGATCCGAGGCTTGTGCCATCACGTGAAGCTGCCCGTCGGACATGCCCTGCAGTTTTGCCTTAACCTCTTCGGCAGAGAGGCCATAGGCCTGGAGCTTGTCGGCCACGATCTGCATCTCCAAGACCTTCTGGACCTTGTCGATCTCCGCCTTCCTGATTCCATCGGCTGTCTCAATGGATGAGGGGATCGAAGGGATCAAACCGGCGCCGGCCGGAAAGGTCATGAACAGGACAAGGTAAGCGACAACGGACATTGCCAGTGTCGGTATCCGGAATTTGTTCAGCATGCATCACCTCCCCATGCCCGCTATTTTTCGGCTTCGAGCGGTCGTCCGAGAACTGTCGGCTCCTTCCGATCTACTGAAGGTGAAACCATACATCGACCTAGCCGGTCGCCGGTTTCCATCACCGTCCGTCAGCAGCGCAAAAGCGTATGCATGATCGATATTTGCCGACCCGTCAACTCTTTGCTGCAACGGCAGCCGGCACTCATTGAATTAGCACACGACATGCCACTGGGTGCCTCGGGCGGCGAACATCGTGAATTCAGGGCGTATCCCATGAAGGCCGTGCAATTCATGCCGGTGATTCCGAAGGAATTCCGTACAGAAGACCGGAGGAGCTGTATGGTATTCCCTTCACGACAGAGGGGACCGTTTCAAGAGGGGAAATGCCCTGGGGGGCGAAAGCGATGGGAGTGGGCCTCTCTTGGAAGAAGGGGAAGTCCCCTCTTCGGCGTCTGTACCGCGTTGAAAAAGATGAAGAGAATGGCTAACATAAATTCAAAGGCAGGCAGTCATCTCATGAACATTCCTTTCCAACGCGTTCGGAAGAGAATGGGGAATCTTCTTGCCGGTGCGTGTTTCCAACGGGGAGGGAGGTATTGCCCATGTATCAGAAGGTCCTGGTTCCTCTTGACGGATCGAAGTTGGCCGAGTGCGCACTGTCCGAGGTGAGGCATCTTGCGAAGGGAGGCTTTGTCGGAGAAGTCCTCCTGATCAGCGTGCTGGAAACCCATTCGACGCCCTTCACCGAAAGCATCGATGTATCCGCCTTCCGGTGGGCCCGGCGCGAGAAGTCGCACATCTATCTGGATTTTATCAGGAGGAGCCTTCTCTCGGAGGGTATCCAAGCCAAAGCGGAGGTGTTGGAAGGAAACCCCGTCCGGGCGATTGTATCGTACACGGCGGACAATGCCGTCGATCTGATCATCATCGCCACCCACGGTTACACCGGAATGAAGCAGGTGATGCTCGGCAGCGTGGCGTTGCGCGTTCTCCATGACGCCCGCGTACCGGTGCTGTTGATCCGTCCGGAAGAGTGTGGCTGACGGCGATCTCGACCGTGTTCTCTCTCATTCTTAAGGGGGCGGTTTGCAGGTTCCTCGACCGCCCCCTTGTGTCATTCTTCCATATAGGGTTTCACAAGTGCATCCCATTCCTCTTTGGAAGGGATATCCTTTCCGAGGAACGTGCAGGGGAAATAAACGTCTTCGCCCACGATACGGGAACAATCCCCGTATATCCTATTCTCGCTCACGTCACACAGAACATGTGTTTCGAGGCCGTCTACAAAGCGCGCCCTGGCGAAGCATTTGTTCAGCTTCTTGCTGTAATGACACCGGTAATTCTTTTTCAAGGCCGGATGCCCGACAAGATAGGACTGGAACCACGCCTCACACATTTTTTCGCACGCCTTTTGCAACCCGGCATCCTTCGCCGGCGAGGCCGGATAGCTGTCTGCGGGTAGGAGCAGAAACAGGCCGGCCAGGATGAGGATCGAGGTAAGATATCTATTCACGGAGCGTCCTTTCTCAGCAAAGACGAACGATTCATGGCGCCCGCCATGAACGACGGCACACCTAAGGCATGAATTCCTCGGGTTCGCGCGCCTTGCCGGAGGCGAGGGCATGCTTGTTCAGCGTGGCCCAGGCGTCCATGACGGCCTTCCGGTAGCGTTCGTCGGGAATGGATTCCTTGAAGGTGAAATAGTCGATGTGTTCCACGATGTCGAGCAGCTTTTCCGCTACGGCCTGCTTCTGGACGGCAGCGCGAAACCGGTAGTTGCCATAGCCGGCTGGCGCTTCCGTCACGCGGGCATTCGGAAAAAGCGATTCGATGTGGCCCGGAAAGTGGGATTGCACCATGAAGGATGTGGGACTGTTTTCGGAGGCGATGATGGAAACGAAACCGCGCTTGGTGAAGACCCACATAAGTCATCTCCTACGGTCTGTTTTGTATACATAATAACATGCGCGACCGAAAAGACCAACAGAGGATTACGCAGAGAAGGGCTGCAAAGAAGGGGGGATTCGATTCGCTGATACCGGTTTGAAGACCATCGGGAAGCGGCTGACAGGAATATCTTGCATTGCGCCGGAGTCTTTCTTATACTGCGTCCCCAGAAGACAGTGGACGGGAAGAAGGATGTCTGCCCACGGAAACCGGATTTCACGCGTAGTTCTCTTCCTGGCGGCGATCGTGTTCTGCATGACGCCCGTCAGTTTCTATTATCAACCGTCCCACCAGCTTCGCCTGCAGGAGGATTTCAAACTCCGGGCGACGATTACGGGAGACGGCCTCGACGCTTCCGTACAGCCGCTTTACAAGATCAAGCAACCCACCTCCGAGATTTTTAGCCTCAGTGACACCCGCCTGGATATCACTCGGGCGGTTTTCGGTGAATATTCCACAGAAACAATTTTTCGCCCTCACGAAACCATTCGCATCGCCCATCACTTCAGGGCACCGCCCCTTACCCTTTCCTGATCTGTCCATCATCCACCATCCTGATTTGCCGGACCGGAGATGTCGGCATTCCGGTATCTCCGGAGCCGGTATGCCCGGCGGACCTTCTGCTGCAGAAAGCAACGGTGGCCGTTGCATCTCTTCTTTGAGAGGGGACAGATGTCCGAGTTCCCGTCCCGATGAAGAAGCGGTTGCGGTATGCAGGATACTTCCCGTCGATGGGGAATCCGTCCGTTCCGGAGTCGTAGGGACCGGGGGCGATTTTCCCGGATGGCGTCTTCCCTTTGCGGCAGAGGCCCATGAAAGGAGAGGAATCATGAATTGGAAATTCTGGGAAAGAACGAATGCAGATGGAACTCCGAAGCTGTCGGGGCCGAAGGACTTGACCCCTCAGATCGGCATGCAACTGGTGACTGTTTTGAAGAAGGACCCTGATTGGGTGTGGAAACTGAAGGTATGTTTCCGGTCCCATGCAGGAGGAAATGACGGGGATCAGGAGCTTCGGGTTTTTGACCCGCGCCAGGCTACTATGGCGAAATTCGCAGTCAAGAATTATTCGTCCCTCGATGACCGCCGCGATCTGATCCTGTACGAGGGAACGTTCAACAAGAAAACGAAGCAGCTGACGATCAGGGGGACGGAGAAGGTCTGATCTCTCCGGAAGTCTGCGGACAAAAAACAGGCAGGAATCAGAAGAAATCTGTGTGAGGAGGAATTATGAGCAAGCGGTTGAGAGTTATGGCGGCGGTCTTCGTGGCGGCGGCTTTGATTTCCGGATGTATGGAAGACGCCATGGACAAATCGAAGATGCCTCAGAAGGCGGCTGAAGCGCCCGCAGCGGCAGGCAAGTAGCGGCGCGACTCCTTGGGTGGCCCGGTCGGAGGTCAAGCTGTCCGGTCGCGAGCCTCGCGGCAACGCGGCCGAACAGGCAACCCTGGCCAGCGTCTCGGTCAGAGGAGCGTTGAGAATCACAAGACGTCATTTCAAAGGATGGACAATATGACTGGCATGAGTGGTGAGTTGATACTGCTTCTTGGCGTTGCGATCATCATTGTCGCGATTGTCATAGCGTCCAAGATGGGGAATGGAACAAGTCGACAAAGGAACCGCGCGAAGAAGGACATGCACGAATCCAATTGATCGATAGATTCGCTTCTCAGCGTAGGGACAATCGAGGGGGCGCCGTGAACAGCGGAGCCCCCCGTTTGTTTCGGCATGCCCCGCCGGAGTCTGCAGCGGTGAAGATCACGATTGTCCATGAAGCGGGTGGTCGCGGTTGGCTCACTTGCCTCTTGTCCTTTTGTCCTTGCCGTTGCTGACGGATTTCGTTGCGGAATGCAGACAGAAAATTCGAAAGTCGTCCCAGTTGCGGGAATGCCTGGCGGCAGGTCAAAAAGATTGGGGGACGAAGGAAGGAGGTAGACGGGTTCATCGGAAGCCGAAGGGATGAAACGAACCATCGCGGTATATCGTTCGGATGAATTTGCAATAAATCAAGCAATTTGATAAACATATTGTGTCAGCATCCGAGTCATCGTGGAGAAGCGAAGCAGACAAGAAGAGCAGCAGGGATTTGTACAGAACATCGGGAAAGAAGATGCGTGCAAACGGAAAGATCATCGAGCGACTATTATCCGAAATCGGTGTCAGGGTTGACGGCCCCAATCCCTGCGATATCCGGGTGCGGGATGAAAGATTTTATGCCCGTGTCCTGAAAGAGGGAAGCCTCGGATTGGGAGAGTCGTACGTGGAGGGTTGGTGGGATTGCATCCAGATCGACGAGTTCATCTGCCGCCTTTTGAAGGGAAGTATTGAGGAAAAGATCCGTGGAAACCTTCGCACGCTTTTATCGTATCTCTCCGCACGGATCTTCAATCTTCAGAAGCCATCCCGGGCGGAGATCATTGCGAGGAGGCATTATGACCTGGGGAACGCCCTCTTCTTTTCCTTTCTGGACCCGCTCAAGCAGTACAGCTGTGGCTACTTCCAGGAAACCGAAGACCTGGCGGAGGCCCAACGGAAGAAAATCGACTTGATCTGTCGGAAGATCGATCTGCAACGCCGGGATCATGTTCTCGACATCGGATGCGGCTGGGGTGGCTTCGCCCGCTATGCCGCCGAGCATTACGGTTGTACGGTGACGGCCGTCAACATCTCGGACGAGCAGGCCCGGTACGCACGTGAATTCTGCAAAGGCCTGCCGATCAAGATCGTGCGCGATGATTATCGAAAGATTCGAGGGCTCTTCGACAAGATTGTGTCCGTCGGCATGTTCGAGCATGTGGGAAAAAAGAACTATCGGGCGTTCATGGATGTTGCCCACCGTTGCCTGAAGGAAGGAGGGATCTTTCTTCTTCACACGATCGGAGGCAATGTCTCCCGGTTTGACTGCGATCCGTGGATCAACCGCTACATCTTCCCCAATGGAATGCTTCCCAGTCTCGCCCAGATCGGCAAATCCCTCGAACGCCTCTTTGTCATCGAAGACGTCCACAATATGGGCCCGCATTATGACAAGACCCTCATGGCGTGGAATGACCGTTTTCAAAAGGCGTGGGTGTCACTGAAGGGAAAGTACGATGACTCCTTCAAACGAATGTGGGAGTACTACCTCCTGTCTTGCGCCGGCGCCTTTCGGGCCCGGAATATCCAAGTCTGGCAAATCGTCATGACCAAACCCGGTGCGTTGCAGCGGCCGTGCCGGTTCGCATGACCGACGGGCCGACTCGTCAGGAGAGGTCCTCAGTCAGATAACTATGGGCAAATAGAAAACAATCACTCACCGCGGCAAGAAAGAACAGGGGGGGTGATAAGGAGAAAATTGGCGAGGGTGTTCGTCCCGGAGAGCACTGTCGCACGAATGAATCTTCTTTGGGCAACGTCGTTTGTGTATTTGGTAACACCTTGTGTTTTAACTGACCACGGAAGTTATAGGATGCCCTGGGACGCCGGGGTAAGGGAAGGGTGAATCTGCATTACAAAGTCGAAGGTGGCTACAGACCTGATAATCAATGAATATCATGTGAAAGTTCGGGGATATAGCATAACGTTCCGGTTCAGCGGACGGCGTATCGCCTCCGCTGAACCGGTTGTTAGATGACCATTCCTTCGCCACCGCTGTCAGAAAGCCTTCGAAGACGTTTGTGCTACGATCAGCCGAGGTCAAAACGGTCAAGGTTCATGACCTTGTTCCACACCGCAACAAAGTCGTGCAGGAACTTCTCTTGGGAGTCCTCACATCCGTAAACTTCCGCCAAGGCCCGGAGTTGGGAGTTCGATCCGAAGATTAGATCGACACGGGTGCCGGTCCACTTGAGTGCACCCGTTGCGCGATCACGACCTTCGAATACGTCATCGCCCTCCGCGGTTGCCTTCCACGTTGTGTTCATGTCGAGGAGATTCACGAAGAAATCATTGGTGAGCGTTTCTGGCCGTTTGGTGAAGACGCCGTGCTGGGATCCTCCGAAGTTGGTTTTCAGGACACGCATGCCGCCCACAAGTACCGTCATTTCGGGTGCGGTCAGGGTCAGCAATTGCGCCTTGTCAACCAGCAACTCCTCGGACGATACGGCATAGCGGGCCTTTTGGTAGTTGCGGAAGCCGTCCGCGATCGGCTCGAGCACGGCGAAAGAGGCTGCATCGGTTTGTTCCTGCGAGGCGTCCATGCGTCCCGGTGAGAAGGGAACCGTCACCTCGTGACCGGCATTCTTCGCAGCCTGCTCGACGCCCGCGCAACCGGCCAGAACGATCAGGTCAGCCAGCGATACCTTCTTGCCGTCGGACTGCGCGCTGTTGAACGCGCTCTGGATGCCCTCCAGGGTCTTGAGCACCTTCGCCAGCTGGACAGGCTGATTGACTTCCCAGTCCTTCTGCGGTGCCAGACGAATGCGGGCACCGTTAGCACCGCCGCGCTTGTCGGAGCCACGGAATGTGGACGCCGACGCCCAGGCGGTCGAAACCAGCTCCGACACGGACAGGTCAGACGCCAGGATCTTGCCCTTGAGGGAGGAGATGTCCTGCGCGTCGATGAGTTTGTGATTGACCGCAGGGATGGGGTCCTGCCAGATGAGTTCTTCGGCCGGAACCTCCGGACCGAGATAGCGTGCGCGTGGGCCCATGTCGCGGTGTGTCAGCTTGAACCACGCCCGGGCGAACGCATCCGCCAACTGATCCGGATTTTCCATGAAGCGCCGTGAAATCTTTTCGTAGACAGGGTCGAACCGCAGAGCGAGGTCCGTGGTCAGCATGGACGGCGCGTGACGCTTTGACGGGTCGTGCGCATCCGGCACTGTACCGGCACCTCCTCCACCCTTCGGCTTCCACTGGTACGCACCGGCCGGGCTCTTCGTCAGTTCCCATTCGTAGCGAAACAGGTTCCGTAAGAAGTTGTTGCTCCACTTTGTGGGCGTGGCAGTCCAGATGACTTCGAGACCGCTGGTAATCGTGTCGCCGCCTTTGCCCGTGCCAAAGCTGCTCTTCCAGCCCAAACCCTGCTCCTCGATGGAGGCCGCTTCCGGATCGGGCCCCACATGAGACGCCGGGCCGGCGCCGTGGGTCTTGCCGAAGGCATGGCCGCCCGCGATGAGGGCCACCGTCTCCTCATCATTCATCGCCATGCGAGCAAAGACCTCGCGGATATCCCGCGCCGCGGCGACGGGATCCGGGTTGCCGTTCGGGCCTTCCGGGTTGACGTAAATCAGGCCCATCTGCACGGCGGCGAGCGGGTTCTCGAGGTCCCGCTCTCCAGAATAGCGCTTGTCACCACCCAGCCAGGTCTTCTCGGTGCCCCAATAGACGTCTTTATCCGGCTCCCAGATGTCCTCACGCCCGCCGGCGAAACCGAAGGTCTTGAAACCCATGGATTCCAGAGCGACGTTGCCGGTGAGGATCATCAGGTCGGCCCAGGAAATTTTCCGGCCGTATTTCTGCTTGACCGGCCAGAGCAGTCGGCGCGCCTTGTCCAGGCTGACGTTGTCCGGCCAGCTGTTGAGGGGCGCAAAGCGCTGCTGGCCCCTGCCGCCGCCGCCGCGGCCGTCGCCGGTGCGGTAGGTGCCGGCGCTGTGCCACGCCATGCGGATGAACAGAGGTCCGTAGTGGCCGAAGTCCGCCGGCCACCAGTCCTGCGACTTCGTCATCAGTTCACGGAGGTCCTTCTTCACGGCCTCCAAGTCGAGACTCTTGAACTCTTTAGCGTAGTTGAAACCCTCGCCCATCGGGTTGGACTTGGAGGAATGCTGGTGCAGGATATCGAGGTTCAACTGGTTCGGCCACCAGTCTCGGTTCGTCGTGCCGCCGCCGGCGGTGAATTTGCGCGCCCTGCCCGTTGCCGTGGACTTGCTTTCTTCACTCATAATATTTCCTCCTTCCATAGTGTGAATTGTTGAACAGTTCTACATAATTTATCGAAGGGCCCGAACATGCCAAGATCATACCCCGGTTTAACGTCAGCTTCCCAGGTTTCCAACCAGAGGTGTAGCTTCGGTGCCCTTGCTGTTGCGCCCTTCGCATCCTCAAGGTAAACCCGTAAGCGGAAGCAACCTTGCCATATCCGTCTGAAAGCATGACACCAGGAACTCCTCCCCGGACCATCTTGGAGAGTTCATGGTCGTTCCACATCTTGTGAACAAAAACACCATCCACGCCCATGGACAGAACTTCGACATCAAGTTTCTGAAATCCGATATATTATCGGTGGGTTTTCACTCCCGCATAATGATCACCACGAATAATACATTTCCGTTTGACCATGATTTTCACCTCCTTCAGTATATCTCTAAATTTTAGATAATTTATTTTTCAGACATTTCCGGCAAATTCCGTAGACTACCAAATCTCTTCTATCGATTTTTCCCCAAGACCTGAGTGCCTCCGGAAGTTGAAGTTCATCAATGGAGGTACAATAGAAATTGATAATTTCGTTACATTGATTGCAGATTGCATGATGATGGCGTTCCTCTCTCGCATCGAACCGGGCCTGACTTTCTATCGTTTCCACTTTCTGAATGAGACCAATCCTAACAAAGGTTGCGAGCGTACGGTAAACGGTGTCAAGGGAAAGCATGGGCATCTTCTTCGTCAAACGCATATGGAGTGTTTCTGCTGACGGATGATCGTCAGAACAAATTAATTCACGATAAATTTCCTGCCGCTGGTACGTGAGCTTAAACCCTGCTTCTCGACAGGTTTTCTTAAATTGTCCCAATTGTTTTTCAAGCTTGTCTTGATCCATTTGCGTCAGGCCATTATAAATAATTATTCTTAATTAAGATTATATATGAATATATTTTCACTGTCAAAGGAAAAAATCCACCCGAATCGCCTCGCAATAAATGTTACCGGGGCGAGAGGTTCAGGCAGGTCGTTGCCCCATAATTCATGTTACCGGGAGGGATTTTCTCCAGGAGCGACGTTTACGAGTCCGCGAGCCAAACGGGCATACACAGAAGCCGCTCATCGGCGATACAAGAACGCCCCCCGGACCCAGAAGAGCCTCATCCTTGCTGAATACTGCGCCACGACAGGTTGTCATGTCACCGGAAGCATGCCATCCGTCAACTCAACAGCTTCAAACGATTTACCCGACCCAAGCCCAGGAAACGAGGACGCAAGCCGTTCTACGATTACGAGGCGATCCGCAACCTCTCAAGAAGATCTGGCTGGCGGCCAATCCGCCCTGCTCCAAGCGCCTCAAACCCATCCTGCGAGTTGAATAAATGGATTTACGGCAAGCAAGGGAATTATTGTTGCAGGAAGGCTGTTCAAGCCCCACCATCAGGCTAAGAATCCTGAACGGACAGCGAGAGGTGGCGTTTCTATGCTGGACTGAGGAAATAGGGTGCCTTCGAGATGAGGCCCCTCGCGCGCGAGGGGGAAATCTGCATAAAAAAAAGAGCTAAAATCTTGCGTGAAAGAAATCGGAAATTATGGTTCAATTCAGCGCCGACAGGGCAATCTTTTCTCCAGACGAATATGGAAAGATGCGGAGACAAAGGGATCGAAGCATGAAGAAAGTATCCGTTGCCGTTATCCTCAGCCTCTTAACCATTCCCTTGTTCGGGTGCACAGCGATCATGTCGCCCCTCATGCGGGCCGTAGACAGGAACGACCTCAATGCCGCCAAAGAACTGATCGAGAAAGGCGCGGATATCCGCGAAGTGGACTCCGCCTGCCGGTGGCATACCCATGTCGGCTCCTTCTCAAAGAAGTGTACGCCTTTGATGCATGCCGCGGAATATGGGCGAAACGACATATTGAAGATGCTGCTCGATAAGGGCGTCGACATCAACGAGAGGGTAGAGGGTTATACGGCTCTCGCGTGGGCGGCATCCAGCGGCGAGGTTGAAGCGGCCAAGATCCTCCTTGACAGAGGCGCCGATATTTCCGGGGCCCTGGCGGATGCGGTGTATGGAGGAAAGTTTGAAGTTGCCAAGCTGTTGATTGACAGGGGGGCGGATGTCAACGGAAAAGGAAGAAACTGGACGACATGGTCGGTCCTGGATGAGACGGCCCGCATGGGGCATGCCAATATCGTCAAACTCTTGATCGAGAACGGGGCGGACGCGGATGCTTCCATAACACGATTCGAGGGCTTGTCCCTTCAATACCCGAATGATGCAAATTATAAGGCGGCTCTCCACCTTGTGAAAAAGTATTCGGTGAAACAGGAGCCGGCCCGGCAGCAGGCTTCCATCGATAAGTCCGCAGCGAAGAATGTTGAAATTTTTTCATCGGATGTTGATCGTCCCGCCTACAAGCTTCCCGAACGCACGCACAACTTTGCCGTGGTCATCGGGATTGAGAAGTATTCGGACCTTCCGGATGCGAGCTATGCAGAACGGGATGCCGTCAGCATGAGGGATCATCTTGCGGCCATGGGATTCCCCATGCGCAATATCATACTGCTTACAGGGCAAAGGGCGACCCGTTCCGGCATATCAAAGAATCTTGAAACCTGGCTCCCGAACAATATCAAAGAAGACTCCTCTGTATTCTTCTACTATTCCGGGCACGGCGCACCGGATCCCCTGAGCGGCGAGGCATACCTTGTGCCCTTCGACGGCGATCCGAACTACCTTGCCGAGACCGGATACTCTCTTTCACGGCTTTACGAGAAATTGGGGGAGTTGAAGGTTCGGCGCGTAACAGCCGTCTTGGACTCTTGTTTTTCGGGAGTCGGCGGCAGAAGCGTTTTGGCTAAGGGCGCCCGCCCTCTGGTCATGACGACCCAATCGAAGTCTCTCGCCCCGGGCACGGTTGCCTTAACGGCCACGCAAGGGGCTCAGATCAGCACCTCTTCGGATGCCAAAAAGCACGGCTTGTTGACCTATTATTATCTCAAAGCTCTCAATGAAGGGATTATGGACATCGAGGAGATATACGGCTACCTGAAGCCCAGGGTTGAAAACGATGCCCGGTCTCTCAATGTCAACCAAAGTCCGTCTCTGCAGCGCGGTTCTTAGGCACGGGGACGAAGGGGCGGGAAGCGGATTCCCGTTGTCCACGGAGCGGGGTATGCGGATATCATCTGTAACCGTCGGCGTCTGGTTCCTGTCCGTCTCGCTGTTCGGCTGCACGGCGACCATGTCGTCCTTGATGCAGGCCATCGAGAAGGACGATCTGCAAACCGCCCGGGAACTGCTGAATAGCGGCGCAGACATGAATGAGGGCACGCAGTGCAATGCCGACATGCCCGAATACGGATTGCCATTTGGGGTCGGTTGAAGTATAGAAACGGTCATTTCAGCGGTGCCGCCATGCGAGCCATACGCGTTCGGATGATTCTTGCCCTGGTTGTCTTTCTGCTGTCAGCCCCATATCCATTGCTCGGCGGGGATGTCGTTCATCCTTTTGAAGTCAAAAAAGAACCACCCGCACGGCCCGAAATTCCCAGGGCCGATATGATCCAACGAGAATTGCCGGAACCTGCGCCGCGATTGAGCACCGCCGCGGGACAGCGCACTGCGCTCGTCATAGGCAACAGTGCCTACAGTTCCGGTCCCCTGAAGAACCCTGTGAACGATGCCACGGCCATGGCAGCCCAACTGCGGGATCTCGGCTTTGCCGTCATCCTGAAGAGAGATGCCGGTCTGCGGGCGATGGATGAGGCATTGGCCGAGTTCGGCGACCGACTCAAGCGGGGCGGGGTCGGGCTTTTCTATTACGCCGGTCACGGCCTGCAGATCGGCGGCGTGAATTACCTTGTTCCCATCGGGGCAAAGATCAACCGGGAATCGGATGCCAGATATGAAGCCATGGACGCGGGGAAGGTTCTCGATGAGATGGCCAATGCGAACAACGGTCTGAACATTGTGATTCTCGATGCCTGTCGCGACAATCCTTTTGCCCGGAGTTTTCGGAATACAGCCCGCGGTCTGGCGATCGTGAGCAACGCCCCTGCGGGGACATTCATTTCGTATTCGACCAGCCCCGGTCAGGTGGCAAGGGATGGAGACGGACGTAACAGCCCCTATACGAGCGCTCTGCTTCAGTACATGAAGGAACCGGGGATCCCCATTACCGACATGTTCATGAAGGTCCGCCAGAAACTTCGGCAGGAGACGGGACAGATTCCGTGGGAACTTTCATCGCTGGAAGGGAAGTTTTTCTTTGTTCCGGAAGGAGGGGCCCACCAGGCGGAGCACGGAGCGGGGGATCAGACGAGGAAAGAGCAGCTCGAAAAGGACCATTCTCCTATTCAGAGCGAAGGGCCTTCATCGTTTGCCGATCTCAAGAGGAAGATGGCGGAAAAGCAGGCGAGGGAGAACCAATGGTCTGCGGACTTTGAGGACGCGAAGAAGATGGAGCAGATGAGCTCAAGCTTGTCTGAGAAGATCGAGGTGTGGCGGCAATTCATGGTAACCGTGTCCGATGGACAGACGGCGAAAAGCGATGAATTCAGAAAATATGCGACGAACCGGATAGATCTTTTGGAACGGTTCAGGTCGATGGGCAAAACTCTTCCGAAAGAAATCAAAAACGACGGACGTTTTGTCGCTTTCGAAGATGGGACGGTGCTGGATACCCAAACGAACCTGATGTGGGCCGCGAAGGACAACGGGTACGACATCAAAGACCACGGCAACGCCAAGCGTTACTGCGAGAACTACCACGGGGGGGGCTACTCAGACTGGCGGATGCCGACACGAAATGAATTGGCCGGGCTGTACGATCAGAATAAGCCAAGGTCAAGGCCGGGCGGCAAGTTCAATACGGTTCATGTCGCTTCAGATTCCATAGAGATTACTTCTATTTGGTCATGGTCTTCTGAAACGAGAAATCACGAGTGCAACGGAGGTTTCTTCAATTTCCTGTATGGTTCAGGGAGTTGGTCTTGTCCAGGAGACACCGTTATTCCTCGCGTCCTCCCGGTGCGTTCCGCAAAATAGGTTGTCGAGCGTTCGGTACAAACGCTCTTGATCATCTGGCCGTAAGCATGTTCGCAGAGGTTCACTCCTCAGTGGAGAACGAACAGCGGGTCCCGCAAAGGATATGGCTTGGGAAAATGCGCCATGAGGAAGCTTCGTGCAAAGGATGGGTTATGAAAAAAATAGAGCCCGAGCCCTGCGCCCGAGAAAACCTTCCTTGTTCTCTATTTGGAAGTCCCATTTCAGTCCTTTAGCTGTAAAAAGTCAGGCCCCACCCGATAGAGTCAGGATTCCGTTTCTGTCACTTCCACTTCCAATAGAACAGGGTCCGTTCGAGGCTCTGGAGTTCTTGTCTGCTGAGCCATGCCCCTGTATTTGCAGCAGGAGGATTGATGCCCTCAACCTTGATGGCAGATTTCCCCTATGAATACCCCCCCGATCAATCCGCGTTGCGGCGAAACAGGCGCACCCGGTAAAATGAAGCCAGATTCAAGGAATACGCTTGTCTAGTTTCATCCGGATATGTGCGTAGCCGCCAGTGCGGATCGTTGTGGAATTCTCGTTTCGGGACGACGATGAAGAAGAATGGAATCCCCGGCACATCCCTGATCCCCCCCATGCTTGCCTGCCTGATCACTGTCCTTTTTATCGGAAATGCCGGAGGCAGTGACGGCTACGTGGGATCTGATACCTGCAAGGCGTGCCACGGCAGCCGTTTCGAGAGTTACCAGCAATCCAATCACGCCAGAAAACAAATCCCCGGAAGTCCCGCAAATCAGCATGCATGCGAGTCATGCCATGGCCCGGGCGCTTCTCACGTTCAGAAAGGTGGCGGAAGAGGCACGGGGATGTTCGCATTTGTCAGAAAGGCCGAAGCCGACCAAAGGGCATCGAGGTGCCTTTCCTGCCACCACGAATCGCGGGCCGTCCCGTTCTGGAATATGAGCAGGCACAAGGTCAACGGCGTGGCCTGCGACGATTGCCACAGCGTCCATTCGGGTTCAAGAAATAATCTGAAGGCACGGGAACCGGTCCTCTGCCTTGCCTGCCACAGGGACGTCCGGGCGCAACAGGCGAGGCAATCGCATCACCCGCTGAAAGAAGGGCTCATGAAGTGCACCTCGTGTCACGACCAGCACGGCGGTTTCGGGCCGAAGATGGTCAAGGCGGACAATGTGAATGAGCTTTGCCACAAATGTCATGCCGACAAACGCGGTCCCTTCCTGTGGGAGCATCCTCCTGTGGAAGAGAATTGTCTCACATGCCATACGCCGCACGGGAGCAATCATGCGAAGCTTCTGACTTCGAAACCGCCGCTGCTCTGCCAGAGTTGTCACGATGCCACCCGTCACCCGGGGACGATCTATACAAGTTTCGAGACCTTCCACGGTTCAGCGGCCTCCGGCAAGAACCGCATGTTTGCGCGCGGCTGCCTGAATTGTCATACGAACATCCACGGAAGCATGGGGCCGTCCACACGGGGTGGACGCTTCGTGAGATAGCAGAGGACCTGCTATGAAAAGATTGATGAGTCTGTCAATCCTCCTGCTCGGTCTGCTCTCCTTTTCCGAGGCTGCAGCTGAGGACGCAAAGATATCAGGCGAGGTTTCCGTCACGGGCCTTGCGACGAGCATCAGCGGCAATAAGGCCAAGGCGAACGAATACCGGGACATCAGGAACGGCGCCTACGGCGACGTCCGTCTGAACTACGACTCGGAAAAATACGACGCGGAGTTCAACGCGCGCGACATGGGTTACGACAGCCAGAGCTACAGCGTTGAAGGTCGAAAATGGGGAGACTTCAAATATGACGTCTATTTCAACGAGATTCCCCACAATTTTACGTATGACGCAAAGAGTCTTTACTCGGGGACGGGCACAAGCAGCCTCGGCTATCCCGCTCACCCGCCAAGCGCCGACCCGTCCAGTTGGAATACTTTCGACTATTCGACGAAACGCAAGAACTTGGGCGGAGGTTTCAAACTCGACGCGATTCGTCCCTTTTTCTTTGATGTCTCGGCTGGGCGCGAAGAAAAGACGGGAACCTACGCACTTGGCGCCGCCGGAACGAGCCCCGGAGGGATCGCTATTGAGCTGCCGGCACCGATCAGCTACCGCACCGACAACGTGAAACTGGCGGCCGGCTATACAAGGGACCCCGCGTACCTTTCTCTCGGCTACTTTTACAGCCGTTTCACGAACGACAACCCGACCCTCAACTTCCGCAATCCTGCCACCGCCAATACGGCGGCCGCTACGGATTCGACAACGATGCCGCCGGAGAACCATTATTACAAGATCGACCTGGCGGGCGGATTCCGGCTGCCCGCAAACAGCAAATTTGACGTGAAGCTCGCCACGGCAAGCGCCAGATCGGAGGGCAACCTCCTGTCTTCCTATGTCGCCGACGTTGCCGGAGGATTGACGGGGATCAACCTGAGCAATCGGACCTTCAACGGCCGGATCGATACGCACAATTTGGCGATGTCGCTCACCTCGAAGCCTCTCCAATTTCTCGATACCCGTTTCTTCCTCAAGTACGATGAAAGATGGAACAAGTCGGATCAGATCACGATGACGGATGGAGGAACGACGATTCTCAACGATCTGTTCGACTATAGAAAGAACAAGTTCGGGGCAGAGCTTGGATTTCGACTCCCGGCAAAATTCTATCTCAATACCCGCTACACGCGCGGGACGGTCGAAAGAAAGAGGGATGACATCCCGAAGAACGTCGACGACCTTTACGGAGCCGAGCTGAGGTGGAAGGGGCTCGACTTCATGGCCGCGCGAGTCGGGTACGAAAGACTGGAAAGAAGGGCGGATTTCCGTACCCCGCCAGGGGGAACGGGTGATTTCGAGTACTTCATTCGACGTTTCGACGCGGCCGGAAGGTCCACGGATGCCTACAAGGCAACCCTGGAATTTTTCCCTACGGAAGACTTCAATTTCAGCATTGGCTACCGGCACAGGGAAACGAATTACCGCGACACAATCCTCGGTCTGACCGGGGACCGCCGGAACGAATTGTCGATCGACGTGGATTATCTGATCGGGAAACGGGTCAAGCTGTTCGGCTTCTTCGACTACGAACGCATCCGTCTGAGTCAGTTTCAGCGGCAGAGCAACGCGACCGCCGATCCCGCGCTCGCGCCGACGGCGACGGACTTCAACTGGACGGCTTCGCAGAAGGACGAGACCTACAACTATACCCTCGGAACAGACATCTTCCTGATCCCGGAAAAACTGACCCTCCGGCTCCAGGGCAGCTACGTGGAAGCCAACGGCTCCGTCGATTACACCTATCTCCTCGGCGCAAATCCGCTTCCAGCAGGAAGAACGCAGGACAACATCGACATCTCGGATTGGGACAGCTACCGGCTCAGCTATTATCTCGCCCGGATCACCTACAATGCCTCGAAGACGTGGTCTGTAGCGGTAGGCTATGCTTATGAAAAATATCGATACAGCGATGCCCAGTTTGACGGGTATGCATATGTTCCCGCGACAACCGGGACGAATGGGGCCTATCTGACGGGAGCCTACGCCGATCCGTCCTACGAATCCCATACGGTGTTTGCAACTCTTTCCTGCCGCTTCTGAAACGGTCTCGAAGAAAGGTGCGGAGCGTACGACCATGGAATTTGTCTACCAGTTTCTGCGGCAGCATGGATTCGGCCATCCGCTCCACCCAGCGGCATCGCATATGCCGATAGGACTTGTCGTAGGCGCGTTCATCTTTCTTCTTGTCTCGGTGGTCTTTAAGCAAGAAAACCTCCGGCAGACCGCCCGTTGCTGCATCGTCCTCGCACTAATCTTTCTTCCCCCGGCTGCCATTCTCGGTGTAACGGACTGGCTGCACTTCTATAGTGGAGATTGGCTGTATCTGATCAAGATCAAGGTCATCCTGACCGTTGCGCTTTCGCTCCTTCTCGTCGCAGCTGTCATCATGGAAATCAAGGAAATAGGAGGTCTTATGGGGAGACTGTTCGTGTATCTTCTCTGCCTGGTTGCGGTCATCGCTTTGGGATACTTCGGCGGGGCATTGGTTTTCCCCGAACAGAGCTACGCCTTGTCCGATCAACTTCAGGCCGGTGAAAAATTGTATGCGTCAAACTGCGCGGGATGCCATCCGGGAGGGGGGAATGTCATCACCCCGGCAGCGCCCGTAAAGGGTTCAACCCAGCTCAAGGATTTGGAGACCTTTTCAGAGTTCAACAGAGCTCCGGTGAAACCCGACGGGTCAAAGGGAGTCATGCCCGCATTCCCTAGAGAAAAGATCTCCGACGCCGAGATGAAACTGCTCTATCTGTATGTGACTCAGGCAATGAAATAATAATCGATGCGCTGCATGTTGCGACGGCCGCTCCGGGAACTTGCATTGCGCCTTTGCAGTCAGGCGCCGGGCAAATCATCCAAGGGGAAACTGCCGCAAAGCCGCCTGCCGGCAGGCATGAGAGGAACAAGGTCGCGGCGTCAAAATATCGGCCGGTTCAAATGGACAGCACACGAGCCCCATTAGGTTCAGAAACCCGATAAATGCTGCCGTCACTTACGGGAAGTCTTGCCTGACAAAAAACTATCAACCGATTATCATTGAGGCAATCCAGCTCTCAGCCGTATGGTATCGGGAGAAAGCCCTGATCCCGTTAGGGGGAATCCTGTTTCAGGATCTTCGCAACGCTGAGGAGTCAATATGGCAAAATATCGATGCATCGTGTGCGGATGGATCTACGATCCGGAAAAAGGCGATCCTGACGGCGGAATACCGCCGGGAGTGTTGTTTGAGAATCTGCCGAATGACTACTCTTGTCCGGAATGCGGAGTCGGGAAGGATCAGTTCGAAAAGTTGGACTGATCCGGTGAACCGGTGCTGCAAAACATGTCCCGTCGGATGAGCGGCCAGGAGGTGCTCAATGGACAGTTCCGCGCAGAAAGGAGGAAATCCCGGCGCCGGCGCCGGTCACAGAATGCACTGGCACGTGGTATTGACCCATTTTCCGATCTCTGCATTTCTGGGATCCTTTACGTTCATGGCGCTTCATCTCGCGACGGAAAACGCGTGTTATGCCCTTGCTGCGTATGTCAGCCTGATCGCCGGCGCTGCCGTGATGATCCCTACGACGATGACCGGCTGGATTGCCTGGAAGAAGAACTATCGTGGAGCCAGAGGCACGCTGTTTGTCCGTAAAATCTGGATATCCTACGCCATGATCATCATCAGCATCGCGTTGGTCCTGTACCAATCCCTATTTCCGATCGGCAAGCTGGACATATGGCATTTCTGGGGACATTTCTTTTATTTTTCCGGCGTGGTCCTGCTCTTTCTGGGCGCCGCGGCAGAGGGCTATTACGGAGGGCGCCTCAGCCATCGGTGACCTCGGTTCCATTGGCACAGTCATGTCGCGGCGGGACGGGACAACGATCCCCGCATCCCGGGCAAGGTCACAGGCGGAGCCGTTCCCGGCGCCGGCACAATCGCGTCGAGTGCGGCATCGAATCGCAGCAATCAAGGAGCTGACACGTTTTGCAGTTTCGCCTTAAGAAATAGCGGGCAAACTTGACACGGATGCAAACGGCAGGAGTGAGAAAGGAGGTAGCGCCATGAAAAAGGTATTCTTGGTCGGTTCGTTGTGGCTTGCGATGACGTTCGCTCTATGTCCCGTTGTCGTTCAGGGCCAGCCCGAAAGAGCTGGCTCCTCCGGCTACTACGGCATGGGGCCGGGCATGATGGGACCGGGCTATGGAAGCTATGGCATGGGGCCGGGAATGATGTGGGGCTGGGATCTGGTGGAAATCCCTTCGAAACTTCCGGCGCCCAAGAATGCGGAATGGGTTCAGAAGCTCCGGGAAATCCTCGCTATGGAGAAAAAGTCTTTGGCCGAATATCGGTCCGATCAGGAGAAATTCAATGCCTACATGCCGTACATGATGGTGATCCCCCAAGAGGAGGACCACATCGCTTGGATCGGGCAGTTGTTCGCGGCATTCGGTCTGGCTCCTGACGGCGAGCCTTCGGCGGCAGAACAGCCCAAGACACTCGAAGAGGCTTACGAGCGCGGGGCAAGGATGGAGGCCGATCTTCTGCCCCGATATGAATGGCTGGTGAAGAATGCCGAAGATCGCGAAACAGCGCAGGCGTTGAATTCCATCCTGCTTCAGAGCCGATGGCACATGGTTATGTTCGAACACGCGTTGAGGATGGGACACGGCTATGGATACAGCAGGGGGCCGGGACGCCGAGGCTACGGATACGGCCACGGTATGGGGCCGGGCATGATGGGAGGGTATGGTTCAGGCCACGGAATGGGCTCCGGGATGATGGGGCCCGATTATGGCACCCGACGCCCGTCGGCCGGAAAACCCATCGATCAGAAGGAAGCGAAGTCCATGATGAACGATTACCTCAAGTCTTCCAGAAATCCAAACTTGAAACTGGGAAAGATCAGGGATGTCGGGAGGGCCTTTGAAGCGGAGATACTCACCACCAAGAACGGCCTCGTCGATAAAGTTCTTATCGACAAGGCCACGGGCTACATGCGATCCGCCTATTAGGCTCCGGGGATGTCCCGTTCGGGAATTTGCATGGGACGCGTTTGTGCGGCGCAATCAACCCTGAAGAGAAGAGTCCGACGGCAGGGGGCTGAAATGGACCACCGGCACCATGAAGAGAAGGAATCCCGTGGAATGACCGGGGAACATGCGACGTCGGCCAGATCCGGCACGCGCAAGGGCGCGCATGAGATGCACGAGAAGCACGAAGTGCGCAAGGGAATGCACGGGGGACACGCGGGCATGGGAGAGGGGGGCAGCCATGCCCACATGGTCGCCGACTTCAGAAGGCGCTTCTGGGTAGCGCTGCTTGTGACCGCTCCGATCCTGATACTGTCGCCGATGATCCAGGACTTCCTGGGGATGAGGCAGGCGGTGAAGTTCGCCGGCGACGCATATGTCCTGTGGCTGCTCTCCTCCGCCGTTTTCTTCTATGGCGGATGGCCGTTTCTGAAGGGCATCGTCGAGGAACTGGCGAAAAGACAACCCGCTATGATGACCCTCATCGCTGTTGCCATCACCACCGCCTATGGGTACAGCAGCCTCGTCGTTTTCGGCCTGCGGGGCAAGGTGCTCTTCTGGGAACTTGCCACCCTGATCGACATTATGCTTCTGGGCCACTGGATCGAAATGAGATCCATCATGGGCGCCTCGAAGGCCCTTGAGGAACTGGCAAGGCTGATGCCCTCCACTGCCCACAAAGTCACGCCCGACGGAAGCACCCGGGATGTACCGCTCGATAACCTCACGGCCGGCAACAGGGTCCTCGTGAAGCCGGGAGAGAAGATCCCGGTGGACGGCAGCGTGGTGGAAGGACGCACATCGGTGAATGAGGCAATGCTCACCGGGGAGTCGAAACCGGTGGAGAAAGAGGAGGGAAGCTCCGTCATCGGCGGCGCAATCAACGGCGAAGGTTCGATTACGGTGGAGGTTACGAAGACCGGCAAGGATTCCTTCCTCTCTCAGGTTGTTGAACTGGTCAAGCAGGCGCAGGAAAGCAAGTCCCGGACCCAGGATCTGGCGAACCGAGCCGCGCTCTGGTTGACCGTCATCGCCCTGGGCGGCGGGGCAGTGACCCTGCTCGCCTGGCTGGCGTTCATGCGGTCGGACTTTGCTTTCGCGCTCGAGCGGATGGTCACCGTCATGGTGATCGCCTGCCCTCATGCCCTGGGGCTTGCCGTCCCGCTGGTGGTGGCCGTTTCCACCGCCCTCGCCGCCGGAAACGGTCTTCTCATACGGAATCGGGCGGCATTTGAAAAGGGCAGGAACATCCAGGCCATCATCTTCGACAAGACGGGAACGCTGACCCGGGGAGAATTCGGTGTGACCGACACCATTGTTTTTTCAAATGACCTTCAGGACAGTGAACTCCTCAAGTATGCCGCCTCAGTGGAAGCCCGGTCGGAGCACCCCATAGCACAGGGGATCGTCTCCTCGTCAAAGGAAAGGTCTCCGGTCGAAGATTTCAGGGCCATCTCCGGCAAGGGAGCCGAGGGAACAGTAGGGGGCAAAGAGGTGAAGGTCGTCAGCCCCGGCTATCTGAGAGAAAAAGGCATCGCTCCGGATGATGAAAGAATCGAGAAGCTCAGTTCACAGGGAAAAACCGTGATCTTTGTCCTGATTGACGGGGAGCTGAAGGGCGCCGTCGCCCTTGCCGACATCATCCGACCCGAGTCCAAGGAGGCCGTCGCAAGGATCAAGAAGATGGGGATCCGCTGCATGATGCTCACCGGAGACAACGAGCTCGTGGCCAAGTGGGTCTCCGATGAAATCGGGCTCGATGAATATTTTGCGGAGGTCTTGCCGCATCAGAAGGCCCAGAAGGTCAAGGAGGTCCAGTCCCGGGGGCTGATCGTAGCAATGACCGGGGACGGGGTTAACGATGCCCCTGCTCTGGCGCAGGCGGATGTCGGGATCGCCATCGGGACCGGCACCGATGTGGCGGTGGAAACGGCGGATATCGTTCTCGTAAAGAGCAACCCGCTGGATGCGGTGGCGATACTCGGTCTGTCGCGGGCGACTTACCGGAAAATGATCCAGAACCTCGCATGGGCCACCGGATACAACGCCGTCGCCATTCCGCTGGCGGCAGGGGCCCTCCAGCAATTCGGCGTTCTGCTGACGCCCGCCGCAGGGGCGGTCCTGATGGCGGTCAGCACGGTGATCGTCGCAATCAATGCGCGATTCTTGAAGGTGGTCAAGTGAACGTTCGAGTTCGGGGAGACGGCCTGACCGGTTCTCGAATCTCGGGGAAAGAGAATCCTGAGAATCGCGATCACGAGGGTGCGGGATGACCATAGAAAATGCCGGTCAGAACCGGGTTGCCGTCGGAGCGATAGTACGAGTGGTGCGTAAGATCTGTTGCAGCTATTCCGTTTCGCACTCATGAGCCCGATCCGTTGCTCTCGATGACGACACAAAGACGGGGATCCACCCTTGTGGATGTCGGGGCGCTTGCCTTGGGGGGCAGCTCTCATTGCGCCGAGCGTGGCATCCCTCGTCCAGACGGGTGCAGGTGATCAACAGGGACGGCGCTCGGCCGGTTACAGCCGCTGGCAGTCTCGGACAGGCATTCGCCCCGAAGGCCCCGGCACTCTCGTTTGAACATCAGGTCCACTTGCCCTCTTTCGAATGCCTTACTGCAGCCATCCACGGACTGGCCGCGCCAGCTCAACCGACCTGCGCAACCGAACCTTGCGATGTGGCTGGAGAAGCTGTTTTCGCGCCGTCTCGCATGGGGCGGTCCGGCCCCGGATTTACATTTCATTTGGGCGTACGGGGAAGTCGTTCATGGAACGCTTGACAAGGGCGAAAAACAGGTCCCAGGAGGGTACGATGGAATGGAAGAAGATTGTCGCCATCATCCGGACGGAGGACAAGCTGGGGGATGTTGAAACTCGGTTGAAGAAGATCCATGTAAGGGGGATCAGCGTGACCCGTGGCAAGGGGTACGGCGAATACGCCAACTTTTTTCGGTCCGATTGGTCCGCTGCCCATGCTCGCCTGGAAATCTACTGCAGACTCGCGAGGACTGAAGAGATCGTCGATGCCATTATGGACGCTGCTCAAACCGGACTGCCGGGCGACGGCATTGTGGCGGTGATCCCCGTCGAGAAGGTTTACCGCATAAGAACAAGAACGCAAGGGAACGGAGACAATGGGTTGCAGCCCGCCTGAGAGAGACAGTGCCCTGTGAGGGTGGCTGGGAATATGCGCCGTGAAGAGGTTTAGTCCAAGGGACGGATTTATGAAAAAAATAGCTCATCTCATCTTCCTTGTGTCATTCGCCACGGTGCTGATTGGCGGATGCGCGCCGGCGCTTTATGATGCGGCAGAGAAAGGTGATGTCGCGGAGTTGCGCGAACTGCTCAAATCCGGCGCTGATGCAAATAGTAGAAATCAAATCGGGGAGACAACATTGAATGTTGCAGTCAAGCAAGGTTCCGTTGAAAGCGTAAGGGTGCTTTTGGAAAAAGGCGCCGATGTGAATGCAAAAGGTTTCTTAGAATATACGGCGTTGCACACGGCGCTTACGAATCGCCGGAGTGATATTGCCCGTATTCTGCTCGATGCGGATGCTGATATAACTATCAGAAATCATTGGGGAGATATTCCTTTGCATAATGCAGCCTATTATGGTTCCATCGACGTTGTAAGACTTATTTTGGAAAAAGGCGCTGATGTGAATGCACCCAATATTCATGGTAAGCCCCCCTCCTTTTTGCGGCAGAAGGGAATCAAACCAATATTATGAAGTTTCTGATAAGCAAAGGTGCCGATTTGGGTGAAGCGATAGCGGTTGCTGAAAGGCTTGCCGCCAGCAATCCCAAAGAGGGCGTCTGGGCGGCTGCGGTGAAACGTCTCGAAAAATTTGTTCCAAAACAAGAAGCCGGCTCGGCCGCATCGGCGGCAGTTTCAAATAATGAAGCACGGCCATCGCATACCATCAAATCGGACATTGACGATCTTCCCGCTGCCAGCGGTAGGCGCCTAAGAAACTCATATGCCATCGTCATAGGCATAGAGAGCTACCGTCAGAAACTTCCCAAAGCGGATTTTGCGGTAAACGATGCAAAGCTTATGGGGGAGTATCTTTCCAAGGTCATGAGCTATCCTGAAGAGAACATCGTGATCATGATGAATGAGCATGCGACGAAAAGTGATTTCGAAAAATACTTCGAGCAGTGGCTTGCCAACCATGTTGAAAGAGACAGCACCCTGTTCATCTACTATTCCGGCCATGGGGCTCCTAATCCGAAGACCGGTGATGCCTATCTTGTTCCCTATGACGGCGATCCTTCATTTATTGCGCAGACGGGATATCCTCTAAAGAAGCTCTATGATGCGCTCGGGAAGTTGCCCGCAAAAGAAATCATTGTAGCCTTGGATGCTGCGTGTTTCTCCGGCGCAGGAGGAAGATCAGTCCTGGCGGAAGGTGCGCGTCCTCTTGTCATGAACCTTGAGAAAGCCGTTTCCGTTCCCAAGAACATGACCGTAATGGCCGCTGCGTCGGGAGAGCAGATCAGCTCAACTCAACCTACAAGGAAAAAGGGCATGGCCTTTTCACCTACTTCATGCTCAAAGGCGTCAAGGACGAGGGCGTCCTCAGGCCCGATGGATCGATCATGCTGGACGACCTGTTCAGCTATGTGAAGCCCCAGGTGGAGCGGATCGCGAGGCGACAATACAACAACGAGCAGACGCCGCAGTTGATCGCAACGAAGAAGAATTAGGAATCTGAGTTATCAACCCCTCAGCTGAAAAAAGAACAGGGGTCCCGCGATGAATCACGGAACCCCTGTTGGTTTTGGCGCGCCCGGCAGGAGTCGAACCTGCGGTTTCCCGGATATAGATCGAGGAGAAGCGTTTGGGAAGACCCTATCACTGGTCGTGTCAGCAGCGGTTCGCGCAAACCCACCTCGATCTTGATCGTTTCCTCTTGGGGGTTAATCAACGATCTATAAGCGACGACGGCAATATACTGGGTCGAAGTGTTTGCGCCCATCAGCAGCTTGACGATCCGGAAGGTGCCTATTTTCTTCGACAGTTGAGAAGTGGGCCTTTTTTAGTCCTTCCGCCATCCGGCTGCGTTTGGACCGGGGAGTGGCGTACGGTACCGGGATGATGAAATCCAGATCCTCGCTGAGGCGATAGAATCCGACGTGAACTTTTGCCAGACAAGTCCCCCCCCTTTGAACACGAGCGAACTGTCCGCTGTCGACAGGTACCCGAGCAGCAGGGTGCAGAAATAGTCCTTTTCGATCAAGCGAGGGAGAAACCGGGTTTCCGACGCCGTAAAACGAACGGCCTCCTCAAACCGTTCAGCATCTTCATGAAGTCGCGGTTTAAGTGAGTCCCTAAATGTTAGCGATAAAGAGTCCTCTTCTGCGAAGCCATAAAAATTAGGTCAGAAAGACAGTCGATAAATAACGCTTGACTTTCCTCATATACCCATATAAAAGTCCCAGCATACTTTGCGTCGTAAGTTTTGATGGTCAATAAGACGCATTTAGAGTTGGATCAGAACATTTTGAAGTGCAGAGGCGGCCACCATGCTCTTTGGAGTCTGGTGGCTTTTTTCTTTCATCGTGCGCGATCCTGCTTGAAGTAAATTTGAAGGAAGGAGGATGGTGCAATGTCAGAAGGCAAAGTAAAATGGTTCAATGAGAATAAAGGATTCGGCTTTATTGCAAACGACGAAGGCGGCGATGTATTCGTACATTTCAGCGCTATTCAGGCCGCTGGCTTCAAGACGTTATCTGAGGGCCAGCGGGTCAAGTTCGACGTGACGCAGGGCAAGAAGGGTCCGGCTGCGGAAAATGTAAGTCTCCTGTAGCCTCCATTAAGTAAACCAAAAAGCGCTCCATGAACGATTATCATCGCAGTGGAGCGCTTTTTTCATTTATGCCAAGTAACAGGACTGAAAAGAGCATAATGGGGAGGGTTGATCATGGTTCGGTCAAAATATACATTTGAGAAACGTCAGAGAGAAAACGCCAAGCGGAATAAAAAGATGGAAAAGCTGGCACAACGCACGGCAGCAAGAAACGCAAAGACAGTATCTGCGGGGCAAACAACTGAAACAGACGAAATAGTGGCGGATTCGATGATTGCTTCTGCACGTTCTACCGAAGATACGAAGAACCATATGGAACGCGGGTAAGAGAACCAATCGAACAAGTCGGCCCGAAGCTCCCCGCATTGAGCCATCCACCCCTCAGCCGAAAAGAAACAGGGGGTCCCGCGATGAATCACGGAACCCCCTGTTGGTTTTGGCGCGCCCGGCAGGAGTCGAACCTGCGGCCTTCGGATTCGTAGTCCGACGCTCTATCCAGCTGAGCTATGGGCGCGTTCTGTTCAATATGGCGGAGAGAGCGGGATTTGAACCCGCGGTACACCTTTAAGGGGCGTACAATCGCTTAGCAGGCGATCGCTTTCGGCCACTCAGCCATCTCTCCGCGTGGTCGACGAGGATGCGACTCCTCTCCGCTTCCCCCGAAGCCGCTTCCCGCTTGCCATCAGGAAACTTCGCAGAGGCACATCCTTTCCATCGTAGTATCCTGGCGGAGGGAGCAGGATTCGAACCCGCGAACCTTTCGGTCTGCGGTTTTCAAGACCGCCGCCATAGACCACTCGGCCATCCCTCCGTCGATGTCCGCTGACCGGTCATGCTACCCTTGCGGGTGGAATCCTGTCAATTCCTTTCATGTACGAACGCAGCGCCTCCGGAATCAGGACGCTGCCATCGGCCTGCTGGCCGTTCTCGAGGACCGCGACGACGGTCCTTCCCACGGCGAGACCCGAGCCGTTGAGTGTGTGCACGAACTCGACCTTGCCCTGTTCCCCCCGGCGGAAGCGGATCGATGCGCGCCGCGCCTGGAAATCCTCGAAGTTGCTGCACGAGGAGATCTCCCGGTAGGCGTCCTGGCCGGGCATCCAGGCCTCGACGTCGTAGGTCTTCGCCGCGGAGAAGCCCAGGTCGGCCGTACAGAGGCTCACCGTCCGGAAGGGGATCCCCAGCCTCCTGAGCACTTCCTCGGCGTTGGCCGTCAGCTTCTCCAGTTCGTCATAGGAGTTCTCCGGCACCGTGAACTTCACCATCTCCACCTTGTTGAACTGGTGTTGCCGGATGAGGCCGCGCGTGTCCTTTCCGTAGGAACCGGCCTCCGCCCGGAAGCAGGGCGAGTAAGCGACGTAGCGCACGGGCAGATCCTTCTCGGCGAGGATTTCGTCGCGGTGGATATTCGTCACCGGGACTTCCGCCGTCGGGATCAGGAAGTAATCCGTCTTGTCCACCCGGAAGAGGTCTTCTTCGAACTTCGGCAGCTGGCCCGTTCCCGTCATGCTGGCGCGGTTCACCATGAAGGGCGTCAGCACCTCCGTGTAACCGTGCTCGGAGGTGTGCAGATCCAGCATGAAGTTGATGATCGCCCGTTCGAGCAATGCGCCGAGGCCGCGGTAGAGCGTAAAGCGCGCCCCCGTGATCTTCGCGCCGCAGGCGAAATCGAGAATCCGCAGGCTCTCGCCGATCTCCCAGTGCGGCCTGGGTTTGAAGTCGAAGGCCGGTTTTTCGCCCCAGGACCGGATAACCGGGTTGTCCTCGGAGCCCGCCCCGCAGACGACGGACTCGTGCGGCAGATTGGGGATCGTGAGCAGCAGGTTCCGCAGATCCTCCTCCGCCTGATTCAGCGCGTCTTCGAGCACCTTGATCCGGGCCGAAACCTCGCCCATCCTCGCGATGATGGCCGAGGCGTCCTCCTTGCGTTTCTTCTTTTCCCCGATCTCCTTGGAGACGGTATTGCGTTCGTTGCGCAGGGCCTCCACTTCCTGGAGGATGTCCCGTCTCTTGCCGTCGAGCGCCGCAAAAGCGTCGAGGTCGATCTTTTGCCCGCGCTCCTGCATCTTTCTGCGGACGAGGTCAAGATTCTGCCGTAAGATTCTGATGTCCAGCATGGGACAACCCTTTCGTTATGTCACGGTTTCAGCAGGGAAAAACCCCCTACCACTTTGACCTCTTGAAGTCAAACCTTTTTCGCCCTTCAGGAGGACTTCCGGGCCGGGCCGATGCGTACCTCCAGAAAGAGGTCTCCCCTGGTGCCATCCTCCCTGAGGTTTCCGCGGTTGCGGACGCGCAGTTTCGTTCCCTGCCTGACCCCTGGCGGCACCGTGACCGAAAGCCTCTGAACCCCGCCGTTGTTCGGATAGGACAGGAGGACCGGTTTCCCCCGGGCGGCGTCTTCGGCGGAAATGAGGATGGTGTAGCGGATGTCGCCTTCGCCCTCTGCCCGGGCCCGCGCCGTTGCCGGAGGCCGGCCGGCGAAGAGACTTCCGATCCTGTTGACCACCGTTCCCAGCAGGCCTTTCGGCTGGTCGCGGGAGGAATCGACCGTCTTCCGCGAACCCGCGGAGAAGGTGACGCGGTCGCCGTCGTCGGCTTTGCGGAACCCGAAGGGCCCGCCGAAGAAAACGCCCGCGAAGAAAAAGCCCGTCCCGGAGAAGAAAATGTTGCGGATGTATCTGTCGTCGAAGCGGAAACCATGGCGCTCGAATTCTTTTCTCAGCTCGTGCAGGAATTCGCTGTCCCGAGGATTGCGGAAGACGTCGCGGAAGATGTCCTCCGGCTTGTACGTGAAGCCGCCCTGCCCTCCCGGCGATGCGCCGCTTTCCGAAGACAGGTCGAACAGGCGGCGTTTTTCCGGGTCGGTCAGGACGCCGTAGGCCTCGGCGATGTTTTTGAATCGCTCCTCCGCCTGCCGGTCGCCGGGGTTCCGGTCGGGGTGATACCGGAGGGCGAGCGTCCGATAGGCCTTCTTGATCTCGCTTTCATCGGCGCTTCGCGGGACGCCCAGTATCCGGTAGTAGTCTTTCATCGGTCTCCTCGTTGTTGCCGCATCGTCTGTCGTTTTCCCATTCTTGTCCGGACGATGCGGAGGATCTCCATCATCTCCGTGCAGCGGACAAGGTATGCGGCGGTGGCGAAGGCGATGCCGCCGCCGCCGATATAGGCGGCGAGCGCCGCCAGCCGCCCGCCGATGGCGGCCTCTGCGTTCCAGGGCAAAAGAAACCAGACGATCCCGATGCAGCCCGCCATGACGGCCGATGCGGCTGCCGTCCTTCCCAGCGAGGGCAGGAAGGCGCTGCCGAGGAAAGGCCCGATCCGGCGTCTCAGCACGACCGCCAGGATCGCCACGTTGGCGGCGGAGGCGATCGATGTGGCGAGGGCAAGCCCGCCGTGGCGGAGAGGGATCATCAGGATCACGCTCGCCGCCACGTTGACGACGAGGGCGACCGCGGCGGCCCGCATCGGAAGCTTCGTGTCCTGCAGGGCATAGAATGCGGACACGATGACGCGAATCGTGGAGAAGGCCCAGAGGCCGAGGGCGTAGTACAGCAACGCCTGCGCCGTGAGCGCCGTGGCGTCCGCGCCGAAGTGCCCCCGCTGGAAAAGGACGGAGATGATCGGCTCACGGAGGACGATGAGCGCCACGGTTGCGGGAATCGTGACGAAGAGGATGAGGCGAAGCGAGAACGAGATCGTTCGTTTGAATTCTTCGGTGAGCCCTTGGGCGACCTGTCCGGAGAGGCTGGGCAGCGCCGCCGTTCCCACGGCGATGGCGAATACGCCGAGGGGCAGTTCGACGACCCGGTCGGCGTAGTACAGATAGGAGACGCTTCCCGTCGGCAGCAGCGAGGCCAGGATCGTCCCGATGAAGATGTTGATCTGGTAGATCGCCGCCCCGAAGAAGGCGGGCAGAAAGAGAAGGGCCATCTGCCGGATGCCGGGGTGGCGGAAGGCGAAGGCGGGCTTCAAATTCACGCCGAGCCGCACGAGGAAGGGCCATTGCATGGCAAGCTGCAGGACGCCCCCGGCCATGACGCCGACCGCCAGCGCGGTGATGGGTTCCCGGAAGAAGTCGCGGAGCGAAAGCGCGGCGATGATCATGCAGAGGTTCAGAACGACGGGCGACAGCGCCGGCGCCGCGAAATGACGGAGCGAATTGAGGATGCCCATGCACAGCGCGACGAGCGAGATGAGAAGGATGTAGGGGAACATGAACCGCGTGAGGAAGACGGCGAGTTCGTATTGCTCAGGGGAACGCGAGAAGCCGGGCGCCATGACCGTGACGATGAACGGTGAAAGAAGAACGCCCAGCACGGACACGGCGGCAAGGAGGATCGAGAGGAGCGTGAAGGCGATATTCGCCAGCTCCAGCGCCTCCGGCTTCGACCGGCGGTTGAGGTACTCCGTGAAAACAGGGACGAAGGAGACCGTCAGCGAACCTTCCGCGAGCAGCCTGCGCAGCATGTTGGGGATGCGGAAGGCGACGAAGAAGGCGTCCGTCGTCAAACCCGCACCGAAGAAGGCGGCGACGACCATGTCCCGCAGAAAGCCGAAAACGCGCGAGAGCATCGTCGCGGCCCCGACGACGCCGGCGGCCCTGGCCACCTTCGCATTCTCGCTTCCCGTCCGGACGGCTTCCGTCATTTCCCCTCAGAAGGTCCTTTCATTCCCAGAGCGATTGCTGCGGTACCAGGGCGGAGCGCAGGTCCTTCGCCGTCGTGCCCCTGACGAGCACGGTCTTTCTCTTCGACGTCAGGCCGGCGGTGATGGACACATCCGCTTTCCGCAGACCGAGAAGGCCGGCGAGGAATCGGACGATCTCCTCATTGGCCTTTCCCTCCACCGGCGGGGCTGCCACCCTCAGTTTCAGGGCGTTTCCGTGAAGTCCGGCGACTTCCGTCCGGCTTGCCCGCGGGACGACCTGGACTTGAAAAGATGCACCCTTTTCCGTCTGATGGACTTCCAACTCGCCGATTTCCGGCATGTCGCTTCCTTCGCCTCCGCTACCGCATGCGCACCGCGAACTCGATCAGGGTCTGAACGAGGAACTGCTGAAGAAACAGGATGACCAGGATCACGATGACCGGCGAAAAGTCGATGCCGAAGCCGCCGATGGGGAGCCGCCGCCGGATGGCATCGAGGACCGGCTCGGTCACCTGGTACAGCAGCCGGACAATGGGATTGTAGGGATCGGGATTCACCCAGGACAGGATCGCCCGGATGATGATGACCCACAGGTACAACGTCAGCAAGAGATCGAGAATCTTGGCCGTGGCGGCAATGAAGTTTCCCAGGACGAACATGGATTCCATCCTCCGATGAGGTCAGACGAGGGCGTCGACGAAGGCGCGCAGAATCCCGTTGAATGCCTCCGGCTCCTCCATCATGGCGAAGTGCCCTGCGTTTTCGATCAGCTCCAGCCGGGCGCCCGGGATCCGCTTTTCCAAATCCTGCGACAGAGCAGGCGGCGTCATCTTGTCTTCCGCTCCACAGACGATCAACGAAGGGACGCGGATGTCGCCGGCCTCCGCCGTGACGTCGAAGCGGCTGCAGGCGGCGAGATTCCTGTAGAGCGTGTCCGTCCGGAAAACCGAAAGCCTTCCGGCGAGGACCGAGCCGATGCGCTCGCGGTTCTTCCTGGCGACGGCGAAGCGCGGGATCATGGCGACGATTGCCGCGGGATCGGTCTTGAGGCCCGTCAGGATCATCGGGTTGACCGGCATCTTCGCCCCACCGCCGACGAGGACGATTCCCCCGAGCTTCTCTCCATGGCGCAGCGCAAAGGCGAGCGCGACGGCCGCGCCCATGGAGTGGCCGACGAGAACCGGTTTCTCGAAGAGCAGATTCCCGAACAGTCCCTTCAGCCAGGGGAGGTGTCCGCCGATGTCCTCCGGAACTTCCCCCGCGGAGGCGCCGTGTCCGGGGAAATCGGGTACGGCGATGTTGTAGAGACCTCTCAGCGGGCCGTACTGGCGCGCCCAGATCGTGTGATCGCCGCTCGACCCGTGGAGGAAGACGAGCGACCGCCCGCGGGAAGCGTCCTGACGAAGCTCCACCCTGCAGGCGATGGTTTGTCCTTCGACGGCGAAGGTGCGGATCATGCCACTCTCCATGGTCATAGTGCCTGTTGCCTAACATATCGGCGGACCGATGTGCAAACGGAAATCGGCCGGCAGTCCCGCGGGAGGCCGATGCCCGCTGATTTACTTGTTGACAGGACCGCCCTAATCGGGGCACATAGGCACGGGGTGGAGAACCCGGATTCCACGATGGAAACGGGTCACGCTGACGCGGTTATTCCGAGACAAAGGAGGTTGGCAGCCGCAATGAACACGACGACGAAGATTGCAGTCATCGGAGGCGGAAATATGGGCGGAGCGCTGGTCGGCGGCATTGTCGCGGCCGGTGTGGCCCTGTCTTCGAACATCTGCGTTTCTGACGTGAGGCAGGAGAGGCTGAACGAACTGAAGAGCCTTTTCGGCGTGCGGACCACGGCGGACAACAAGGAGGCCATGGCCGGAGCGGATGTGGCGATTCTGTCCGTGAAACCTCAGAACATGGCGGAGGTGCTCCCGACGGTTCGTGACGCCGGCACCGCCGTCCTTTACATTTCGATCGCGGCCGGCGTCCCCCTCAGCCTCCTTGAAGAAGGTCTCGGAAGCAGTGCCCGGATCATCCGGGCCATGCCCAACGTGCCCGCCCTCGTTCGCGAAGGGGTCACGGCCCTCGCCGCGGGAAAGAACGTCACCAAAGAGGACCTGGATCTGGCGCAGGACGTCTTCAACTCCGTGGGTACAACCGCTGTCGTCAAGGAAGAACTGATGGATGCCGTGACGGGTCTGAGCGGTTCCGGGCCCGCCTATGTCTTCGTCATGATCGAGGCACTGTCGGATGCCGGCGTGCTCCTCGGCCTCTCCCGGGATGTCTCGCGGAAACTTGCGATGCAGACGATCCTCGGGGCGGCCAAGCTGTGTCTGACAAGCGGCAAGCACGCCGCGGAGTGGAAGGACGTGGTCGCCTCTCCGGGCGGGACCACGATCGCCGGCCTCAAGGCGCTGGAGGAGGGCAAACTCCGTGCGACGCTGATCTCCGCCGTCGAGGCCGCCACCCTCCGTTCGATAGAACTGGGGAAGAAGCGCTGATCCCGCTCCGGGGCGGCCCGGCCGCTCCCTCCCCGCCCGCTCAATCCTCCGGGTCGAAGGCCTGCTGAAGAAGTTTCAGGAGATCGTTCCGGTCGCCGCGGGGTCCCTTCTCCGCCGCCGGCGTGGCCGGTTCGGTAGAGGGAGGGACCGCTGCGGGCAGTCCCGTTTCCGGCCGGAGGGCGGGCACGGGCGCCGCTTCGACCGCGACAACAGCACCCGGAGCGTGTTCGGTCTCTTCCGGCGCCTTCTGTTCCGCCTTCTTTGCGCCGGAACGGCGGCGGCGATGCCGCGATCTCCGGCGGCCCTTCTTGGCCGGTCCTTCCGGCTGCTGCCCGGCGTGTTCTTCGTGCCGTTCCTCGGGCTTCTTTGCGGTGCGATCCGCCTCGAGGGCCGGCGGCGCCCCCTCTTCCATCTCTGTCCCCGCCTCTCTCTCCATGGCGGCGGGCTGTCTCTCCGGTTCCACAGGCATCTCCGCGGGGGTTTCCTTGATCGTGGTCTCGATCCGGATCTCGTCCCAGGTCATGTCCGGACTTCCGCAGATGTGAATGGACATGTCGTACGTCGATTCCAGCCCCGCCAGTTCGTTCCGCTTGTGATTGAGGAGATAGTCGGCGACGGGAGCCGGAAGGGTGACGCGGAAGGCGGCGTAGGTGCCCTTGACGGCCTGGGTCGTGATCTTCCGCAGGGCGCCGAGGGCCGCGTATTCGAGGGAAGGCCTCGTTCCCGTGCCGCGGCAGTGCGGGCAGGCGGTGTAGCTGATCTCCTGGATGGTGGATTGCTTCTTCTGGCGCGACAGTTCGAGGATGCCGAACTTCGAGATGTGGGCAAGTTGGACCCGCGCCCGGTCGACGCTCATCGCCTTCTTGAACGCCTTTTCGATTTCGGCGACGTTCTTGCGGTCCATCATGTCGATGAAGTCGATGACGATGAGGCCCCCGAGGTCGCGGAGCCTGAGCTGGCGCGCGATCTCCTCGGCGGCGTCGAGGTTCGTCTTGAAGGCGGTCTCCTCGACGTTGCGCTTGTGGGAGGCCTTGCCGGAATTGACGTCGATCGTGATCATGGCCTCCGTCGGGCTGATGACGATGTGGCCGCCGGAACGCAGTTCCACGCGCTCCTGGTAGATCGCCTTGATCTGATCCTCCAGCTGGAACTTGTCGAAGAGGGGGACCTTGTCCTTGTAGAGCTTGATGATCCTCATGGTGCGGGGGGAGACGGCCTTGCAGTAGGCGCGGACCTTGCGGAAGGTGTCCATCTCGTCCACGAGGATCTCCTGGATCTCGGAGGTGTAGTAGTCCCGGACGGAACGGACGCCGAAGTCGCTTTCCTGGTAGATCAGGGCCGGGGCGCAGGTGGTCTCGGCGCGCTTGACGATCTCCTTCCACAGCCGCCAGAGATGCTGATAATCGCGGGAAAGCTCCTGCTTGGTCCGGTTCATGCCCGCCGTGCGGACGATGAAGCCCGCGTCTTCCTCCACCTTGATCTGCTCCACCAGCGCCTTGAGCCGCTTGCGGTCCTCTTCGTCCTCGATCTTGCGGGAGATGCCGCCTCCCGGCTTGTTGGGCAGGAGAACGAGGTAGCGGCCGGGAAGGGAGATGTACGTCGTCAGCAGGGCGCCCTTGCGTTCCCCCACTTCCCGGAGCACCTGGACGAGCACCGTCTGCCCCACCTTGAGGGAATGCCTGGGGCGGGAGTTCCCCTCTTTCCCGTTGTCTTTCCCCTCGCCGAAATATTCCGGGCTCACGTCCCGCAGGGGGAGGAAGCCGTCCTTCTTGCCGCCGTGGTTCACGAAGGCCGCCTGCAGGCCTCTCTCCACCTTCATCACGGTTCCCTTGTAGATGTTGCCCGTGATGGGCTCCCGGATGGCCATCTGGATGTTGTACTCGATGAGCTTCCCCTCATCGACCACGGCCATCCGCTTCTGCTCGTGGTGGACGGCGTTGATCAGCATCTGCTTCATTCTGTTCCATCCTTTTTTTGTATTTTTGCATTCCCGCCGCACCATCCCCCGTTCTTCCGTATATGCGGGGCGGGGCAGGAATGCCGCGTCCTGTATGCCGTCAGGCTGTACAAAAATGCTTCAATGTCCAGCGCGTAATGCCCATACCCGCTCACCCTTCGACAGGCTCATGTTTCGACAAGCTCATGCTTCGACAAGCTCATGCTTCGACAAGCTCAGCATGACAATTTTGGGGGATCGTCCTGTGCCATGTCACGGTGAGCCTGTCGAACCGCGACATGGCAAGATGCTTAGGATCCTTTTACTGGAAAGAGGAAACATCCCCCTTTCCCACGCGCAGGACCTCGATCACATCGTCCACGAGACTGATGACGCTCGAAGGCTCCGGCGCGATCACGCCGCCGTCGAGAATGACGTCCACACGCTTGCCGTATTGCTCTCCGATCTCGGCGGGATCACTCATCAACTCACCTTCCCGGGATTCCACGGACGTGCTGATGATCGGCTGTCCGAATTCCTGGACCAGCATCAGGCAGATGCGGTTGTCCGGAACGCGGATGCCCGTGGTCTGGCGCTTGGGAAGGATGATTTTCGGCACGAGTCGGGAGGCCTGGAGAATGAAGGTGTAGGGGCCGGGCAGGAGCCGCTTCATCGTCCGGTAGGCGTAGTCCGTGACGATGGCGTAGCGGCTGATGTCCTTGAGATCGGCGCACACGAAACTGAGCGGCTGCTTCTTGTCGCGATGCTTGATTTCGTAGATCCGCTCGATGCCGTGCTTGTTGTAGAGATCGCAGCCCAGGCCGTAGACCGTGTCCGTCGGATAAATGATGAGGCCTCCATCCCTGAGGATTTCGACAGCCTTCCGGATCAGGCGCAACTGCGGATTGTCTCTGTGGATCGACAGGATCATCGCATTTCCCGCATCTTTCCGAAACCGGAGTATTTTCTATCAGAAAGATAAGGTCTTATCAACGAGCTTGTTTGTTGCGGTTGAGCCTGTCCTTGCTCAGCTTGTACTGGATGCTGTCCACGAGCGCGTGCCAGCTCGCCTCGATGATGTTCGTGGACACGCCGACGGTGCTCCAGACGTCGCGGTCGTCCCGCGAATCGAGCAGCACGCGCACCTTCGCCGCCGTCCCCTCGCTCCCCTCCAGCGTGCGGACCTTGAAATCCACCAGATGCATCTCCCGGATCTGGGGGTAGAACTTGGCCAGGGCCTTCCGCAGGGCGTGGTCGAGCGCGTTGACGGGCCCGTTCCCTTCGGCGGCCGTCAGTTCGTGCTCGTCTCCCACGCAGACCTTCACCATCGCCTGCGACAGCGGCGCCCGGTCTCCCGTCTTCGAATTCAGGACCTGGAAGCACTCCAGCCGGAAGGGTTCTTTGAAGGCGCCGGTGATCTTCTTGACGAGGAGCGACAGCGACCCGTCGGCGGCGTCGAAGGAATACCCCTCGTTCTCCATCTTCTTGATCTCCCGGACGATCCTGCGGCTGATTCCGGGATCGTCGCCCAGCGGAATGCCCAGTTCCCGGGCCTTGTAGGCGATGTTGCTCTTCCCGGCCAGGTCCGAGACGAGAACGCGCCGCTCGTTGCCCACGCCCTCGGGGGCGATGTGCTCGTAGGCGGCGCTGTTCTTGATGATGGCGCTGACGTGCACGCCGCCCTTGTGGGCGAAGGCGCTCCGGCCGACGAAGGGGCGGCTGCGCACCGGCTTCACGTTGGCGGTCTCGCTCACGAAGTTCGAAAGGACGGTCAGCTGCTGCAGGGACGATTCGGGAAGGCAGCGGAAGCCCATCTTCAGCTGCAGGTTCGCGACGACCGGAATCAGGTCGGCGTTTCCGCACCGCTCGCCCAGGCCGTTGATCGTGCCTTGGACCATCCGCACGCCCAGACGGACCGCCGCGAGGGTGTTCGCGACGGCCAGGTCGCCGTCGTTGTGTACGTGGATCCCGGCCCGCCCCGCGGGGAGGAGCGACAGGACCTCTCCGGTGATCGCCGCGACCTCGTGCGGCAGCGTCCCGCCGTTCGTGTCGCACAGGACGATCCAGTCCGCGCCGGCGGAGAGCGCCGTCTCGACGGTCCTGCGAGCGTATTCCGGGCAGTTCTTGAAGCCGTCGAAGAAATGCTCGGCGTCGTAGACGACTTCCTTCCCCCGGGCCTTCAGGTATTCGACGGATTCCCGGATCATGAGGAGGTTTTCCGCAAGCGGGATGTTCAGGATCTCGTGAAGATGGAGGTCCCAGGATTTGCCGAAGATCGTCACGACCGGCGTCCCCGCCTTCAGCAGGGTTTGGATGTTCCGGCACCGGGAGGGGCGGATCCGCGGCCTGCGGGTGCTGCCGAAGGCCGAGAGCTTCGCCTGACGGAAGGGGACGGCCTTGGCGAGCTCGAAGAAGCGCATGTCCTTCGGGTTGGAGCCGGGCCATCCGCCCTCGATGTACGGAAACCCCAGCTCGTCGAGACGCAGCGCGATGCGCAGTTTTTCCTCCGCTGAAAAGTTGATCCGCTCGCCCTGGTTTCCGTCGCGGAGCGTCGTGTCGTAGATCGTTACCGGCTGTTCTTTCATGTCGTCCTCCGAAAATAAAAAACCGTTATCAGGAGGCCTGATAACGGTTTTGCTGTTGGTGTGAGCGGATGTCACGAAGCGGCGGTCAGGTCTCCACGGTATGCGGGCCCAATAATGATGCCCGCGATCATAATGGATATGACGATGCCGATCGTGATCACTGTCATGCTGTCGTTCCCTCTCCTTTGCGGGGAGGGTTTCCTATAGAATGCCCCCGGTCGTTTGTCAACGGTAAAATCTTCCGGCCCGGCCGCCGCGTCGGCCGCGTCCGGCGCTATGCCGGCCGCCTGAGCCAGGCAAGGACCTCGCCGAGACGCCGGGTGTTGAGGACGTCTTTCGGGCCGCACCACCCGCGGCGCGCCGTGCCGATGCCGAAGCGCATGAGCGAAAGGTGGTCGGCGGCGTGGGCGTCGGTCCCGATCGCGAGCATCACACCGCGGTCGCGCGCCTGGCGGATGTGGGCGGCGTTGAGGTCCAGGCGGTCCGGCATGGCATTGATTTCCAGCGCCTTGCCCCAGCGGGCGGCGGCCTCGATGACCGCCGCCATGTCCAGACTGGCGGGTTCGCGCCGCCCGATGAGCCGGCAGGTCGGATGGGCGAGGATGTCCACGTGGGGGTTCTCGAGGGCTGCGACGACGCGCCGCGTCATCTTCTGCTCGCTCTGGGAGAGGGAGGAGTGGACGGCGGCGATGACGACATCGAGTTCCGCGAGCGCCTCGTCAGAAAGGGCGAGCCGTCCGTCGGCCTTGATGTTGACCTCGACGCCCGCAAGGAGCCGCGTCCGCTTTCGCGTGCGGTTGATGGCGCGGATCCGCTCCGCCTGGCTGCGGAGCCTGTCGGCGGCAAGACCGTTGGCGATCCCGAGCCCCGCCGAATGGTCGGTGACGACGAGGTACTCGTAGCCGAGGGCCTCGGCGGCCGCGGCCATTTCCTCCAGCGTCGCCTGCCCGTCACTCCAGTCGGTATGGGTGTGGAAGTCCCCGCGGACGTCGCCGGGCTCTAGGAGGCGGGGCAGAGCGCCGTGGGCGGCGAGGTCGATCTCCCCCTGGTTTTCCCTTACCTCCGGGGGGATGAAGGCGAGACCCAGGCGGCCGTAGAAGGACGCTTCGTCGGTGAAGGTCTCGATCTTGCCCATGGCGTCCGCGATCCCGTACTCGCTGAGACTGAGGCCCATCCTCTGGGCGAAGGCGCGCAGGGCGATGTTGTGGTCGCGGCTGCCGGTGAAATGCTGGAGAAGAGATCCGAAGGATTCGTGCGCGACGATGCGGAGGTCTGCCTGGAGGTTTCCCGGAAGGAGGACGCTGGCCTTCGTCGTCCCCCGGGCGAGGACCTCGACGACTTGCGGCAGTCCGACAAAGGCGGCGATGGCCGCTTCCGGGTCGGCGGCGGTTGCCATGATGTCGATGTCGCCCACCGTTTCCCGGAAGCGCCTCAGGCTGCCGGCGGGCGTGAGGTTCCGGACGCCGGGCACCTTGCGGAGCGCCGCCATGATCTCCTCGACGGCCGGCAGCGCCGCGCCCAGCGGGTAACGCCGGTCCTTGCGGCGGAACGCGCGGACCTCCCGCAGGATCTTCTCGGCCGTTTTTTCTCCCATGTGCGTCAGGGAGGCGATGCGGCCGTCCGCAGCCGCGCGCTCCAGGTCGTCGACGGACCGGACATCCAGCTCCGCGGCGAGGCGGTAGGCGGTCTTGGGGCCTACGCCCGGCACGGCCATGAGGTCGAGGACGCCGGGAGGCATGCCCGCCTTCAGCTCCTCGTAGGCGGCGAGCCGGCCCGTCCGCAGTAGTTCCTCGCTCTTCGTCGCGACGGCCTCGCCGACACCGGGAATCTCCCGGAAGTCCTCTCCAGCGGCGAGCATGGTGCTCATCTCCCGCGGCAGCTGCTTGATCGACTCGGCGGCGCGCCGGTAGGCCCGGATCTTGAAGGGGTTGTCGTTCTTCATCTCCAGGAGGTCCGCCATATTCAGGAAGACTGTTGCGATCTCGGAATTGGTCATAGGTCCACCGTCCAATTGTCGTCGTGAGGAGTGAATCGACGCGGCGATCCCGATTTTCCCTTGTCCGTACCGTCCTCATCCCCTCCAGGAAGGCCGCCCCTTCATCCCTTTCCGGACGGTATCCGGCAGCCATTCCATCTTCCGGATGCCGTGGCGGGCGAGGAGCCTGGAAGTCCGGCCCGCCGTGTCGCGGCAGCCACGCACGCGAGCCCCAGAGGGGAGCGGCGTCACGGTGATCCTTTCGGTGTTGGCGGGAATCAGGAGGACTTTCATGGCGCACATCCCCGGCAAATGTCTTCCAGCCCTATGGTAGCCTGGAACGACACGATTTGCATCTTTTTTGATGGATGTGCCTCCCGCCCGTCTCATCAGCCCATTCCTTCCGTATGGATGCAGTCTCCGCAGGCAGCGGACTTGAACTCCCTTGCCGCGTTTCGTGAAGTACTTGCCGGATTTCAGCCCGCCGTTGACAGCCGTAGCAGTTTTTCCATATAGTGCCGCTGTTCCTTTGCGACGTCTTCTCCTTCCGGAGGTGGGCCGATACGATGAACCTGCAGGGCATGCTCGGGTTGGCATTCTTGATCGGCGTTGCCTGGCTGATCAGCGAAAACCGGAAGCAGGTGCGGATCAAGACGGTCCTCGCCGGACTGATCGCCCAGTTCGCGATCGCGATGGTCTTCCTCAAGGTCGCCTTTTTCCGCGACGTCTTTCTCCTCCTGAACCGGGCCGTGGAGATCCTCGACCGGGCCACGACGGCGGGCACGACCTTCGTGTTCGGCTACCTGGGCGGCGGCCGGCTGCCCTTTGCCGAAACCGAGCCCGGCGCCAGCTTCGTTTTCGCCGCCAAGGCGCTGCCGATCGTCCTGGTGGTCAGCGCCCTGTCTTCGGTTCTTTTCTACTGGCGCGTGCTCCCCTGGATCGTCCGCGGTTTCTCCTGGATGTTACGGCGGACGATGAATATCGGCGGGGCCGTGGCCGTGGGTGCGGCGGCGAACGTCTTCCTGGGGATGGTGGAGGCGCCGCTCCTCATCCGTCCCTATCTCGCCCGGCTGACGCGCAGCGAGCTCTTCGTCACGATGACCTGCGGCATGGCCAACATCGCCGGCACGGTCATGGTGATCTACGCCCTCATCCTGGGGCGCGTGATGCCGGACGCCCTCGGGCACATCCTCGTCGCCTCGATCATCAGCACGCCGGCGGCGATCCTGCTGTCGCTGATCATGATCCCGGAGACCGGGGAAGTCACGGACGGCTGCGCCGAACCCCCGCAGGCGGCGACGGGCACGATGGACGCCGTCGTGAAGGGGACGGCGGACGGGATCGTGCTCCTCATCAACATCGTCGCCATGCTGATCGTCCTCGTCGCGCTCGTGGCCCTCGTCAACGAGGGGCTGGCGCTGCTGCCGGCGGTGGCGGGGAAACCGCTCACGCTGCAGCGCATCCTCGGCTGGCTTTTCGCGCCCGTCGCCTGGCTCATCGGCGTCCCCTGGTCCGAGGCACTGACGGCGGGATCGCTCCTGGGGACGAAGACGGTCCTCAACGAATTCGTCGCCTACGTGGACCTGGCCGCCCTCCCTGCGGGCGCCCTGAACCCGCACAGCCAGCGGATCATGATCTACGCCCTGTGCGGCTTCGCCAACCTGGGGAGCCTGGGGATCCTCATCGGCGGGATGGGCGCCATGGCCCCGGAGAGGCGTCGCGAGATCGTGGCGCTGGGCGGGAAGACCATCGTCTCCGGGACGATGGCGACCTGCATGACCGGCGCGATCGTGGGGATTCTGTAGGGCCCGGGAATGGGCGGGCCGCGGCAAGGAGAATCATCGATGGCACACAGGACCGGGAAGAAACCCGCCGGAATCGTCCCCGTATCGACGGACGAAGCGATCGGCGCCGTCGAGGCCCTGGCCAGGGAGATCTGGACGGAGCACTACACGCCGATCATCGGCAAAGCGCAGGTCGACTACATGCTGGAGCATTTCCAGTCGCGGGAGGCGATCGCCGGACAGATCCGGGAGGGGTACGCCTATTTCCTGCTTGAGGAAGGCGGGGAGAGGGTCGGCTATCTGAGCATCCAGCCCCGGCAGAATGAGCTCTTCCTCAGCAAAATCTACGTGAAGGTCTCCGAGCGCGGCAAGGGACATGCAAGAGCGGCGGTGCATTTCGTCGAGGGTTTCGCGCGGGAACGGCATCTGACGCGGATCACTCTTACGGTGAACAAGAACAACAGCGGTTCCATCCGGGCATACGAGCGACTGGGCTTCGAGAAGGTCGAGGACCTGGTTCAGGATATCGGCGGCGGGTTCGTCATGGACGACTACCGGATGGAAAAGAGCCTGAAGGGCGGAAAGGAAACCATGAAAGCCGATATTCCGAAACTCATCGAAACGTTGGCAAAGAACAACATCCCGGCTTTCTATGTGCGGGACGCCAGAGAGGCGTTCGCGAAGGTGATGGCCATGATCCCCGAAGGCAGCAGCGTCGGCCTCGGGGATTCGCTCACGCTGGAGCAGATCGGCGTGATCGACGCGCTGGAAAAGGGAAACTATGCCTTCTTCAATTCCTGGCGGGACGGCCTCAGCCAGGAGGAGCGCATGGAACTCAAGCGGCGTTCCCTTGTCTCGGACGTTTTCGTGACCGGCACCAACGCGCTGACGCTCGACGGGAAGATCGTCAACGTGGACGCCCTCGGGAACCGGACGGCGGCCATGCTCTTCGGCCCGCGCAAGGTCATCGTCGTCGTCGGCGTCAACAAGATCGTCGCCAACCTCGAAGAGGCCCTCAAGAGGATCAGGACCATCGCTGCGCCGCAGAATGTGAAACAGAAGACGCACTTCCATCCGACGCCTCCCTGCGGTATCACCGGGGAATGCGGCGACTGCAGCGGGCCCTGGCGGATCTGCAACAAGACGGTCATCATCGAGCGTCAGCTCGACAACGAGCGGTACAAGCCGCTGATCACGGTCGTGATCGTCGGCGAGCAACTGGGATTATGAAGGTTCAAGGAGGAGTCATGACAATCCACCCCTCGACGGACTCAGGGGATAGAAGCGGGAATGGCTATGTGTCTGGCGAGGCTTGACCTGGCGGGACAACTGATTTGTCATGCCGGACCTGATCCGGCATCCAGCTTGATGGATTCCCGCTTGCGCGGGAATGACAGGAAGGAAAAGGAATATTTGTCGTCCTCGCGAACGCGGGGACCCAGTGCCCTGATTACGCACCGGATGTGGAAGACAAAGACCAAGACACTGGATGGGAAAGCGGCCGTTGCCCCAGCTTTCCGAGCAGTCAATCAAGTTTTCGGCGGCCTGCCGCAATCTCTTCCAGCGGCCGCCGCTTCAGGAGGGTGATCCGTTTGCCGTGGACTTCGATGAGGCCGGCTTCGGACATCCGGGCCAGGGTCCGGGAGACGGATTCTCCCGTCGTGCCCAGCAGATTGGCCAGCACGCCCTTCTTGATATCCAGGTCGAACATATCGGCGCCGTTTTTCAGTCCCTGCAGGTGAAGCAGATAGGTCGCCAGGCGTTCGGGAACGCCGCGCAGGGAAAGGTTCTCGATGGTCTGCGCGAATTCCCTCAGCCGCGACGAGAGAATCCCCATCATGTTCATCGCGAGATAAGGATCGCTCCTGAATTTCCGGATGAGCGCGGCAGCCGGGAAGAAAACCGTCCGGCTCTGCTCGAGCGCCTCGGCATTCGCCGGGTACTTGCCGCCCTCGAAAACGGTGATCTCCGCGAAGGAGTCTCCCGGCTCGATGATGTGAAGGATCTGTTCCTTCCCCTCCGGGGAGAGCTTGAAGATCTTCACCTTGCCGGAAAACAGGATGTAGAAGCCGCTGGCCGGCTCGTCCTCCACGAAAACAGTTTCCCCTTGCCGGAAGGACCGCAGCGTTGTAATCTTGGACAGGTCGTCCAGTTCGCGCGGCGGAAGACCCCTGAAAAGGGGAAGCCTCGCCAGGAAGTTCACGACGTTCATCTCCGTCTCCTCCTCTCCGGATCGGTCAAGGATCGGGTCCGCATTGTAACAGAATTTCTTTTTTTGACACAGATCAAGGAACGGGGGGCAAAGAAGTCGTAGGGTCGGGGGAAAGAAGCGGCAGAGATTCTTTCGCGGCAGGAGGTTTCTCATGTTCTGTACCCAGTGCGGCGGATGTGGCGCAACTGGACGAAGCAATGTCGATGGTGAAAGGAGGTTTCTCATGTTCTGTTATCAGTGCGAACAAACGGCAAAAGGCGAGGCGTGCACCAAGGTCGGGGTCTGCGGAAAACAGCCCGATGCGGCGGCGATGCAGGATCTGCTGGTCTATACCCTCGTGGGGCTGGCGCAGCCTGCCGTCGAGGCCCGCGGCCTGGGGATCGCCGTCGACCGCGAAATCGGCGTCTTCACCTCAGAAGCCCTGTTTTCCACGCTCACGAACGTCAACTTCGACCCCGCGCGGTTCGTCCCCTTCCTGAAGGAGGCCGTCGAATACCGGGAACAACTCATGGCGAAGATCAAGGACCGGGGCGGCAGGGCGGCCTATCCGGGTCAGGCATCGGCCTTCCAGCCGGCCGCCACGATCCAGGAGCTCGTTGCGCAGGGGGAGAAGGCGGGGGTGAAATCTTATCCCGGCGCGAATGCCGACGTCGTTTCGCTGAAGCACACGCTCCTCTTCGGCATGAAGGGCATCGCTGCCTATGCGGACCATGCCCAGATCCTGGGGCAGGAGGACGATGCGGTTTATGCTTTCCTGTACAAGGGTCTGGTGGCGCTGGCCGACGCATCCCTCGATCTTAACGCTTGCCTCGATCTGGTCCTGGAGTGCGGCAAGATGAACGTGCGGGCGATGGAGCTGCTCGACGCCGGCAACACGGGCCGCTACGGCCATCCGGTCCCGACGAAGGTCCCGCTGGGGGCGAAGAAGGGGAAGGCGATCCTCGTTTCCGGGCACGACCTCCGCGACCTGGAAGAACTGCTCAAGCAGACCGAGGGCAAGGGGATCTCCATCTACACCCACGGCGAGATGCTGCCCGCCCATGGCTATCCGCAGCTCAAGAAGTACCCTCATTTCTACGGCCATTACGGAACGGCCTGGCAGAACCAGTTCAGGGAGTTCTCCGAATTCCCCGGCCCGATCCTCATGACGACGAACTGCATCCAGCGTCCCCAGTCGGCCTACAAGGACCGGATCTTCACGTCCGGCGTCGTCGGATGGCCGGACACGGTGCACATCGCCGACCGCAACTTTTCGGCCGTCATCGCCAAGGCCCTTCAGATGCCGGGATTCCCCGTGGACCGTGAGGCGAAGACCGTGCTGACGGGTTTCGGCAGGAACGCCGTCCTGGGCGTAGCGGGCAAGGTCATCGACCTGGTCAAGAGCGGAAAGATCCGGCACTTCTTCCTCGTGGGCGGCTGCGACGGGGCAAAACCGGGGCGCGACTACTACACGCGGTTCGTCGAGCAGGTCCCGAAGGACTGCGTCGTCCTGACGCTGGCCTGCGGGAAGTTCCGTTTCTTCGACAAGGAACTGGGCGACATCGACGGCATCCCGCGGCTCCTGGACGTCGGGCAGTGCAACGACGCGTACTCGGCCGTGCAGATCGCCCTGGCCCTCGCCGGGGCATTCAAGACGGGCGTGAACGACCTGCCGCTTTCGCTGGTCCTTTCCTGGTACGAGCAGAAGGCCGTGGCCATCCTGCTGAGCCTGCTGGCCCTGGGGATCAAGGACATCCGCCTGGGGCCGTCGCTGCCCGCGTTCGTGACGCCGGCGGTGCTGGACGTTCTGGTGAAGAATTACGGGATCAAACCGATTTCGACGCCGGAGGCGGACCTGAAGGCGATCCTTGGATAGTATATAGGAAGGACAGCGCCCATTTCCTTCAAAGGGGCGCTGTCCCTGTTTTGCTGCTTTGGTGTTTTGAGACAGGAGGAAGCCATGGTTGAAGATTGGATTGCCAATGCGTATCAGGGGCTGTCGCGCCGCCAATTCCTCACCAGGATGGGCGCGGTGGGAGTCGGCATTGCGGGATTTGCCATCGCCGCAACGCCCGTCGCAGGGCAGGTCGTAAGCACCCCGGCGGATCGGCTCGCGACGGCGGACGGGAAGGTGCCGAGCGGGGACTTCCCGATCCCGATCTATGAGGCGAGGCCTGCGGCGGCCGGCAGATACCCCGTCGTGCTCGTGATCCCGGAGATCTTCGGGATGCACGAGCATATCAAGGATGTGGCGCGCCGTTTCGCCGCGGCGGGATTCCTTGGCATCACCTTCGAACCGTACGCCCGGGAGGGCGGCGTCCTGCACCTTTCCGATATCGCCGCCGTGAGGAAGGTCGTCGATCCCATTCCCGACGCCCGCGTGATGGCGGATCTCGACGCGGTCGCAGCCTACGCCAAGGGGCACCCGGCGGCGCGGGCCGACCGGATCGGCGTGACGGGTTTCTGCCGCGGCGGCATGTATACGCTCCTCTACGCAGCGCACAATCCCGGCATCAAGGCCGCCGTCGCCTGGTACGGTCAGATTCGACCGACCGTCACGCCCGGCGTCCGCAGCGAGGGGCCCCTGGACGTCGCGGGCCGGATCGGAGCGCCCATCCTCGGCCTCTACGGCGGCGAGGACCTGGGCATCCCCGTCAGCGATGTGAAGGAAATGGAAGCGGTTCTTAAAAAGGCGGGGAAAACGGCGGATTTCGTGGTCTATCCAGGTGCGCCGCACGCCTTCTATGCGGACTACAGGCCCAGCTTCAGGCCCGAGGCGGCCGCCGACGCCTGGCGCCGCTGCGTCGCCTGGTTCGACCGGTATCTGAAGTAGCAGGAAAAGGACGGCGCCCATCCGGGCAAAACGGGCGCCGTTCCTATTGGATCCGGCCGTCGAAGACGGTCCGGTCTCCCTGGCGGCGGCAGACGAGGACCTCGATGTTCAGCAGGCGGAGTCTTTCCTCGTACTCCGCCGGCACCCCGGCCGGCAGGGCGAGATGGAGCCGCAGCGCGGAACCGGTTCCCCCGAGCACAAGGCGTCCCACGGCCGCCTGGATGTCGGCGGGGGACGCGGTGTCCGCAACGGCGAAGGCGGCGCGAATCTCGCCGCGGCCGTCGACGGCGGAAAGATCCCACCGGTCGTCGTTCGCCGCTCCGTAGCCCTGTTTCTTCAGCGCGTCCGCCAGGTCCCGCACGACCAGGGATCGTTCGCACGCGGCGGCAAGATCCGTCTCGCAGGCCGGTTCCTTCCCGCCGTATTCCTCTTCCCGGAACCGGACTTCGCCTAGGCCGAGCTCCAGCTGGGGATCCGGCGGTGCGGCGGATTCCTTCAAACGCACCACCTTGCGGACGAACTGCGCCATCTGCCGGGCAAACGACGGCGAGTTGAGGCAGCCGATCACGGCCGCCGCCGTTTCGACGCCGCCGTCGTCCGCGAAGGCCCAGGTTCCCCGGTAACGCTCCTCGAAGAGGGATTTTCCCACCCCGCGCCTGCCGCCGCCGAGCTTTCCCCGGTGCAGCACGAAGAGCCGGCCGGAGCCGTCTTTCGCGAAAGCCCCCCCGATTCTGCGGTCGATTCCCTGCAGCGGGAAATTGACTTCGCAGGTCATGGGGACGCTTGCCTTCGCCCGCGGCCGTCCCACGCCGAATGCGTTCCAGTACTTGCCGGCCGTCTTCTTGGTGTAGGCCCAGATTCCCAGGCGGCTCGACCATGCGATCCGGGCCCGGAAACTGGCGCCCGGATGGCTCAATTCGACGGGAATGCGCTCGTCAAGGCTGGGCCTGAGACCGCGAATGAAGCGGCGGTAGCTCCCGCGGATCGCGGCTTCGTCTGTGAGGATCTTCAGCATGAACGTCTTGCTCCTTTCGGTTGCAAGAGCAGCAGGGGGTTCGCCGGCCGCGTACAAAGAATGACTTTCCCGGCGGCCGGTCAGTCGAGGCGTTTGCGGAAGAAGCCGATCGCGCCGCTGAAAACGACGATGCCGAGGACGGCGAGCGCCGCAAACTGGGGCCAGAGGATCTCCATGCCCACCCCCTTGAGGAAGATCCCCCGGATGATGACGAGAAAATAGCGCAAGGGATTGAGGTATGTCAACAACTGGACGACGAAGGGCATGTTCGCGATGGGGAAGACGAAGCCGCTCAGCATGAAGATCGGAAGAATGAAGAAGAACGTCGTCATCATCGCCTGCTGCTGGGTCGAGGACACCGTCGAGATGAAGAGTCCCATCCCGAGGGTGCTCAGGAGAAAGACCAGCGTCGCCAGAAGCAGGCAGGCGGCGCTGCCCGCCATGGGGATGGCGAACCAGTAGACGGCCAGGATCGTGATCGCGATCATCTGGACGATGGAGATGATGATGTAGGGGATCGTCTTGGCCGCGATGAGCTCGACGACCGTCAGCGGCGTCACGATGAGCTGCTCCATGGTCCCTGCCTCCTTCTCCTTGATGATGGCGATGGAGGTGAGCAGGAACGAGATCAGCATCACGATGAAGGCGACGATGCCCGGGACGAAGAAGTGCTGGCTGTCGAGATTCGGGTTGTACCAGGTGCGCAGGCGGAGGTCGATCCGCCCGTAGTCCAGGCGCTGGGCGTACAGATCGCCCAGCAGTTGCCGGTTCAGCCGGTCCAGGACGGAGCTCGTGTAGGCGATCCGGATGGAGGCCATGTTGCTCATGCTCCCGTCGGCGAGGATCTGGATGTCCGCCGTCCGGCGCTCGCGGATCCGGCGGGCGAAGTCCGGGGGCACCTTGACGCCCATGTCGACCTTGCCGCGGATCAGCGCCTCTTCCATCTGCCGCTCGTTGTCCACGGGGTGCGTGATGCGGAAGATGCCGTTGCCGGTCAGCGCCCGGGCGAGTTCGCGGCTCTCGGGGGTGCGGGACTGGTCGAGCATCGCGACGCGGATGTCCCGGATGTCGTAGTTGACGACGTAGCCGAAGACGAGGATCTGGATGATCGGCATGACGATCAGGACGCGGCGGCTCTTGGGGTCCCGGAAGAGCTGGATGAACTCCTTGCGGACGAATTCGCGGATGCGGAGCCGGTTCATGTCACAGCCCCTCCTTCTTCAGCAGCACGACGTTGATCGCCCCCAGCAGCAGAACCATGAAACCGAGGACGGCGAAATCGCGCCAGAGATCGGCGAATCCCAGGTTCTTCAGATAGATGCCGCCCAGGATGTCGATGTAGTAGGTGGCCGGCACGATGTAGGTGAGGAGCTGGAGGATTTGGGGCATGTTGACGATGGGGAAGACGAAATTGGACAGGAGCAGCGAGGGCAGGTACGTGATGAGGATCGCCCCCTGGTTGGCGATGAGCTGCGACTTGGTGACCGTCGAGATGAGCAGGCCGAGCGCGAGGGCCACGGCGATGTAGATGGAGGAAGCCGCGACCATGAGGCCGAAGCCGGACTTCATGACCACGCCGAAGAGCGTCTGGCCCATGAGGATCGCGATCAGGACGTCCGTGAGAGCGATGAAGAAATAGGGGATCGACTTGCCCACGAGGACGTCCGCGGCCGTGATGGGCAGCGAGCGGAGCGTCTCCATGGTGCCGTTCTCGTACTCGCGGGCGATGACCAGCGAGGTGAGGATGGCCGCCACGATCATGATGATGAGGGCGATGATCCCCGGGACGATGAAATTCCGGCTCTCCAGGTCTTCGTTGAACCAGACCCGGATCCTCCCGTCGACGGGCGGGTTCATGGGTTCCAGTCCCCGGCGGTCCAGGAACGCCTCGAGCATCTTTCGGTTGTAGCGCTCCACGAAGGCGTTCATGTAGGCGCGGGAGATGTTCGCGAAGTTCGGATCGCTTCCGTCCAGCAGGACCTGCAGAGGCGCCTCCCGATCCGACCGGATCCTGTCCGTCCATCCCGGGGGGAGAACGACGGCCATCGTCGCCTCGCTCCGGTCGATCATGGCACCGGCGGCCTTTGCGTTTTCGGGGTGGGCGACGATCCGGAAATAGGGGGAGGCGTCGAGACTGAGCAGGAAGTCGCGGCTCAGATCGGTCCGGTCCTGGTCCACGGCCGCGACCTCGACGTTGTCGACGTCGAGGCTCAGGGCGTAGCCGAACAGGAGGATCAGGATGACCGGGATGGCGAAGGCCAGGAAGAGGCTCCGGAAGTCGCGGACCAGGTGATAGACTTCCTTGCGGGCGATCGCCGCGACGTTTCTCAGCTGCATGGGCCGCTCCGGGACATGAGTTTCACGAAGGCGTCGTCGAGATCGGCGTCGCCCTTTTCCGGGCAGGCCGCCGCGACGATCTCCGCCGGGCTTCCCGCCGCGACGATCTTCCCTTCGTTGATCATGACGATCCGCTGGCAGTTGGCGGCCTCGTCCATGTAGTGCGTGGTCACGAAGATCGTGATGCCGCCCGCGGCGAGCTCGGCGATGAACCTCCAGAAATGGCGGCGGGTGACGGGGTCCACCCCGGAGGTCGGCTCGTCCAGGAACAGGATGTCCGGTTTGTGGAGGAGCGAACAGCCCAGCGCCAGGCGCTGTTTCCATCCCGGCGGCAGGTCCCTCGTCGGCCGGTCGCGGACCTCGTTCAGACGCGCCATGCCCAGGACC
>DAOSIS010000010.1:108978-110136 GCA_035366835.1 Syntrophales bacterium | reverse complement strand
GCTGGACACCTCTTTCAGCGCAAGGAGTTCAGCCACCGTTTCAGTTTTTCCCCCCACGTAGGCCATGGCCCGCTGATAGCGGACCGCTGGTGCGTATCTGGCCGCTGCGGAAAAGCCGGTCAACGCACAGACAATGCCCTGTTTTTTGCAAACTTTGGCAAGATCGGCTTCGATCTCGGCAGGATCTTTCAGGGTATAATAGCTTTTCGAGTTCCTGCTGATTTTGTAGTTTCCCGACCATTCGGATAGAAGCTGATCGGGTGCGCTGAGCATCAGTCCGGCCTCCGTGCTCACAACCCATTCACGGTTCTCAAGCAGGCTTTTTACATTGGCCACTTGCCCCAAACTCACTTCGGCTTCCATTGCCAGAGACTGGACCCGCCAAGCCTTTTTCGGATTGTCCAGAAGCACTCGCAGCACTCGTTCGGCCTTCGGAGAATAAAGGGACCGCAGGTCCCGTTTGATTGTAAAGGGATTCGGTTTTCCTTCCTGTTCGATAAAAATCCGGTCAAAAGTAAGTCGGCAATTGCCCGCCAAATCGAAATAGCCGATCCCTTCCTTGGTGCATATCTCGGCTGATTGTGGAGAGATATAAGGGGCGGCAAAGACGTAGTACATGGCGGGATTTTTTTCACGATACCGGATGATCTGATTGGCGGCAGCACGCGCAATCCTGGGTTGGCCGTTTTCTTTTACTTCTACGGCAATGATCTGCTTTTTCTGCGCAATACTCACCTTTGCCAGGAAATCCAACTGGGTTCCACTGACACGGGGTTCCTGCTTTATCGATTCGAGTTTCAGAAAAGGAACCCGCCGTAAGCAGGATTTAAGAGCCTCCAGGGCTTTTGGCCTTATTTCATTCTCAGATACGTTCATTCAATGCCAGCCTTTCAGCGTTTGCTGAAAATAGGCTATACAGTGAAACTGTGAAGGCGTCAAGGAATATTTTCACCAAATTTAATACTTTCAGCATTTGCTGAAAATATGAATTTTAATGAAAATAGCCATTGCCTTGGACGATTCTGGAGTTCATTAGCAGAACCATTGTTTTAAAAAAGTACCAGAAAATGAGATCCTTTTAAAACATTAGAATTAGGGGCATTCTTTCTGAGACACGAATAAGAATGATCGCAAGGATTATTTTCAGGTCATGTTAGA
>DAOSIS010000010.1:0-108968 GCA_035366835.1 Syntrophales bacterium | reverse complement strand
AGAGCGTCACAGGTATTTCAAAAAGGCGGATCAGAGGGGTGTGTCAACAGGCAAGTTTAAAATAAATCTTAAAAAGGTAGTAATTCTTCATAATTTGATACATTTTCAAACTTCTATGCCTTGGCGGGAAGAATCATTTCGGACTCCGGGATAGAAATACCAGCACAATTTCACTTTTGCAGGTAATTTTATCCAGGTTCAAAAACTAATTTAGAGGGGAATCGAGTCGGGGATTTTTGCCCAAAAAAGGGGCAGAAAAAATATTAGGTTTTCACCTTGAAAAAATCGCCTTTTTTGAAATCCCGGGCAAAATCTGGGCAACTTTTTAAAACAAAAAACTAAATAATTTCAAATATTTATGGCGGAAGTGCATGGGAATCGAACCCACCTGAGAGGGTTTTAGCCCCTCACTCCGGATTTGAAGTCCGGGAGGCCCACCAGTGACCTTGGCACTTCCGCGCGAAAGGAGCAATCGGAGCGGCTCAACCGCGTGATGGTTTCGCTGCGCCCGCGATCAAAAAAGAGTACATTCAAAAAAGCAGCCTGCCATGAAAAAAACGATGGTGCCATGCCTCGGCAAGCTCGACACCACGCTACCTGAAATCATTCATACCCCGGAACGTCCGTGAGATCAAGCGAATCGTCCAAGATCTGGACCCGGACTTCATCGCCGGCGCGGGCGATGGCGATACCTTCGGGAAGGACGATCAGGGCGTTGGCCCTCACCATGGATTTCAGGATGCCCGACCCCTGTTCGCCGGTGGTTGAGGCGACGAGACCGCCGCCCTTCCGGTTCACGATCCCGCGTATGAAGTACTTCAGGCCTTCCTTCTTGGGGACGTCCTCCTGGAGGATTGCCTTCGCGATCCGCCGGTGGATCTTCGTCTTTCCCGCCAGCTTGAGAATCGTCGGCCGGACGAACTGCTCGAAGGAGACCATGGAAGAAACGGGATTGCCCGGCAGGCCGAACACGGGGACGCCCTCAATGATACCGAAGGCCAGGGGCCGGCCCGGCCGCATCGCCACGCGCCAGAAATCCATGCGGTTCCCCACGTCCTTCATGACATCCTTGACGAGGTCGTAATCCCCCACCGAGACGCCGCCGGACGAGACGATCAGGTCCGCGCGCAGGGCGGCCCTGAACTTTGCGACCAGGTCCTCCCGATTGTCCCTGGCGATCCCGATCTGCAGCGGGATGCCCCCGCACTGCAAAACCTCGGCAGCCAGCGAATAGCTGTTGCTGCTGACGATCTTCCAGGGTGACACGGGTTCGTCGATGTCGACCAGTTCATCGCCGGTGGCGAGAATCGCCACGATCGGCCGCTGGTAGACACTCACGAAGGCGCGGCCCAGGGAGGCCAGCATGCCGACTTCGGGCGGCCGCACGACGCAGCCGCGCGGCAGGATCAGTTCCCCGTTGCGGACGTCCTCCCCGGCGAAGCGCACATCATGGTCCTTCTCGACCTCGACAAAGATCCGCACGCTGCCGCCGTTCTTTTCGGTGTCCTCCATGCGGAGCACGGCGTCCGCCCCCTCCGGAAGCGGCGCACCGGTCATGATCCGGGCGGCCGTTCCAGGTGTGATTGTGCAGCGGGGAATGGACCCGGCGGGGATGTCCTCGAGGACGCGCAGGACGACGGGCTTCTTCCAGCTTGCGCCCTTTGTGTCGCTGCTGCGGAGCGCGTAACCGTCCATGGAGGAATTGTTCTTCGGCGGGATGTCTCGGCCGGCGAAGATGTCTTCGCCTAGTACCCGCCCCAGGGTCTGCAGAATGCCTACCCTCTCCAGGGGGAGGGGGGAGACGATATCCAGGATCCTGCGGATCGCTTCTTCCGGGCGGATCATATCGCTCTTGTCCTTCACGTGCTGCTCCTTCTCGTTCTTTTCGCTCGCGGCGCTGTCCCGGATACGTAACGTAACGGTCCCCTCTTGTCAACCGTCTCCGCACCCCCTTGTATAAAATGGTTTTATGGGATAGGTGAACAGCGATTCATGTCTTTTGCGCCGCCGGGAGACGGATGAGCACCGGCGGAAATCACGACGGAAGACGGTCCGCCCGAAGGGGCGGGAAACGATAGAAATGGAAAAGAAACCTGAAAAGACTGTGCTTCGTCCCGCGGAAATCTTCGAGGCGGCCGCGGACGGGCTCGACCGGGGAAAACGGGTCGTCCGGATGCGCGGCCTCAGGGCCTCGGGAAAGGCGATGTTTCTTGCCTTTCTGTTTTCGCGGCGCCGCAAGACGATGCTGGTCCTGTGCGAATCGGAAAAGGAAGCGGAGGCGATCCTCCGGGACCTGTCCTTCTTCCTCGGGACGGAGGAGGGGTTGCTCTACCCGCCCTGGGACCTCGTCACGACCGACATGTTCGCTGTTCAAAAGGATGCGATGAGGGCGCGGATGAATGTCCTCGCGCTTCTCGCGGACGGCGGCCCTCGGCTCGTCGTCGCACCGCTGTCGGCCGCGGCGCAGAAGATCCTTCCGCGCCGGGTCTTCGACGGATACGGCCGCTTCATCTCCATCGGCGACACCATCGGGCGCGACGAGCTGACCGCCGCACTTCGCGAGGGGGGGTACGCCCGCGTCACGCTCGTCGAGGAGCGCGGGGAATTCAGCATCCGGGGCCACATCGCGGACATCTATCCGATGGCCTCCGATTTCCCCTATCGTCTGGAGTTCTTCGGAGACGAACTGGAGACCATCCGGCCCTTCGACCCCGCCACGCAGCGGTCGAGGGGGGAGGCGGTCGAATTCTTTCTTTACCCGGCCGCGGATATCCTCTCGTCGCCGGAGCGGCTCAGACGCGCTGCGGCGAACGTCCGCCATCACGCCAACGAGATCGATCTCCCCGGCAGCCTCAAGAGCCGCCTCGTCGAGGCCGTTTCGGCCGCCGATACCGCTTCGGTGAATCCCCTGTTCGGTTCCCTCTTCTACGAATCCTGGGAAGGGGCTCCGTCGGACGACGGGCCCATGGCAAGCCTCTTCGATTACCTGCCCCGCGATGCCGTCGTCGCCCTCGACGACCCCTCGTCGCTCGAGCGGGGCGGCGAAGAGTGGGAGAAGAGGATTGCGGCGGTGCTGGGGAAGGCCGAGCGGGACGGAAGATTCCGTCCGCCCGGGGGCTCGTTTTCCCTGGGGTTGAATTCTCTGCGTGCCGCATGGTCTTCCTTCGCGCAGGTCGTCCTGGAGGATCTGCCCGTCGAGACGCCGCAGGAGGCGCGGGACAGGGAAGAGGCGGCCCATACGCTCAGGACGGAAACGGATTTCTTCCCCGGCGTCCTCGAGAGGCAGGGGAAGGAGGCGGACCGTCCGCTGCTCCCGGTCGCGGAGAAGATCCGGGAGTGGCTGGAGGAGGGCGACCTCGTCGCCTTCGTGTGCCCGGGAGAGGAAAGCCTCCAGAATATGGACCATCTTCTGGCCGGTCACGGCCTGTCCGGGAGCCGGCCCTCGGAGTCCCTGCTGGAGCTGATTCGCCGCCATGAGGGGCACGGGAGGCTGCTTCTGTACCGCGGCGCCGTCTCGAAGGCGTTCCGCATCCCCTCCTTGAAGCTCGCCGTCCTTTCGGAGGAGGAGATCTTCGGCCGCAAGGTGCGTCAGCGCAAGCGTCGGCCCCAGCGGGAGGGGTACTTCCTCCAGTCATTCGGCGAATTGAAGGAGGGGGATTTCATCGTCCACCGGGACCACGGCATCGGCCTCTACCGGGGGCTGCAGAAGGTGGCCGCCGGAGGGATCGAAAACGACTATCTCCTCATTGAGTACCAGGAGGGCGACCGCCTCTACATTCCCGTGGACCGCCTCGACGTGATTCAGCGCTACATCGGCCCCGAGGGCCACCAGCCGCGCATCGAGAGGCTGGGAGGCGCCTCCTGGGAGGCCGCCAAGGAGAAGGTGAAGGCGTCGGTCCGCAAGGTGGCCGAGGAGCTCGTTTCCATCTACGCCGTCCGACAGGTGGTGAAACGCGACCCCTTCTCGAAGCCCGATCGGCTGTACGAGGAATTCTGCTCCGCCTTCGAGTTCGAGGAGACGCCGGACCAGATGCGCGCCGTCGAGGAGGTGCATCTGGACATGGCCGAGGAAAAGCCGATGGACCGGCTCGTCTGCGGCGACGCCGGTTTCGGCAAGACGGAGGTGGCCCTGCGGGCCGCCTTCCGCGCCGTCATGGACGGCAAGCAGGCGGCGGTCCTGGTGCCGACGACGATCCTTGCGGAGCAGCACTACGAGACCTTCGCCCGGCGCATGGCGCCGTTCCCGATCCGCGTGGAGGTCCTCAACCGCTTCAAGACGAAGGCAGAGACGGCGGCGATCCTCGAAGGCCTGCAGAAGGGCACCGTCGACATCGTCGTCGGGACGCACCGCCTCCTGCAGAAGGACGTGCATTTCAAGGACCTGGGGCTCGTCGTCGTCGACGAGGAGCAGCGCTTCGGCGTCGTCCACAAGGAAAGGCTCAAGAAGGTGCGGGCCCTGGTGGACGTGCTCACGCTGAGCGCCACGCCCATTCCCCGGACCCTGCATCTGTCGCTCGTGGGGATCCGCGACCTGTCCATCATCAATACGCCGCCCGAGGACCGGCGTCCCATCAAGACGCATGTCCTGGAATTCGACGAGGACGTGATCCGCGACGCGATCCGCCGGGAACTCGGCCGCGGGGGCAGGGTCTTCTTCCTGCACGACCGGGTGCGCTCGATCTACGGCATGGCGAGATTCGTCGAGCGGGTCGTCCCCGAGGCCCGGGTAGGGGTGGTGCACGGCCAGATGAAGCCCAGGGACATCGAGAACGCCATGTCCTCCTTCGTGCGGGGCCGGACCGACGTCCTCGTCTGCACGACGATCGTCAGCGCGGGCCTCGACATCCCGACGGCCAACACGATCATCATCCACCGGGCGGACTGCTTCGGCCTGTCCCAGCTCTATCAGATGCGGGGGAGGGTCGGCCGCTCCCGGGAGGACGCCTACGCGTACCTGCTGGTCCCGCGCGGCGCGATGCTTTCGCGCGATGCGCAGAAGCGCCTGCAGGTCATCATGGATTTCTCGGAACCCGGTTCCGGGTTCCGCATCGCTTCGAGCGACCTGGACATCCGCGGCGCGGGGAACCTTCTGGGCACGTCCCAGTCGGGGCACATCTCCGCCGTGGGCTACGAACTCTACACGGAGCTCATGGAGAGCGCCATCCGGGAGATCAAGGGGGAGGCCCCGGAGGAAGAGGAGATCAAGCCCGAGATCCAGCTGGGCCTGTCCGCCTATCTGCCCGAGGGCTACATGGAGGACGTCCACCTGCGCCTCGTGACCTACAAGAGGCTCTCCATGGCGGGCTCGGACGAGGAGATCGCCGCCATCCGCGAGGAGCTCACCGACTGCTACGGACTGGTCCCGCCCGAAGCGGAACACCTCTTCGGCGTGATCCGCATCAGAAATCGCTTGAAAAGCATCCAGGGGAAACGGATGATGTACGACGGCAAGCGCCTGTCAATCGTCCTGCACGGACAGAGTTCCCTGGACCCCCTGCGGATTCTTCAGCTGGCGCGCAAAGAGATCCGGGGCATCCGCCTGGAACCGGACCTGAGACTGTCGCTTCCCATGCCCGATCTGAAGGGACGGGATCTGATCGAAGCGGTTCTGGGCTTCCTGCGCACCCTGACGGCGCTGCCGCCTGGTCCGCCGGTGAAGCGGATTCCCCCCAAGGAGAAGGTATCATGAATGCGACAGGGCCGATGTTCCGGAGGCTGGTTGTTGCCGCCACAGCCGCGGCAGTCCTCTGCTGCGCCGTCCCGGGCTGCCGGAAGGCGGAGCCGGAGCCGAAGCCCGTTGTCGCGACCGTGAACGGCGAGAGAATCGATGCGGAGGAATTCGACAGCCGCTACCGGCGGGAGGCGGCGTCGGCGCAGATGGTCCCGCCGGGGCGTCCCGAGGAGATGCGCCTGTTCAAAGAGGAGATCCTCAATCTCCTCATTCAGGAAAAACTCATGGACATGCGCGCCCGGGATCTCCGCCTGAGCGTGAGCGACGAGGAATTCGCCAAACGGCTCGACGAGATCCGCCGCGAGTATCCGGCCGACAGCTTTGAGGCGATGCTCAAGCAGGAGAAGGTGGATTTCGAGGCGTGGAAAAAGGGGCTGCGGCAGCGGATGCTCATGGAAAAACTGGTCCGCCGGGAGGTCAACGATCGCGTTTCCCTCACCCCCAGGGATGTCAAAACCTTTTACGAGCGCAACAAGGCCGCCTATGTCCATGAAAAGAGGGTGCGCGTGGCCCAGATCGTCCTGCGGAAAAGATACCTGGCGGAGGATGTCCGCAGGAGATTGAAGAAAGGGGAGGATTTTGCTAAGGTCGCCCAGGAAGTTTCGATCGCGCCCGAAGCCGCGCGTGGGGGCGACCTTGGTTTCTTCGCGAAGGGCATGATGCCCGAAGAGATCGATGCAGCCATCTTTTCCCTGCCGGTGGGCGGGTTGAGCCGCGTCATCAAGAGCCCCTATGGTTATCATATCTTCAAGGTCCTCGAACGTGACGAGGGCGGCTCCGGAAAGGCATGGGACATGGATGAGACGGTGCGCGCGGATGCGCAAAGATGGAAGGAAGAACAGGCCTACGCAGACTGGCTCAGGGGACTCCGGGCGAAAGCCCAGATCCGGATTTTTCGCGACGTCCTCTTCGGAGAACGCGCACCTGCAGGGGAGGAAAAATCATGAAGAGTCTCGGAAGGGGCCTCCTTGCCCTTCTTCTTTTTTCGTGGGCGCTTTCGGTGCCTGCAGGTGCGGATGTGGTCGACCGGATCGTCGCCGTCGTCAACGATGAAGTGATCACGCTTTCCGACCTCAACGAAGAGTTGGACACGGTGCGCCAGAGAATGGCGGTCGTCTACAAGGAGCAGGACGTGGAACGGCTCCTTGCGGAGACGCGCCCGACCATGCTCAACCGGATGGTCGAACGGCTGCTCATCGGCCAGGAGGCCCGCAAATCCGGGATCACCGCGAAGGACGAGGAGGTCAACGATGCGATCCGGGACGGGCTTCAGCAGCGGAAGATGCGCCTGGAGGACCTTGTCGCCTCCCTCGCGAAGGAGGGAACGACGCTGGAGGAGTACAAGAAGGAGCTCCGCGACCATCTGATCAAGACGAAGCTGCTCCGGCGTGAAATCCGGTCCAAGATCATGATCACCGATGAGGAGATCGGCGCCTATTACCAGAAGCACCGCGAGGACTACGAGGGCAAGGAGGCCGTCCGCATCAAGCTGATCCTTCTCCCCGTGCCGAAGGATGCCGATGAAGGGCAGGTCCGGACGATCCGCCAGGAGGCGGAGGCGATCCTCCAGCGCCTGCGGGAGGGCGAGATCTTCGAAGTTCTGGCGGGCCGATACTCGAAGGGACCGGCGGCCGGCGCCGGCGGGGACATCGGCTTCGTGGAGAAAGGCGTCATGCTGCCGGAGGTGGAGACCGTCGCCTTCGGCCTCAAGGTCAACGAAACCAGCGGCGTGATCTCTTCGCCCGCGGGCCTTTACATCATCCGCGTGACCGACAAGCGGGGTGCGGGCCTCAAGCCGATCGAGACCGTCCGCGAGGAGATCCGCCGGAAAATCGAAAACGAAAAAGCGGACAAGCGGTACGACGAATGGATTGCGGACCTCCGCAAGAAGTCGCACATCGAGATCCGCTGACCGGCCGCGTTCTCCTCCCCGCTTTGAACCGATAACAGCCTTTTGTCGTCCCCGTCCCCGCCTCCGCGAGGGCAGGCTGCGGCGGGGATCCAGCGATGGGATGGGTCAGCCTGTTCTGCGGCGTGCTGTCGTCCCCGCGTAGGCGGGGACCCAGCGCCCTGGTTAATCGCCCGGCCCAGAAACAGACTCAAGGACTCTGGGTTCCCGCTTTCGCGGGAACGACATAGAATGAGGGTTCCCGTCGTCCGCGCGTAGCGGACGACGAGATCGCAAGGGAAAAGGATTTTCCGGTTTCCACATGCACTTCATCCGCGTCAAGGGCGCTTCACAGCACAACCTGAAGAATGTCAGCGTGGACATCCCCCGGGACAGGCTGGTGGTCATCACCGGCGTCAGCGGTTCCGGAAAGTCGTCGCTCGCCTTCGACACCATTTACGCGGAGGGCCAGCGCCGCTACGTCGAGTCTCTGTCGGCCTATGCGCGGCAGTTCATCGGCCAGATGGACAAGCCGGAGGTGGAGTCCATCGAGGGGCTGTCCCCGGCGATCGCCATCGAGCAGCGGTCCGCCGGCCACAACCCCCGTTCGACGGTCGGCACCGTCACCGAGATCTACGATTACCTGCGGCTGCTCTACGCGCGCATCGGCGTGCCCTATTGCCATCTCTGCGGACGGGAGATCCATGCGCAGACGATCGACGCGATGGTGGAGACCCTTCTGCAGCTGCCGGAAAATTCGCGCCTGCTCCTGATGGCGCCGATCGCAAGGGGGAAGAAGGGGGAATTCCAGAAGGAGCTCAAGAAGCTGCTCCGCGACGGCTACACCCGCGTCCGCGTGGACGGGACGGTCCGGGAGGCGGCGGAGGACATCGTCCTCGACAAGAACCGCCGTCACGACATCGACGTCATCGTCGACCGCCTCGTGATGAAGCCCGGTATCCGCGGCCGCCTGCGGGATTCTCTCGAGATGGCCTCCCGGCTTTCGGATGGCCTGGTCCGGGTTCATGTGCCCGGCCGGGAGGAAATGCTCTTCAGCGAACTGTACGCCTGTCCCGACTGCGGCGTCAGCCTGACGGAGCTGACGCCGCGGATGTTCTCCTTCAACAGCCCCTACGGCGCCTGCCCGGACTGCACCGGCCTCGGGACGAGGATGTTCTTCGACGAGGACCTGGTCGTTCCGGACCGGTCGCTTTCCCTGCGCGAAGGGGCGATCGCTCCCTGGGCGGGACGCCACTCGCTCTACTACTTCCAGATGCTGGGAGCGCTGGCGGAGCACTACGACTTCGACATCAACACGCCCTTCAACGCCCTTCCCGAAAGCGTGCGGCAGGTGCTCCTGCACGGCTCCGGCAAGGAGAAGATCCGCTTCCACTTCGACCGGGAGGGCCGGCGGTACTTCTACGTGCGCCCCTTCGAGGGCATCCTCAACCACCTCGACCGGCGCTACCGCGAGACGACCTCCAATGCCGTGCGAAACATCCTCGGCCAGTACATCAACCTCCGCGACTGCCCCACCTGCGGCGGCGCGCGCCTGAAAAAGGAAAGCCTTGCGGTGACGGTCGGGGCGAGGAACATCCACGAGCTCTGTTCCCTCACGATCGGGGAGGCGGCCGCTTTCATCCGCGACCTGCCGCTGACATCCCAGGAAAAGCTGATCACGGAGCGGATCGTGAAGGAAATCCGCGAGCGCCTGCAGTTTCTGCTCGACGTCGGCATGGATTACCTGAGCCTCGCCCGCGCAGCGGGCACGCTTTCGGGCGGCGAGGCGCAGCGGATCCGCCTCGCGACGCAGATCGGCTCCGGCCTGGTGGGGGTCCTCTACGTCCTCGACGAGCCGACGGTCGGCCTCCACCAGCGGGACAACCTCCGCCTGATCGCCACGCTCAAGCGGCTGCGGGACCTGGGGAACACCGTGCTCGTCGTGGAACACGACGCCGACATGATGCTTTCCTGCGACCAGATCGTCGACATGGGGCCGGGGGCGGGACAGGACGGGGGAGAAGTGGTCTTCCAGGGGACGCCGGAGGAGATCCTTCGCAGCGAGACGTCGCTCACGGGCGGATACCTGTCGGGGAGGCTGTCCATCCCGATGCCTGCCCGGCGCCGAAAGGGCACCGGCCGTTACATCGTCATCGAGGGGGCCCGCGAGCACAACCTCAAGAACGTCGACATCCGCGTCCCGGTCGGCCTCTTCACGGCCGTGACGGGCGTGTCCGGCTCGGGCAAGAGCACCATGGTCGTCGAGACGCTGAGCCGGGTGGTCTCCCGCAGGCTGGGCAACATCCGCGGCGGCTTCGGGAAGATCAAGCGCGTCGTCGACCTGGGGGGGATCGAGCGCGTCATCATGATGAACCAGCAGCCCATCGGCCGGACGCCGCGCTCCAACCCCGTCACCTACACGGGCGTCTTCGTCCACATCCGCGACCTCTTCACGAATCTTCCCGAGGCGCGGATGCGGGGCTACAAGCCGGGCCGCTTCAGCTTCAACGTCAAGGGCGGACGCTGCGAGGCCTGCGAGGGGAACGGCCTCATCCGCATCGAGATGCACTTCCTGCCCGACGTGTATGTGACCTGCGATGTCTGCCACGGCAGGCGTTTCAACCAGGACACCCTCGAGGTCCGCTACAAGGAAAAAAACATCGCCGAGGTCCTGGACATGACGGTGAGCCAGGCGCTCGTCTTTTTCGAGAACATCCCGGCGATCCGCGCGAAGCTGCAGTTCCTGCAGGACGTCGGCCTGGGCTACATCCGCCTCGGCCAGTCGGCGACGACGCTGTCGGGCGGTGAGGCCCAGCGGATCAAGCTCTCCCGTGAACTGAGCAAGAAGACGAACAGCAACACGCTCTACATCCTCGACGAGCCGACGATCGGCCTGCATTTCGCCGACGTCCACAACCTTCTGGAGGTGCTGGCGCGGCTCGTGGACAAGGGCAATACGGTCGTCGTCATCGAGCACAACCTGGACGTGATCAAGTCGGCGGACCATGTGATCGACCTGGGGCCCGAGGGCGGGCCGGGCGGCGGGACCATCGTCGCCGCCGGCACGCCGGAAGAGGTGGCCCGCGTCGAAGGGTCCCATACCGGGCGCTTCCTGCGCGAAGTTTTGAGGGCTGGCGATCACCTGTCCGCGATGTGATGCAGCGGGCGAAAAAGAGCGACGGCTCGGGTGAAAGCGGGGGAAAATGACGAGGCGCTACGTGCACGGATACGACCGCAGGGAGAACCTGCGGCTGCAGGACCAGGCCTCGACGCTGGTCGAGCTGCTGCACGCCGATACGGTCTATCCGGCCGGCAACCGGATCCTGGAAGCGGGCTGCGGGGTGGGCGCCCAGACCGTCACGCTCGCGGCCAACAGTCCGAAGGCGTCCATCACATCCGTCGACATTTCCGGGCAATCCCTCCCGAAGGCGTGCGAGGCGGTGGCAGGGGCCGGGCTGAAGAATGTGGTTTTCTGCAACGCCGACATCTTCAACCTGCCTTTCGGTCCGGAATCCTTCGACCACATCTTCGTGTGCTTCGTGCTGGAGCACCTGCCGCGTCCCGTCGCCGCGCTTTCGCTGTTGAAGAAGGTCCTCAGGACCGGCGGCACGATCACGGTCATCGAAGGCGACCACGGATCGGCCTATTTCCACCCCGACAGCGAAGCGGCCCGCCGGGCGATCCGCTGCCAGGTGGAGCTGCAGGCGCGGGCCGGCGGCAACGCCCTCATCGGCAGGGAACTCCACCCGCTTCTTTCGGAGGCCGGATTCGGCGCGGTCCGCGTCTCCCCGCGGATGGTCTATGTCGATGCGAGCAGGCCGAGGCTTGTCGACGGCTTCATCCGCAAGACCTTCACGGCCATGATCGAGGGCGTCCGCGAACCCGCCCTTTCCGCGGGGCTGATCGATGAGGAGACCTTTGACCGCGGAATCGCGGATTTGTACCGGACGGCCCGGGAGGACGGCGTTTTCTGCTATACGTTCTTCAAAGCGGTCGCGGAGAAATCCTGAAACCCACTCCCGCCGCCCTAGCGCGGCAATCTCATCGCCCGCCATTCCCTGAGATTCGGCATCACGATCCCCGCCACGATCAGGAGGACGCCGACGATCTGCAGGACGACGATGTCCTCCCCGAGGACCGCGAAGGCCATGACGACGGTGGTGATCGGTTCGACGGTCGAGAAGATCGACGTGTAGGCGCTGCCCACGATCTCCACGGCACGGAAGTGGAAGACATAGGCGATCGCCGTCGAGACAAGACCCAGCGACAAGGCCAGCGTCCACTGTCGTGCGTCGAGGCTTGCGACCGGGATGCCGCCGTCGGCGACGGTGAAGGCGATTCCCGCCGAGAGCACCATGTAGAAAGACATCGTCAGCGGCCGCTCGCCGCGCAGGAAGATCTGCGTGAAGATCATGCACGCGGAGAATGTGACCGTCGTGACGACGGCCAGGCCGATGCCTGCTGCGTCGAGGGCTTTGACGAAGGCGTCGTAGAAGACGAGGGCGCAGCCGGCCGTCGTGAGGAGGAGCGAGATCGCCACGAAACGGTCGATCCTCATGCGGAAGACGACGGCGGAGATCAGTGTGACGAGCACGGGATAGCAGTACAGGATCAGTGAGGCCGTTGCGGCGGGGATGTACTTGAGCGACTTGAAGAAGCACATGCTGCCCAGGAAATGGAAACCGGCGCCGAGGACCGCCGCCTTGGCGATGGTCCGGAGGTTCGCCTTCAGGAGTCCGGGATCACGGAGCAGCAGATAGAGGAAGAGCATGACGGCCCCCGACAGCCAGCGGATCGCCAGGAGTTGCATGTCCCGGAGGCCCGCCTGGTAGGACAGCTTCACGAGAATGGCGATCATCCCGAAGCAGAAGGCGGAAAAGACCGCGTACAGGCATCCCCTGATCATCGGGCCGCCTCCGCGAAGCCGGCGCGGGCCTCGGCGACGAAGGCCGCAACGAGCGCCGCGTCTTTCCGGCCGTCCGGGCCTTCGAGGCCCGTGTGGGCGTCGACGCCGCCGGGACGCACGCGCCGGATCGCCTCCCGGACATTGCCGGGATGGAGTCCCCCGGCGAGGATGAGCGGCCGGGAAGAAATCTCGGCCAGATGCCGGCTGATCTCCCAGTTGTGGGTGCGTCCCGTCGCGCCGGAGCGGCCGCTCTCGGGGTCGAAGGTGTCGGTCAGGAAGGCGTCGACGAAGGGGGTGCAGGCGGCCATTTCACGTTCGACCGCGTCAGGTTCCTGCCTTCCCACGATCAGGCTCCGGATGACGAGGAGTCCCGGATGCAGGCGTTTGAGGACGGCGATTTCCTCCACGGCGATCGGGCCGTGGAGTTGGACGCCGGCGACTCCCAGGCGTTCGCAGTCGGCGGCGATGGCGCCGGCATCGGCGCGATAGGTGATGAGGATCGTCCTGACCGCGGGGCCGAGCGTCGCGATGATCCGGACCGCCTCATCCTCCGGAAGATCGATGTCCCGGATGCCCGGTCCCAGGGGAAATGCAAGCTGCCGCACCCCGGACCGGACGAGCATGCCGGCTTCCGCGGCATCGCGGATTCCGGCCACCTGGATCAGCCCCTCCCATTCCCGGTCCTTCATCCCGTTCCCTCCCGCGGCCGTTTCCGCTGCCCCTCGTCGGACGGCAGGAAAGCCTTGACAAGGACGCCGTTCCGGTCTATTCCCCACCCTTCGTGAGAAGGGTGCCATGATACCGTTCCTGGAAAGCATTCCCGCAATCGTCAAACTCCTCCTGGTGTTCGCCTTTCTGCTCGTCGCCATCCGCAGCAAGCTGTCGCTGGGAAACACCTTTTTTTTCAGCTCGATTCTCCTGGGGTTGCTGTTCGTCATGCCGCCCCTGGCCATCGCAAAGTCGATCGTCGCCTCGGCCCTTCACCCCAAGAGCCTGGCCCTTTCAGCGGTCGTTTCGCTGATCCTCGTGCTCAGCAACAGCATGGAGGCAGGCGGTCAGATGAAGCGGTTGCTGAACAAATTTCAGGGTTTGATCACCGATGTCCGCCTGAATATCGTCGTCTTCCCCGCGCTCATCGGGCTTCTGCCGATGCCCGGCGGGGCCGTTTTCTCCTGCCCGATGGTGAAGTCCATCGGAAAGGACACCGAATTGACCCCCGTCCAACTGGGATTCGTCAACCAGTGGTTCCGCCACATCTGGGAGTACTGGTGGCCGCTGTATCCGGGGGTGCTGCTCACGACGACGCTGGCAGGCCTGGACCTCTGGGGGTTCGTTGTCGCCATGATGCCGATCACGCTTTGCGCCCTGGGGATCGGGTACCTGCCCGTGAATCGCCAGATGCGTCACAAGGCGGGCCTGCAACATGCGGAACGGCCGCCTCTCGGCCCGTTTTTCAGAGAACTTACGCCCATCCTCGTCGTCATTGTCGGCGGCCTCGGCCTGGGCGAGGGAATCTCGCTCCTCTATCCGAGGCTGTCGATCGCCATCGAGATCGGCCTCTGCGTGTCGCTGTGCTTCGCCATCGGCTGGATCTGGATCCAGAACCGCATGAAAGCGGCCGAGCTGAAGAAGGTCCTGCTGGACCCGCAGCTGCTCAACATGATCTACATGGCGATGGCCATTCTCCTGTTCAAGGGCGTCATGGAAGACAGCCGGGCCGTCGAGGCCATCGCCCGGGAATTCACGGCGATGGGACTGCCGCTCGTTCTGATCGTGATCCTCCTGCCCTTCTTTGTCGGCGGCATCGTCGGGATCACGATCGGCTTTGTCGGCAGCACGCTCCCGATCCTGATTCCTCTTGTCGTTTCCTTCGGAGAGGGTGCGCACATCCTCCCCTACATGATGCTGGCCTTCGGGAGCGGCTTCATGGGAGTCCTCTTCACGCCGATGCATTTGTGCTTCGTACTGACGAACCAATATTTCGGCGTGACCATCCTCCAGGTTTACCGCATCGCCGCCCTGCCGCTTGCCCTCCTGTTCACGGCGATATTTCTGTACTCCCGTCTGCTGATGTTTCTCGGCGGCCTTGCGTAAGAGTTTTCTCCCGAAAATGAAGAAGGCGCCCCCGATGCGGGAGGCGCCCCTCGCCCTCTTTTACGGTCACGCAATCAACCGGTGCGGTACAGCGAGTGCTTCGCAATGTAATGACGGACCGCATCGGGCACGATGTACTTGATCGACTTGCCCTCACCGGCCCGCCTGCGGATGTCGCTCGACGAGATGTCCAGGAAGGTGACCTGCCGGAAATAGACCATCCGGCCCGTCGGGCCGCGGTAGCCCTGCACCTTCTCGTCGAAGGCGAAGGTCGATGAAAATTCCGCGGGCAGGATCCCATCCAGCGTCATGTTCGCGTAACCGGGCCTCGTCATCACGACGAAATGGCACATCGCGAGGAGTCTCTGCCAGTCCTTCCAGGTCCGGATCGCCTGAAAGGCGTCCTGCCCCGTGATGAAGAACAAATCGAGGTCCTTCACGTATTTTTGCAGGAAATACTCCACCGTCTCCACCGAATAGGAGTTTCCCTGTCTTTGGCACTCGACATCCGAGAAGGAGAAGTCGGGATTGCCGTCGATGGCGAGCTTGACCATCTGCTCGCGGTGATGAAAGGGCGTGATCCGGGCGTCGAGCTTGTGGGGGGGAAGGGAGGCCGGCACGAAGATGATGCGGTTCAGTTCGAAGATCTCCAGCACTTCCTCCGCGCAACGCAGGTGGCCCATGTGGATCGGATCGAAGGTGCCGCCGAAGAGGCCCCACTTCATGACCGCACCTGTCCGTTTCCGTAGACGATGAACTTCTGCGTCGTCAGCTCCTCGAGACCCATGGGGCCGTAGGCGTGAAGCTTCGTTGTGCTGATGCCGATCTCGGCGCCCAGCCCGAGCTCGAATCCGTCGTTGAAGCGGGTCGACGCGTTGACCAGCACCGCCGAGGATTGGACTTCGTTCAGGAACCGTTGCGCATTGCCGTAATCCCGGGTGACGATCGCCTCGGTGTGGAGCGAGCCGTAGGTTTCGATATGGGCGGCCGCGGCGCTCAGGTCGTCGACGACGCGGACGGAGAGCGTCAGGTCCAGATACTCGCGGCTCCAGTCGTCTTCGGTGGCGGCCTCGATGCCGGGGAGGATCGCACGGGTCCGTTCGCAGCCCCGGAGCGTCACGCCTGCCGCCTGGAGGCGACGAGCGACTCTCGGCAGGAAGGTCCCGGCGATGTCCCGGTGCACGAGGAGGGTTTCCATGGCGTTGCAGACGCCGGGACGCTGGACCTTGGCGTTCATGCAGATGTCCTCCGCCATGTCCGGATCGGCAGAGGCGTCCACGAAGACATGGCACACGCCCTTGTAGTGCTTGATGACGGGGATGCGGGAGGCACCGACGACGGCCCGGATGAGCTCTTCGCCGCCGCGGGGGATGATGAGGTCCACGTACTCCTCTTTCTGCAGGAGTTCATGGACCACCCCGCGCTCCGTCCGTTCCAGCAGGCGGATGGACGCTTCGGGAAGCCCGGCGCGCTGCAGGGCATTCCGGAGAATCCCGGCGACGGCCACGTTGGAGTCGATCGCCTCCGATCCGCCCCGGAGGATCACGGCGTTGCCCGCCTTCAGGCACAGCGCCGCCGCGTCCACGGTGACATTCGGCCGCGCCTCGTAGATGATCCCGATCACGCCCAGAGGGATCCGCATCCGGCCGACGACGAGGCCGTTGGGGCGCTTCCACATGGAGGTCACGCGCCCGACGGGATCGGGCAGCGCGATGATCTCGCGGAGGCCCTTCACCATCGCTGCAATGACGGAGTCCTTGAGGGCAAGCCGGTCCAGCATTGCCCCGGACAGGCCGGCTCCTTCCGCCCGGCGCAGATCCTTCGCATTTTCCGTCTTGAGGAATTCGGACCGCGCGGCGATCTCCTTCGCCATGAAGGAAAGCGCGCGATTTTTCGCGTCCGTCGAACAACGCGCCAGCATGCCCGCCGCCCTCTTGGCATCCCTGGCCGCTTCGGTTACGTAGGCATCGATGTCCATGCGAAGGTCTTCCGGTTCGGGGATATTCGTTGACAAATTCCGGAGGTTCGGTTATGAACCGCCATTCCACGGCCACAGCGTTCCCGCCGCGATTCTTCGGTCGGCGCCACTGTACAAAAGGCGCAAACCCCTGTCAAGGCGATTTCCGGGCTTGAGGGCAGACGCCACGAGACGGGGAAGGCCGGCCGACGTCTCACCATAGGTTCTCGATGAGCAGCCGCATCCGCATCCTTGCCGGGAAAAGAATCTATCCGCTCCTCCGCGACGGCGGCTTCGACTGGGGCAGCATTGCCGCCTACTTCGCGCCGGCCGTCGGTCCGAGGTGGCTCATCTCCTGCGGTTTCGACCGCGCCCTCCTGCGCGAAGGCGTTCTGAAGAGGAAGCGGGCACCGCTTCTCGTGGGGGCATCGGCAGGCGCCTGGCGCCTCGCGGCGTGGCTGCAGCCCGAGGCGTTGAAATCCTACCGGATCCTCATGGAGTCCTACATCGACACCGTGTACAGCCGCCGCGACACACCGGCTTCGATCCTGGCATCCCTCTGGAGGATCGTCGATTCCTATATCGAAAACGACGCCCTTCCTTTTGCACTGGCCAACAAGAATTACCGGCTCGCCGTCATTACGGCCCGCACGCGGCATCTCGTCGCGGCGGAGAACGGCATTCTCCAGCGGCTGGGCCTGGGATTCTGCTTCGCGGCCAACGCCTTCAATCGCTCGCTCCTCCGCTATTTTGCCGAACGCGTTGTCTTCTTCCACGGCGCCCTGCCGCCGTACTTCTGCCTGCAGCGCGGCTTCCGCGGGCGCCATATTCCCCTGAGTGCGGCCAACTTCAAGGCCGCCGTCGTGGCGTCCGGGGCGATTCCCCTGGTCGTCGCCGGGGTGAGGAACATCTATGGCGCCCCCTACGGGACCTACCGGGACGGCGGACTGGTCGACTATCACCTGACCCATCGCTATTCCAGGCAGGATGACGAGATCACGCTTTTCTTCCACCATCAGGAACGGATCGTGCCCGGCTGGCTCGACAAGAAGCTGTCTCACCGGCGCGTGCCGGAGGACGTCCTCGGCAACGTCCTCATGATCACACCCACCCCGGGGTTCGTCCAGAGCCTTCCCGACGGAAAGATTCCCGACCGGGACGATTTCCGGACCTATGTCAACCGGCCGTCGGAGCGCATCCGAAAATGGCGCGCCGCCGTCGAAATCGCCGCCCCTCTTGGAGAAGTCTTTCTCGATCTCGTCGAGAGCCGCAGGTTGGGGAAACTGGTCGAGCCTCTGACAGGGGGCTGAAAAACGCCCGTCTGCGGCGTTTCCCTCGTCCTTCGCTGTTCGATCCTTCGGCAAGCTCGGGACAGGCTGTCGGAGTTGTCATGGTGAGCCTGCCGAACCATCGGGGGGCCTTGCATCCGGGCATTTTTGAGCCGCCTGGGGCAGAGCAATCTAATCGGAATATGGAAGCCGTCAATTTCATGGAAGCGAATATCGAGCCCCTGAAGAAGATCCTGAAAAACTGCACGCTCTGCCCGCGGCGTTGCCGCGTCGATCGGACGAGGGGGGAAAAGGGCTTCTGCGGCCTCGACGACCGGTTGCGCGTCGACCGCGCCCTGGCGCATCACGGCGAGGAGCCGCCTCTTTCCGGCAGCCGGGGTGCCGGGACGATCTTCTTCTCCTCCTGCAACCTGCGGTGTTCCTACTGCCAGAACCATCAGATCAGCCATCGGGCGGGCGGAGGTCTTCTCGATGCGGAGGGGCTCGTCCGGATCATGCTCCGCCTCCAGGAAGAGGGCTGCCACAACATCGAAGCCGTGACGCCGACGCCGCAGATTCCGGGGATCGCGGCAGCGGTGTCCCTCGCCCGCCGAAGCGGACTGCGCCTTCCTTTCGTCTTCAATTGCGGAGGCTACGAGGATCCCGATGTCCTGCGCCTGATCGAAGGGCTCGTCGACGTCTACCTGCCGGATTTCAAGTACGGCGATGACCGCGTGGCCGGGTCGTTCTCGGGGATCGGGGATTATTCAAGCCGCGCCGCCGCGGCGATCGAGGAGATGGTCCGCCAGGCGGGAGGCGGACTCGATCTCGAAGAGGGGATTGCCAACCGCGGGGTCATTGTCCGCCATCTGATCCTTCCCGGCCATGTGGAAAACAGCCTGGCGGCCCTGGAGCGCCTGCGGGCGATCGCCCCGCGCACCCTGCCGCTCAGCCTCATGTCGCAGTATTCGCCCATCCCGCCGGTCAAGGATCACCCGCTGATCGGCAGGAGGATCACGAAGGAAGAGTACGAGCGCGTCGTCAACTTTGCGCTGGACCTGGGATTCGAGGAACTCTTTGTTCAGGAAGTCGACGATCGGGCTCTGTCCCCGGATTTTACAAAGGACGATCCGTTCGACTGGTGATCGGTTGATCGGGAAACGGCCGGAACAAGCCTTCACTTCCGGGACATCATCGGCAACGAAACGTGCCCCTCATACTTCCCGCGCGCGGAATCCATTCGGGGAAGACCGAACACTAACTGCATTTCAATTTTCGCCAGAGAGTCATTCTGCTCATGCCCAGTTCTTTGGCGGTCAGCGTCTTGTTGAATCTATTCTCCCGAAGAACCTGGAGGATGTACTCGCGATTCTGGACTGTGGGGTCCTGCGTCCTTTCCCGAACAAACCTTTCTTCGGAACTTGCCGAATGAGATTCAAGAGACCTGCTTTGCGAGTAATCGGCCAATTCCGTGTATTGTTGTTGAAAAATATCCTTTGAAAAAACTCCCTGAGAGAGAACGATAAGACTTTCGATGAAATTGGACAGCTCTCGAACGTTTCCCGGCCAGGACAGCAGCATCAGTTTCTTCACGCATGATTTCGGTATCCTTATTGCGGGCATATTGTGTTTTTGTGATAACTGATTCACCAGGTACTGTACCAAATAGGGAATGTCCTGAATGCGTTTCTGTAAGGGCGGAATTTGCAGGCTAAGCACATTGATTCTGAAGAACAGGTCCTCGCGAAATTTCCCGGACAGGGCCGCGTGCCGCAAGTCTTCGTTCGTCGCCGCGAGAACGCGCACATCGATGGGTATTAGTTTGTCGGCCCCGATTCTCATGACTTCCCTTTCCTGCAGTACCCTCAACAATCGGCCCTGAAGACTCAAAGGCATCGATCCGATTTCATCCAAGAAGATGGTGCCCTTGTGCGCAAGCTCGAACAAGCCAAGTTTTCCCCCCCCGTCTTGCCCCCGTAAAGGAGCCCTCTTCATACCCGAACAATTCACTTTCGAGGAGTTGCTCCGGAATGGCGGCGCAGTTGATCGACACGAATGGACCGGACTTTCGCCTGCTCAGTCGATGAATACTATGGGCGATGATTTCTTTGCCTGTTCCCGTTGGACCGGTAATGAGAATGGTTGATTCGGTGTCAGCGTATTTCTTTATTCTGCCGATCAATTGATCCGTATCCGGATTCTTGTAGACAAACTCATCGAGCGAGTATTTTGCGATGAGCCCTCTTGTAATGCTTCTCCGAACCTCATTTTCAGCGCGCATGACACTTTCAATATCTTCAATGGTTATAATGCCGCCTATGGATTTATTTTCCAGTTCCACGGGAAGATATTCAATCATGTACTGCTTACCTTCGATTTGTTCGACGTGATAATTCAGCGACTTCCCCATTCCTATCGCGGTGAGTACGGTGCCGCTGTGCAGTGCATCCTTGATGTTGTACGTCTTGTCGTGCGTCTTGCCGATATTCAATAACCGATTCGCTTGTTCATTGGCTATCCTGACCGTCCCGCTCTGATCCACGGCGACGACGCTTTTCAGGCTCATATTGACAATCGTCCTGTAAAGCTGACTTTGCTCGTTTTCCGTCCTGCGATTCACGGCAATCCAGTAGGCTTCGTCCAGCGTAAATCCGATGGATTCGCTGCTGGATGTTATTTCTTCGCACTCCATACTCAGTTTTACCGCCAGGCTCTTCGTGTTCGGACCGCCCACAACACCCTGACAGCCCTTTTCCAGTCCGGCTCTTATCGCAGCCTCCATCTCTTTCTGGTTGTCGTACTCGTAATAATGGATCTCCGCATCGATCATGCTCTTCAGTTCCACAATCTTTTCACTTTCGACGCTCCCGCGGTACAAGGGAACCAGGATATGTTTCCATCTCTTCGATGCCCTCCAGATACTCTGGTAGACATCAAAAAATGTGACGGGTACGGCGAGGACCGGAATGGTGATATGTTTGCGCAGAACGCTTGCCGTAAACCGGCGGCTGATGATGATGTCGATGCCGTCCTTTTCCATCTGCTGACCGGCCGGGATGGCGTGATCGATGGAAAACGGAGCGACGGTGACGTCATAGGCCCTCAATTTGGCGAGCCGGAGCGTTTCTTCGATCAGTTCCTGCGAACCGTGAATCAACCCGATGCGTACATCTCTGTTCGTCATGGATGCATTACCTCGGAGTCGAAAAGATGTTACACCGTATAACAGACTGATACGGGTTGATACAAGTTCTTTGCAACGGGAATGATCTGTCGAGCTTGGACAGGTGAACGACCGGAATTTCGGGTCAGGACATTGCCTGCAATCCCGTAGGCTTGGCGCGCGCCGGCGGATGATCGTCGCCGTCTTTGCGGGGCGTCGCCGTTGGCACGGATATTGTTAAAAAACAGACGGAAGCCTAATCACTTGTTTGTCACATCGGTGTACCGGAAGGGAAGTCCGTGTACGTCGCCGCAGGGTAATCATTTGCGCGGCCGTCTAGCAGCACGGCGTAGCAGACGGCGGACTCGTCCATGGGCCATGCCCGACGGGAATCCGGACGGGGCAATGCCGGTTCCGTCGGAGTGGCGGAGGCAACGATCCTGATTGACGGAGGTGATGGTAAGCAATGAAGATCGAACAGCAGTTGGCGGATTACATCATCGGTCTCCAGTACGAAGATCTTCCCGAAGGCGTCGTCAAGGCCACAAAGGCGCAAATTCTCAATATTCTTTCCGTGGCCTTAGGCGGTAGTGGAGCCTCGGGGATGAGGGAACTGGTGGGACTCCTCAAGGAATGGGGCGGGAAGCCGGAAAGCACCGTTTTTGCCTTTGGAGGCAAGCTGCCGGCGCTCCACGCCGCCCAGGCAAATGCCGCTATGGCCCATGCATGGGACTTCGATGATACCTACAACAAGATCATGCTGCACAGCGCCGTGGTAACGGTGCTGCCGGCATTGGCCGTTGCAGAAACAAAGAGTGCGGTGAGTGGAAAAGAATTCATTGCCACCGTCGCCGCGTCGGTGGATTTCGGTTGCCGGATGTGTCTCGTCCTGACGGCCCCTCCGGGTGAGAAGGAGCAATTGGCCTGGCATTACTGGCATTTTACCGCGCTGTTCGGCTATTTCATGTCCGCGGCCGCCGCTGGTAGAATCTTGGGATTGGACCAGGAGAAAATGCTGAATGCCCTGGGATTGGCCTATCATCAGGCGGCGGGAAACACACAGTGTCTGCGCGAAGGCGCTCAGGCGAAGCGGCTCGGGCCAGGGTTTGCCAGCAGGGCGGGAGTCGCTTCGGCCATGATGGCCCAGCGGGGAAATACCGGCGCAAAGAGCTTCATCGAGGGCGAAGTCGGCTTCTATGGCCTTTATCATCCTCAAAGCCCCTATTGCGACCTGACCAAGCTGACGAACAACTTGGGGATGCAATTCGAGAATGAAGACATAAGCCTCAAACCCTATTCGTGCGGAGTGGTAAATCACACGGCCATCGATGCTGCACTGGCCATCGTAAGAAAGCACGACATAAGACCCGAAGATGTTGATGCGATCACCGTCTTCACGGGCGAGGGGAGTTATTTCCTTTGCAGTCCGATTGAGACAAAACGCCACCCCAAGAACGCCGTAGGAACGCAATTCAGCATCCCCTGGTCAGTGGCGACAGCCGTTGCGAAGAAGAGGGCATCCGTGCGGGATTACACGGATGAGGCCGCCCGGGATCCTGTCCTGCATCGGCTTACGGATAAGATCGTCGTCGAACTGGATCCGGCGCTCACCGGGGGAAGCATTGAGCCGACCCGAATCAAAATCAAGACCATGGATGGCAGGGAGTTCGTCCAGCAGGTGGACATTCCGCTGGGAAGTCCGAAGAATCCTTTTACCCCCGCCGATGCCAGACGGAAACTGCTGGACTGCAATTCCGTGAGCGTGAATTCCATGCCGGAAGAGAAACTGGATCGACTGATCGCAACAGTGGGGCGGCTCGAAGAATTGGAGGTTATCCAACAACTTGTGCCGTTGTTGGTTTAGGCAGGCGAGGGGAAGCGAGCAGGTCGACTCGAAGAGACGGCCGAATGGTACAGGCGTCTTAAATCGCTCTGGAAAAAAGGAGGGAGTCATGCGGAACAACGGGAAGAAGCTGCTTTGTGCGTGCCTTTTCTTGATCATGGTTTTCTGTTTTGCTGCGGCGGGATACGCGGCGGAAAAGTCGACACCCGCGATCAAGCTAACCATGTCCACTGAATACAACAAGAAAGATATGCGGGGAGAGGTCGCCGCTTATTGGGCGGATCTGGTCGAAAAGAAGACAAACGGCAGAGTCAAAGTCGAGTTGCACTATTCCGGAGAAATCATCAGCGGAAAGGACGCCTTCAAGGGTACCTCAAGCGGAGCGATTGACGTCTCGCTCTTGAGCACGTCGTACTTCACGGGCGACGTACCATCAGTGGAATTGTTCATTCTCCCATTGCCGCCGCCGTCGATTTCGTTGATCGATTTCTGGGATGCCTGGAGGGATAACCGGGATTTCTTCACGGCCAAGATAGAAAAGAAAGGGTGCAAACCGCTGCTGGCGTTTCCGATGGGCACATTCAATGTCGTTGTCAGCAGGACTCCCATCCGTGCTGCCGAGGATTTCAAGGGAAAGAAGATCAGGGTGTCCGGGGGCAAAGTGCTGCCGGCTTCGGTTAGAGCGTTTGGCGCCGGGACCGCTTCGATTGCAGCGGCCGAAATCTATCCGGCCCTGCAGAACGGCACGGTTGATGCGGCAATCACAATCGATGAGACCTACATAGCGAACAGTTTCTACGAAGTCGCGCCCTATGTAACGGGGAGCAAATGGTATACCGGCAACTACTTCATCTTGATGAACCCGGCGGTCTTCGCCAAGCTGGCGCCGGATCTGCAGAAGATCGTTCTGGAGTGCTCAAGGGAAACGGAAACATGGGGAGGGAAGCATGCCTATGCCGAAGCGGATGTAGCCAGAAACAATGCCAAAGCGAAAGCCAAGGAATACTATCCGCTTCCGGACAAGGAAGCCCAGAGATGGTCTGATATGGTTCGGCCCGTTTGGGACAAATGGGCCAAAGACCAGGGGGCCGATGGGCAGGCTCTTTTGGAGATGCTGCTGAAGAAACAGAAAAAACCGAAAAGTTGACGATCGACACGATGGGCATTGGAACCGGCTGCCGGAAATGGCGGGGCGGCGCAAGGGGTTCGCATTCTTGCGGCGATGCCGGAGGCCGCCCGGGCTGACCTGCCGATGAGAAAGGACCGTGATCCTATGAAAGTACATGGTTCTCACGAGCCCGTGGTCCCGAAAGGACCGCTGGCCGCCATGCTGAGGAAGATCAACAGCAAGCTCTTCTATGTCAGCTGCTTTTGCCAGTTCGCTCTGGTCTTTGCGGTGTCGTACGAAGTCGTCTCCAGGGGAATATTCAGTTCCCCCACGATGTGGAGCTTCGACGTCTCAGGTTGTCTCATGCTTTTCATTATCTTCCTGGGCGTGGCCTACGTCTACCAGATCAACCGCTACGTGAAGATCGACTTCCTGTACGATTTTCTCCGGCCCAAAGGGCGTCGCATCATCGACATCGTCGAGCCGCTGCTTTCCATGGTCTGGATCGGCATCCTGACATGGCAGACGGGGAAATTCGCCTTCGATTCCCTGAGGGATGGGACCCGTTCGGGCACGGAGATGGATTTTCCCGTAGGGTACATACAGATCGTCATGTTCATCGGAGCCGTATTGCTGCTGCTGCAGATCCTGTTGTTTCTCTGGGCCAACATCGCCGCTGCGGTGACAGGAGACGACAGCCCGGACCCGGCCGGAAAGGAGATATCGTAATATGGAATGGCATCTTGTTACGATCATCATGCTGTTCATATTGATCGGACTGTTCCTGTTGCGCGTTCCGGTCGCCTTTGCTCTCGGCCTGGCCGGCGCGACGGGGATTTGTCTCTTTCTGAAACCGGCCGCCATTTCCGTTGTGGGGAACATCGCCTGGGAGGTGTCGACGAACTTCGTTCTGCTGTGCCTGCCGCTGTTTCTTCTGATGGGGGAGATCATGTTCCGGATGAAATTGGGAGAAGGGCTCTTTGCCTTTCTGCACAAATTATTCGGGAGCATCCCCGCCGGATTGGCGATGGCCAGCGTCATTGCCTCCGCGTTTATGGGGGCGATCACCGGAGTGGCCCTCGCCGTGATCGCCATCGTGGGCACGATGGCGTACCCGGAGATGAAGAAACGAGGGTACAGCGAACGTCTCAGTACGGGTATGCTGGCGAGCTCCAGCGGGCTTGGGATCCTCATCCCTCCGAGTCTTCCGATGATCCTTTATGGTCTGATCACGGGCGATTCCATCGGCCGGCTCTTCATGGCGGGTATCGTGCCCGGCATCATGATCATGATCTTCTACTGCGTCTATTGCGTTATCGCTTCCGGACTGGGCATAGAGGAGGCGCCCGCCGCAGGAACAGTTTCCACTCGGGAGAAGGTGGCGGCCTTCCGGAAGGTATGGCCGAGTATCCTTCTGATTCTGGTCGTGCTCGGCGGAATCTACAGCGGCATCATGACGCCGACGGAGGCTGCCGCCGTGGGATGCGCCGGTGCCCTGTTCATCGCCCTTCTGATCGGGACACTGACCTGGGAAAACATCCGGCTTTCCTTTATGGACGCCACGAGGGCAAGCTGCGCCATCCTGATGATCGTCATCGGAGCGCGGGTCTTCAGCTATCTGGTGAGCGTCGTGGGAATCCCCCAGCATCTCGCCACATGGCTGGTTTCCTTACATGCTCCTCCCCCCTTTGTGATGTTCATCATTATGGCGATCCTGGTTGTGCTGGGAATGCTGATGGACGTGACTCCCATCATTCTCATTACGACGCCGATCTTCTTCCCTCTGCTCAAGGTGATGGGATGGGACTCGGTCTGGTTCTGCACGGTCGTCATCATGAGCATGATGATGGCGGTGGTGACGCCGCCGGTGGGGCTGTGTTTGTTTGTCACCGGCGATATATCGGGCGTACCGTTACAGACCATTACCCGCGGGGCCATGCCGTTCCTGGCCATCATCGTACTGAGCATCATCATCGTCTATATCTTCCCCGAGATTGCACTGTGGCTGCCCAATCACATGATGGGGAGCCGATGATGCGTCCGTACGAGCCGAGCCAAGTTTCTCTCCTCGAGGTGAAGAGTAACTGCCGCGAGTAGATCTTCCAAGGAGGATTTTTTGCCATGCAGATGAATGATCAAAGCATCATGGATCGCCTCAGCAGCTATATCGCGTCAGCGGGAGATCGCGTCCTGCCGGATGCCGTTGTGGAAAAAGCGAAACATCATATCCTGGATACTCTTGCGGCCATGGTCTCTGGATCAAGACTGAAGACAGGCGAACTCGCCATCAAATTCATCGAGACCCAGGGCGGCACGGCGGAATGTCAGGTCATCGGGTCGAAATTCTTGACGACGGCCATCAATGCCGCGATGGTGAACGGCTTTTCCGCGCACGCCGACGAAACGGACGATTCCCATGCGCCTTCCTTCACCCATCCCGGCTGTGCAATCGTTCCTGCCGCCCTTGCGATGGCGGAAAGGGAAAGCGCCTCGGGTGAGGCCTTTCTGCGTGCGGTCGTCTTAGGGTACGATGTCTCCTCACGTATTGCACGCGTGATGAGCCTCGTCCCTTGCCAGATCAAAGGCTTTTCCACCCACGCCATGGGACCGCTTTTCGGGGCGGCGGCCGCCGCTTCCAGCCTGGCAAGACTCAGTGCGCGGCAGGTTCGTCATGCGCTCGCGTATACGGGCCAGCAGGCATCGGGGATTACTTCCTGGCCGAGAGACGGGGAGCATGTCGAAAAGGCATTTGTCTTTGCGGGCATGGGCGCCCGGAATGGCGTGACTTCCGCAATGTTCGTCCAGAATGGCTTCACGGGAGAGGAGGACATTTTTTCGGGTCCCAATAATTTTTTCGAGATGTACTGCCCCGCGCAAAGCGAATTTCCCAAATGGATCGACAATCTCGGGAGCCACTATGAGATCTCCGTCGCCAATATAAAGAAATTCTCCGTGGGGTCACCGATCCAGGCTGCCGCTGACGCCATGACAACTCTGGTCGCGAAGCACGGCCTCACCGCCGACGAGGTCAAGGCAATCGACGTTCATCTGCCGCCCCAATGTGCATTGATCGTCAACAATCGCAGCATGCCAGATATCAACTGCCAGTACATCGTTTCCGTGATTCTCTTGGATGGTAAACTGACCTTCAAAGCCTGCGAGTCCTATGAGCGCATGTCGGACCCGAAGGTCCGCGAAGTCCAGGCTCGCGTCAATCTGATCGGTGATCCGAAATTCGCCGATCAGGAACGGCAGCGTCCTGGCCTGGTGAAGGTTCATTTGACGGACGGGCGGACCGTGGAGGAATTTGTTCCTGCCGTACGGGGAACCTTCGATAATCCGATGACACGTGCAGAAGTCGAAACGAAAGCCCTGGATCTCCTCCAGGATATCTTGGGATCGGATCGGGCGAAAAGACTCGTCGACTCGATTTGGAATCTCGAACGACTGGAATCCGTGCGGGCTCTTCGGAATTTGTTGTCGGCATAACCGGAAGAATTCCAGGCGGGACACGAGGTTTGCCGATCGAGAGCAACCAGAGGGTCTGGTTCAATGCCAAGCCCTCTGCCGTTTTTAGAAGTTCCCGCCCAGGGATCTGCGGAAGAGGCCGTTCAGATGACGATGATGACGCTGGGCGACGGCCATGGAGAAGCCTGTTGATGAACGGAGACCATATTCGATTCGCGGGGTGATCTACGGCCGTGCTTCTTCTTGTTTGACGTACCGGACGGTGATGCGGAGATCCTCCTTTTCACGTCCCCTCACGGCGAGTGCCGCCATGTGACCGGGCGGCAGCGGGATGAGACGGAACCGCCACTGCGCGGGATCTTCGCCCAGCGAAGGATCGAACGACGCGGCAGCCGCTCCGTCCTCCAGAAGACGGAACGCGATCCTGTTCAGGGGCAGGGACAGGCCCCAGCCGCCGGCCTTGAGACAAGCCTCGCGGAGCGTCCAATATTCGAAGAACCTCCTCGGCCGCATCTCCCGGGGCAGTGATTCCATGTCCCTCACCTCCGCAGGGGGAAAGAAGCGCCGGGCGACCTGCTCGAAACGGCAGGACCGCGAGAGGTTTTCCACGTCGACGCCCACGTCCATTCCCCGCGCCACGGCGCAAACGGCCATGCCGTCGGTGTGGGAGAGGCTGAATCGCAGGGGAGGGTCGATGAGGGGAGACGCGACCTCGGGGCGCCCGCGCGGTCCGTACCGGAATCTCCAGGCGGAGGGGGGAATGTCCTCGTACCGCGACAGGGTCGTCCGGACGAGCACGCGGCCGATCCGGTGCAGCAGGGCGGCCGCTTCCGATGAAAAACGCCGCTGGCGGTCGATTTCGTCGGGCGACAGAAGGCCGCCCGGAAGGGCCTGCCTCCGCAGATCTTCCGGTGCGGCATGCCAGATGTGGACGTCGTTTTCTTCCAGGGGGAAATTCATCATCTTTTTCACTGGGCTTCGCCGGAAAGACTCCCGGGCCGTTCCGACGCACCCGGACCGGAGGATCCCGGCGTTTCCCTTGACGCCGCTGCGGCGATGGAGATATGTTCGGCCGGGGGAATGCTCCGATGAACGAGCCTTTCAATCTGGGGAAGGTCCTGATCATCGCCGGCCTGATCGTGGCCGTGCTCGGACTGCTGCTGGTCCTCGCCGGGAAGGGGCATCTGCCCTGGATCGGACGCCTTCCCGGCGACTTTTTCTTCAAGGGGAAGAACTTCAGCTTCTATTTCCCGCTGACCACGTCCATCCTCGTCAGCGTCGTCCTGACGCTGATCCTCTGGCTCATCAACCGCCGGTGACCGCTCTCTTTCAGCCCCACAGGACCAGCCCCGTTTCCTGCTTGTCCGTCAGGTTTTCCCGATAGGGCAGCACGCGGACGCCGTAGAAGTAGGATCCGTTCTTCCTGACCACGTACTCGATCGAAAAGGTCAGGACGCCGTCGGACTCCTCCTGAATCGGCTTCAGCGGGAGACACAGGGGGGTCGTCAGCGAACCGCTGCCGTCCTTCTCCCCGATCATGAGCTCCACCAGGATTTCGTCGCGGCTGAGTTTCCCGGGATCGACGCGGACCGTCACGCGCAGGGGCTTGTCCACGAGAATCGTGTCGCCCTGGATCCCCTCGACGCTGATGTCCAGCAGGCGGAGGGAGGAGAACCGCAGGGGGATCTTGCCCTTCCACTCGGCGACCTGGCGGGTCATCGCGAAGGAATCCGCCGAGAGCTTGGCGCCCCGCCGTGCCGTCGGCGCGTACATCTCATGATAGTATTGCAGCAGCATGCGGTCCGTGTTGTATTTCGGACAGAGGGTTTGCATCGACCACTTGATCATGCGCACCCATTTCTCCGGGATCCCCGAGACCTCGCGATCGTAGTACATGGGGATCACCGTGTTTTCCAGCAGGGAGTACAGAGACAAAGCGTCCTCTTCGTCCGCCCCCGGGATTTCCTCCGCGTAATCGCGCACGACCGGTCCGACGACCCAGCCGTTCCTGCCGTCATACCCTTCGCACCACCATCCGTCGGATACACTCATGTTGAGGACGCCGTTGATGATGACCTTCTCCCCGCTGGTGCCGCTGGCCTCGTTCGGTCTCCGCGGCGTGTTCAGCCAGACGTCGACGCCCTGGACAAGCCGCCGGGCGACCCGGATGTCGTAGTCCTCGATGAAGAAGATCTTCCCCCGGAAGCGGTCCTCGCGGCAGATGTCGATCACCTTCTTCAGGATGCTCTTGCCCATCTCGTCGTTGGGGTGGGCTTTGCCCGCGAAGACGATGTGGACCGGGTGCGTCTTGTGGTTCACGATCCGGTCCAGGCGGTCCGGGTTGGAAAGGAGCATGTCGGCCCGCTTGTACGGGGCGAAGCGCCGGGCGAATCCGATCCACATGGCCGTCGGATTGATCTTGGAAAACAACTCTTCGCGCCAGGTCTTCGAATAACCGTATTTCTGCCAGTTGCGGGAGACGTGTTCGATGATGAAGTCGACGGTGCGCTGCTTGATCTCGTAGCGGGTGCGCCAGAGGAGCGTATCGGGGACGTCCTGGATCCTCGCCCAGCGGTCCGGGTCGGTGATGTTCTGCGACCAGTCCATCCCCAGGAAGTTGTCCAGCACCTCCCTCATGCGCGGGGCGAGGTAGGACATGTGATGCGCCCCGTTGGTGACGTGCTGGATCGGGATGTCCGATTCGTGGAACCCCTTCCAGACGTCGCGCCACATGCGGCGCGACACCTGGCCGTGGACGCGGCTCACGGCGTTGCCCATGTAACTCATCTTCAGGGCGAGGACGGTCATGAAGAAGGGCTTGTCCTCGCCGGCCTCCTTGAGCCCGAGTTCCCAGAACTTGGACCAGGAGATGCCGGTGCATTTGACGAAGTTGCTGAAATAATGCTCGATCAATTCCCTGGGGAACCGTTCGTTGCCGGCCTCGACGGGCGTGTGGGTCGTGAAGACGGTTCCGGCGCGGACGGCTTCCGCCGCCTCGTCGAAGCTCAGCCTTTCCTCCTTCATGAGCATGGAGATCCGCTCGAAGATCAGGAAGGCCGAGTGGCCCTCGTTGATGTGGTACACGGAGGGCCGGATTCCCAGTTTGCGGAGCAGCCTGACCCCGCCCATGCCCAGCAGGATCTCCTGCTCGATCCGCGTGCGCGGATCGGCATAGTAGAGGCGCGAGGTGATCTTCCGGTCCTGGACAGTGTTGCGCGGCACGTCGGTATCGAGCAGGTACAGGGAAACCCGCCCCACCTTGACTTCCCAGATGTTCGCGAAGAGGGTTCTGCCGGGGAGATCGAGCGAGATCTGGACCTCGTTGCCGCGGTCGTCCCTGACGATCTGCACCGGCATATTGGAAAAATCGTTTTCCGGGTATTCCGCGATCTGGATTCCGTTGCGGTCAAGGACCTGCCGGAAGAATCCGCTCTTGTACAGGATCCCGACGCCGACGAGGGGGATGTTGAGATCGCTCGCGGTCTTCAGGTGGTCGCCGGAGAGCGTTCCCAGGCCGCCGGAGTAGATGGGGATGCACTCGTGCAGGCCGTATTCCGCGGAAAAGTACGCGACCGGTGAGGACCGCTTGACGTCCTGCGAACTGCGGACCCTGCGGTGCGAAGGCTTCTCGTTCATGTAGCTGTCGAATTGCTGGAAGGTGAGATTGTACTGGCTGAGATAGCCCGAATTCTGGGCCGCCTCGAGCAGGCGCTCCGGCGAGACCGATTCCAGCATCCGGACGGGATTGTTGCCCATCTGGGTCCACAGGTTGGGGTCGAGGGAGACGAACAGTTCGCGCGCCTTCGGGTTCCAGGACCACCAGAGGTTATAGGCGAGCTCGCGCAGACGCCCGATCTTTTCCGGAAGATTCGCAATCGCCGTGAAGGTGCGGAAGTGGGGCTGCGTCGAGATGGCGCCGGTGAAGGTCTGCTTGTCCGGCGTCTCCATCTCGACGGCGAGGTGCTCGGCGCGGGACGCGGCGACCGCCAGGGCCCGGTCGTAGGCCTTCAGGTACAGTTTGTAGAACTCCCGCCAGTTCGATTGCACGGCCACCTTCCGTGCTTCCTTGCGGCGCTCGTCGCGCTCCTGGTCCGACCAGGTCAGGAAGTCGCGGAGAATCCCGTGCAGGTGATCCTCGATCACCGCTGCCGGCTGCCCCCTGCGTTTGAGCAGCATCACGCCCTTGTTCTCGCCGAACCGGTTCTGCACCCACAGGCCGAAGCCCGCCTGATCGGTGGTGACCGTGGGCAAGGCATAGGCGGCGCTCTCCAGCGGCGTGTAGCCCCACGGCTCGTAGTAGGACGGGAAGACGGCGAGGTCGCAGCCGGAGAGGGCCTCGTAGTAGGTCATGTCCAGGAAGCCGTCATGGCCGTTGAGGTAGGCCGGGATGAAGATGATGTTGATCCGGTTCTGAACGCTGTTTTTCAGACCCAGGCGATTGCAGGTCTGCAGGATCGGGTCCGACGCCTCGTAGTGGAGACGGTGGGTGGCGATGGGCGCGTTGCCCTGGTCCGGCTTCATCTGGTCACCCTGCAGCAGCGGGATCAGATCGGTGTGGCCTCCCAAGACCAGCAGGAAAGCCAGGACGGGGTCGCCCGCCGCCGCCTCATGCTCCAATCGCCCCAGGGCATTCAGAAAGACGTCGATCCCCTTGTTGTGGAACTCGTACCGTCCCGAGATCACCATGATCTTCGTGGCCGGCGAGATGTCCTTGCGGAGAAAACGGGACGCGGCGGCAAGCAGTTTTTCCCTGGCGTGGAGGGCCGGCGTCCGGTCCTGCGCAAGATCCGGAATGTGCTCCATGTCCAGGCCGTTCGTCGTGATGACATCGGGAGCGCGGCCCAGGAAATTCTTCGCCTCCACGGCGGTGATCTCGCTGACCGTCGTGAAGCAGTCGGCCTCCCGGGCCGATACGGTCTCCATGGAATACTTCGCCGTGATGTTGTGGGTGGAGGCCTCCCGCTTCGGCGAGATCCGCTCCATGTCGGCGTAGATGTCGATCCCGGAACCGGCCATCGAACGTCCGAGGATCGTGGCGTGGGTCGTGAAAACCGTCCCGATCTCCGGCACCCTTTTCTTCAGGCACAGGAGGGCCGCTCCGCACATCCATTCATGGACCTGCGCCACCGCCGGAAGATTGTGGGGGCGCACCATCAGGTTGTAGGCGATCTCGATCACCTCGCCGCAGGCGTAACTGAACATGACCGGCTCGATATAGTCCCAGCCGCCGGCAATGGAATCGACGCCGTAGTCCTCCCAGATCCGGTAGAGGAGCTGTTCCTTGTTGTACTTCGATCCGGCGCTCACGAGGATGACCCGCGGATCGCCCGGGACTTTCCATCGTCCGCAGCGGCAGGAGATTTCCTTGATGGCGGCGGCCTCCCGAAGCCGGGGCCAGCACTCCTCGTCCGTCTCCTCGAAATCGATGTTCGTTTTCAGGTCGGGGCCGAACAGGAGGTACTGGTCCCCGTAATACTGTGCGGCCTCGCGCAGCTTGCTTGCGATGACCGTGTGGATGCCGCCGACCTTGTTGCAGACCTCCCAACTGATTTCGAACAGATAGCCGTTGCGCTGTTTTGCCATGGGTCATCTCCTTGCGGGGGCTTTGCGGATGTCCCGCTCCAGGGCGGAACATCCTTCCGTATGCCAGCAGGTTCTTCGCTTCGCCGCAGCGGTCAGGCCGTCGCCTTCTTCCGGTTCAGCTTCCAGGAAAAATCGTCCAGGATGTTCATGTAGTTGATATAGGCGTCGTAGGGCGACTCATAGGGGTTGAAGTATTTGTGGACGTCCCCGTCTTCGAACCACTTCGTGCACATGTAATAAAAATGATCGGACGTTTGGAGCAACCGCCAATCCCGGAGGAGCTTCCGGCTCTTCGCACGGCGTACGTCCTTCTCCATTCCATAGAGGCTGGTCAACGCGTCCCCCTGCATGGCATTTCCCCGCCAGGCCGTCAAGTCCCTTTCCACATCCGCCCAGGAGACGGCATCGGGAACGTCCAGAATCCCGGCAGGCTCATGGCGATCGGCGACTTCGGAGGGTGTGTGGAAGGCGAAACCGGGGTGCCTGAGAAGTTCGGCGGGCATCTGCCTGAGGAAGGTGAAGATCCCGCTGTCTGCCCACTGGTGTTCTCCGAAGGTCTCGTAGTCCATGAACAGGTTGATCACCTGTGCGTCGGCGTCCTGGTGGATCCAATGGGCGAATTTTGCGGGTGTCAGGGGGTACTCGCGCCACTGGCGGTTTGAAAAGCGGAAGGCGACGTCATCGGAAAGCCGGTAGTTCCGGAGAAGGATCTTGATCCCGGCGCCGGCCGGACGATAGACGAAGTTGGGGCTCCGGCAGCCGAGGACCCGCTCCGTGCCTTCGGCGAGGACGACCTCGTAGCCCATTGCCGCGGCCTTTGCGGCAAGGTCGTTGCTGTGGAGAAGCTCGGTGTTGCGGAAGGTCACGGCCTCCTGCCCGAACAGCTCCCTGATCTTCTTCCTGTGGAGCATCACCTGCGCCTCGAATTCCCGGGGAGAATAGAGGCTGCAGAGGGAGTGGTAGTAGGTTTCGTTGAGGAATTCCACGCATCCCGTGCCGGCCAGTTCCTGGAAACTCTTCAGGACGTCCGGGCGCCGGGTTTCCAACTGTTCCAGAATCACGCCGGTGAGCGAATAGGCGATACGGAACCTTCCGTCGTGCCGCCGGATCAGATCGAGGATGACCGCGTTGGCGGGCAGATAGCACTTCTCGGCCACCTTGTCGAGGATTTGCCGGTTCTGCACTTCATCCTCGTAGGGTTGTGCACGGCCGATGTCGAAGACGGTGAAATGGCGCAGCCGGCGGGGCTGGTGGACTTCGAAGTACAGGCAGAGGCTCGGCATGGCGTCGACTTTCCTGGTGCGGGATCCTGCGGCGGCGCCGCATCGGCAGACGCGGTGAAGACGTGCGCGAACCGAAACGGCACGCGGCTCTTCATCCTGACCGGATGAGGCGGTGGTAGATGGACTCCAGCTCCTCCGCCGCGCGGTCCCAATGGATCCGCTGCATCTCGATGCGGCAGTCTTCCACGACCTGCCGCGCGAGGTCCGGGTCGCTCAGCAAGGCGGCCATCTTCTCCGCCATTCCGTCGACGTCCCAGAAATCCACCTGCGGTGCGTGGCGGAGGATCTCCGCGACACCGGAGGATTTCGAAAGGATCACCGGGACATCGTACATCATCGCCTCCAGGGGCGAAATCCCGAACGGTTCGGAGACGCTCGGCATGACGTACAGATCGCTCATCGCGAACATCCGCTCGACGTCTTCGCCGCGAAGAAAACCCGTAAAATGAAAATGCTGGCCGATCCCGAGTTCGGCGACGCGCTCGACCATCTGGATCATCATGTCGCCGGAGCCCGCCATCACGAAGGTCAGATCGGGGATGCGCCGCAGCAGCTTTGCCGCCGCCGCCACGAAATAGTCCGGCCCTTTCTGGAAGGTGATGCGGCCCAGGAAGAGCACGATCTTCCGTACGGGGATCTTGACGACCTGCAGGGATGACTGCGCCTCCGAGCGGGAGACGGCGTTGTGGACGACGAAGATCTTTTCGGCGGGGATGCCGTAGAGCTCCACGATCCTGCCCTTGGTGTAATGGCTGACGGCGACCACGGCATCGGCCTGGGTCATCCCCCAACGCTCGATTTCGAAGATGTCGCGGTTGATGTTTTCGCCGCTGCGGTCGTATTCGAGGGCGTGGATGTGGAGGACCAGCGGCTTCCCGCTGCTGCTTCTGGCCCGGAGGCCGGCGAAGACACTCATCCAGTCGTGGGCATGGATGACGTCGAAGGCCTTCCCGGCCCCGACGGCGCCCGCGACGTTCCCGTAGCGGATCACCTCCGACAGGAGGTCCGGACCGTACTGCCCCGTCAAGTCCACATAGGAGCGGCCTCCGCTCCTGCGCGGCGGCGGTTGACGGTGCCCTGACGGGCTCGGGTACGGGCGGAGGGAGGAACGAATCCTGTGGAGGTCAAGGCCCGTGAGCGGGCCCCGTTCCGCATCTTCGGATAAGGGGATACGCGACGCGGACAGGAGCTCGACGTGGGAATCGCACGTCTCTTCGCTGGCGGAAGGTAGAACGAAGAGGATGTGGTGGCCCCGCTCGACCAGGGCCTTCGTCATTCCGAAACAGGCCGTCCCCAGGCCGCCGCTCATATGAGGGGGAAATTCCCAGCCGAACATGAGGATGCGCATCGGGTAAGGATCTCCTTGCCTTTGTGTTCTCATGCCCTCTCGGGCACGGCCGCCGCGTTCCGTGTCCGACACCGCCGAAAGAGGTTGGCACAGAACGCCGGGAAAGTAAACAAAAATGAGTCGTTCCTTATGTTTGCGGGCGATCGGCGGCGTCGGAGAGGATGCGATAGAGACGGAGCACTCCCGCCACGCTCCACGCCTGCGCGATGCATCCGCGCGCCTCGTGGGGTGGATCGCCGTCGAAAATCTCGGAGATGCTGCCCAACCCCGCTTCGTGCAGATGGGAGCGAAGAAAATCTCTCAAAAGGGCGGTCAGGAAACTCCGCGCCCGGGACCGGTCTTCGGAGACCTTCAAGTAGGCTTCGCCGAAGGGAGACAGCAGCCACGGCCAGACCGTGCCCTGGTGATAGGCCGAATCGCGGGAGGCCTGGTCTCCGGCGCAGCGTCCGCGGTAGGACGGGTCCTTCGGAGAGAGCGTGCGAAGGCCGCGCGGGGTGAGGAGGTCTTCCTGCACGGCCCGGACGACGAGGGCGCGCTTCTCGGCGTCGAGCGGCGAGTGCGGCAGGGAAACGGCCAGGATCATGTTCGGCCTGAGCGAGATGTCGAGGACGCCGTTGTCCCATGTGTCGCCGAGATAGCCGCCGGCGCCGTACCAGAAGGTATCGACAAAGGAATTCTGGAAGCGGCCGATGTATTCGTCGAATGCGAAGAAATCGTCCCCGAATCGCCGTGACAATTCGCTGGCAAAGCACAGGGCGTTGTACCAGAGAGCGTTGATGTCCACTGCGAAGCCGCAGCGGGGCGTGACGGGTTTCCCGTCCACGACGGCATCCATCCAGGTGAGGTGGGTCTGCGCGCTGCCGGCGGACAGGAGGCCGTTTTCGGCCGCATGGATGCCCCAGATCGTCCCCTCCGCATACCGCTGCAGGATCCTCTTCATCACCGGCCACAGATCGGCCCGCACCTCTTCGGGGTCACCGCCGAATTGCAGCATCTGCTGGACGGCCCAGAAGAAGAGAAGTGACGCGTCCACGGTGTTGTAGGCGCCGCCTTCGCCGTCGTCGGAGAGAATATTGGGCAGCACGCCGTCTCGCTCCTGCCCGCCGAGCGCGGTCAGGATTTCAAGACCTTCACGGTGGCGGCCGAGGCAGAAGGTGAGACCGGGGAGGGACCAGAGCGTATCGCGTCCCCACGCGCCGAACCAGTGATAGCCGGCCACGATCGCCGGCCGGCCGTGAGGGCCCCGGATCAGAAACTGGCGGCTGGCTGCCAGAAGGGATGACACGAGCGTCCGGTCCTCTTCGGGAACAAAGCGCCTCGCCCAGTCTTCGTCCTGGTTCCTCGCTTCGGCCCGCCGCTCGATTTCACGGTTCCAGGTCTTCTTGATCTGTTCACAGCGGGGCTCGAGGGAGACGGACACGATCGCGCCGACGCCTTTTCGAATCGGAATCTCGAGAATGCCCGGCATCACCAAGTCTTCTTTCCAGTCGTACCCGCGGGCCCGTTCTTCCTCGTAGACGAAGTCCCGGTACCAGGCCGGCGACGGCCGGAAGGAGGAGCGGACATTCGTCTGGACGAAGAGCGGCGGCATCCCTTCATAGGGGTCGATTCTGAAACCGTTTTTCCGATCCTGGATCCCGCCTCGGAAGAAGGGGTTCTCCCTGGCGAGGTCATGATACCCGCGGAACGCAAGCAGGGGCTTGATGCAGAGGACAGCGGACGGCGGACCCTCTTCCAGATCGTAGCGGACCAGCAGAAGGTCCTTCCCGTGGACGGTCAGAAGAGACTTGCGGATCCTCAGATCCTCGGCGGCGTAGACGAAGGAGGGACACGGATCGAGGCGGAATTCACGGAGTCCCGCCGGCATCCCGGGGAAGAGGACGCCGGGGTAGCGGTGTAGAGACAGGAAAAGTTCTCCCCGCTTGCTTCGGAGGGAATCCTCGAATTTCGAAAGAAGCACGAAACGGCCCGCAGGGTCGCGGAGGTTGGTCACCAGAAGTCCATGGTATTTTCTCGTATGGCAGGAAAAGATCGTGCTTGAGGCATAGCCGCCGGTTCCGTTGGCATCGAGCCATTCCAGCTTCATGGCTTCACGGAAATCCAACCGCTGGACATCTTCGATGGATGGATGCGGCATCGTTTCCCTCCGGGAGATAAGCTCTCACCTCGCTTGCGAAAGAGGATAAACTTGCTGACGGGAAGATGTCAAAAAAAGAGAAGGCCGATCCGCTTCCGAGAAGGAAATCGCCCGCCGTTTTTCTTGAAATCCGGCCTGCGGTTCCGGAGTCCACGCAGGCCGGACGATCTGCAGGTGTGAAAATTCCTGAAAAAAAGACTACAAGCGGCAACCTTCGGGCCGGATGACCATTACGGGTATCTGGGAATAATGGACGACGCGGTCCGCTACGCTCCCGAAGACCCACTTGCTGATTCCCGTGTGACCGTGCGTGGCGATGATGATCAAATCTGCACCCAGCTTCTTGGCGGTTTCGCTGATGAGATCTGCGGGCTTTCCGACCATGACTTCCGTCGACACCTTGGAGATGCCTTCCTTGGCAAGGTCGCTCTTGACCTTCGCCAAATAGACCTTCGTCTCCTCGATGTTGGTGTCGCGGACAGCGTAAAAGTCGACACCCTCTTTGGCCCATCCGGGCGGAATCTCGACAACTCCTATCAGGATCACTTCGCCCACGTTGCCTGTCTTCGCCAGGTTAAAGAGATGGCCCAGAACGCATTCGGCCAGCGGGGATCCATCCAGCGGGATCAGCACCTTCTTGTACATGAACGATTCCTCCTTTCGGCTTCCTCAGCATGGTTGAATTTGTTGGTAAATGTAAAGGACCACGACGGGAATTGTCAAGGCATATTACCGGAAAGCGAAGGTTTCTCGCCTCGGATCGGGTCACGGGACCCGGACCGTTTCGATCCCCGCCGGCGGTTGAAAAGAAAAAATGCCCTCGGACAACCCCGGATTCCACTGGATGTTCCGCAGGCGGATGAGGGTCGTATTGCCGTATGCATCGGTGAAGGAGAACTGCGTCATAACATAGCGCTCCCTGTCCACGGTCATGGAGAGCTTTTTCAGGGCAGCATCCGGTTCCTTTGCCGTGAGATCGAGCAGATAATTCCCCTGTGAGTCCACCCGCGATGGAGAGGCAAAACGAATCTCGAATTCGTCTTGGATCTTCGCCAATCCCGAAAAGAATTTCACGGATATCCGCGATTTCATGATGCTCTCCGTGCTTTGCACATATGCGACGCCGTCATCCGGAACGTACAACCACGTCGTCTGCGGGTTGATGATCAGTTTTTTTGCCTTTGGCTTGAGGTAATTCCAGAGCATCCTGCGGGGGTTCTTGAAGAAAAACTCGCCTTCTTCGCGTTCCGTCTTACCAAGGGACTTGATCGTCGTCTCCTGGACAAAATAACTTTTTACATCCGAAAGCTTTTCATAGCTATCCTGCAGCCGGGTGACCAATTCCGTAAGAGATACGGTTTCCTCCGCCGCGGCCGTAACCGGATTCGCGGAAGCGGCCAACGAAGCCAGAATGGCCATGAAATAGATAAGGATTTGATTGGATGGAGAAATACTGTTTTGTCGGTTCACGATATCTTCCCCACGCTGGCACGATTTTTTCTAAGAGTTCATATCTCTTCCGGTACAGGGCGTAAGTAGCAGAGATGACAACGCGATTTTTGTAAGTGCTTGTAATTAATTGATAATTTGTTTGCTTAAGCCTTATGCAAACCGGTAGAAAATTGCGACTATTCGAGACTTACGATAGTTATCCACAATGTTGTCAACATCATTTTCCACAGCTTTGTGGATTTCAGCGACAAGGCCCTTTGAGGCCGCGGATTTACGAAAAAAACCCGCCGCAAGTTCGGCAGCGGCGGGCTTTTGATTCATCCCTATCCGGATATCTTCATGCGCCATCCGAAGGGGTCTTCCTTTACCCCGTACTGGATCTGAAGGATTTCGTTGTAAAGCCTTTCCACCAATGGTCCCGTCTTGCCGCCGTTGATGACGAAGACCTGTCCCTTGTAGAAAAACTGTCCGACCGGGGAGACGATCGCCGCCGTACCGGACGCGAAGGACTCCTTCAGCGACCCATTTTTATGGGCGGCCAGGATCTCATCCATGGACAGACGCCGTTCGGAGACCTTCCGGCCCCAGCTCCGCGCCATGCGGATGACGGAATCGCGGGTAACGCCGGGCAGGATCGTCCCCTCCAGCGGAGGCGTGATCAGCTCATCGCCGATCAGGAAGAAGATATTGCTCGTCCCCACCTCCTCGACGTATTTTCTCTCCACGGCGTCGAGCCACAGGACCTGAGTGTATCCCATCTCTTCGGCGATTCTGCTTGCATAGAGGCTCGCCGCGTAGTTGCCGCCCGCTTTCGTAAAGCCCGTTCCACCCGGCGCCGAACGGACATACTCCTCGCTCACGTAGATCTTCGTCGGGCTGAATCCTTCCGGGTAGTAGGCGCCGACGGGACCCATGACGATGAAGAACAGGTAGGCGTTGGCCGGATGGACTCCCAGGGCCGGCTGGATGGCGATCATCGTCGGGCGGATATAGGCGGCGGTGTCGAGCCCACTGGGGATCCAGTCCTTTTCCAGCAGGACAAGCTTCTTGAGGGCCTCGAGGAAAAGCTCCTCGTCCAGCTCGGGCATGCAAAGCCTTCTCGCCGAGACGTTCATCCGCTTGATATTTTCTTTCGGACGGAACAGGTAGATGGCCCCGTCTTTCCCCCTGTAGGCCTTCATGCCCTCGAAGATCTCCTGGGCATAGTGCAGACACATGGCCGTCGGATCCAGCTTGAGCGCATGGTAGGGGCCGATGGTCGGATCGTGCCACCCCTTACCCGCGTCGTATTCCATCGTGAACATGCGGTCCGAAAAAAACTTGCCGAAGCCGAGTTTGGACTCGTCGGTGGGCTTGGTCTTCTTCTTGTCTTCTCTCAACGGTTTTATCTTGATTTTCATGTCTTCCATTCCCCATTCATCTTTGACGCATCCGGTTCTCCGGAGGGATGCGCCTGCTCTGCCGTTCTTTACCTGCGGTTTCGAGCCTGCATTCCCTGCATTCCTGGTGACGGTTCTCTTCCCGAGAGAATCCCTGCCGCCGGCCCGGAGACGACCGCTGATGCCTCTCCGTCCCCGGCCTCGAGAGGTCTTTTCCCATACCACTAAATCAGGTGGCGATCAAGGTTGCGGTACTGGATGGCCTCGGCGACATGGCGGGAGAGGATGCGGGGCTCTCCCTCGAGATCGGCGATCGTGCGGCCCAGTTTGAGGATGCGGCTGAAGGCGCGGGCGGAGAATCCCAGCCTTTCGACGGCGAGTTCCAGAAGCCGCCGGGAGTCGCCGTCGATGGCGCAGTGCCGCGTCAGTTCCCGCTCGCCCATATGTGCGTTGAAGCGGGCCGTTCCCCCGTCGAAGCGCTGTTCCTGGATGTGCTGCGCCCGGACGACCCGCTCGCGGATCGCGGCGGAGGATTCGCCGGAGGCGGAGCCGGTGAGGTCGCGGTAGGGAAGGGAGGGAACGTCGATGTGCAGATCGATCCGGTCCATCAGCGGTCCGGAGACGCGGCCCTGGTACTGCCGCACCTGCTGGGAGGAACAGCGGCAGGTCCGGGCCCGATCGCCGAAATATCCGCACGGGCAGGGATTCATGGCTGCGACGAGCAGAAAGCGCGCGGGATAGGTCGCCGTCGCCGCGGCCCTCGCGATCGTCACGAACCCGGCCTCGAGAGGCTGGCGGAGCGTTTCCAGGGCGTTCTTCCGGAACTCCGGCAATTCGTCCAGGAAGAGGACGCCATGATGGGCAAGGCTGATCTCTCCCGGCATGGGATTGTTTCCGCCCCCCACGAGACCCGCATCGGAGATGGTGTGGTGGGGGCTGCGGAAGGGGCGCGCCGCCATCAGCCCGTTCCGCGGCCGGACGAGGCCGGCCACGGAATAGATCTTGGTCGTCTCGATGGCCTCCTCCAGGTTCCACTCCGGCAGGATCGTCGCCAGCCGTTCCGCGAGCATGGTCTTTCCGGACCCAGGGGGGCCGAGAAGCAGCACATTGTGCAAACCGGCGGCTGCGATCTCCATGGCCCGCTTGGCGGCTTCTTGGCCGCGGATATCCTGAAAATCGTTCGGGGCGCCCGTTCCCTCCCGCAGGTGCAACGCGGCATCGAAACGCACGGGCGTGATGTCCTTCCTCCCCGAGAAGAACTCGACCACCTCCGCCAAACAGGCAACGGGAATGGAGTCGACGCCTTCGACGAGGGCTCCCTCGGCTGCGTTTTCCCGGGGCAGGATGATGCCCTTCAATCCGGCGGATCGGGCGGCGAAGGACGCGCAAAGGGTGCCGCGCACCCCCTTGACGGATCCGTCCAGGGACAGTTCGCCGGCAAGCATGTACTCCTTGAGTTGTGCCTGTTCAATCAGGCCTTGTGCGGCCAGGATGCCTACGGCGATGGGCAGATCGAAGCCCGTCCCTTCCTTCCTGAGATCGGCGGGGGCGAGGTTGACGGTGACGCGGGAGGCGGGGAATGGGTAGCCGCTGTTCTTGACCGCCGCCCGGATCCGGTCCTTGCTCTCCCGGACGGCGATATCCGGCAGACCCACGGTCGAAAACTGGGGAAGTCCCGACGACAGGTCCACTTCCACGGTGACGGGGTAAGCGTCGATGCCGACGACCGTGCTGCCCGTGAGCTTGACGATCATGTGCCGTCTCCTTTTCGCTGGCGTTGTTGCGATGAAGAAGTCAGCCTTCGTTGCAGGGAAGAAGAGGGTTGAAAAGCGCGGCGCCGGAAGGGAAAGGCCTGATTCCCATATCACGGAACGATACCTTCGGCAAAGGGATAATGAGGCCGCCGGACCCTCTCTGCCCGCAGGAGGCCTCGAAAAGCGAGTACTGCGTTTCCCGGTCGGGTTCGAGTTCGGCAAGGACGACTCCCGTCGCCGGATAGCGGTCGCCTTTCCGATACATGCCTTCGAAGATTTTCCGACCCGGCTTCGTGAAGCGCTCCTTCACCATTGTCTCGGAAAGTCGCGCGAACTCCAGGGCGGTGCGGACGTCGATCTTGTGTGGGTGCTTATCGTCTGCCGGGTGCGGGACGTTCTTCAGCAGCCTCTTAGATCTGGTATTTGCGGATCACCGCCGTAATAACCCCTCCCACCTTCAACTCCGCGTGGGGACGGATGACGGGATAGCGGGGATTGGCCGCCTCGAGGACCACTTCCTTACCCTTCTTCCGGAAATATTTCATCGTCCAGGCGCCGTCCACCTCGGCCAGGATGATATCGCCGTTCTTCGGCTCCCGGCCGCGTTCCACGATGACGAGGTCGCCTTCCTTGATCCCTTCGCCTTCCATCGAATCGCCGCTGACCTTGAGGAGGAAAGAGGAGTCGGGACGGGTGACGAGATACTCGTCGAGCGAGATCAGGTCCCGTAGTTCCTCCTCCGCGGGTGAGGGGAAGCCGGCCTGGACGTCGCCCACCATGGGCAGCGCGAGGGATCGCATGCACGGCCGCAGGAACCCCCTGGCGTCCTTTTCCAGGAGCCCCTCAGCCACGAGTTTGCGGATCCAGAAGTCCACGACGCTCTTGGAGCGCACGCCGAGGAGATCGACCATCTCGGCATAGGTCGGCATTCGCCGGTTCTCCCGGGAAAACGCTGCAATCCGCCGGGCCACGCCCTGTACCGTCCGTTTGCCTTCCATACGAAGAACCTCCTGGGATGCATCCGCTTGACATCGTCGTCGGTGGTATGGTAGTAGAACAAACGTTCTATTGTCAAGAAAATTTTGCAAGGGGAAAAATATTGACCGGCCAGTTTTGCGGTGATTTAATGACTCCGCTTGACCGGGCGATCTCGGCACGTTGTCTTTCCCCTGTTTTTTCCCATCCGGCTGGCGGCGCGGCAGAGTTTCGGAAAGTCCGATGGACGCCTGAATTTTCTCGGAGGCACTATGAGAAGTTCGCTGAAAGGTGCGCTTCTGTCGGGGCTGGTATTTCCCGGTCTGGGTCAGATGGTCCTTCGGCATTTCCGGCGGGGTGTCGTCCTGGCATCGATCGTCTTTGCCGGTCTTGCCGTCATCGTCGTGAAGGCGGTGCAGAAATCCCTTGTCGTCCTCGAAAAGATCAGGGCGGAAGGCGGGATGATCGATGCCGGCGCGATTTCCAGGACCGCCACCCAGGTGACGACCGCTTCGGAGAGCCTCATGGCGAACGCCCTCCTGCTGCTTCTCGTCGTCTGCTGGATCTTCGGGATCGTGGATGCCTGGAGGATCGGGAAGAAAATGGACGACGAGGTGCAAAACCGTTGACAGCGCAGGGGAAAGCGGGTAATTTACCCCGCAGTTCGGCGGCCGGTCCGGCTGGAATGGGGTGTCTTTCTGAATGAAATATTCATAAAAACCCTCGCGACCGGGGTCGGCGCCGGGCGGGTGCCCTTTGCCCCCGGAACGGCGGGGACGCTTGTCGGCATTCCCGTCGTCCTGATCTTTTCTCCCCTGACCTGGCCTCTGCAGCTGCTGTCGGTGCTGGCTCTTACCTGCCTGGCGTGTGTCATATCCCAGGAAGCGGAGAAGATCTTTCAAAAGAAGGATGCGCAGATCATCGTGATCGACGAGATCGCGGGGTTCTGCTGGACGATGCTGTTCGTTGTCCCGACGGTTGTTCATACGGCGGTCGGCTTTGTCCTCTTCCGCGTCTTCGACATCGCCAAGCCCTTTCCGGCCGGCTGGGTGCAGCGGAAATGGCCGGGAGGCCTGGGGGTGGCGGGGGACGATCTGGTCGCCGGGATCTATGCGAATGTCCTGCTGCAGATGCTGATCTTCCTGTGGGGGATTTGACGATTGAGATGGTGTCGCGAACCGCGCGGTACAGCGGTGGAGTGAGGGCATGAAGATAGCGATATTGACGATCGGCAACGAATTGACCAGCGGGAAGACGCAGGACACCAACTCCTCGTTCATCGCCCGTGCGATGGAGACCCAGGGATGGGGCATCTCCGCCATGACGTCCGTCGGGGACGACGAGGGGACGATCCGTGATGCCCTCGACTGGCTGCTGGCGCGGTCTTCCGCGGTGATCGTCACCGGCGGACTGGGCCCCACGGCGGACGACATCACGACGGCGGCGATTGCCAGGGCCTTCGGCCTCGGTCTTGTCCTGGACGAGAAGTGTCTCGTCCATCTGCAGGCGCGCTTTGAAAGGCTCCGCATCCCCTGGACCGAAAACAACGCCAAGCAGGCCGTATTCCCGGAAGGGGCGGAAACGATCTTCAACCCCACCGGTTCGGCCTGGGGGTTTGCCGTGAAGAAGAACGGCAAGATCGTGGCGGTGATCCCCGGCGTTCCATCGGAATCCCGCCGGATGCTGCCGGAAGGGGTCATCCCCCTTCTGCGCCGCGAGTTTCCCGATGCCGCCCAGTACATCGAAACCCGCGTGATCAAGCTGTTCGGAATTTCGGAGTCCTCGATCGACCAGACGCTCAAGGACGTGGATTTCGCCGGCCTCGGCGTGTGCATCGGCTTCTATCCGAATTTTCCGGAAAACCGCGTCGAGCTCACGGTTCGCACGCCCGACGCCGCACAGGCTGCGGCCAGACTGGAGAAGGCTCAGGCCGAGGTCACGCGCCGGTTGAAAAAGAACATCTTCGGTTACGGCAACGACACGATCGAGGTCATCGTGGCCAGGCTCCTGACCGAGAAGAAACTGACGCTGGCGGTTGCGGAGTCCTGCACCGGCGGACTGATCTGCGACCGCCTCACCGACGTGCCCGGCAGTTCGGCCTTCCTGAACCGGGGCCTTGTCGTCTACAGCAACCAGGCGAAAACCGAGCTTCTGGGCGTCCCGGAGGACGTGCTGAAAAGATACGGCGCCGTGAGCGAGGAGACGGCCCGCCTCATGGCCGAGGGTGTCCGGTCGCGTTCCGGCGTCGACCTCGGGGTGGCTGTAACGGGAATCGCCGGGCCTTCCGGCGGGAGCGACGAGAAACCGGTTGGGACCGTGTTCGTGGCCCTGGCCGACGGCCGGCGCACGTTGTGCGAGAAGTGTTCTTCCCGCTGGGATCGGAGACGAACGAAGGTTTTTTCCTCCCAGCAGGCGTTGCGTATGCTGCAGCAGTACCTCACGGAGGGATGACATGGCCGGCACCGGCTCCGTCCGCGCCTTTCTGGCCGCCGATCCGCCGCCGGAGGTCCTCGATCGGATCGCCGCGATCCAGCGGGAGTTGAAAAAGACGGTACAGGGCTCGATCGCCTGGGTCAGGCCCGAGGGTATCCACCTGACGCTGAAGTTCTTCGGAAACATCTCGCCGGAGCAGGCGCAGACGATCGCGACGGAGGTTCGGAAGGCCGTTTCCGGAACGGCGGCGCTGTCCCTCCGAGGCCGGTCGCTGGGCGTTTTTCCGGACCTGAGGCGGCCGCGGGTGATCTGGCTGGGGCTGGAAGGAGACGTCGAACCCCTCGGCGCCCTGCAGAAGAGAATCGAAACGGGCCTTGAGTCCTGCGGATTCGCTCGGGAAGAAAGGCCTTTCCGTGCCCACCTGACCCTGGGGCGGATCAAGGACGGGCGGGGACTCGTCGGTCTGGAGCAGGCATTGAAGGGACCGCGCCTCCAGGAAACGGGGGACTTCGTTGTGGACAAGCTGACGCTTTTCCGGAGTGAACTGACGCCGAAGGGTGCCATCTACACCGGGCTCGCGACTTTTCCCTTTGCGGGCGGCTGAGGCGGACGCGCCGGTTTCGGTCGCCGCGGACCCTGCATGCGGTGTTCCTGTCCGGATCCTGTTCGGTGGAGCCGGTTTTCGGTGCAGTTTCCGGATTTTGTAAAAAACATCACGTGGAGGTAACTATGGCTCAGGATAACGACAGGGGGAAGGCAGTGGATCTGGCGATTTCTCAGATCGAGCGCCAGTTCGGCAAGGGCTCCATCATGCGCCTGGGCGGCGGGGAAAAAGTCGTGGATGTCCCCGTCATTCCCACCGGCGCCCTCAGCCTCGATATCGCCTTGGGAATCGGCGGCGTGCCGCGCGGGCGGATCGTGGAGATCTACGGGCCCGAATCCGGAGGAAAGACGACGCTCGCCCTGCACATCGTGGCGGAGGCCCAGAAGCAGGGAGGTCTGGCGGCCTTCATCGACGCCGAACATGCCCTTGACGTAACGTACGCCCGCAAGATCGGCGTCAACACCGACGACCTGCTCATCTCCCAGCCGGACACGGGGGAGCAGGCGCTCGAGATCGCCGAGACGCTCGTGCGCAGCGGGGCGCTGGATATCCTCGTCGTCGACTCCGTGGCGGCGCTGGTCCCCAAGGCGGAACTGGAAGGAGAGATGGGCGATGCCCAGATGGGTCTCCAGGCGCGGCTGATGTCCCAGGCCCTGCGGAAACTCACGGGAAGCATCAGCAAGTCCAGGACGACGGTCATCTTCATCAACCAGCTCCGCATGAAGATCGGCATCTTTTTCGGGAACCCCGAAACGACGACCGGCGGGAACGCGCTGAAGTTCTACGCCTCCATGAGACTCGATATCCGCAAGACGAGCCCGCTGAAACAGGGGCAGGAGGTGGTCGGTTTCCGGACCAAGGTGAAGGTCGTGAAGAACAAGATGGCGCCCCCCTTCCGGGAGACCGAGTTCGACATCGTCTTCGGCGAGGGGATCTCGCGTGAAGGGGATATCGTGGATCTCGCCTCCGAGCAAGGCATCATCGAGAAAAGCGGCGCCTGGTACTCCTACGGCGGCGAGCGGCTCGGGCAGGGCCGCGACAACACGAAGAACCTCCTGAAGGAAAATCCCGACCTCCTCGCGAAGATCGAGGGCGAGGTCCGGGAGAAACTGGGTCTGAAGACGCAGAAGGATCAGCAGGAAGAATCGTGACGGACGGGTCGGGCGAGACGGCGAAGGCGAGGCAGCAGGCGATCCGCCTCCTGGCGCGGCGGCCTTACAGCGAGGCCGGCCTGCGGGCGAGGCTTCTCGAAAAAGGGTTTGGCGCGGCCGCCGCGGACGAGGTGCTCGCGGAGTGCCGGGAGCGTCGCTATCTGGACGATCAGGCCTTCGCGGCGGGAACGGCGCGGGTCCTGGCGGAAGGCCGCCTCTACGGTGACCGCAGGATTTCGAGGGCGCTTCGCGACAAAGGCGTCGCCGAAGAGACGATCCGGGAAGCCCTTGCCGGGATTCGGCTGGAGATGGGCGAGGACGAGGCGATCCGGCGCTGGCTCGCCAAGCGCGGCCGCCTTGCCGCCGGTGCGGCGGAAGACCCGGCCGAGAGACGGAAGATTGTACAGAGCCTGATGCACAGGGGGTTCCCCCTCGATCGGATCTTCGCGGCGTTGGCTCAGTATCAGGAGGAAGAGATTCATGTCGATGAAGGCCAGTGAAATCCGGGAAAGTTTTCTGAAATTCTTCGAGGAGCGGGGCCACACCCGGGTGCCCAGTTCGTCGCTCATCCCCAAGGACGACCCGACGCTCCTCTTCACGAATTCCGGCATGGTGCAGTTCAAGAACTGCTTTCTGGGCATCGAGGACCGCGGCTACCGGCGGGCGACGACCTCGCAGAAATCGGTCCGTGCGGGAGGCAAGCACAACGACCTCGAGAACGTCGGGTACACGGCGCGCCACCATACCTTCTTCGAGATGCTGGGGAATTTCTCCTTCGGTGATTACTTCAAGAACGAGGCGATTGCCTGGGCCTGGGAATTCCTGACGGTCACGATGGGGCTTCCCAAGGACCGGCTCTGGATCACGATCTACAAGGACGACGATGAGGCCTTCAGGATCTGGCACGACAAGATGGGTGTCTCCGCCGAGCGCATCGTCCGCATGGGGGAGAAGACCAATTTCTGGATGATGGGAGAGACGGGGCCCTGCGGCCCCTGTTCGGAAATCCTCTTCGACCAGGGCGAGGGAACGGGCTGCGGAAAGGATACCTGCAACGTCGAGTGCGAATGCGACCGCTTCCTGGAGATCTGGAATCTCGTATTCACCCAGTTCGACCGCGACGCCGCGGGGAAACTCACTCCCCTCCCGAGGCCCAACATCGATACCGGCATGGGCCTGGAGCGCCTGGCGGCGATCATGCAGGGGGTCCGGAGCAATTACGATACGGACCTCTTCCACGGCATCATCCGTTTTGTCGAGAAGATCAGCGGCCGGTCCTACGGGAAAAGCGAGGACGACGACGTATCGGTCCGCGTCATCGCCGACCACAGCCGCGCCGTCACGTTCCTGATCGGCGACGGCGTCCTCCCGAGCAACGAGGGACGCGGCTATGTCCTGCGGCGGATCCTGCGGCGCGCCGCCCGGCACGGCAAGAACCTCGGCCTGAACAAGCCCTTTCTCCATGAGGTTTCGCAGGTTGTGATCGACGAGATGAAAGACGCCTACCCCGACCTTCTCGACAAGTCGAGTTACATCCGCAAGGTCATCCACAACGAGGAGCAGCGATTCATCGCGACCCTCGACGCGGGTCTCCGGATCCTCCAGGAAGAGGTGGATGCCCTGAAGAAGGCGGGCAGGAGCGTGCTGACGGGCGAGATCGTCTTCAAGCTCTACGACACCTTCGGCTTTCCGACGGACCTCACGCAGGACATCGTCCGGAAGGACCGCCTCACCATCGATCAGGAGGGATTCGAGAAGGCGATGTCCGCCCAGCGCGACAAAGCCCGGGAATCCTGGAAGGGGAGCGGCGCGGCGGCGGTTTCCGAATCCTACCAGAAGCTGTCCGCGCAGGGAGTTGCCGTGAAATTCACCGGCTACGAGGGCGTGACGGAAGGCTGGAGCAGGGTTGTTGCCCTGATCCGGGGAGATCGGCCCGTGGAGGAGGTTGTCGAAGGAGACAACGCCGAGGTCCTCGTGGAGGAGACCCCCTTCTACGGCGAGACGGGCGGCCAGGTCGGGGATACGGGCGCGATCGAGGGGGAAGGGTTCCTCTTCGAGGTCTGGGACACGCGGCGCCCGCTGGAACACGTCATCACGCACATCGGGAAATTGAAAAGAGGCACGGTCCGCAGGGGCGACGATGCGCACCTCAGGGTGGACGACGAAGGCCGGCACGCCGTCGCGGCGAACCACAGCGGCACCCACATCCTGCAGGCGGCCCTCAAGGCCGTGCTCGGGGACCACGTCAAGCAATCGGGGTCGCTCGTCAATGCGGAGCGCCTCCGCTTCGACTTCACCCACTTCTCCAGGATCGAGGAGGAGGAGCTGGAGCGGATCGAGATCCTCGCCAATCGCTTCATCCGGCAGAATGCGCCGGTAACGACGGCGGTCCTCCCGCTGGAAGAGGCGATGAAGACGGGCGCCACGGCGGTCTTCGACGAAAAATACGGCGAGTCGGTCCGCGTCGTGAAGATGGGGGACTTCAGCATGGAACTGTGCGGCGGGACCCATGTCGGGCGAACGGGCGATGTGGGAATGCTCAAGATCCTGCACGAATCCGCCATTGCCGCCGGCGTCCGGCGCATCGAGGCCGTCACGGGGCGCGAAGCCGTTGCCTATGTGCGCCGCCTCGAGACGGAAATGAGGCGCGCGGCGAACCTGCTCAAGGCGAATACCTTCGAGATTGCGGACCGGACGGAGAAACTCCTTCGGAATCAGAGGGAACTGGAAAAGGAGATCGACGCCCTGCGCGGCAAGCTCGCGGCGAGGGATTCGTCGGACCTGATGGATTCGATCCGGGAGATCAGGGGGGTTCGGGTCCTCACGGCCGTTGTTCCGGCCGCGGATCCCAAGGCGCTCCGGGACTTCGGCGACAAGATCCGCGACCGGATCTCTTCCGGCGTCGTGCTCCTGGGTGCGTCTGTCGAAGGGAAGGCGATGCTCCTGTGCCTCGTGACGAAGGACCTGACGGCGCGCTATTCGGCGGGACGGATCATCAAAGAGGTCGCTCCGATCGTCGGGGGGAGCGGCGGCGGGCGGCCCGACATGGCCCAGGCGGGCGGCCCAAAGGCGGAAAGCCTGAAGGAGGCCCTGGCCCGCCTGGAGACACTGCTCTGACGGGCTGTTGAAAAACGCCCGTCTGCTGCGTTTCCCTCGTCCTTCGCCCTTCGACGTACGTCCAGTACGCCTCAGGGCTCAGGACTTCGGGGGCCTTGCATCCGGGCATTTTTGAACAGCCCTGAAGGGGGACATCGATCTGACGGGGCTGTTGAAAAACGGTTTCAACCTGACGGCTCCTGAACGGCTTCCGGTTCAGGCGCGTGACAAAAAAAGGCGGCCGACCTGAAAGGGCGGCCGCCTTGACATTGTGATCTATCCCGGGGATCCTACTTGCGGACCTTCACGATCATGTCGCGGGCGAACTTCCCGGCGTCCTGGAGATCCGCCGCGTTGGGATGTTCATGGGCGCCCATCGCTTCCTCCGCCCATGCCGCGTGCTCAGGTTGTCTGGAAACGGCGTCGATGACCTTGAAATCGACCCTGCCGCGGCAGCCGAAGTGTCCCAGGACCTTGTGCTTCGAGGCAAGGCCCAGCGCATGCTCGAAGGCCTGTTTGGGGAGATGCCCGCCCTTCAGAGACCCGTGCGTCGAGAAGAAGGCGATCTTCTGACCCGCCGGCAGACCCCTGATGAAGTTTTCCACCTTCGGGGGAACGCTGTGCGTCATGACCGGAAATCCGCAGAAGACGATGTCGTATCCGGCGAGGTCCTTGACCTTTTCGATCGACTCGATGTGCTTCTCGACGTCGATCGCATCGTAGATGGCGCGGGCAAGCTTTTCCGTATTGCCGGTTTTCGAGTAGTAGGTGACGAGCGCCTTCATGCATCCCTCCCGGTCCGCGACTTTTTCGTCCTTCTACCGGTTTTCAAGGCGAAATGCAAGGATCAAAGGCGCCGCCGAGGCGGCGCCTCCATCCGTTCTATCCATTCTATTTGTCACGCGGTTTCCCCTGGTCGTAGCGGAGGTACGTGTCGGTATCCGGCGTGTAGACGACCACGCGCTTTCCATCCTTCATGACCACCGATCCCTTGGCCGAGAGGATCGCATACCAGATCCCGATGGGATTCCCCTCGTTGTCGAGGATTCGAGAGCCATGGAGACCCAGCATCATTTCGCCGGTTTTCTTCTGCATCCCCTGGACCATGTCCTTGAGCGTCGCCGCCGTTTCGACCTTTTTCCACAGATCGGATTCGAGGGTGTATTCCTTTTTCAGTCCCAGAAGGGCGTTGGGGTATGCGTCGGAGCCGCTGGAGTAGTAATTCATGTCATCGCGGAACTCGAAGCGTTCGAACGCACGGGCGACATCCCGGTCAGGGGCGAACGAGCCCCTCATCTTGAAACTGGCGCAACCGGTCAGCGTCAGCAAAACGGCCAGGGCCGATACCGCAAATATTTTCGCAAATCTCGACATCTTCCTGCCTCCTGAAATGCCATGCATGCAAGGTTATGGATCATTTTTTCTGGTGTCCGGAGTGTAGACCAGAACCCGCTTGTCACCCTTCATGGTCAGCATCGCCCTGTTCGAGATATGGGAATACCAGATTCCGATCCCCTTCCCCTCGTTGTCGAGGAGGCGGAACCCGTGCACACTTGCATACTTCTCGCGGGCGTTCTTGTTCATCCCCCAGACCATCGCCTTGAGCTGCGCCGCACTGTCCACCTTCTTCCACAGATCGGACTCCAAGGTGTAGTCTTTATCCAGGCCCAGCAACGCATTGGGATGGGCGTCCGGGCCGCTGGAGTAGTAATTTATATCGGGCCGGTACTCAGCGTTCCAGAAAGAGCGGGCCACGTCCCGATCTTCTTCGACCGAACCTCTCATCCTGAAGTCCGCGCAACTTGCCAAGGCAAGGAGAAGAACCACTGCTGCCGTCGCGACCGCGATGCGCGAATAACTCCTCATCGGATTCCCTCCTTTCTCTGTTCATTTTGCTCCTTCCTCCTGCTTTGTGCAGGACTCATCGAATATCAATCTAATCACTCCGCCTCACGATGGCAATGTCCCCGCTTGGGGCCTGATCGGCGGTGCCGCGGCGTTGACAGTCCCGGATCATGCATTAACTTTTTTGTGGAGAGATCGAGAAGGCGAGAATGATGGAATTGGTGAAGAACACGATGGAAATGCTGATGTCCGGCACGGTGGTCGTACCGCTTGTGCAGCTGATGCTGCTCCTGATTCTGAGCACGCTCGCGCTGCTCTTCGGCCGGATCAGGCTGGCGCTTCTGGTGAACTACTGCTTTACCTTCTACTGGGGTTATTTCCTGAACATCGACTTTTTCACCGACGGCGGCGCGATCCTGAACGTCAATACCTTTGTCTATTTTGCGATCGGTTTTGTGGTCCTTCTGATCGCGCTTTTCACCCTCTGCTGCCACCGTGAGTGACGGTGTCTCCTGCCGGCAGGCTACCGGTGCTGATCCTTTCACGGATTCCCTTCCATCCGCTCCTTCGGGGAAAAGCAGCTGCATGTCGTGCCGGAAACGGACCGCACCTCCACGCACGGCAGCTGCCGCGACTGAAACCCGATCCTGCGGCAGCCGTAGGGGAAGGGCGGGGCGTGGGTGATGTAGAAGTGCCGGCAGGCGAAGCAATCGGTTCTCTCGGTGAGGCCTTCGTCATCGGTGTCCGCGGGCGGCATCGTCATTCCTTCATGAGAAGGGGCTCCATACGGAGCTCGCCGTCAAGACGCTCGTTGGCCCTCTTCAGGCGCTCTTCCGCGGCGTATACGGCCACGTTCTCAGCCGTCTTTTCGAAGAGCTGTCTTGCCGCATCCAGCAGACCCTGCGGCGTCATCTCGAGAATTCCGTTGCGGAATTTCTGACGCTCGCCGTCCGTCAATCCGATGAATTCTCTGATCATGGCCGCATAACCGCGACCGGCGGGGTCCATCGGCTTGTCGAAGGCGCCGATCGTTCCGATCACGACCCTGTCCATCTCGTCCGGCGGGACGACGGCGCTGCACGCGTAGGCCTCGGCCTCTCGGTAGACGTCGAGGGTCTCGACGATGTGGGGATCACGGTACGAGAGGAACGCGAAGGTTCCGGCGCCGGGGTCGAAGGCGGACATCCCCCCGTAGGCGCCGCCTTGGACGCGGATGCGCCTGTACAGGTATCCGTTCGACAGGTGGCGCGCCAGCACCATGAGCGATGGGGCGAGCGGGTTTCCGTACACCGGTCCGCGAAGGACTTTTGCCACGTAGGAGACATCGGCGGGGATCGCCACGCCGCGGGCCACGAGGGGACCCGGCCCGGCCGACGAGGGGAAGGCGGCGGTTCCGGCCGGCAGACCCGCGATCAGGTCGGCCGCACATTTCCGGAAGGCATCGAGGCCGGCCTGAGATGCCGTCACGTTGATCGTAAGCCTTTGCCTGCCCACCACCCGGGATCGGAGGCGGCCCAGCCTCGACCGGAGGTCGTCCTTGTTCGCATCGAAGCCGTCATGGAGACCGGCGATCAGGCGCAGCTGAGAAAGGCCGTGCCACTGTTCGTCCCGGTAAGCCGGGAGGGAAAGCCCTGCGCCGGCGGAGCGCCTGGCGAAGATATGGCCCGAAGGAATCACGGCGGCCTGAAGGCCGTTCTTTTTTTCCGCCTCCAGGTCCCTCATGCGGGCGTCGTCCGAGAAGTCCGCTGCGGTCAGGATGTCCGTCAGGATCTTCACCGCCTCCGAAACGTTCCGTTCGAGGGCCCGGAGCTGGAAGATCATCTTCTGCCAGGTGCGGTCCCCGGCCAGCGAAAATCCGGCCGTCACGTGGCAGCCGATGCCGCCCGTCCGCAGTTGGATCCGCTTGGCCATCTGTTCGTAGGACAGGCCGGCCGCACCCATCGAGGTCATCAATTTCCCCAGCAGGGGGAGATAAGGCTGGAGATCCTCCTCGACGTCCGCAACATCGAAGGCGAGGTCCAGATAAACGATCCCGTTGGTGAAGATCTCGTGCGCCAGAAGGGGAACGCCCGAGAGGCTCTCCCGCTCTGTCGGGATTTTTTCAATTTCCCGGGGCAGGTCGCTGCGGCCGATCCGGGGCAGGCTGGCGAGCGCGGCGGGCGCATCGGGCTCCGATTGGAAGCGCTTCAGGGCCGAGGCCTCGGAGGCGATCCGCTCCAGTTCCGGTCCGGCCATGCCGTCCTTCCGCTCCGCCATCTTCTCCCGGAAGGCCTTTTCCCGCTCGGTTTGGAGGGTCCTGCTCGGCTCGACGACGGACATCAGGCGGTGGGGATTGTCGATCAGCCAGCGCCGGGTCGTCTCCTCGAAGAGCCGGGGGTTCTTCTTCCATTCCGCCCGTGCGGTCTCGATCAGACGGGGGAAGTTGAGGTTGGCGAGGGGATCGCCGTCGTACAGCCAGCTGTGGTACGCCCTTCCCATCAGGACGATGCCGTAGGGGTAGTTGCTGCGGACGATCTCCTTGCCGGCGAATTCCACCTGATGGAGCGTTCCCTCGATCAACTCGGGATCGTAGCCTTCCGCCGCGCAACGCCGCAGCGTCTCCAGAATCAGGGCCTCTATGGGGGAGGCCTTCGCCGGGTCCGTGCCGCGGAGGCCGACGGCGAAGACGATCTGTTTGAGGTCGCGTTCGATGCCGGTGACCGGGGAGAGGTCCTGTCCGAGCCCGGAGTCGATGAGCGCCTTACGCAGCGGTCCGGCGGCGCTGCCCACCAGGATCCCCGCGAGGATCTCCATCAGGAGCGCCGTCTGGGTTTCCGTATTCTCGCAGAGCATCCAGGCGAGATTGACGGTCGTCCTGCCGTCCAGGGATTCCTTGGGCCCGACGGGATAGAAGCCGCGCACGGACTTCGGGCTGCTCCAGCGGGTCTGGCTCCCGATGCGCGAGTCGACGGGGATTTTCCCGAAGCCGGCCAGCAGCTCCTGCAGGAAGGCCAGATGGTCCCTTGTCGGGATATCGCCGTAGAGGAAAAAACGGGCGTTGCTCGGAGAATAGAATGCCCTGTGAAAATCCTGGAACTGCCGGTAGGTGAGGGAAGGGATCTCCTCCGGGGCCCCGCCGGAGTCCCATCGATAGGCGGTATCGGGAAACAGGTTTTCCTGGATCGCCTTGAACATGACGTTGTCGGGTGAAGAATAGGCCCCCTTCATCTCGTTGTAGACGATGCCGGAGACCCGGAGTTCGGACGCCCTGTCGGACGGATCTGCGAACTCGAGATGATGGCCCTCCTGGCGGAAGGTTTCCGGCAGCAGCCGCGGCTTCAGCACGAGGTCGGCATAGACGCGCGCGAGATTGAAGTAATCGGCCCGGACCTGGCTTGCCACCGGATAGATCGTCTTGTCCGGATAGGTGAAGGCGTTGATGAAGGTCTGGAGGGTCCCCCGGTGGAGCTCGTTGAAGGCGTCCTTCACGGGATACCGTTCGGAGCCCGCCAGGACGGAGTGCTCCAGGATGTGGGGAACGCCGGTGGAATCGGCGGGCGGCGTCCGGAAACCGATGGAGAAGAGATTCTCCCGGTCGTCGCAGGCAAGATGAAGGACCAGGGCGCCGGTCGCGAGATGCTCGGCTTCCACCGCCGTCGCGCGCAGCTCCGGCAGGGACGTTACCCGCAGGATGCGGAAGCCGTGAATCGTATCATCCGGCCGAATCGCTTCGGTCCCGTTGTTCTGTGTTCCGGTCATGTCGTCTCTCCTCGCGAAATAAAAAAAGGATATCGCCCCTATCGCAGAAAAACAAGGGGGGAACCGGTCGGTTCCCCCCTTGTCGATCCGTTCCCGCCGGTGCGCGCGCCGGCAGGCTTTCCCAACGATCCGTCTATACCCAGCCGCGGAGCTTCATGGCCTCGACGACGCGGCTTACGGCGACCACGTAGGCGGCCTGCCGCATGTGGATGTTGTATTTCTTGGAGGCCTTGAGCACCGCATGGTAGGCGGTGGTCATCTTCCTGTCGAGGCGTTTGTACACGTCCTCGGCGTCCCAGTAGTACATGTAGGCATTCTGGACCATTTCGAAGTAGGAGACGGTGACGCCGCCCCCGTTGCACAGAAAATCGGGGATGACGTGGACGCCGTTCCGGTGGAGAATCTCGTCCGCCTCGGGCGTCGTCGGGCCGTTGGCCAGTTCCGCCACGATCTTGGCGCGGATCTTTGCGGCGTTGCTTGCCGTGATCATGCCTTCCATTGCAGAGGGAATCAGGACGTCCACATCCAGTTCCAGGAGCGCCTCATTGGAAATCGGCTTCGAACCGGGGAAATTGATGACGGAGCCCGTCTTGGCCTTGTGCTTGCCGACGGCTTCCGGATCGAGGCCTTCGGCCTTGTGGATGCCGCCCTTGGAGTCGCTGACGGCGACGACCTTGGCGCCGAACTTTCCCTTGGCAAGGACGGCCGCATAGTATCCGGCGTTGCCGTAGCCCTGGATCGCAACGGTCGCTTTGCCGAGGTCGATGCCGCGCTCCTTGGCCGCCTCGCGCGTCGCGTACGCGCCGCCCATGGCCGTGGCGTCGCCCCGCCCTTCGGATCCGCCGAGGGAAAGGGGCTTCCCCGTGATCATCCCGAACTGATTCTTGCCGCAGAGTTTGGAATACTCATCGACCATCCAGGCCATGATCTGGGGGTTGGTATAGACGTCGGGGGCCGGCACGTCCTGTTCGGGGCCGAGGATCTGCCAGATCTTGTCGACGTAAGCCCGGCTCAGGCGCTCCAATTCTCCCGGGGACATCTCTTTCGGGTTGCAGATCACGCCGCCTTTGGCACCGCCCAGCGGCAGGTCCATGAGCGAGCATTTCCAGGTCATCCATGCAGCCAGCGCCCGCACGGTGTCGATGGTTTCGTCCGGATGGAACCGGATGCCGCCCTTCGTCGGGCCCTTCGCGTCGTTGTATTGAACGCGGAACCCCTGAAAGACTTTGAGCGACCCGTCGTCCATCCGCACGGGGATCGAGATGTGCACTTCGCGCGACGGGACCCTCAGGATGGCCTGGACGCCGGGTTCCAGGTTCAGGATCTTCGCACAATCATCCAGCTGTTTCCGCGCTACTGCAAAGGGATTGAGATCTTCTGCCATACTTTCCTTCCTCCTTCGGGAGAATAAAATAGTTCCGCAAATCATCGGGGTCGGAGACTGCGGGAACTTGCTTTGCCTTATTTCTTCCTGCCCGCCTCGCGACAGACTTCTTCAAAGGGGCGAAGCGCGTCGTAATCCAGGATCGTCGACATCGCGCGGTTGACCGTTTCGATGCCCGCTTCATGGGCGCAGCAGACGGGATTCAGCCCTCCGTAGAGGATCATTCCCAGCTTGTTCACGTCCACCGGCACCTGGCAAACCGGTTCGCTCAGTTCGCCCAGGGACAGGACGCCGCCGATGCCGATCAGGCGCAGGTTCGAGATGATCCGATCCACCAGCTCGCGGCTCACGGTGGGGATCTCCCGGAAATTGGCCAGGACCTTTCCCTCGCCCCGCTCCGCGGCGGTCCGCACGGAGGACATCTTCGCCATGATGAAGACCTCCGAGGGATCCAGCGAGGAACCCGAATAGTAGATGACTTCGACGAAGCGCAGGGGCTTGCCGTCTTTGAGCTGGAGAATGCCACCGAACTTGGAGTCCATGGGAACGCCGTGCTTCAGCAGCACGCCGTTGACGACGACGCTGCAGACGGTCGCGAACCCGACAAACCCCTCCGGGACGACGAGATCGCCGATGCGGGTTCCCTCATCGGCCGTACACACCAGTTCGCTCGTGCAGATGCCCGCCTTGAATGCGGGCTTCATCGCTTCCAGGGTCTCACGAAGGCGGCCTTTGGGCAGGAACGTGACGTTCATCGGCAAGAGCCCCGCTTTCTTATGGGGGTCCAGCGTCGTCCGGAAGGCGAGGACCTCGATCCGGGACACGGACATGCCGATCTTGTCGCGGACGCGTCCGTCGGCGATTTCCTCGACGCCGTGTTCCGTGATGATCCGGCCGTCCAGGCGGCCGACGAGCTTGGTCAGGCCGCGTCCATCCATGATCTTCAGATGGTAGCGGACGGTGCGTTCGCTCAGGGCGACGCCGTAATCCTTCATGCGCCTCGCGATGAGGCGCGCGCCCATCGGTTCCCCCGTTTCCTGCAGGATCCGGAGGATGAGAAGGATCTTTCGCTCGATGTCTTCCTGGTTGAATATCGTCGTCATAGGCAAACGGCAATCTATTGCCGACGTCTCCTAGCATGTCCCCACCCCCCTGTCAAATACATTTTTTTCGCTGCCGCGAGAGGGGATTAAAGTCCCGTGCCAACCGGCCGATATCTAAGGAAACTGGACCGAAAGGGGGGCGCATGGACGCGCAGGGAATCTTGTGGAACGGCAGGCCGGACCGGATGGTCGTTTATCCGCGCTACACGCTGCTGGAGAGGGTCCTGCTGGGCGTCGTTTTCGCCGCAGGCTGGCCCTTCCGGCGTGTGCATCTTTTCTTGACCGAGGCATGGCGGAAACTCGAGGAGTGGCAGGAAGAAGACCTGATCGAACTTTGAGAAGGCCGCGCCGGGATGTCGCCGTTGCCGGCCGGACAGGCGCCCGGCCCTGCCTAGCGGTTGCGAATCGATGCGGTCCATGCCCCGCCGGCCGCGAGCAGAACCGCGACCAGGAGCCTGCCGGCTTCGTAATTGCCCGTATGGTCCTTCAGTATCCCGATCAGTGCGGGCCCGGTGAAACCGCCCAGGTTGCCGATGGAATTGATGAGGGCGATGCCTCCGGCCGCTCCCGCCCCGGTCAGGAATGACGAGGAAAAGGCCCAGAAGGGGCCCAGCGCGCCCCAGATCCCGACGGCGGCGATCATGAAACAGGCGATTTCCGCGGGAACGCGATCGGTGAAAGCGGACAGGGCGATCCCTCCGGCCGCGGTCAGCAGCGCCCATGCTGCATGGACCCTTCTCTCGCCGCTCCGGTCGGAATGCCCGCCGATCAGCACCATGGCGATGCAGGCCGCGAAGTAGGGAAGGGTGGAAACGAGACCGATCGCCAGATCGCTCATTGTCGACAGGCTTCTGAGAATCAGCGGCATCCAGAGGCTGATCGCGTACAGACCCACGACGAGCGCGAAGTAGACGGCGCAGAAACCCCATACCCGGGTGCTTCCGAGGACCTGCCGGAGGTTTCTTCCCTCACCTGCGGGCCGGGCGGCGGTTTCCCGCTCCAATTGCCCGGCAAGCCATTGTTTTTCCCCGGCAGTCAGCCATGTTGCATGATCGGGCCGATCCGTCAGCAAGAACCAGACGACGATTCCCATGACGACGGAGGGGATGCCTTCCAGCAGGAAGAGCCACTGCCAGCCGGCGAGCCCCAGGAAGCCGTGAAGGGTCAGCAGGGCGCCCGACAGGGGACCGCCGATGATGCCGGCGACGGCCGTTGCCGTCATGAAGAGGGCAACGTTGCGGGCCAGGTATCGGGCCGGGAACCAATAGGTCAGGTAGAGGATCATGCCGGGGAAAAATCCCGCCTCGGCGAGTCCGAGGAGGAACCGAAGCCAATAGAAGCTCTTCGGCCCCTGAACGAATATCATCGCCGAGGAAACGATCCCCCAGGTGATCATGATGCGCGCGATCCAGAACCGGGCGCCAACCCGGTGGAGGATGAGGTTGCTCGGAATCTCGAAGAGGAAATAACCGATGAAGAAAATGCCGCTGCCGATGCCGAATACCGTTCCGCTCAGGTTCAGGTCGGTGTTCATCTGAAGGGCTGCGAAACCGACATTGATGCGGTCCAGATAGGCGAGGATGTACAGGGCGAACATCAGCGGGATCAGGTGCAGGGTGATCTTTCGGACAACGCGCTTTTCGATTGCGGCAGACTCGGGCATGGGTGCTCCTCGCGGTCTGTGTCCTGCGGGGACGTGATCGACCCCGGCTCCGTCCGGTCGCTCATTCCCGTCGTCTCATCAAGAAGCCGAGCGGATCGCGGGACCGGAGAGTGCACGCCCGGCGGCTTGCGTCTCGCAGATGTTTTTCGGACGTCCCTGTGGTAGAAGGCATGACCCGGTTGCCTATAGCACAGGGTCGGGCGCCCATCAATGAGGGGAGTGGCGGGATTTGCGCGCGGAACCGGCGAATGCGAACAAACCGGTTCCGCGGTCATGACGGCCGGCGTACGGAAGACGTGGGGCGCGAGGGAAGAGCTGCCGGTGCCGGCCGGCGGCGGAAATCAAAAAAGAGGAAGGGAGCCATGACTGCATCGGGCAGGACGAAAAGCGAGCGGGTTGCGGGAGCGGAGTCTTCCGGCCGGAAGGGGACGGACCCGGAGGATCGTCCGGATTCCGGCGACGCCCGGACGGCCGGCGGGGAATACCGCCGTTTTTACGAAAGCGCCGTGGAGGGTTTCTTCCGGAGCACGCCGGAGGGCCGTTTCCTCAGCGTCAATCCGGCATTCGCCCGAATGCTGGGCTATTCATCCCCGGAGGAACTGATCTCCGCCGTATCGGATATTCCCAGACAGTATTACGTGAATGCAAAAGACCGGCTGCGCTATGTGCGGATGCTCCGGGAGAGGGGATTCGTCGAACATTTCGAATTCAAGGCCCGCCGGAAGGACGGCGCGGAGATCTGGGTCTCCAACAGCACGCGCGCCGTTTACGACGAAAAGGGCGATATCGAATGTTACGAAGGGATCGTGCTGGACATCACGTCCGCCAAGCGGAGCGAAAAGGCCCTGGCGGAGAGCGAGGAGCGGTACCGTCTGCTCGTCTCGGCGGCCCCGGCGGCCCTGTTTCTCCATGACGGGAACACGATCACCTATGCCAATCCGGCGGCCTGCCGCATGCTGGGCGCCAGGGATGACAGCGAACTGGTCGACCGGCCTCTCTTGGAATTCGTCCACGCCTCCTATCTCGATGAAGTGCGAAAGCGCGTCGAAACCGTGATGGTGCACGGGCAGACGATTCCCCCCATGGAACAGCAGTACATCCGCCTCGACGGCGGAATCGTCGATGTGGAAGCCCGGGCGATTCCCATCACCGTTCAGGGCAGGCGCATGATGTACAGCATCCTGCACGAGATCACCGATCGCAAACGGGCGGAGACGGCGCTGCGTGAGAGCGAGCGGGTGTTGAGCACGCTGTTGGGCAATCTCCCCGGCATGGTGTACCGCTGCCGGAACGACCGCAACTGGACGATGGAACTGGTCAGCGGCGGCTGCACCCCCCTGACGGGTTACGTCCCGGCGGACCTGATCGGGAACCGCCGCATCGCCTACAACGACATCATCCATCCCGAGGACCGCGCCGAGGTCTGGAGGCAGGTGCAGGAATCGGTCGAAAGGCGATCCGCCTTCGACGTGACCTACCGGATCGTCACGGCGGCCGGCGAGGTGAAGTGGGTGGCGGAACGGGGGCGCGGAGTCCATGCAGATTCCGGCGAACTCCTCGCCCTGGAGGGGTTCATCGCGGACGTCACCGCCCGGGTCCTCGCGAACGGCGTCCTGCGGGAAAACGAGGAGAAGCTCCGGAAGATCTTTCACACGACGCCCGACGCGGTCTGCATCAACCGTCTCGACGACGGCCGGTACGTGACGGTCAACGAGGGCTTCACCCGGATCAGCGGCTACAGGGAAGAGGCGGCCGTGGGGAAGACATCGGGGGATCTGAATCTCTGGGCTTCGCCCGGGCAATTCGCGGCGATGGGCGACCGGCTGCGGAGATACGGCGAGGTGCGCAATCTCGAGGCCGCGTTCCGCATCAAGAACGGGGATATCCTGTACGGACTGATTTCCGCCTCGGTCATCGATCTCAACGGCGTCCCCCACGTCCTCAGCATCACCCGGGACATTACCGAGAGGAAACGCATGGAGGAGGCGCTGATCGAGAGCGAAAAGAAGTTCCGGGATCTGGCCGCGCTGCTCCCCGAGGTTGTCTTCGAGACGGATCTTACGGGCCGCTTCACCTATGCGAATCCGTTCGGGCTCGATCTGTTCGGATACACCCGCGAAGAACTCGATCAGGGGCTCTCGGCCCTCGATACGATCTCCCCCCGGGATCGGGCGCGGGCCGCCAGGAACATCGAGCGCGTGCTGCGGAAGGCGGCGACGCGAAGCAACGAGTACCGCGCGGTCCGGAAGAACGGCGAGGAATTCCCCGTGCTCATCAGCTCGACGGCGATCGTCCGGGACGGGAAGACCGTCGGGATGCGCGGGCTCGTCATCGACCTGACCGAGCGCAAACGTCTGGAAAGCCAGCTGCTGCAGGCGCAAAAGCTGGAGGCCCTTGGCACGCTGTCCGGCGGGATCGCCCACGACTTCAACAATATCCTGATGGGCATCCAGGGGAACGTCTCGCTCATGATGCTCGATCTCGAACCCCATCATCCGCACGGGGAGCGGCTGCGCCAGGTCGAAGAGCACGTCAAGACGGCCTCGGCCCTGACCCGGCAGCTGCTGGGCATCGCCCGCGGCGGACGCTACGAGGTGAAGCCCACGGACATGAACGAGATTGTCGCGAAGATCTCGTCCATGTTCGGGAGGACGAAGAAGGAGATTTCCATTCACCACAAGCACCAGGAGGGGCTCTGGCTCGTGGAGGCGGACCGCGGGCAGATGGAGCAGGTCTTCATGAACCTCTTCGTCAACGCCTGGCAGGCGATGCCGCGGGGCGGAGACATCTTCGTGGAAACGGAGAACACCCTTCTCGGCGAGGAGACGGCGCTGGCGGGCACCTTCAGGAGCGGCCGCTACGTGAAGATCACCGTCGCCGACACCGGCATCGGCATGGACGAGGAGACCAGGTCACGGGCCTTCGATCCTTTCTTCACGACAAAGGAGAAGGGAACGGGCACGGGACTCGGTCTGTCCATGGTGTACGGCATCGTCCGCGGCCACGGCGGGATGGTCCAGATCTCCAGCGAACCGGGCCACGGTGCGGTCTTCACCCTTCATCTTCCCGCGACGGACAAGACCGCCGCGGAGAGGAAGATCGGCGATCCGCCCGAGATGCAGAGAGGCACGGAGACGATCCTCCTGATCGACGACGAAGAGAGCATCCTGGAAGTGAACAAGGCCATGCTGGAGCACCTTGGATACAGGGTGTACGACGTGTCCAGCGGGAAAGAAGGCGTCGATCTCTATCGGGCGAAGAAGGACGAAATCGATCTCGTCATCCTGGATATGATCATGCCCGGCATGTCCGGGGGAGAGGTCTTTGACCGCCTGAAGGAGATCAACTCCGGCCTCAAGGCGCTCCTCTCGAGCGGCTACAGCGCGGAAGGGGAGGCGGCGAGCATCCTGGCACGGGGCTGCCGAGGGTTCCTGCAGAAACCTTTCCACATCGTGAACCTGTCCCGGCAGGTCCGCGAGGCCCTGCGGTAGCCCCGTCCGGAACCCGGCGTCCCCTCCGGACCCGTCCGTGGCGGCCCGGCGGCGATCCTCAGGGAAGACAGCGGGCTGTCGCTCGCCCGTCCCGCGGCACAGCCGCAGGACGGCGCTCGCTGTCGGATGCAACGGCCTTGTGGTGGCTTTCGGGAGGCTGTTCAAAAAGGTCTGGATGCAAGGCGCCCGACGGTTCGACAGGCTCACCGTGACATTCACATAGCCTGCCCTGAGCTTGCCGAAGGGAAGGATGAGGGAAACGCCGCAGACAGGCCTTTTTCAACAGCCTAATGGAAGGTGCGCTTCGCCCACACCACCCGCTCCTCCGGATTCGCGAGAATGCCTGCGGGCAGGCGGTCGATCTGTTCGAGGCGTTCCCGGAGGCCGTGCCCGTTGGCCAGCTGGATGGCGAGGCCGGGGCGGGCGTTCAATTCCAGCAGCAGCGGGCCCCGGTCGCGGTCGAGGGCGATGTCGACGCCGATGTATCCCAGGCCCGTCATCTCGAACGTGCCGGCGGCGATCCGCAGCATCTCGTCCCAGTAGGGGACCTGGATGCCGCTCACGGGGTTGCCCGTGTCGGGGTGGCGGGCAACGATTTTCGACCGGTGCACGGCCGTCACGGTGGTACCCTTCGCGATTTCGATGCCGGCTCCGATTGCGCCCCGGTGGAGATTGGCCTTGCCGTCGGAGGCCTTCGTCGGGAGGCGCACCATGGACATGGCGGGGACCCCCCGGTAAACGACGATCCGCACATCGGGCACGCCCTGATAACTCACGTCCCCGAAGACCGTGTCGGGGTGGATCAGGGCCTCCACGATGGCGATGTCCTCCAGCCCCGAGAGCGAAAAGATTCCCGAGAGGATATCGGAGACGTGATGGGCGAAATCGCCGAAGGGGATGAGTTCGCCGCTCTGGGTCACGTACCCCCTCTCCGATTGCTCCCGCACAAGGACAATCCCGCTGCCGCCCGAACCGCGGGCCGGCTTGACGGCGAATTCGGCTTTTCCCTCCAGCAGTCTCGGCAGTGCGGGGAGATCGCCGTGCTTCTCGATCAGCAGGTAGAGGGCGGGTGTCGGGATGCCGTGCTCTTCCGCCATTTTCTTTGTCAGGACCTTGTTGTCGACCAACGGGAAGCGCGAGCGGGGGTTCCACCGCATGATGTAATCGGCGTTGCGGCTGTTGATGCCGAGGACCCCCCCGAGGCGGAGGCGGCGGAGGGCTTGAAGGATCATGCGGCTCCTCCCAGGGAGCGGAAGCGGAAAAGCTCCGACAGCCGGTATCCTGTGTAACGGCCCAGGAGGACCTGGAACGCGGCGACGGCCGCCAGCAGTTCGGGGTACAGGAAAAATGTCATCTGAAGGGCTTCCCAGCTGATGATCGCGTAGGCGATCACGGACACGGCGGCGCTGCCCACGGCCGTTTCGAGGCCCTGCCGGACGCCCGACTCCTCCACCAGGATGTAGAAGCGCTCGATGACCATGGTGAGGATGACGAAGGGAAGGAGCCCCACGGCCATGAATTGGCGCAGGTCGAATTGCTGACCGACCAGGGCCAGGACCGTGAAGCAGGCGATGACGAGCGTCAGCATCACCGCCATCCGGGGAACCAGCAGGAGACGGAGCCTGTCGACCCAGTTGCGGACTGCATACCCGATGAAGACGACGCCCGCGAAGATTCCCAGGCCGTAGAACAGGCCCGTGTTCCGGAAGGCGAGGGCCATGAGCACGGGCATGAAGATGCCGAAGGTGGGGAATCCGATGATGTTTCGCAGGACACTGATGATCAGGGTTCCCATGGGGACGAGCAGAAGGATGCGGAACGTCGGCTGGAATTCGGCGGGGAGGCTGAAGAGGGACCAGCGGTCGAGAAAGCTGCCGGAGTTGCGGAGCCGCCCCAGAAGAAGGCTCCATGCGCCGACGACCTGCTGCGACACCGACCAGCGGGCATCGACCACCCTTCCCGGCGAAACGGCAAGGGCGCGGACGCTTCCAAAGGCCAGGGGGAGCAGCGAGGCCGGATCGGGCTCGATCTCGCCCGTGTTCGGCCAGAGGATCTCCCAGTCTTTCCCGTTCCACGCCTCGATCCAGCGCATCGGTCTGCTCCGCACTTCGTCGGCGAACCGGAGCCCTTCAACCGACCGCGCCGGCACCTGGGAGGCGCGGAGAAGGAGCAGAAGCGGTCTGGTGCTGCCGCGCTTCCTCTGCAGGGCGATCCATGCGGCGAGATCCTCCACGCCGGGCTCCGGCTTCCATTCCCCGCGGGCGGCGGCCGCGGCGGCCCCGATCCGGTCGGCGGGCTTCAGGGCGCGCCAGGGGCGCGCCAGGCGCTCCGCCAGCTGCAGGTCCTCCCTGTCGATCCAGCCCGAGTCCTCGGGGACGGGCGGGATGCCTTTCTCCGGCGTCTTTCCCGGTCGGAGAAGGATCGTCGCCTCGTAGGAGATGTCGACATTCTTCGATTCGGAATCCCCCCTCCATTGGCAGAAACGGTTGGGGCCTTCCCGGGAGAGGCCGGCGGTGAGGGAAGAGGAGAAGATCCTTTCCTCTGAAATCACCCGTCCCGCATTCTCGACCGGCAGGGCGAGAAGGATCTGAATTTCGTCCGCCTGGCCCGGCTCCACCTCGGCCTGGGCCGAGAGCCGCCATGACGTTTCGGTGACGGTGGGGAACACGGGATAGCCGAGGAAGAAGATCCTGTAGCCCACCAGCGCAGCCGAGAGGACGAAAAGGAACAGGGCCACGGCAAGGGCGGGGCTCTTTTTCATCGGGTGACCCCCGGGCAGGAGGGAGGGGCGCACTTCTCCCTCGTGCAGTTGACGACGAAATCGTGCTGCAGCACATTGCGTCCCAGGAGGAGAGGATATTCGACCCCTGAGCGGTTGTTGAGATTGATCTGCGTGCGGATCAGCCTGCTTCCGATGCACAGATCCATTTCCACCACCGGTCTGCGGTCCCGGGCCTCGGCGGAACGGAATCTCATCCACTTCACGATGGGCAGGCTGAGCTTCTGGCCGCCGTACTTCTTCGGAAGGCTGAACTCCACGGTGTTGCCCTGGACCTTCAGGCCCCGGGCGTCGAGGGAGGTCATCGCCGCCCCCGTATCGACCCGCGCCGGGACCTTCACGCCCCACGGGACGAGGATGACATCCTCGACCAGACCGATCTCGATGCTATTCTCGGCACCCATCGCATTCCCCCAGAGAAGGCACAGCAGGAGCCCGGCGACCAGCGCGATCGCACCCGAAGTGTTTCTTCCGTTCCGGAGAGTCATGAGAACACCGCCTGCGGCTTCCGTCGCCAAGAATTCTTTTTCCCATCGCATTATACATGATTCCGCTCACCGATGGCGAGCCCGGAAAAGCAGGGGGGACGCGGCCGTGCATCCACGGGCCGCGTGGAAGGAAGGTGCCTTTTTTCAAACAACCGGCTGTACAGGAGCGGACTTTTGTTGTATCTCTGCGGCATCTCCCGGGGCCGCGGGACCGTTTCCTGCAGGATGTCCAGCATCGGAACGGCGCCGGCTCCTTCGTGACGATTTTCTGATCAAAAGGAGGGGACAGATGAAAGTAGTCGCCATCAACGGCAGCGCCCGCAAGGACGGCAACACGGCGATTCTTCTGAACGCCGTCCTGGATGAATTGAGGAAGGAAGGCATCGATTCGGAATTGATCCAGTTGGCGGAGCATCCTCTGACAGGCTGCCGCGCCTGCTATTCCTGTTTCAAGAATATGAACCGCCGCTGCGTCGTGACCAACGACATCCTCAACGACCTGCTGGTCAAGATCGAAGCGGCCGACGGGCTCCTCTTGGGATCTCCGACGTACTTTTCCGACGTGACTTCCGGGATGAGGGCCTTCATCGAACGGTGCGGCTTGGTCGCGCGCGCCAACGATTACATGTTCAGGCGGAAGGTGGGTGCATCCGTTGTCGCCGTCCGGCGCGCCGGGGCCATCCCGGCGTTCAATTCGATGAACCTCTTTCTCCACTATATGCAGATGGCCATGCCGGGAGCGAGTTACTGGAGCATGGCCCTGGGGAGAAATCCTGGTGACGTGCTGAAGGACGAGGAAGGCCTGGGCACGATGAAGACACTCGGTGAGAACATGGCCTGGCTTCTGAAAAAATGCCGCTCCTGAGCGGCATTCCTCCGGAACGATGAACCGACGGCAGTCCGCGGAGGCAGTCCCCATGGACAAGGGAACCTTGAAAAAAGCGGCAACAGGCGGCGGCAAATGGTTTCTGCCGGTCCTTGCCTTTTTTTTCGCCGCCTGCCTGGGCATGGTCCTGGAGAAGCCACTCGTCACCCTGCACAGGGTGACGGCCAGCCCGCGATCCCTCACGCAGGTGGACCTCCTGCTCGACATCGAGGTGAAGAATCCGAACCGCTTTGACATCACGCTTGCCTCTTTCGAATACACCGTCTTCCTGAAGGGGGAGACGATCGGCTCCGGCCGTCTCGAAAAGGAGCTCCTCGTCCCTGCAGCGGCGACGACGCGGCTGCAGGCGCCCGTCACCGCCGGTTTCAAGGATCTGGGCGCGATCCTCGCGGCGGTCCTCGCCGGCGGCGACAAGCCGCCCTATGCCTTCGAGGGGAAGGCGACGATCGCGACCTCCTTCGGCAGCCGCGAGTTCACCTTCTCCAGGGAGGAAGGCCGTCCTCGAAAGGAACCCTGACCCGCGCGGCGGTCAGTCAGGGGGCCGACCGGGGTGCGGCGACCGGCGCAGGCTTTTCCAGCACGGCATCGCGGGCGGTCTTGTCGTCACGGAGCCTCAGGAAGGACGGCTGCCGCATCAGACCGTCGGCGGTCCAGCCGCGGTGACTGACCTCGCAGACCAGCACCGGTTTCACCCATGTGGCCTCCGCATTCGTTTCCGGCACCGCCTTGAAGGGGCACCTCTTCCGGATCAGGGGATTCATCTTCCCGCGGATCTCCCGCAGCGTCCTCGTGTCGAATCCGCTTCCCGTGTGACCGATATAGATCAGTTCGCCCTGCCGGAACGCGCCCAGGATCAGTGCCCCGAAGTGTCTTCGGCTGCCGCGGGGCTCCGTGAATCCCGCGACCACCGCCTTCTGCGCGAGCTTCGTCTTCACCTTCAGCCACTGCCGGCTCCTCCTGCCCGGCCGGTACGCACTCCGGGCGTGCTTGGCAACGATGCCCTCCAATCCCTTTTCGCGGGCAGCGGAGAAAAAGAGGACGCCTTCCCCGCGCACGTGATCGCTGAACCGGATCTTGGAAGCCGCGGGCAGGATTTTTTTCAGGAGTTCCTTTCTCCGGAGCAGGGGCACATTCATGAGGTCGCGGCCCTCGAGATGCAGGAGATCGAAGACGTAGTAGAGCAGATGCCCGCCGCCGGTTTTCCGGTACTCCTGCAGCATCTGGAAAACGGGATGGCCCCGGTCGTCGACGACCACGATTTCACCGTCCAGGACCGCGTCGAATGCGAAGGTCCGCAGGGCGTCCACGACGGGAGAAAACCTCCGGTTGAAGGAGATTCCGTTGTGGGAGTAGAGGAGGACGGCTCCGGTACGGATTTCCGCAACAGCCCGGTACCCGTCCCATTTCACCTCGAAAATCCAGTCGGGATGATCGAAGGGCTCTCTGACCAGGGTCGCAAGCATCGGTGCGACGCCGTGCGGCATCGGCCTGACCGGCGCGTCCTTCAGGTCATCCGCTGCCAGGGCTGCCCGGAGCCCGGCCCGGATCTCTTCCCGGGAGGTCTTCTGCGGGTCTGCCGCGACTTCCTCGACCGTCCTTCCCGACAGGACGGAGCGGTCGCGCTTCAGGATGTCCTCCGCAGTCGCATGGCGGTCCTTCTTCTTCAGGAGCAGCCATGATTTTTCGTCCCTGCCGGTCTTGACCAGCGCGAATTCGCCGCGGAGCTTTTCCCCGTCGAGAACGAACTTGATCGTCCCCTTTCTGAGCCCGTCGCGGAGACGCTCCGCCCGTTCCCTTTCGTCTCCCGCAGCGGGATGGGAATAAGTGCCCCTGTCCCAGATGATGACGCTCCCGGCCCCGTAATTTCCCTTCGGGATCACGCCTTCGAAATCCCGGTAATCGAGGGGGTGGTCCTCCACCGCGACGGCGAGTCTCTTCACGGAAGGATTCAGGGAGGGGCCCTTCGGGACCGCCCAGCTCTTCAGCACGCCTTCCATCTCGAGCCTCAGGTCGTAGTGGAGGGCGCGGGCCGCGTGCTTGTGGACAACGAACGCCGGAGCGCCGCCCCCGGCCCGAAGGCCCGGCTCCGGCTCCGGCGTCCTGCCGAATCTGCGTTTCGATGCGTAGGTTGTCAGAGTCATGTCAGATGGGGAAGCCGCTGCTTCCTGACGAGCACGTCCCGGAAGAGATCGCCGTCCTTTTCGGCCCGCCGCACCGCTTCGGCATGCAGGACCCGCAGGCTATCCGCGCCGCCGCGGCGGACCGCGTCCTCCACTTCCTTCCAGGCCAGCGGAAAGGAAACGGTCGGCTCCTGCCGGGCCCGCAGGGAATAGACGCAGACCATCGTCTTCCCGGCGTCGTTCTGGGACCAGTTGATGAAGACTTTTCCTCTCCGGTCTGCCTTCGCCATTTTCGCGGTCACCAGGTCCGGGTAGCCGCGCTGCAGGACCTCCGCCACGGTCCGCGCGTACCGTTTCGTGTCCGCGAAGGTCGCCTCTCCGCGGTTCAGCGGGACGTGGACGTGCAGTCCCTTCTGGCCCGAGGTCTTCACGCAGCTGACGAGCCGCAGACCGGCGAAGAGGTCCCGGAGGACCAGGGCCACCCGTGCGCAATCGAGCAGGCGCGCCTGATCGCCGGGATCGAGATCGAAGACGAGCGAGTCGGGCGTTCCGGGGGAAGCGGCCCGGGCCAGCGGCACATGCAATTCGAGGGACGCGAGGTTCTCCACCCAGATCAGCGTGTTCAGGTCGTTGACGAGGCAGACCGTCATGGGCTCCGCTCCGGAAGAGACCTCGGCGGTCTTCACCCAGGTCGGCCGGTGGGGAGGACAGCGCTTCTCGAAAAAGAAATCGCCCTCCACGCCCTCGGGGTAGCGTTTCAGCGTCAGTGCGCGATCCTTCAGGTGAGGCAGGATGAAGGGGGACATCCGGCGGTAGTATTCCAGGACGTGGGCCTTCGTGAAGCCGTAGGACGGATAGAGGTCCTTTTCCAGGTTCGACAGAGAGAGTCTCTTCCCGGCGACCTCTGCGAATCTCCTGCTCATCGGTCCCTTTTCGCCCGGCGCGTACTCTCCGCCAGCACCGCGGCGAGGTCGGCAGGGCCTTCCCGTTCCTCCTCTTCGGTCTCCGGCGCCTCCACGGGTCCTCTGTCTTTCGCCAGTTTTCTCAGGAGCTGCAGGATCTTCTTCCGGCGCTCGTCCGCATAGGAGTCCGGGTTGAACCGGCCGGCCGTGTCCCGGATGATTTTTTTCATGCGGCCCGTCTCTTCGTCCTCGATCGCCTCCCTCGGCGGCGCGATGTCCCCGGCCGGCAGAAGATCTTCGCTGTAATGGAGCGTGATCAGGGACAGCGCCCCTTGCGTGTTCTTGACGGCGACGAGGTACTCCCGTTCACCGAGAACGAATTTTGCCAGTCCCGCCTTGTTCGTCCGACGCAGCACTTCGGCCAGCAGGCAGTAGGACTTTTCACCGCCCTTGGCGGGAAGAAGATAGTAGGGATGGTTATAGTAGACCGGGTCCACATCCTTCATGTCGATGAATTCGACGATTTCGATCGTGCGGCTCCGTTCGGGCGTCAGCGATTCCAGCTCTTCGTCCGTGACGAGGATGTATTTGCCGGGCCCGATCTCGTATCCGCGGATCGTCTCATCGGGAGGAACGATCTCCTCCTCCTTCGGGCAGACCATTCTTCTCAACAGGGGGGAGTAGTCTTTGCCGTGGAGCATGCGGAACGAGACGCGGCCGGGTTCGACCGCCCGGACCAGATGCACGGGAACCGCCACCAGGCTGAAGCTGACCGTTCCGGTCCAGATGGCCTGCGGGCCGGCTTCCCTTTCCTTGGTCAAAAGCGGCTTCGGCATCTATGCAACCTTCTTCAGGCTCGCTTCCAGCGCCTGCAGCAGCTTGTCCGGCGCCGTCGGTCTCAGGCGCCGGGGTCTCAGGATCGCGATTTTTTCGCCGCGGGCCTTCCTGTCGATCAGGTCCTGCAGCTTCTTCTGATGCTCGTTTTCGAATTTCTGCGGTGCAAAAGGCGCCGTCAGCTGGCGGATCAGGTCACCGGCGATCTTCAATTCCTTTTCGCTCAGGGCGATATCCGGAAGACCGAGAGACCCGGCCGGGATGACTTCATCGGCGTGCCGCAGGGTGCTCAGGCGGAGCTTCTCTGCCCTTGCCTGAAGGGCCCCGAGGTAGGAGCGCTTCCTCATCGTCCAGGTGCAGATGCCGGCCATGTCCAACTCCTGCATCGCGGCGACGAGGGCGCGGTAGCCCTTGGACTGGATGTCCGGTTCCAGATGGTAGAGGCGGTCCAGGAAGACGGGGTCGATCGCCTCCGCCTTGACGAACTCGTGGACTTCGATCGCGCGGCTTTCCGCGGGTTCGGCCCGTTCGAGTTCCGCGGGGTCGACGAGCAGGTATTTCCCTTCCTCCAGTTCGAAGCCCCTGGCCTGTTCCTCTGCAGGGACGGCGGTCTTTTCGTAGGCGCAGACCATCTGCTGTTTCAGCCTGATGCGGTCGCGCCTGTGGAGAAGGTGAAAGGAAATCCGCTCTTCCCGAACCGCAGTATGCAGCTTCACCGGCACATCGACATCCCCGAAGTGGATCGTTCCCTTCCAGAGAGTTCTTCCCGCCATGGAAAATCCCCCGCTGTTTTTCCCGCGCGGTCCCGCTATCGACCCGCCGTCACTGCGGGCCGGCAATCACCGGCTTTCCTGTATGAGCATGCCACCCGGAAACGCGATCCGCCATCGGGGTTTGCCTGAAATCGGGACTCGAAATATCTGAAGCCCCATGAAAATTCCTTTACAAAAAGGCCGGCCTCCGATTACGATTTCTCAGACCGGACCGCGATTCTTCTCATGCCGGCCGGAAACGTGGCAGGGGTCCATGGACCAGATTCTGCGTATTCTCATCCTGGAAGACAATCCGCTGGACGCCGAGCTGATGCAGTTTGAACTGCGGGAAGCGGGGATCTCCTTTGACGCGAGGGTGGTCTCGACGGAGAAGGACTTCCGGCACGAACTGCGGGCCTTTTCCCCGGATCTCATCCTGTCCGACTACGATCTTCCCCAGTACACGGGATTCATGGCCCTCGCCGAGGCGAAGCGGCAGTGTCCGGACACCCCCCTGATCCTCGTGACCGGCGCCATCAGTGAAGAGAGGGCCATCGAAACCCTCACCGGGGGCGCGAAAGACTATGTCATGAAGGGCCGTCTCAACAGGCTCGCGCCCGCGGTCCGGAGGGCGCTGGCGGAGGCGGCGGAGGTCCGCGCCCATCGCGCGGCGGAGGCGGCCCTCAGGGAGAGCGAACAGAGGGCCCACGAACAATTGAAGGAGATTCATTCGATCTATGAATCCGTCCCGGTCGGGTTGTGCGTCGTGGATCGGGACTTTCGCTGCGTTCGAATCAATCAGAAGATGGCGGAGTTCAACGGCGTCCCGGCGGCCGACCACATCGGCAGGACCGTGCGGGAACTCATCCCGGATCTTGCCCCCCTGGCCGAAGAGGTGGCGGAGCGTGTTTTTCGTTCCGGCGAGCCCGCCCTGAATATCGAGTTTCAGGGTACGACGATCTCCCGGCCCCATGACCGGCGCGTCTGGGTGGCGAGCCTGCTCCCGCTGAAAGACGCAGCGGGACAGGTTACCGGCATCAGCGTCGTTGCAGAGGAGATCACGGAGCGCAGAAAGATGGAAGAGGCGCTCCGCCAATCCTACAGGAACGTGGAGAATCAGGTCCAGAAGCGGACGGCCGAATTGCAGGCCGTTCTGGATCTGGCGCCGGTCGCCATCTGGATCGCCCATGATCCCGAGTGCCGTCAGATCACCGGCAACACTCAGGCCGACGCCATCATGCGAGCCCCGCGCGGCGGCAACGTTTCCTGGAGCGCCGGATCGGGCGCTGCGGCCGTGTCCTACAGGGTCCTGCACGGCGGCAGGGAATTGAAGGCCGCGGAAATGCCCGTCCAGGTCGCCGCGGCCACGGGCCAGCCGGTCGCGAACGCGGAACTGGAATTGGTGTTCGACGACGGCCGCCGCGTCCAGCTGCTCGAAGGCGCCGTGCCCCTGTTCGATGCTTCGGGACGCGTGCGCGGCGCCGTCGCGGCGGGCGTGGACGTGTCCTCCCTGAAGGAGGCGGAGGCGGTCGTCCGGAGAAACAACCGGCGTATGGAGCTCCTGTCGCTCATCAGCAACCGTCTGCTGGCGAGCGGCAAGCCGCAGGAACTGGTGGAGGAGCTGTGCCGGCAGGTGATGGATTTCCTCGATTGTCAGGCCTTCTTCAACTATCTGGCCGACGACAGGATGGGGAAGCTCCATCTGAACGCCTGTGCCGGAATCCCGGAGGAGACGGCGCGGGCGATCGAGTGGCTGGACTACGGCGTCGCCGTCTGCGGCTGCGCCGCGCGGGACGCCTGCCGCATCGTGGCGGAGAACATCCCGGAGACGCCGGATATCCGCACGGAACTGGTCGAGTCCCTCGGAATCAAGGCCTATGCCTGCCATCCGCTCCTGGCGGAGGGGCGGGTCATCGGGACCCTGTCGTTCGGCACCAAGACCAGGACGGGCTTCAGCGCCGATGATCTGGCCATGATGAAGGTCGTCGCGGACCAAGTTGCCATCGCCATGCACCGCATTCTCAACGAAGAGGCCCTTCGCAGCGCCCATAGGGAGTTGGAGAGGCTCGTCGAGGACCGGACTGCGGAACTGCAGAAGACCATGGCGGGGCTGAAGAGCGAGAAACGGCGTTTCATCGAAGTCCTCGACGCCCTGCCGGCCTACGTCGTCCTGCTGACGCCGGATCACCATGTCCCCTTTGAAAACCGGTTTTTCCGCGATCGTTTCGGCGAGGCAAAGGGCCGCCGCTGCTTCGAGTTCCTCTTCGGGCGGAACGAACCCTGCGAAATCTGCGAAACCTACAGGGTCCTGGACGGCATGAAACGCCATGAATGGGAATGGGCGGGCCCCGATGGCCGCAATTACTACATCTTCGATTTTCCGTTTTACGATACGGACGGGTCGGCGCTTATCCTGGAAATGGGGCTCGACATCACCGAAAAGAAGCGGACGGACGCAGAACTGGAGGCGTACCGTCACGGACTGGAGGAAATGGTGAAGCTGCGGACGGCGCAGTTGGAGGAGGCGAATCGCGAGCTGGAGAGCTTCAGTTACTCCGTCTCCCACGATCTGCGCGCCCCTCTTCGCGCCATTGACGGCTTTTCCCTGATGCTCCTCCGGGACCTCGGCGGGAAGCTGGACAGCGAAGCGAAACGGAAGCTCGGCGTCATCCGGAGCCATACCGCGAAGATGGGCCAGCTGATCGACGATGTGCTGGCTTTTTCCCGGATCGGCCGAGAGGCCATGTCGATGTCCCCCATCGACCTCCATCCGCTCATCGTCGACGCCTGGGAGAGCCTCTCCCCCGTCGGGGCAAAAACGGACGTGGATCTGAAAATTCTGCCTTTGCCCATGGGTTACGGCGACGGCAAGTATATCCGGCAGGTCTTTGCGAATCTCCTGTCCAATGCCGTGAAGTTCACCCGGGATGCGGACCGGGCGTCGATCGAGGTGGGGGGCAGGCCGGACGGGAACGAAAACGTCTATTACGTTCGCGACAACGGAATCGGGTTCGACATGAAGCATTACGACCGCCTCTTCGGAATCTTTCAGAGGCTGCATCGCGACGACGAATTCGAAGGAACGGGCGTGGGCCTGTCCATCGTGAAGCGCATCGTCGAGAACCACGGCGGCCGCGTCTGGGCGGAAGGGAAAGTGGGCGAGGGGGCTGTCTTCTATTTCAGCCTTCCCGGAAGGGAGGCTTGAGATGATCGAGTCGTGGCCGACATCATTCTTGTGGAAGACAACCCGGCGGACGAGGAGTTGACGCTGGATGCCCTCCGGGAGAACAACCCCCGTCGAGTTCGGCAAATTTACCGCGGCCATCGCCCAGATCGGATTTTACGGGGTATTGCTGAACAGACCCCCCTCCGAAAACGGAAACCAGGATCGCCCCGTTCATGCAAGTCCTCGGGATAGACGTCGGCTCCGTCGCGCTTTCGCTGGCCCTGGTCAATGAAAAGGGGGCGGTGGTCTCCTCCGCCTATCGCTTCCACTCCGGCGCAGTCGCGGAAACCCTCCGGTCCATGATGTCGGACATCGACATCCGGCGGGTCGGAGGCGTCGCCATGACGCTGTCAGGACCCGAGCTTCTCCGCGGCGTCGCCCGCTACGATATCCAGATCGCCATCATCGCCGCCGCGAAACACTACCACCGTGACATGGGGAGCATCCTCTTCGTTGGCGGCGAAAACTTCGGGCTCATCACCTTCAATGAACTGGGCGAATACGAGCGCTCCCGCGCCAACACGGCCTGTGCCGCCGGCACGGGCAGTTTTCTCGACCAGCAGGCAAGGCGGCTCAATCTGAAAAGCATCGAGACCCTGAGCACGATCGCCTTCTGCAACAAGGAGAATCCGCCGAAGATCGCGACGCGCTGCGCCGTCTTCGCCAAGACGGATCTGATTCACGCACAGCAGGAAGGCTACTCGGTCGGCCAGATCAGCGATGGGCTCTGCGAGGGGCTCGCCAGGAACGTGATCGATACGCTGATGCCCGGCCAGGACGTCCGGACGCCGCTGATCCTCGCGGGCGGCGTTTCCATGAATCAGGCCGTGGTGAAACACTTCCAGCGCCTCCTGAAGGAAAAGCCCGTCGTCGGGGAGTTCAGCCATCTCTACGGCGCCATCGGGGCCGCTCTCCTGTACATCGAAGAAACGGCGCTGCAGCCGCTTCCCGTCCGGGACTGGGACGAACTCTTCGTCGAAGCGCGGAAGGAGAAGGTCTACGGGTATCCGCCGCTGCGGCTGGAGCGGTCCGCGTACCCCGATTTTTCCAGTCTCGACCGATACCTCTATGCGCCGAGGAAGACGGAAGGCGGCATCGAAGTCGACATCCACGCCCGGCTGCAGGGGACCCGGGAAACCTACCTGGGGATCGACGTCGGTTCGACGAGCACCAAGGCGATCCTCATCGACGAGCGGCGGCAGCCCCTGGTCAGCCTGTATACGCAGACCTCGGGGCAGCCGATCCGGGCGGTGCAGGCCCTTTTCGGGTGCATTGACGACGTCGCAGCCCGCGCAGGCTGCACGCTCGTCTTCCACGGCGTCGCCACCACCGGATCGGGCCGGAAGTTCATCGGACGGGTCATCAACGCCGATTTGATGGTCGACGAAATCACCGCCCACGCCCGGGCGGCATTCGAATTGAACGCCGAAACGGATACGATCATCGAGATCGGCGGCCAGGACGCGAAGTTCACCACCATGAAGAACGGCATGGTGACCGCCTCCGTGATGAACAACGTCTGTGCCGCCGGCACGGGAAGCTTCATCGAGGAGCAGGCGCTGAAACTGGGCGTTTCCCTGGCGGAGTATGCGGACCGCGCGATGGGAGTCCAGTCGCCGGTTTCGAGCGACCGCTGCACCGTCTTCATGGAGCGGGACATCAACAACTATCTCACGGAAGGATACTCGGTGAATGAGGTCCTGGCCAGCGTGCTCCACTCGGTCTGCGAAAACTATCTGGCGAAGGTCGCCCAGGAGGCCGCGATCGGCGATCATGTCTGCTTCCAGGGCGCGACGGCCCGGAACCGGGCCCTGGTCGCAGCGTTCGAACACCGCCTCCGGAAACCGATCTTCGTGTCCCGGTTCTGCCATCTGACGGGCGCCCTCGGCGGCGCCCTGATCCTGGCGGACAACCGGATGAAGGGTTCGGCCTTCCGGGGTCTGGCGCTGCACCGGGAGTCGATACCCGTCGAGCACGAGGTCTGCGGCCTCTGCCAGAACCACTGCAAGATCAACAAGGTCTCCGTGCAGGGCGAGACGGTGGCCTTCGGCTTTCTCTGCGGCCGCGATTACGACACGAAGAAGTACGTGGGGCCGACGAGAAGGCGGTATGACCTCTTGAAGGAGCGGGAGAAGGTCTTTCAAACGGGCGCGCGGGCGAATGCCGTTTCGAGCCCGGTGAAGATCGGCATCCCGAACGCCCTCTATCTGGCGGAGGAGATGCCCTTCTGGAAAAAGTTTTTCGATGCGCTGGGCGTGGAGACGGTCACGAGCGAGGGCTTCAAGGACGCGGTCAAGGCCGGAAGAAAAATCTCCGGAGCGGAATTCTGCGCCCCCGTGAACGCCTTTTTCGGCCACGTGGAGCATCTGGCCGACCGGTGCGATTTCGTCTTCCTGCCCGCGTACATCGAGTCGCGGGATCCGGCCGCCGCCCCGTACCGGTATTACTGCTATTACACCCAGTACGCGGCGTCCCTTGCCGCGGGCACGAAGCGTCCGTACTGGAAGGACCGCGTCATCATGCCCATGATGGACCGCAGCTATTTCCAGTCCAAGATCGAACTCTTCATGTCGCTCAAGTCCGTCCTGCCCGCCAGCTATTGGGAAATCTTCCATGCCTACGAAACGGCGGAGTCCTTTTACAGCGAAGCCCGGGAGAAGCTCAAGCGGATCTACGAACGGGAACGCGGCGAGCGGGAGGACATCCGCGTCGTTCTTCTCGGTCGGCCGTACACGGTCCTGCAGCACGCGATGAACAAGGGAATACCGGATCTCTTCGGCGGTCTCCAGGTCAAGGTCTTCTTCCAGGACATGCTGCCGCAGGCGGACGGGGGGCTTGCGGAGATCGATCCGCTCCTCAAGCGGCTCCACTGGAACTATGCGGCGAAGATCCTGACGGCCGCGCACTTCGCCGCACGGGCCGAGGGACTGTACCCGGTGTACGTGACCTCCTTCAAATGCAGTCCCGATTCGTTCGCCATCGAATATTTCAAGCGGATCATGGACCGGTACGGCAAACCCTACCTGATTCTGGAACTCGACGAGCATGATTCCAGCGTCGGCTACGAGACGCGGATCGAGGCGGCGTTGCGTTCGTTCCGCAACCATTTCACGGAGAGAAATCTTCGGACGAAACCGGTGCGCAGCCTGCCCCTCAACTCGGAAAATGCGACACGGATCGGAGGCAAGACCCTGCTCCTCCCCTGCATCGACCCCCTGAGCTCGAAGCTGGTGGAGGCCGTGCTGATCCGCGAGGGGATCGACGCCCGCATGGCGCCGCTCCGGGAAAAGGCGGTCCGCCGCGGGCTGCGCATGAATTCCGGCCAGTGCCTGCCCGTCAACATCATCGCCCAGAGCTTCATGGACTATATCGAGGAGACACTGCTGGATCCCGGCCAGACCGCCGTCTGGATCTTTGACAGCCATGTGGCCTGCAACATCCGGATGTATCCGCAGATCATCAAAGGCCTGTTCGAAACCGCGGGAAGCGGCATGGACGGGGTGGACGTCTATGTCGGGAAGTTCAGCATGGCCGACATCTCCCTGCAGGCGTCGATCGAGGCGTACTTCGCCTATCTGTTCGGCGGCATGCTGCGCAAGATCGGCTGCCGGATACGGCCGTACGAAAAGGACAAGGGGATGACGGACCGGGTCATCGCCCAGTCCCTGAACATCCTGTACAACACCCTTCTCGGCGGCAGGAACAAGGACGACGACGTGGCGAAGGTCGTGCATCTCTTCCGCAGGATCGAAACGGTCCCGGGGCGGCGCCGGAAGGTGGCCGTTTTCGGCGACATGTATGCCCGCGACAACGACGTCTTCAACCAAAACCTGCTGCACTGCATCGAAGAGTACGGCGGCGAGGTGATCACGACGCCCTTCAGTGAATTCGCGAAGATGATCGCCAACCCTTATATCCGGCGGTGGTTCCTCGAGGGTGAGTTCATGGATGCCCTCCTGGCGAAGACGATCATCGCGCTCGTGAACCAACTGGAAAAGAGCTACTACAAGCAATTCAACGAGTTGCTCGCCGAATCCCCCCTGGACGCGGATTTCGATTACGAGGAGGTCCTGAACGCCTTCCATGTCAAGGTGCAGCAGGCGGGCGAGTCGATGGACAACCTGATCAAGATCGCGGCGCTCGTGCGGCATCACCCCGACATCTCGCTCTTCGTGCAGACGAATCCGGCCTTCTGCTGCGCCGGTCTCGTCACGGAAGCCATGGTGCCGCGCATCGAGGAGTACACGGGCATTCCGATCGTCTCGCTCAACTACGACGGCACCGGAAAGAACATCAACGAAAAGATCCGGCCCTATCTCAAATTTCCGAGACGAAAAGGGTAGCCCGTGGCTTCGGCATTACGTTCATTCGCCGTCCGTGACGGTCTCGTAAAAAGTCACAAGTATTGTCACTCCCGCGGAAGCGGGAGTCCATAACGGCTTGAAATAACCGGATGCCCGTTTTCGCGAGCATGACAAAAAAACGCACAATTCGACTTTTTACGAGACCATCATCCGTGACAGGAAAAAGACGGGGTTCCGCGACGATCGGCGATTCTGTCCGGGGGCCCCGGGATTGGCATTGAAACCCCGTTTCTCACGTGAAAAACGGGGTTTTTTTGTGCGGAAATGCCCGTTCCGCGAAGGGACTGAATTCGAAGAACCGCTGCCGTCATACCGGCCGTTACGGTTTCGTCTCCCTTTTCAGTTTGGTGAACTTCGAGCCTTCCAGCGACACGCCCGCCATCAGCCCCTTCTGACCGAAGACGAAGCCGACGATCGGCTGCTTGATGGTCGTGGTGTCGATGGAACCCTCGGCACCGACCTTGATCAGGGTCACCGTCCCGTCAACGCCCGCCTGCCAGTTTTCCCCGGTGCGGAATTTCTGCAGGGCCTCATCGTTCATGAAGACCAGGATGACGTCCTTCTGCTGGGCGCCGATCTGCCAGCCGAAGGAGCCGGATACCATGTTGTAGTAGTCGACGCTCTTCCCGCCGATTCTCAGGGCCCCTTCGCCGTACTCGCCGCCGACGACGAACCCGGCCTGCACGACCTTCGGCAGGATGAGAATGCCCTTGGCGGCCCGAAGAAATTCGTTGGCGCCCTTGACTTCCTTGGTGAAGCGTTCCATGGCCACGTCGACACTGGCATCGATTTCCTTCTCCGTCGCGGCGCAAGCGGCCTGGAACGGCATCATCCCGACGATCAGGGACAGGCATGCCACGAAAAGAATGCTTCCGATGATCCGTTTCATCCTTTTGTCCTCCCTTTCTGACAAGAAGCGATCTTCCGTCCGCTTCGTTTCTGCGTCTGCGGACGGCGAATCGCGGAAATCTGCGCCCGGTTCCGGCGCCGCCGTCTTTCTCCCTGCTACGATGCGGGATTGCCGCGGCAAATGCAATGGCAATTCATCGGGAGGCGATTGGTAGGGCATCACTACTCCGCTGCAATCGACGGGCGCCTCGCCGCGGTTTATCCGCCGCTCCGATCCGGGCATTCGCTTTCCCTACCAGCGATCCTGGTGGACCTGCCGGGGGGCGAATTTATCCTTCGCCTTCGTTCCGCCGGCCGGCACGCCGATAGGAATGAGGTTCAGCGGTCTTTTTTCTGATTATACCGAAATTCCGGTTCTTTCAAGTCCCGACCGGCCCCGGCGCCGCGAAAGGAAAAGAAGGCCGCAAGAGGAGGCTGTGCCGGCCGCATGCCCCGTTCCGTCCCGATCCTCATCTTGCTTTTTTTCGATTTTTTGCATCTACTTGCCTTCCGCACGAGAAGGACAATGACGTGAAACCAGTGCAAGGGGGATTCCATGGACAAGACCGCAGCAGCGACTTCAAGGCACGAGATCGGAACCATCGAGCTGTCGGACGGCTACGCATCCCATTATCGGCTGTGGGGACCGCCCTCCGGCAAAGACGTGATCATCATGCTCCACGGCGGGATGAGCCATGCCGGATGGCAGGCGCCGCTGGCGGAGGCGGTCCGGTCCCGGTCGGGCATTTCGTTTGTCGCGACGGACAGACGCGGATGCGGCCTCAACAAGATGGATCGGGGCGATCTGAAGTCTGCGGACATCCTGTTCGATGACGTGGTCCGGCAGGTCGCTTTTTTCAGGAAGTCGTTCAGCAACGTCCACCTGGCGGGCTGGTGCCAGGGATGCCAGTTCGCCGTACCCGCGGCCCGCCAGATCAGGGACCGGCACGTCCTCTCCAGCCTCATCCTGATGACGCCGGGATTTTTCTGGAGCGAGCGTTTCAGCGTGATGCAGACGATCGCCACGGAGTATCTGTTCGCATTTCTGGGAGAATTCAAGATCGAACTGGACCCCCGGAAGTCCTTCCTTCCCCTTCCCATGGTTCCCAGGGACTTTACGCCCGTTCAGGAATGGCTCGATTATATCCAGCGCGACGATCTGAAAACCACGAAGATATGCCTGAATTCCGCGGGAATCATGGAATTTGCCAAGAACAAGTCCGCCGCGGACGTCCTCGAGATCGACATCCCCGTCCTCCTGATTCTGGCTGAAAGAGACCGCATCGTGGACAGCGGAAAAATCGAAGGTCATCTGAAGGGAGTCCTGAACAGGCACCCGCAGAGCCGGATGGCGCGTTTCGATACGGACCACGCAATTCATTTCGAGAAGGCGGGAGACCTCGCGGAGGCAATTTCCGGATTTGTCGCGGGACTCGATGTCCGGCCCGCGGGCTGACCCGAATGCCCGAAGTACTTCGGGCCGTAAACTGCGCCGCGGGATGTCCCGTAGAGCGGCGCCGGCCGGATGCGGCGGTTCCGGCCCGCCGGACAGTTCAGGCCTTTTCGAGGGTCCGGCCGTAGACGATGCGGCTGAACCTCAGCGCCGCCTTCTGGACCGCTTCGACTTCCGCGGGGGAATATTTCAATCCGGGATCGGTCTTTTCCGCGGTCACCGAGAACCCGCTCGAGGCGTTGTAAAGGTGCATCCTGTCGGAAGGGGGGAACTTGCCCTCCGGCCGGTCCCTGTATTCCGGCGTGGTCGTATCGGCCAGGCCGTCGACGGACGAGACGACGATCGTATACCCCCTTTCCTTCAGAAGGGCCGTCAGCGCATCGAGCAGGTCCGAGACTTTCTTGTAGGGGCGAAGTGCCTGCAGCGTGAACCAGAGGGTGACCTTCCTGTGACGGACGGCGGCCGACGCATCGGCGTCGGACATCATTTCGCTGATGCTGCCGAGGGTCTCCAGCTTCTTGTCGATATCCCCGTAGAAACGGATCCCGAAGGCATCGACCCTTTCACCGCCGGCCGTGCCGAATCTCATTTTCAGGACTTTCATCATGCCTCCCGCTCCCGCCGGCGGCGACGCCTGGCGGAAGCCTGTTGCTTCATTTACGCAAGCCGTGGATTCTGTTCCGGTTCGTCCAGAGGCTCTAAATCAGCGAGCCCAGACCGTTGATGTCCGGCTCGGACTTCTTGGAAGCCCTGCGGGCCATCGCCCGGATCGTTCCGGCCCCCACGGAGGCGGCCAACTGGATCGTTTCGGCCAGTTCTTCTTCGGTGATGCCCATTTTCCTTGCACCTGCAAGGTTGCTTTCCGCTCAAGGTTCGCAGCGCATGGCCAGGACAAGCGCGAGGTGGATGAGCTTTTTCGTCTTGGCGTCCAGCACCCCGTCCTGATGGGCGCTCTGGAAGAAATCCGCGTACGCTTCCTTGGTGTGTCTTACCAGATCCATGGATTGATCCTCCAAAATCTGCAGACTAGGTCCGATGGCCTGATGGGATCCTTCCACCCCATGGAAGAAGAATACGGGGGCGGGTCTTCCTTGTCAATGGGATTACCTTTCAGACCGACTTGGCGAACGGGACGCCGGGGTCGGGCAGGGGGGTATTGAAGGCGAGATGAACGGTGGGGACGCTGCCGCCGTTCCAGTTGCGGTGCTTCACGCCGGCGGGGAAGATGACCAGCGAACCCGGGGGGCATTCGTGCCGCTCGTCTTCGATCTCCACGCTCATGGTGCCTCTCAGGATATAGAAAATCTGGTCGACGTCGTGGACATGGGCGCCCGCCGGTGAACCGCCCCCGGGCGGCGTCTTGATGCAATGGATCGTGCAGGTCCTGGCGCCCGATGCATGGTCGAGCAGCTTCTGCGTAATGCGTTCGTCCGCGCCGCTCCTGTCGAAAGCCTCGAAATCGATCTTGCGCACATATTCCATGGGATGCTCCTCCGATTCGTCCGCCCGCGAAGGGAACCCCTCGAACGGCGTGAAGGCGGTTTCGGCAGCGAAAACGATCAGGCGGCCGCGCCTTTCGGCCACAGGATCATCTGCGTGCAGCGAAAAAGGGCGATGGGCCGGCCGGAGGCCTCGGCGGTCACGACCGCGTCCCACACCTGGGTGGTCCGCCCCGCGTGTTTCAGCTCCGCCTCGCAGGCGATCGCCTCCTCTTTCTGCGCGGTCCCCAGAAAGTTGAGCTTCAATTCGATGGTTGTAAAGTTGACCGCCCCCTTCGGCAGGTGGGCAACGGTGGCATATCCGCAAGCCGTATCCGCGAGGCCCGTGACGCTGGCGGCATGCAGAAAACCGTTCGGCGCCATGAGTTCCTGGCGCGCCACCATGCGGCTCCTCAATCTCCCGGGTTCCAGCGAAACGACCTCGATTCCCATGAATCCCGGCAGGTATTCCTTCCCTCTTTCGTTCAGCTTTTCGGCCGTCACGTCCGGCCGGAGCAGCGCGTTTCGGCCATCGCTTGTCGGCATCACAATCTCCTTCGTTCTCGGTTGTCCGGACCCAATAAGAACTTGCTTTTCAGCGTGATGTGAGGCTAAGAGATGCAGCTTTGCCTGTCAAGGGATTTTCCCGATAAAATGTTTCGCAGGCCTTTCATGGTCCGGATCAGCAGCATTCCATACCGATGGCTGGCGCTCTTCACCGTATCCATCGGGTCCTTCGTTGCGACGCTGGACGCCAGCATCGTCAACATCTCTTTCCCAAGCCTCACCAGGGCCTTCGCGGTCGGGCCTTCGGTAGTCCTGTGGGTGAGCGTTGCCTACCTCCTTGTCAGCGTCAGCCTGATGCTGACCGTGGGCAAACTGGGGGACAGGCTGGGCAGGAAGAAGATCTTTACGACGGGTTTCGCGCTGTTCACGGGCGGCCTGGTCCTGTGCGCCCTGTCGCAGAGCATGACGCAGTTGATCCTCTCGCGGATGGTTCAGGGGATCGGCGCGGCCATGATCATTTCCCTGGGTACGGCGATTGCGGCCGACGCCTTCCCGACCACGGAACGCGGCAAGGCACTGGGGTTGCTGTCCGCGGTGGTCTCCGTCGGGTTGCTGACCGGGCCGGTGCTGGGTGGCTTCCTGCTGGATCTGCTCGATTGGAGGGCGATCTTCTACACCCGGGTTCCGATCGGTATCGTCGGTACGGCCATGGCGGCGACGCTGCTGAAGAAGCAGCCACGCGGCGAGAAGAGATTCCCCTTCGACTGGCCGGGTGCCGTTCTGCTCAGCGCCACCCTGTCCTGCATGATCTTTCTCTTCAACTTCGGCGGACGGCTCGGCTATCTCTCGCCTCCCGCGCTTGCCTTGGCTGGAATCACGGTTCTGCTGTTCGTCCTTTTCGTTCTCCGGGAACAGCGGACTGCAGAGCCGACGGTCGACTTGCGTCTGTTCCGTAATCGCGTGTTCACCAGCGGCAACCTCAGCCTCGTCTTCATGTTCTTCGCCGTTTCCTCCTGCACGTTCCTGGTCCCCTTCTACCTCATCGACGCCTTGCACCGCACCGCCTGGCATACGGGCATGATCCTCTCCGTTATTTCCGCCACCACCCTCGTGGTTGCGCCGTTGAGCGGCTGGCTGTCGGATCGCATCGGTTCGAGGCTGCTGTGCACGGCCGGCATGGCCATCGTCTGCCTCGCCCTCTTATCGATCAGCCGGCTCGACGCCCGATCGGACGGGGCGGACGTCGTGCTCAGACTCTTCTTGTTCGGTCTGGGCTCGGGTCTGTTTCAATCCCCCAACAACAGCGCCATCATCGGGGCAGCCCCCAGAAGCAAGCTGGGAACCGCTGCGGCGATGATCGCCACGATCCGGCAGGTCGGCATATCCTTGGGTGTTGCTGTTTCGGGGACGCTCTTCGCCGGTTACCGCGCCTTGTCCGCGGCGAAGCTTGCCGAAAGCGGCGTCGGTCCGTCGGCGATCGGCGATCTGTCGCTCGTCAGCAGTTTTCAGGATACGCTTTTCATCGCCTCCGTGATCTGCTGCGCCGGCATCTTCTTGTCCCTTGCGCGGGGCAAAGAAGGCCCGGGCGGCCCGATCATGTGACGTCCCGGGTTCACCCGCCGGTGATCCGGGGAGATCCTTCACCGTGCCGCCGTTCAGGCCGCCCCCATCCTGTTTGCAGCTTCCGTCTTTCCATGCCGTTTCCCCGCCGCTGCTTCACTTCCGCAATCCAGACCTCTCTCCATGGGACGCTCACGAGGCTAAGGAATTTCGAAGAGGGAATTCAGGGTTTCACCGATGGGCAGTTTTGTGAATTCGTTTTACACATTCAGCGCGTGAAAAATGCGCGGAGTGGGTAATCCGGCTGCCAACGTGAACTCTCAGGAGGCATTATGAAGCCCGTGAACGCAGCGTCATTGCAGGATGCTCAGCAGGGAACGAATCTTCTTGGAGGGAAGCTCATGGAAAAGTCGTCCTATGTGAAATGCCCCCGCTGCAGGAACAACATGACGGCCGACACGTTTTACGGCACCACGGATCGGTTTACGGGATGGAGATGCGTGATGTGCGGCGAAATCATCGATCCCGTGATTCTGAGCAACCGGCAGATGATGATGGCGGCGCAGCAGATGGCCATGGGAGCGCAGTCAGGCCTGAAGATGCACCCCTGAAGGGAAAGGGCTCTCCGCGCTCACGGCGTTTCCAGTTTGTACAGCTTGACGGCGTTTTCGCGAAGCACCTTCCGGGCGACGCCCACGGCTTCCTCATGCGAAATTTCGCCGTCACGTATCATTTCCGTGAGCGCGAGAGCCAATGCCGTGCGGGCCCCGCGGTTCCCGATGCATGTGAACTCCTCCCAGTTCAGGTAGGGCATGTCCGGATCGAGTTCGAAACCGTCGGTTCCGAAGAGGACCTTGTCGGGCGAAACCTCCAGCCAGCTCCGCAACACGTCGCCGACCTCCCGCGGATAATTGAGAAAGGCGATGCCGGAAAAGTCGGTATAGACATTGGCTTTGAAGAGCATGGACGCGGACTGCTTCGCGAATGGCCAGCCGCCGTGCGTAATGAAGAAATTCGTTTCTTGCAGTGCCGGATCGTTGAAGACCGGTTCGAGCAGCAAGGGATTGGAGCCGGCGACGTCGAAATGGAGGCCCAGTCCGATCCCCGTATGGATGTGGACGGCAAGGCCCAGCCGGCCGGCTTCCCGGGCGATGTAGCGGAACAGGTAGTCCTGAAGCTGCTTGTATTCCCCCGGCGCCGGGGTCCCACCTTTTGCATAGCGGTTGTACGTGCGCCTTGCCTGTTCCAGTGAAGGGCCGGAGACATCCAGCGTCCGCAGATAGGCCGTCAGGAACTTGACCGCGACGGCGCCGTCCCGCTTCTGACGCTCCATCGTCGGGGTGACGACGCCGGCCAGATATCCCTCCAGCCGGGGAGGCAGGCGGTCCAGCCCGAGGTCCTGCAGATGCGTCTTCAGCAGCCGCTCCACACCGCCGTATGACGGCACAAGGTCGGGCCGCGCCTTCTTCATTCCCGCATTGGAGAGCGGGAACATCAGGGCATCGACATAGGGGACCCAGCGAAAGCGCGGCGCGGGCAGGCTTCCGTCCATGGTCACCCGGTTGGCAAGCATGGTCTCGATGCCGATCCTGTCCAGGACCCACGCGGGATAGTTGTCGCCCGGCTCGCCCATGATCCGTCGCTTCGCCTGCACCACCTGCCGGAGCGTCTCCTTCGTAGGGGGGCCGTCGGGGATGCCGTAGAGGTCCCGCCAGGCGGCCATGTATTCAGGGCTTCGCGGCCGCAGCCGGTAGGGGATGAGCGGCATCTTGGCCCCGGGATCGGCGGCGGTTTCGACGGCGTGGTAGGACAGCGAGCCCCACTCGGTGTCGCGCTGTCCTTCCGGAAGTGCCCGCAGCGGATGGGCGTGGTTGTCGATGGCCTTGATCTCCGCGATCGCCGCCACAAGCCCCGGGGTCCGGTTCCATCGGCGCCGCCGGCGGAGCGGGAAGGACGAAACAAAGAAGGATGCAGAACGCAAGCACGCCAGGCGTCTTCTTCATCGATGTCACCTCCGTTTCCTTCCCGGCGGCGGTTGGTCCGGGCTGCCGCTCCGATCGCCGGCAGCCGAACCCGCCGGGATGTCTCACTTCCCCCCCTCCGTCGCCGCAGGCCTGGCCTTGACCGTAAAGACGTCGTTCGCGCGGCCCGCGGCTTCGATGTAGCTGCCTCCGGCCGCGAACACATCGCCCGTGTCGAGTGCGCTGTCGTAGGTCACGGTATCGTCGGCGGAGAAGACGATGATCCTGCCCCGCTGAGGTTTCGCGAAACTCAGGACCACGTCCTCATTCGCCACCAGCCACTCGCTGTGCCCGTCGAGACCGATCGCGACGGAATTCTCCCCCGCCTTCAGCGCGGCGGCGCTCTCTGCCGGGCTGTAGAGCAGATCCGAAATCCATGCCCAGGTGGCCCCGTTCTTCTCAAAGAGGGTCAGTTCCGTCTGATCGCGGACCGCATCGAAGGGCATGCCCGCGAATGCGGGGGAATCGATCCGCTTGATGCCCTGGAAGGACACGTATCCCGGCAGGTCTTTGTACAGCAGGGATCTCACGAAATGCGAGCCCACCGCCATGACGCCGTCGAAGGCGGGGGAATTGCGCCGCAGCCAGATCTTGCCGTCCATATCGATTCTGAGGCTTTGCGGTTTTTCCAGCGGCTTGACTTTCTGCATCATGATCGTGTCGATCCCGCCGAAGGACGAGTTGACGAGATAGGTTTCCTCTCCGACCCGGGCGAAATAGCAGCGGACGCCCTTGCCGTCGCGATAGTAGCCGTCGCTGTAGACGAACGACGCGGCCGGCGCCTTCTCCCTTTCCTTGAACCCGTACAGGGTGGCGCAGTTCTTGTCCGCCTCGAACACGACCTGGCCGAGTTTCGCCTCGTTGGCGTAATACCCGGCGAAGGAAAGATGCTCCGGCGGGAATTTCTGCGCCGCCGGCGGGATCACGACGGGCTTTTCTTCCCTGGGAATGAGCTTCCTTGCGACCAGCAGCGCGTCGAGAATGTCCAGGGCAATCTTCGGCGCGCCGCTCTCCATGCCGGCACCGATGACGGCGACGGATATCTTCTGGTCGGGGGCCGTCACCAGCATGGAAGAGTAGTTTCCCGTGCCGCCCGTCTTGGCCAGCACCTGAATGCCGGCCGCATCGTACTTCGGAAGTCCCGTCATGTCCCAGCCCAGCCCGAAGGACATGGTGGGATTTCTCAGCTTGCCGTGGAACGCCGAAGGCTGCGCCTTTCTCATCTCGGCGAGAGACGCCTTCTTCAGGAGCCTGTTTTCCGCTGAAAAGGCATCGGCGAAGCGGCAGAGGTCCTCGGCAGTCGCCGAGAGTCCGCCCGCGCCCAGGACCGAGAGCACTTCGAGCGGGTGGATCCGCCCGGTTCCGGGTTCGTAATACGCCGCCGCGGGTTTGCCCCTGATCTCCCCCACGCCCATGCCGGTGTTCTTCAGTCCCAGCCGCTTGAAGATCCTCCTGTCGAGAAAGTCGATGTACTTGGTTCCGCTGACCCGTTCCACGATCATTTCCGCGAGCGTGAACCCGTCATTGCAGTACACGGTCATCGCCCCCGGTTCGTGCTTGAGCTGCGCGCGGGCGAGCGTTTCGATGGTTTCCCTCTTCACGTCGTCGTCATACTCGAATCCGAAGGAGTTCAGGGCTTCGGTTCCCGGTATGCCCGAGACGTGGTTCAGCAGCATCCTCACGGTGATCTTCCTGTAGCGCTCGTCCGCCATCGTGAACTCCCGGAGATAGTCCGTGACCGGCTTGTCGAGAGAGACCTTGCCGTCGTCGACGAGCAGCATGACGGCGGCCGCCACATGCACCTTGCTGATGGAACCGATATTGAAAAGGGTGGTCCTGCCGACGGGGATGCCCTTCTCCCGGTTCGCCATGCCGAAGCCTTCCCCATAGACGACCTTGCCATCGACCGTGATGGCGGCAGTGGCGCTCGCGCATTTGCCGCTGTTGATGGCCTTCCAGAGTTCGCCGCGCGCCGTGGCAATGGCGCTTTCATAGGGACTCCGCTGTCTGTCCGGTGTCGCGCCGAAGGCGAGCGCGGTCATCAGCACGAAGCACAGGCAAATGGCGCCGATCGTTCTTGGCCTCAACATGGATTCCTCCCTCTCGTGATTTCGTCGGCCGTGCTTCCGACGGCGGAGAGTATAAGAAGATCAAGTCTTTATGTCAATTGAATATGACGGATACGGCGGATCAGGACCACGATGGAGCGGTTCTGCAGAAAAAACTTGACAAGCCGCGCCCCGATATGTCATTGGCCTATATAAAGAAAGCCAATATAATAAGGCGCCGAGGAGGGCAGTCCATGGATCTGACGCAAGCAGGCTACTGGAAGGCGGCGATCAATATCGGATTCACCAAGATCCTTGTCCTGAAGATCCTGGCAGGGGGCAGCAACCACGGCTACGGGATATTGAAGGAGCTCAAATCCCTCACCTGCGGCTGCTGCATTCCCACGCTGGGAACGATCTATCCCATCCTGAAGGAACTGACCCGGCACGGCTATGCAGAGGTCAGCGAGAATCAGCAGCTCAAGGGCGCCCAGAAGCGGAGGGTCTACACGCTGACGCCGTCGGGGCAGGAGGCCTACCGTGTGGCCCTGGATGTGTGGCGGTCTTCGATCCCTTACATCTCGCGGGCGATCGGAGGCGTCGATCCCGGGGACGGAGAGGGGCCGGCCGCGGGGCTTTCGGAAGACAAACTGTGAAATTGCAGACGCATAAGGAGGTTCTGGTTCATGCTGGAAATGAACAACTTCGTCACTGCCGGCCGGTTTTTCCTGGTGATCGCCGGCGAATTGGTTCTGATCTTCGTCGCCGTTTCCTTTCTCATCGGCATCCTGGCGGAATATCTCCCCCCATCCCGCATCAGGGAGTTCCTGGCGGGCAAGATGACCTGGGTGCAATATCTGCTGGGAGCGGGCCTGGGCGCCCTGACGCCCTTCTGCTCCTGCTCCACCGTCCCGATCACGGCCGGTCTGCTGAAAGGCGGCGTCCCCTTCGGCCCCGTGATGGCCTTTCTCTTTTCCTCGCCGGTCCTGAACCCGGTGATCATCGCGCTGTTGCTTTCGCTCCTCGGCATCAAGGTGACGGCGGCTTATATGGCGGTGACGTTCTTCGGCTCCATGGCGACGGCGGCTCTGCTGTCGAAGATGAAGATGGAAAGGGAGGTCAAATCGCTGGTCGGTCTGGAAGCGTCCTGCTGCGACAAGGCGGAGAAGCGTGCGGCTGATCCCGTCAACGCTCCTTCCGCAGCGGCCGCACGCCCTGTTTCCTCATCCGCAGCGCCCGTTACCCTGGCGACCCTGCCCGCATTTCCGGCGGCGGGCGGCTGCTGCGGCGGCGCGGCTGCTGCGGAGAAAGCGCGCCAGGGATCCTGCTGCTCCGTCGGCTTCGCCGCCGACGGCGAAGGGTTTGCGGAACAAGTCCCCTTTCGGGACAAGATGAAGCGGGCCGCGACGTCCGCCGCAGACACGTTCAAGGGGGTGTTCTGGTATCTTCTCCTCGGCGCCGCGATCGGGGCCTTCATTTACGGATTCTTTCCCCAGGACCTCGTCGTCCGGCTGGCGGGCCCCGGCAATCCCTGGTCCATTCCCACCGCGGCCTTCATCGGCGTGCCCATGTATATCCGCGCGGAGACGGTGATCCCGATCAGCGCCGCCCTGGTCGAGAAGGGTATGGGTGTGGGAACGGTGCTGGCTCTCATCATCGGCGGGGCGGGGGCGAGCGTCCCGGAGATCATCATCCTCGGCTCCATGTTCAGGAAGAAACTGATCTTTGCCTTCGTGGCCACCGTCTTTGCGGTCGCCATCGCGGCCGGATATTTCGTGGATCTTCTCATCTACTGAAGAAAAGGAGAACGGCCGACGATCCCGAATGAACCTGTGAAAAATCGGCCGGGCGAAATGTATGTCAAAGGAAAAACGAAAGGACTGCGAATTGCCGCACCGCGCTTTCAGGCGGGGAACCCTGCAGGCGGAAGTCACGGCCTGTACGCTGGACTGTCCCGACGCCTGTTCCCTGCTTGTGGATAAGGACCGGCAGGGGCGCATCCGGATCCGGGGGAACCCCGACCATCCGTTCACGGCCGGTTTCGCCTGCCGGAAGATCGGCAGGTTCCTGGAGCGGCTGCAGAGCCCCCATCGCATCACCGTCCCGCTTCTGCGGGCGGGCGGGAAATGGAAACCGGTCTCCTGGAACGATGCCCTCGACCTCTGCGCGGAGAAGATCCAGGAATACCGGAAGGAGCCGGCATCGATCCTCCATATCCAGGGAGATGCCGCCAAAGGCGTCCTGAAACAGGCGGGCAGGCTCTTTTTCGCCCGCCTTGGGGCAGGCACGACGGAGGGCTCGCTCTGTGACGCCGCCGGGTACAGCGCCTATGACAGGGACTGCGGCTCGCGGTGCGGCAACGACATGGCGGATATCCTCCAGGCGCGGCGCATCGTGAATTGGGGGAAGGACCTTTGCCGGAGTTCGGTCCACGCGGCGGCCCTGGTCCGCCGGGCGCGGCGGCAGGGGACGCGGCTGCTCACCATCTCGCCGGGAGGGGACGGCAACGTCTCCTTCTCCGACCGCTGCGTCCGGATCCGGCCGGGGACCGACCGTTTTCTGGCGGCGGCCGTGCTGCAGATCTTCACCGAGCGCGGGCGGATCCGCGCCGATATCCTGAGGCGCACGGCCAACGGGCCCGAATTCCTGAATCTGATCATGAAGCGGAACCGGGGGGAGCTCTGCGCCGCCTGCGACGTGAGCCCGGAGGACGTCGAGACGGTGGCGTCCTGGTACCTGGAGGAGGGGCCGACGGCCACCCTGGTCGGGGCCGGGCTGCAGAGATACGACCGGGGCGGCGAGAACGTGCGGTTCATCAACGCCGTCGCCATGCTCTCCGGAAACCTCGGGCGCTCCGGCGGGGGGAGCTACTACCACAAGCCCACGCTGCGGAACCTGAACCTCGGCTGGGCGCAGGCTCCTCCGGGGCCGCAGTTGCGGACCCTTCTCCTGCCCGCAATCGGCCGCGAGATTCTCGCGGCGCAGGACCCGCCCATCCGCATGCTCTGGGTGAACGCCTCCAACGTCGTCAACCAAGCGCCCGGCTTCCCCGAAACCGTGCGGGCCTTCGAGAAGGTGGATTTCAAGGTCGTCGTCGACGGCTTCATGACCGACACGGCCGACAGGGCGGACCTCTTTCTGCCGGCGACGTTCATGTTCGAACAGGAGGACGTCACAGGTTCCTATCTTCACGACTTCGTGCTCCATGCCCGGAAAGTCCTGGAGACCCCGGGGAAGGCGGCCAGCGATTACCGGATCCTCTCGGAGCTGGGCAGGCGGCTCGATCCGCCGGTCCTGCTGCCCGACCCCGACGCCTGTTTCCGTGCCTCCCTTGCATCCCCCTATCTGGACGTTTCCCTGGAGGAGCTGCGGGAGAAGGGATTCGCCCGGGCGAAGAGGCCGGCGGTGGCCTACGCGGGGATGCGATTCGATCACCCCGACGGCAGGTACCGGTTCCCGGCGGAGCTCCATGACGAGCCTCCGCCCCCGCCCGGCTATCCCCTTCGTCTTCTCACGCTGATCCGCGGGGACGCCATGCACTCGCAGATCCCGCCGGAAGACCAGGAATCGCCTCCCTCCGCCTGGATCGCGCCGGACAACCCGGCCCTGGAACACCTGCGCCCCGACCGGGACGTCTACCTCGTTTCGCCGGTGGGAAGGCTCAGGGTGAAGGTGCAACGGCTTCCCGGACTTCATCGGACGACCGTGCTCTGCCGGAGAGGAGACTGGGCGAAGCTGGGAGGCGGCGTCAATCAGATCATCGCTGCCGGTCTTACGGACATGGGCGGAGGCGCCGCCTTCTACCGGCAGTATGTGAAACTGGAGAACGGCCCGGCCGGCCGGACCGTGCGCGGGAGACCCCATCGCGGCGGGAAAGGGTGATCATCGGGGTCCCGGGCGGATCAGCGGCCGCAGGATCATGGAGAGGTTGACACAAGGGACGGGCGTGTCCTATCTTGCCGTCACGGAAGACCACAACCCTTCACGACGAGGATGCCATGACCGACCCGATCAACGTCAAAGCCCTGTTCCTCGGACCCAAGTCGGAAAACTACGCCTTCTTCAAGGAGATGCTCAATTACCTCATGGACGATCACGCCGCGTGGCGGCGCTATTTTCATCCGGATGACGCCCCGGTGGTCACCGGAGAGGAGCAGGGCCGGCCCGACTTTGCGGCCACGCTTCAGAAGACCCGGGAGGCCCTGATCGACCTTGCCGGGAACCTCCAGCTCAGCTCCACCCCCTGGTTCTCGCCCCGCTACCTGGGCCACATGAACGCCGATACCCTCATCGCCGCCAACCTGGGCTACATGCTGACGCTCCTCTACAACCCCAACAACTGCGCCTACGAGGGCTCTCCGGCGACGACGGCCCTGGAAATCGAAGTGGGCAGGCAGCTCGCAAAGCTCATGGGCTACGATCCCGAGCGGGCCTGGGGCCACATCACCTCCGGAGGCACCGTGGCCAACTACGAAGGGCTCTGGCTGGCGCGGAACCTGAAGTCGATCCCCATGGCGATCCGGGCCTGCCGGCCGGAACTCGTGGCCGGCATGGACGACTGGCGGCTCCTGAACCTTCCGGCGGGAGAGATCCTCGATCTGGCCGACCGGGCGAAGGCGGCGGGCTGCTTCGACGAGATGCGGCGCCGTTCCGTCCGCGGTGCCGGAATGGCGGGGGGCGGCCTCGGCAAGGTCCTCGTTCCCCAGTCGAAGCATTATTCCTGGACGAAAGCGGTGGACATCCTCGGCATCGGACAGGACAACTTGATTTCCGTGCCGGTGCGGGACGATTACCGGATGGACGTAAAGGCCCTGGAACGGGTCATCGACGGCCTGATCGCCGCCGGGACGCCCATCCTCGCCGTGGTCGCCGTCGTGGGCACCACCGAGGAAGGGGCGGTGGACGAGGTCGACGAGATCGTCCGCCTGCGCGAGCGGTGCGCCGCCCGGGGCGTCTGGTTCTATCTCCACATCGACGCCGCCTACGGCGGATACGCCCGGTCCCTCTTTCTGGACGGGGAGGACCGCTTCATGGATTTCGCGGCGCTGGCGGGAGGGCGGGGGGAACGGACCACCCTCGACGGCGACTGGCTTGCCCGCGAGGTCTGCGAGGCCTTCAGGGCGATGCCCGAAGCCGAGTCGATCACCGTCGACCCCCACAAGCTGGGTTACGTCCCCTACGCGGCGGGCGCCGTCGTCGCCCGTGACCGCCGCATCGTCGAGCTGATCTCCTATTTTGCCGCCTACGTCTTCGAGAAGAGCGACGACAACCCCATGCTGCTGGGGAGCTATATCATGGAAGGTTCCAAGGCCGGGGCGGCCGTCGCCGCCGTCTGGATGGCCCACAGGGTCGTTCCGCTCAACAGGGACGGTTACGGCCGGATCATCGGCGACAGCATCGAGGGGGCTTACCGCTTCTACCGCTCTCTTCTGGAGACGCCCCCCATGGACGTCGCCGGCCGGCGCTTCGAGGTGATCCCGCTCGCCCGGCCCGACATCAACATCGTCGATTACGCCTTCCACGAGATCGGCAACGGCAGCCTCGATGCGATGAACCGCCTCAACGAGGCGATCTACGAGCAGTGCTCCTACAAATCCGGGCCGCTTTACATCACAGATTTCATTACCTCGAAGACCTCTCTGACAAGCGGGGAATACGGCGACACGCCGCGGTCCTTCGTGGCGCGCGCCGGCATCGCCGCGGGCGAATGGGAGCGGCTGCAGAGCGTCTACATCCTGCGCTCCTGCATCCTGACGCCCTACCTGACGAGCCACACGACCTACGAAACCTGCTGGGAGAATTTCATGGACGCGATGGAACGGATCATCGGCCGGATCTGCGGCCGGTGACGGTGATCCATGCAGGGGAGACGCGACAGGGTGGCGCCTGTGTCCGACCTCCCGGTGCCAGCCGGTGGCGCGAAACCCTTCGTGGAGGGCGACGGCAGGGGAGACCGCCAGGACGCCGGCCGCCCGCAGCGCGGCCGATGCGTCAGGACGGGCGTCTCCATGCGCTGACCACTGAAACCCCGATCACCGCGAAGAGGATGATGGCGCCGCCGACGATCGTGTGGACGCCGGGGGATTCGCCGAGGACAAGAAAGACCCACAGCGGATTCAGCACGGGTTCGATCACCGCGATGAGGTTCGCCGACACCGCGGAAATCCGCTTGATTGCATAGGCGATGAGGATCGAGGGGACCCCGATCTGAACGACACCGAGCACCAGGATGGCCGCAACGGATTTCTGGGTGAATTGCGGCACCGGCAGAAACAGGGAAACGGTCAGGCATACGCCGGCGGCAATCCACTGGGACAGCAAATTGGACTCCAGCGGCGATCCCTCCTTCTGCATCCTCATGAAGACAAGGTAGAGACTGAATGTCGCACCCGAGGCCAGGGCGATGAGGTCGCCGAGGAGCCGCCCGCCGTCGAGCTCGTCCGCGAACATGACCGTGATGCCCACGAGGACGAAGAAGATGGCCGCCCAATGCTCGACGCGCGTCCTCTCCTTCAGCAGCGCCGCCCCGATGAACGCCGTGAATACAGGCGCCAGGTACTGGAGCAGAATCGCGTTTGCCGCCGTCGTGGTCTTGTTGGCCGCAACAAAGAGGAGCATCGTCGCCGCATTGGCGACGCCGGCCGCTATCTGGGGAAAAGACAGGTGGAGCTTCGGCTTCCCGAGAAAGGCGAGGATGACCAGCGACGCCAGGACGCTGCGAGCCCCGGCGATGGCGAAGGGATTCCAGTCGATCACCTTGATGAGCAGGCCGCCGGCGCTCCAGAGGGAAGCCGTCGCAACCATCATCAGCACCCCGGCCGTTTTGCCGTCCTGACCCATGTCCGGGCCTTGGCCCCTTCCGCTCGGGCTTGAAATCACGATTCCGATGTCCCCTGACCTTCCCCCGTACAGGTGTTCCGACCCATACGCCCGAGAGGGTCCTGCCGGTAGTATTCACGCAGGACCCGATAGAGATCCGGTGCCTGCTCCGCCAACAACCGCGGCTGATCGAAGAATTGCTCCGTCGCGACGGCAAAGAATTCCGCTTCGTTCGTCGCGCCGTAGGCGTGTAGAAAAGACCGCCTGCCCTGTTCGGCGTCACGCCTGAGGCGAAGATATTCGCGCGAACAGGTCCCGACCCAGTCATCGTATTCGGCCCGGTCCCGCAAGGAGGGCGTGCCGTCGATCCAGCCGTCGAGCATGTCCAGCTTGTGGGCGAATTCGTGGTAAATGACGTTGTGGCCGAACTCGGGATGGCGGCCGCCGTGCAGGGCCGCATCCCAGATGATGATCAGCGGCCCCCGCTGGAACGCCTGCCCGATGACGGGATGCCGGGCCTCCACCGGTGCGAACGTCGTTTCGAAGAAACCGGGCCTGCGCTGCGGCGGAAGGACGGTCGAGGGATAAACGATGATGGATTCGACATTCTGATAGTAGTTGTGGGGCAGGCCCAGCAGAAGCAGACAGGCCTGAGCGGAGATCGTCACACGGATTTCGTCGGTAAGCTCGATCCCGCCGGCCCCTTCCCAGTGCTTTTCGGCGATGAATACCTGGATCAGCGCCCGCAGACGGGAGCGTTCGGCGTCCTCCAGCATGCAGTAATGGGCGACGTTGCGGCGGATGACGTCTTCCCAAGCGGCAGGGAAGGGCATCCGGGTGAGCTTTCTTCGACGGCGGGCGGCTATCCAGCGAAACATGGGAATCATGTATGCCCTGCCGCTTCTCACAAATCAATCGAAATCAAACGGAAGAAGCTGGTTGTAGCATTTCCCTCCTTGTCTCCTTTCTCGCGGTGCAATCCTGAGGCTGCAATGAGCCGCCTTGATCTGCACGCGATGGATTCCCTTCGCCGGGCGTCCCCTTTAGAAGGAATGTTCTTCCTCGGGAAAGGTACTTTCCTGCACTTCCTTGACGTACTGTCTGACCGCATCCCTGATCTGGTCATTGAGATTTGCGTACCTCTTGACGAATCTGGGAACAAACTTCTCGAACATGCCCAACATGTCGTGGATCACGAGGACCTGCCCGTCGCAGTGGACGCCGCCGCCGATCCCGATCGTGGGTATGGAAATGGACTTCGTGATCGCCGCGGCCAGCGCTGCCGGCACGAGTTCCAGCACAACCGAGAAGGCTCCGGCCTCTTCCAGGATCCTGGCGTCTTCGATGATCCGTTTGGCCGACCCGTCTTCTCTCCCCTGGATCTTGTAGCCGCCGAGTCTGTGTACGGATTGAGGGGTAAACCCCAGATGGCCCATTACAGGAATGCCGGCAGAGGCGATCCGCCTGACCGTTTCGGCCATCTGCCGGCCGCCTTCGAGTTTGATACCATGAGCCCCCGCTTCCTGCATGAGGCGCCCGGCGTTGCGCACGGCCTCGTCGACGGAAACTTGGTACGACATAAAGGGCATGTCTCCGATGACGAGTGCGCGCTTGGCGGCCCGGGCCACGGCCTTGACATGGCAGAGCATGTCTTCCATGGTGACAGGCAGCGTACTGTCGTAACCGAGGACTACCTGGCCGAGGGTGTCTCCCACGAGCAGGATATCCACGCCGACTTCGTCCAGAACGGCGGCCATGGATGCATCGTAGGCGGTCAACATGGCAATCTTCTCGCCCTTCTTCTTCATGTTCCGGATCACGGACGTCGTAACCTTGTTCATCTCGACCTCTTTGCTCATGGCTTACCTCCTTGGGACCTTGATTTGATCCCTTCGGCTTGTTCAGCGAAAAGGGGTTCTCCAGAATGGACCTCGATGGGCCGATTCTCAGGCGGCAGCAAGACCCTGTAAGAACGGGCCATTCCTTCGGAGAGTCTTCTTGTGCTTGGATGAGATGATCAGAGGAGGCGGTGGTTGCGATTCAGCCCCCTACAGGACACATGGCCATAGGGAGGTCGCGTGGACGGGCCATCCCAGGGGACTCAAAAAAAGCCCGTCAAACTGTATCCGGTGGGCAGCGTTCCCCTCAGTGTCAGATGACCCTGTATCCATTCCGTCTCGGTCCAAGTCGGATCCAAGCGGTTTGCGCCGCTTCTATCACGAGCGATATGCCAGGTCAACGAAAATGGAGCATCTTTTCAGGGAGAACCGGAGCCGGGGTGGTGCGTCCCGACGGCGTCGAAAAAATACTTGCATAAAACCGGATATCCGGATATAAGAGACTCCATGAAAGATCTATCGAAACTGTTCAAGTCGCTGGAAGACGAGACCCGCCTCCGCATCATGGCCCTTCTGCTGGACGTGGACGAGTTTTGCGTATGCGATATCATCGCGGTGCTGCGCCTTCCCCAGTCCACTGTTTCCCGTCATCTGTCAATCTTGAAGAACGCCGGCTGGCTCAAGGATCGCCGTGCGGGTCTGTGGATTCACTATTCGATCAGCCGGGATCTGGGGCCGATTCACAGGAAACTGGTCTCGACGTTGCGCACGATCATCGCTCAGAATGCGGTCGCGGTGCAGGATCGCGAATACCTCGCGAAACTTGGAATGGAGAATCGTTGCGCCTGATTTTTTCTTCGGGAAGATCCCCCTGTCCCGATAACAGAATAGAAAAAGACAATCACCCGGATTTCCTTCCAGGCGATTTCAACGAAGAGGAACCCCATGGCGGCTGAAATAGGCAAGAAACTTTCCTTTATCGACCGATATCTCACTGTCTGGATCTTTGCGGCGATGGCGTTGGGTGTGGGTCTTGGATACTTCGTGTCCGGCGCAGAGGCGTTCATCAACCGGTTCCAGGTCGGGACAACCAATATCCCCATCGCCGTCGGCCTCATTTTGATGATGTATCCACCCTTCGCCAAGGTGAAGTACGAGGAGATGCCGGAGGTTTTCCACAACAGGAAGGTCCTGGGTCTCTCCCTGGTGCAGAACTGGCTCATCGGGCCTGTGTTGATGTTCGTGCTGGCCGTCGTGTTCCTGCCGGACAAGCCGGAGTACATGATCGGCCTGATCATGATCGGCCTTGCCCGCTGCATCGCCATGGTGATCGTTTGGAACGAATTGGCCAAGGGGAGTACGGAGTACGCGGCCGGGCTCGTGGCCTTCAACAGCGTCTTTCAGGTGCTCTTCTTCAGCGTATATGCCTGGTTCTTCATCACCATTCTGCCGCCGCTGTTCGGCCTTTCCGGAAGCATCGTGGAGGTCAGCATCCGCCAGATCGCCGAGAGCGTCTTCATCTATCTGGGCATCCCCTGCATCGCGGGAGCGATGACACGCCTCATCGGCGTGAAGCTGGTCGGCAAGGAACGCTATCATAAGAATTTCGTTCCGAAAATCGGTCCCATTACCCTCATTGCCCTTCTTTTCACCATCGTGGTCATGTTCAGCCTGAAAGGGAAACTGATCGTCACGATCCCCATGGACGTTGTCCGCATCGCCATACCTCTGGCCATATACTTCATCGTCATGTTCGTTGTCTCTTTCCTGCTGGGCAAGAAGATGGGTGCGGATTATTCCCGTACAACGACCCTGGCTTTCACGGCGGCGAGCAACAATTTCGAGCTCGCGATCGCAGTGGCCATCGCCGTTTTCGGGCTTGGCTCCGGCGTCGCCTTCGCGGCGGTGATCGGCCCTCTGGTCGAGGTTCCGGTGATGATCGGCTTGGTGAATGTGGCCTTTTGGTTTCAGAGGAAGATGTTCACTTGAACTACAGAGCGAACCAAAGGACTTCCTATGGCAGCAAAAAATCTGAACGCATTGAAGAATAGCCAATTCCAACTCGCCCCGTCCGGGTGCGGCGTTCCGGCCGCCGATGCTCCTCCGGGCGAGCCGCCGCGCTCCTGAGGCCCCCCGGTCTCCGCCGGCGGCGGAGAGATCAGCGAGCGGGTCCCCGGTTTCATCGAATGGCTGACCTGCGGGTCGAAGCGGGTGCCGAAGATTTCGACGGCCCTCACGACGGCCGACCGTCTCGGCACGTGGAAGGCGCGCTGGGGAGTCGGACGGATGAATTACATGGTGCCGCCCGGTCTTTACGCCATCGGGAATCCCGATCCCGATTCCCCGGTCCTGGTGACCGCGAACTACAAAATGAGCTACGACATCGTCCGCAGCGTCCTGAAAGGGCGCAATTGCTGGCTGCTCGTCCTCGAAACCTACGGCATCAATGTGTGGTGCGCTGCAGGTGAAGGAACTTTCGGAACGAAGGAGTTGATTCGGCGCATCGGCGTTTCGGAATTGGCCGGGGTCGTCAACCATCGGCGGCTTCTTCTGCCGATCCTGGGAGCGCCCGGGGTGGCGGCGCACGAGGTGAAGAAACAGACCGGCTTCGGCGTAGCGTACGCGGCCATACGCGCCAGGGATATTCCGGAATACCTGGACAACGGAATGGTGACCACGCCGGCGATGCGGGAGATGACCTTCACGGCCTACGAAAGGGCGGTGCTCGTGCCCGTGGAACTGATGGAGGCGCTGAAGCCGTCGGCAGTCGCCGCGGCGGCGATCTTCGTCGTCGCGGCCGCATTGCAGGGGCAGGCTGCAGGTCTCGCGGCCGTATGCGCCTATCTCGGTGCAGTGTTGGCGGGGACCGCCATCACGCCGCTCCTCCTTCCTTGGCTTCCGGGCCGGAGCTTCGCCTTCAAGGGGGCTTTGACCGGACTGGCCTGGAGCGCGGTCTTCTACCTGCTCGCGCAAGGGAGCGGATGGAGTCCTTTCGCAGCCGCGGCCGCATTCCTGATGCTCCCCGCCGTCAGCTCCTTCTACGCCCTCAATTTTACGGGCTGCACACCCTTTACGTCCCGCTCCGGGGTCAAGAAAGAGATGCGGGTTGCCCTGCCCGCCATGGCATGCGCGCTCGTTGCAGGCGTTTTTGCCGCCCTGATCGGAAAATTCATATGAGAGATGGTGAGGAGATATGAAAGGATTCGACTATTTGCGCAATGTGGCAACGCTGGAACTGAATTCCGAAAAATGCACCGGCTGCGGCAGATGCGTCGAGGTCTGTCCCCACCAGGTGTTTGCCCTGACCGGGAAGAAGACCGGGCTCGTCAACCTCGATGCCTGCATGGAGTGCGGCGCCTGCGCGAAGAATTGCCCCGCAGGTGCTCTGCAGGTCGATGCCGGCGTGGGCTGCGCGGCAGGCCTCATCGTCGAGTGGCTCCGCGATCGCAACTGGATTGGTGCAGGCAAAGCGTGCTGTTCTTGAACAGGTTCAAACCGTAACGAACAATATCCGGAGATCACGCGATGAATTCAATAGATGTTTTACCTGACGTGACCTTTGCGGACAGGGGACGTATAAGCAGGAAATTCCTGTCTCTCAAGATAAACACCCTTCACGATGCCTGTCGTTGGGTCAAACGCTTGCCTTACGGCTACAACTCTTTCGACGGCGATTCCATGCTGCTGTTCGAGGAGGGGATGGGAACCTGCATGTCGAAGCATGGCGCCATCGCAGAACTTGCGGAGGAAATAGGAATCTCTCTTCACAAGTATGTAGGTTTTTATAAACTGGATGATGAAATTATCGACGGCATTCAAGACACCTTGACTCCGTTTGGTCTACGCTACATCCCGCAGATGCACTGCGTTTTAGGATCCCATTCATGCTTCGTCGACCTCACGGAGGGAAACTGCCACGGCAAGAAGAAGGATATTCTGGACATGGATCTTTTTGTCAGGGCTCCGGCCAATCTGACCAAGGAGATGAAAGAAGATCTCTATATCTACGGCCTGCAGTATTTCAAGAACGCCGACCCGGATTTGAAGAAACACAGCGACGCGGAATGCCTCCTGATCCTGAAGAAATGCAACGACGCTCACAAGAACTATTGTTCGCTGCTGTGACTTGTCCGGGACGGCCTTTTCTCTCTCATTGAGGGGCGTGATTTCTTCTTCGGTCTTCCCGCGCTCGGTAATGTCAATGTTCAAACCGACCCATTTGGTGATCCGTTCGAGAGAATCCCGCATGGGAATCCTCTGCTGAGGACGATCCGATACACCCCGTCCTTGTCGCGTATATGGTGTTCGTAATCCCAGGGCGTCCCGGCCTCGCGGCAACGCTGCCATGCCTCAAGTATCTTCTCGCCCTCACCGGGCTTGTATCGCTCCATCCATCCAAAGCAGCACTGATCGAGCGACATGCCTACCATGTCCAGTCACGACTGGCTCAAATACACCAGGCCGCGTCCCTGTCGGTCTCCCAGATGTCGAAGGGGATCAATTCACCGATGGCGCGGTACACGGCCTCGTGCCGACAGGCTGATGCTGGACGTTGCCACGATGCTCAAGGCGATCCATGCCTCTGAAGATCTTGCAGCCGCCATGGATAAGGCAGAGGCCGTCTGCATCAAATTGAAGGGTCTGAAGCTCAAAGAAGCGGCCAGGAAGATCCAGGAATCGATCGGGGAGACGTTTACATACTATGCATTTCCACGGGAGCATCGGGTCCGGATCAGAACCAATAATGCCCTAGAGCGGATCATGCGGGAGATCCGAAGACGAACCAGGGTCGTGGGTGCCTTCCCGGATGGCCACTCGGCGCTGATGCTCTGTGCTGCCCGACTCCGTCACGTGGCCGGCACCCAGTGGGGCATGAAAAGATATCTGAACATGGACCTCTTGCGGGAGCAGGACATCGATAAGGCTCTGACGCTCGTAGAGGCCGGATAAATCAGAACCGAAAGGGCACTGCCGAAAAAAGCGAAAAACTCTTTACACAACCAATTTTGTATCTACTTTTTGCGTGATGCCTTTTTGTCTCACTCCCCTTGTCCGGATATTTACCCGTAGAATCTCTGAAAGGGAAGGTCAATTCTAAAGATACACAGAATCAGAGTTATTTGATATTTTGTATCTCTCGGCTTCGCCAACAGCGCGCCCAGTGAGAATGACTAACCTCCTCCCATGGAGGGGGTTCTGAAATGCATCGTTCGATGCGGAAGCGGCAGCGCGTATGAAAATGACAACCAGCGGGAGGGTGAATGGGACTCGGTATATCACCTTCGATAAATATTCTTTCTCTTTTCAGGGTAGGGTCGGGAATGGGAGAAGCCGAGAGAAGGGCTTGCGTGTAGGGATGATAAGGAGAGCGATACAATTCCCGACTATAGGATAGTTCAACCAACCGCCCTAGATACATTACAGCCACGCGATCACTTACGTGCTTCACAATGCCTAAATCATGCGAAATAAGCATGTACGTCAAATTAAATTCCTTCTGCAATGCCACTAATAGATTAAGCACTTGGGCCTTTATGGACACGTCCAAGGCGGAGACGGGTTCATCACATACGATAAATTCCGGTTTTAGCGACAGGGCCCGTGCGATACCGATTCTCTGCCTTTGCCCTCCGCTGAATTCGTGCGGATATCTGTCGTACTGGTCCGGAGATAAGCCCACTACTTCCATCAGTCCTGAAACCTGATTCCTCAGATTACGCTTATTGGCGAGATTATGAACAATGAGCGGTTCTCCTATGATATCACCTGCAGACTGGCGCGGATTAAGGGAAGAGTAAGGGTCCTGAAATATGATCTGCATTTTCCGGCGCAGATCATATAGGTCCTTCTTGTCACGCCGCACAATGTCTTCTCCCTTAAAGAATATTTCACCAGACGTCGGTTCAATCAAGCGGAGGATCATTCTTCCAAGAGTCGTCTTGCCACATCCGCTCTCTCCAACAACTCCAAGCGTTTCACCTCCTTGAATGCACAGCTCGACACTGTCTACGGCCTTAACCTCCTCAGATGGCCCAAAGCCAAAGGATGACTTTACCGGGAAATATTTTTTTAATTGTCTGATTTCCAGTAATGGAGTTCCATCCATAGAAGAAGCCTTACCTAGATTGCTCCCAACAGCGAACAAAATGATTCTGCCCAATCTTTACGATGGGCGGTTCTTCGGATTTACAGATTTCACGCGCCCGTAAGCAACGATCGGAAAATTTGCATCCTTTGATGAGATCGAGAAGATTCGGAACAATGCCGGCAATCGTATTGAGAGGAGCCTTAAGATCCGCGTCTCTATCCATATGCGGGACCGATTGTAAGAGTCCTTCTGTGTAGGGATGCAGAGGATTTGTAAAAATTTCTTTCACACTTGCACTTTCAACCAAAACCCCCGCATACATTACACATACTTCCTGCGCCATTTCAGCAATGACACCTAGATCATGGGTGATAAGCATGATTGCCGTACCCACATCTTCTTTCAGCCGATTCATCAAATCCAATATTTGCGCCTGAATCGTTACATCTAAGGCAGTCGTAGGTTCATCGGCTAGCATCAACTTAGGATTGCAGGACAGAGCCATACCGATCATCACACGCTGTCGCATTCCTCCACTTAATTGATGAGGATAATCTTTGAGTTTACGCTCCGGAGAGGGAATCCCCACCAACTTCAGCATTTCCAGAGCTCGATCCATTGCATCTTTTTTTGTCATCTCTTGATGATACTTGACGGCTTCTACTATCTGCTTCCCAATCTGCATCACAGGATTCAGTGATGTCATAGGTTCCTGAAAAATCATCGATATTCTATTGCCTCTTATTTGGCGCATCTCCTTTTCAGAGAGCTCAGTAAGATTGGTTGTACCGTCAAATATGATTTTGCCGCCCACAATCTTACCAGGCTTCGGAACGAGGCGCATAATAGACAGTGCCGTCATGCTTTTCCCACAACCGGACTCCCCTACGACACCGAGTGTAGCACCCGAGCGAATGGTCAGAGATACGTCATCTACTGCCTTCGCAACCCCGCTCTCGAGTGCGAAATATGTCTTCAGTCCCTCTATTTCTAGGACAAGTCCTGTTGCTTCATTCTGCATGGGTAGTCACACATCATATTTCTGCATTTCAGATCCTTACGTCCAGTTCATCCCTTAACCAGTCTCCCAGCAAGTTAACACTTAAAACGACGAGCATTATGGCCAATCCGGGAAATGTGCATAACCACCAAGCCGCACTGATGTAGACTCTCCCGTCGCTTGCCATGGAGCCCCAAGAGGGCAGAGGCGGTTGAATGCCCAGGCCGAGAAAGCTTAAGGTGGCCTCCATAAGAATCAGGCGCGGCACTTCCAGTGTGCCAACTACGATGATCGAAGACACGACATTAGGGAGAATGTGGCGAAGCACAATGCGTACGCGACTCGCACCAATGGCAACTGCTGCAGCAACATAATCCTGCTCCCGAAGTAACATTGTGTCGGCCCTGACAACCCTCGCAAACCTTACCCAGCTTGTAAGACCGAGAATTATAACAATATTAAACAAATTCGGGCCAAAAGCTGCAACAAGCGCGATGGCGAGGATTATAAAAGGGAATGACAGCTGTATATCCGCGATCCTCATGATGAAATTATCGACTTTTCCGCCCAAATAGCCGCCAATGATGCCAAGCAGACTCCCGACAACGCATGCAATCGATGCACAGATGAACCCAACAAATAATGTTACTCTCCCACCGTATATGATTCTGCTCAAAATATCGCGACCGAGTGCATCTGTCCCCAATAGAAAGGATGGGTCACCGCCGGTCTGCCAAAAAGGAGGAAGTAGTCTTTTGGTCAGATCTTGATGCAATGGGTCATGAGGAGATATAAAATGGGCAAGTAATGCGGTGGAAACAAATAGCAGTATAAGCAAGGCGCCGATGAATGCCTCCTTGCTGTCGAATAAGTGCTTAAGCAACCGATACTTGTCGGATCTCTTCTTCACACCACGGCCTATCTGTTGATACGTATTCGTGGATCCAAGAAGGTGTAAATCACGTCGATAAGGAAATTGAGTACTACAAACATGAGCGCAATGACAAACACGCTCGCTTGTATCAAGAAGATGTCCCGATTGTAGATCGCCTGCACGATGAGACGGCCGACACCGGGCCATGCAAAAATGGTTTCAGTAACGACCGCTCCTCCGAGGAGCGTCCCAAATTGCAGTCCCACTAGTGTAACAACCGGTAACATGGAATTCCGAAATATGTGCTGAACAATAACAATCCTCTCTGGAATTCCTTTTGCTCTTGCCGTTCTTACATAATCCTGCGTCAGTGTATCGAGAACACTCGATCTAAGAAGACGGATTATACTTGCAGCAGAATAGTGAGACAACGTAATGGCTGGTAAAACGATACTTAACCAGCCGTCATCTCTGCCTGAACTGGGGAATATTTGCAGCTTGACTGCAAATACCAGCACCAACATAATGCCGACCCAAAAGATCGGCGCTGACTGTCCCAATAAGGCCAATATCCTTAGAATTATATCAATAAGCTTTTTCCTCATGAGTGCGGAGATCAACCCGCAGGGGATACCAACGATAAGAGCGATGGACATCGCTGCAGCGGTAAGTTCTATTGTAGCGGGGATCCTCTCAAGGACAATGGGAAGAGCCGGTTCATTGTATCGAAGCGATATCCCAAAATCTCCCTTGAACAGGATCCCCCGCAAAAAATCGGCAAATTGAACATACAGAGGGCGATCAAAACCCATTTCGGTTCGAAATCTGGCCACCTCTTCTGCAGAAGTGTCTGTTCCTAGTGCAAGTTCCGCTGGATCACCGGTTAAGTGAACAATGAAGAAAACAAAGACCAGCACCGCCAATATCACAAAAACAGCGTGGATCGTTCTCTTAACAAGATAATTTAGCACAATAATCTACTCGCACTTTTTCAGTCCGATCTTGTCGGACTCCCATTATTTCTTCAGTATCCTTATGGTATCCGCTAAGATCATCTCGTCGATTACCGGCTTGAATTCTATATTCGAGCGGATACCATAAATATTTGGCTGCTGATAAAGCGGAAGAATGGGACAGTCCTCTTTTATGATCCTTTGCACCTCTTTGTAGATTTCTTCCCTTTCTGTCGTGTTGACAGTCTTTCGACCCCTCAGGATCAGTTCATCCATGCGTGGGTTCGAGTAGAAACCGCCATAATTGGCATTCGTGATAAGCCGTGACGTCAGTAATTGGTCGCAGTCGAGCATCTCGTCGCCGGCGCCGATCAAGGCCAACGGACTGAACTTGTGTGCACGCCACCGCTTCACATATCCGCCCCACTCATGCTTCTGGATCTTCGCCTTAATACCGATCTGTGCCAGTTGCCCGGCGATGGCCTGAGCGACTTCCTCCGCGTTTAGATAGCGACCACTCGGAACATCAAAATCGATGTCAAATCCTTTCGGATAACCTGCCTCCTCTAGCAACTTTTTGGCCTTTTCTGGATCGTATGGATAAGGTTTGTTCTTCGGATCGTACCCAAAAGACTCCGGAATAAAGAGAGAAGCTATGCGTCTGGCTTGCCCATCCAAGACGTGCTTGATGATGGAATCTACATCGACAGCATACTGTAAAGCTTGCCGTACTCTCTTATCCGCAACGGGTCCGGGGATCAGAGGATTCAGGATGATATGAATGTTGCGTTTGCTCCAACCACTTTCAATTCTGACGTTCGGGTTTTTCTTAAGTTGCGGGATCAGGTCGGGGGGAATTTCAGTGATAATATGCGCCCGTCCCAATTCCAGATCCGCGATTCTCGTTGTCACTTCAGGAATAGGTTTGAATATAACCCTTTTTGCTTTGACAATTGGCCCCCAGTATTTCTCATTTGTCTCCAAGACGATCCTTTCGTCCTTGTCCCAACGTACGAACTTTAGAGGCCCGCTGCCGACAGGCTTTTTCTTAAGAATGTCCTGGCCGTTCTTCTTAATGTATTCTGGAGGGAGCATCACGCCAAGCCAGCCGCACAACCTGTTCAACACAATCGGATCTGGCTCCTTGGTAATGATGCGTACGGTATGTGGATCAACAATCTCTATAGTTTTAACAGGTTGTTGAAAAACCCTTCACCATTCTGGTGTTGGCATAGTGTGTATGGT
>DAOSIS010000009.1:0-111861 GCA_035366835.1 Syntrophales bacterium | reverse complement strand
TGAAGAGACGCGTTACCTCGCAATCAACGGATTGCCTATAGATAAGGGCCACTACATATTAGGATACAACGACCACTTCGACGGCAAACGGGTCAAAGAAGCTCTGGAGGCAAGCGGTATCACGGTATATCTGATTTACTTTGCGGCCCACAATGAGGATGGCGGTTCAATCCGCTGCAGCACCCATCCCTTGGTAAGGGAACTCAACAAAGGAGAGACGGCAAAAGCCGAATCGGGTAGCCGGGGTTAGCTAACCCCTGGCCCCCACACACCCGGCATGCGGGTCCGCACCGGGCGGTTCCACGACGCGCCCCATGGGCACTCCTCCATCCGGATTCATCGTGCCATGAGAGCTCATAGAGGTTCTTCCTTTCTCTGTGTTCGGCCCTTCGGCGGGGTAAGTCTTTCCCGGCTTTGCCGGGCTTGTTTCCTTGCGCCTACTATGGCCTCTGCTGACTCCTGTCCGGTTCCACGGCATGTTGCCATGACGGACGCCACTCCCAAAGAAGTCGCAGACCGGGCAGGCCTCCTCGGATAAGACGTGAACTGTGGCTATGCAACCGCAGCATTTACCGTATCTCCCGAACCCAGGGCTTTGTCATGTTGTGCCGACTTGCCTGGAGATTCAGCCTTGTATGCTGTTTCTGTTCCCCGGATCAGGTCCGGGGCAGGCTTGGCTCATCGGTTTGCGCTCCGGCTTCCTTCGGACGGTCCCTCGCGGTTCCGCCCCTTGCCTTCGGCTAGTACGTGTGTCAATGTCATGATATTGACAGGATTCAGATACAGGGGACTTTTCATCCCACAAGTTCACGCCTATGCCGGGCGTACGCAACCGCATCGACTCGGACTGGCAATTCCGCTGCGCTCCATTGCCAGCCGGTTATGCGAATCATTATAGATTCAAACGCGGACTTGACAAAACAGGCATTCCTGCATACAGTGTAATACAAGTATGACAGGAGGTGCGCTATGAGCACAGCAATATCGGTACGGATTCCCAAAGATCTAGCCAATCAACTAGATAGCATAGCTAAAGAGACCGAAAGACCCCGCTCTTTCATCATTCAGAAGGCTTTGGAGTCGTATATCGAGGATTTCGCTGATCTCCAGATCGCCCTGGACCGACTCCATGACAAGGGTGATGAGATTATTTCATCCAATGAGATGAGGGATTCTCTTGGCCTATAAGATCGTCTACAAGAAGTCGGTCCACCGTGACCTCAAGAAGCTATCGAAACCCGAGGCGAAACGAATCCTTGACCTTATTGAGCAGGAACTGATCAAACAACCTGAATCCAATCCTGCACTCAAGGGACAGTTTGCCGGGCTTCGCAAGTATCGCATCGGCGACTGCAGGGTGATATATGCCCTGTTGGGTCTTGATATCCTTATCCTCAGAATCGCCAACCGTAAGGATGTTTACAAAGACAAAATCTAATCGGGTAGCCGGGAATTAGCCTCCCGGCCCCCCACACCACCGGCATGGGGGTCCGCACCGGGCGATGCCCTGAGACTTGAGCCTTGTATGCTGTTTCTGTTCCTCTCGACAGGCTCGGGACAGGTTTGGTTCATCGCTTTACACTCCTCAGGACGGCCCTCGTGGTTCCGTCTTTGCCTTCGGCTAGTACTTTTGTTAGTGTTTTCAAACATTAATCGGATTCGTGTTAGGGGACTTGCATCCCACAAGTTCACGCCTGTGCCGGGCGTACCCAGCCACTTCAGCCGACGGCCTACGGCCGCGGCTGACCGGCACGTTACGCGGAAATCAATATCAATAAAATCGCAAGGGCAATATAATAGGCACGGAGAATGAACTTGGACGAATACAGCTTTACTGACTGTTTCGAAACGGCCTTATCTAAAGAGGGAATGGTGCATCCACGCAATTCAGAACCCATACGGGTAGAACCTCAGGAGCACAATCGTTTTCGGTTCTGGGGGGGCTATTCCGGAATTGGGGGATCGAATACTGCGGGTAATCACGCTTAACGACAAGAAAACCATTCACAATGCTTTCCCAGATCGAGGGTTCAAATTGTGAAACTGAATTATTACTCCGGCAAGTAAACATGTCATGCCGGACTTGATAAGCCTGCCCCGGACTCGATCCGGGGGCATCCAGTCCTGTCCTGGATTCCCGCTGCAGTTTACCCTCGCGAAGGCGGGGGCGGGAATGACAGTATTGGCATCTTTTGTTGCCGGAGTAATATTACCCGGATACAGACTCTCTACATCGATCTTTCTGAAAAACCAAGTGCGGAAAGCCGTGAGATATCTGAGGGAGTCGTTTTGGACTATGACGCAGACGGTCACCTGGTGGGCATCGACATCGACAACGCCAGCACAAAAGTTCAGCTTAAAGAGTTAAGCCTTCAGAAGCTGCCATCTGACATAAAAGCTGTTGCATAACCTCTGGCTGAGGGATGCGGCAGAAAAAACGCGCCGCACCCCTCAGCCGGTTGTTAGGCGGTAAAAGGAGAATTTACTTGAGCACAGCGATCCAAAAAAAGATTCAAGAGATGGTTGACCTTGAAACAAAGGGTTGGGACACGAAGAATCCAGACCTCTTCCTATCCATGATCCATTCGGATATGGCGTGGCCGTGGCCGCCGACAGCCGACGCCCACGATCCCATTGATTGGGTCTTTGTGATGGGAAGATTTGACAGGGAGCGGTGGCGGAAGAGCTGGCAGGATCTCTTTGATACTCATGACTTAATCCACAATCGTCGCGATACCGTGAAGATCGAAATCTCCAAGGAACAGGATGCAGCATTCGCCGTGGTGGATATTGATACCCTTTGGCGGCATAAAGTCACCAGGGAAGAGTCCCATTGGAAAGGCCGGGTCTGCAAGATATACACGAAGTTATCGACGGGCGAATGGAAATTCTATTTCCAGACGGGGGCACTGAATTTTCCACCCCAAAAGGCCGCATGATCGGGTCGCCGGGAGAGCGCTGCATTGCCCGTCGGATTCTATTATTCCAATTCGGCGGAACCAAAATTCGCGGCCAAAACCCCCAAAGGCATCGCTGCGTCATTGGAGACCTAGCAACCGGAAAGGGATGATCTGAAGGATTGTCTCCGGTTTCTCGGCAAACAGGCGGGATGGCGGCCAGCGGTGCGCCAGGAAGCGGCAGAGGATGGAAAAGTTGGAAGTGAAGACAGGTTGGAAAAGGACGGTGCGAGCGCTCCGATCCAGGAACTATCGTCTCTATTTCGGCGGTCAGGGCGTTTCCTTAATCGGCACATGGATGCAGCGCATTGCCATGAGCTGGCTGGTGTATCGCTTAACCGGCTCTGCTTTTATGTTGGGATTGATCGGATTTGCGGGTTCGGTTCCTTCTTTCATCCTGGGTCCGTTGGCGGGAGTCCTGTCGGACCGGTATAATCGTCGTCGAATGCTCATAGTCACCCAGTGCCTGGCCCTGTTACAGGCATTCATCCTGGCGCTTCTGGTCCTGGGTGGAAAGATCGCTGTTTGGCAAATCCTCGTATTGGGCATCGTCCTGGGATTCATCGAAGCCTTTGACATGCCCTTGCGTCAATCGTTTATGGTGGAAATCGTCCCCAAACAAGATCTGGGGAATGCCATTGCCTTGAACTCCTCCATGGTGAACAGCTCGCGGCTGCTTGGACCATCCATTGCCGGGGTCCTCATTGCCTCAATGGGAGAGGGGATGTGCTTCCTGCTGAACAGCATCAGCTACCTGGCGGTCATTGCTTCATTACTCGCGATGCGGGTACCGCAGGAGCAAGTTTCCAACCGGGAATTTCATATCCTCGGGGAGCTGCGGGAAGGCTTCGTATATGCCTATAATTTTGTGCCGATCCGGTCTGTTCTGATGCTCCTTGCATTGGTAAGCCTGGTGGGAATGCCTTATTCGGTTCTCATGCCGGTTTTTGCCAGGGATGTTCTCCACGGGGGCCCGCATACCCTCGGATTTCTGCTGGGCGCATCGGGGGTCGGGGCACTGGCAGGCGCAGTCTATCTTGCGGCTCGAAAAAGCATCCTGGGCATGGGGAGATGGATTGCCCTGGCAGCGGGTATCTTCGGCGCCGGGCTGATCGCTTTTTCGCTGTCCCGCGTTTTTTGGCTTTCTCTGCTTCTGATGCTGGTGACGGGGTTCGGGATGATCGTGCAAATGGCTTCCAGCAACACGGTCCTGCAGACGATCGTGGACGAGGACAAGCGAGGACGGGTGATGAGTTTCTATGCCATGGCATTCCGGGGCATGGTCCCTTTCGGCAGCCTGTTGGCCGGGATCATGGCGAATCGGTTGGGGGCTCCGCTCACTTTGATGATCGGAGGCGGCTGCTGTGTCGTGGGGTCAGTCTTTTTCGCCAGAAACCTCCCTGCGATGAGGGACATGGTTCGTCCCATATACCGGAGGATGGGGATTTTCTCCGATGAGAACATGTGAATCGGCGCGCCGGTACCGGAGACCGGTGGAAGAACATCACCGGCAAATTCGGTCAGAGCCTTTTGTCCGGTACTTGGTAGAAGATACCGAGGCCCAAGGGCATGCCAGCGCTTTCGCGGAGGTTCGATGATGCAAGAGATTCCGTTTACGGACATCGGAGGTCTTCGGGTCGGCCATGCACAGGACCCGGAAGCGGCGACGGGCTGCACCGTCTTGATCTGCAAAGAAGGGGCAACCGCCGGCGTGGATGTCCGTGGCGGCGCTCCCGGGACGAGGGAAACGGACCTCCTGAATCCCGTCAATCTGGTGCAGAAGGTGCACGCAATTTTTCTTGCCGGCGGGAGTGCCTTCGGTCTGGACGCGGCAGCCGGGGTCATGCAGTACCTGGAGGAAAGAAACGTCGGATTCGACGTTCAGGTCACGCGGGTCCCCATCGTCTGCGGCGCCGTGCTCTTCGACCTCGCCGTCGGCAACCACCGCGTAAGGCCGGACAAAGCGATGGGATATCAGGCTTGCCTGAACGCAAGTCCGGCGGAGAACAGGCAGGGCTCGATCGGCGCAGGGACGGGCGCCACGGTCGGAAAGATTCTGGGCATGCAGCGGGCCATGAAGAGCGGCCTGGGATGCCATGCCCTTCAGACCGGGGACTTGAAAGTCGGCGCCCTGGTGGCCGTAAACTGCCTGGGCGACGTGGTGGACCCCCTTTCCGGCGAAAAGCTCGCGGGCCCCCTGAACGACGATGGCCGGACCCTGGCCGATACGGAAGAGATCATGATCGGTTTCCACCGCGGGAAAGGAAACCTTTTCGCCGGCAATACGACGATCGGCGTCGTGGCGACCAATGCCGCGCTCACCAAGGCGCAGACGGCCAAGCTGGCATCCATGGCCCAGAACGGCTACGCCCGGACCATGCGGCCTGCGCATTCGATGTACGACGGAGACACGATCTTCGCCCTGTCCACGGACGGTATCGAGGCGGATCTGAGCGTCGTCGGCCTGATCGCGGCCCGGGCGATGGAACGGGCCGTGATCTCGGCGGTGAAAAACGCCACGCCGCTTTGCGGGCTTGCGTGCTACAGAAATCTCCATCCATAGCGGGTCTCCTGTCGCCGTCCGCCCCGTGCGGCGTCATTTTTGCGGAACCGCTGGAGGTGAAGGACGGATTGATCCGCGTGCCCACTACACCGGGTCTGGGAGTGGAACTGACGGCCGAGATCATCGCATGGAGTCTTCCGGCAATCCGACCTTGCGCCTTGAGACCCCGTGTCCCGTCCGGATGCGGGGCTCATTTTCCTCCCGGCTCTTGTCGGGGTATGAAGATCGTTTCGCCGGGGACTTCTCGAAGCGCGCCGCAAAAGGGAGTAAGAGCAGGAAAGGAACATGACGGCGCGATGCAGGACTCCCGGCAGCCGGCGCGAGGCGGGGCCGTCCAAACGGATGAAGCAGGAGGCATGAGTTGCATAGGAATATCATCATCCGCAACGAGGTCGAAGCAGACGTCGAAACAATAACCGAAATCACGAGAGCGGCTTTTCAGAATCATCCGTACAGCCGTCAAACGGAGGAGTTCATCATTCACGCCCATTGATATGTTTACTTGCCGGAGTAATAAGATTGTAGTCCGCGATTGGGCTGTTTTGGCGCAGCATATCGGCGGACGGGAAGGAGGCGCGTTATGCCATTCCGTATTCAGAGAATCACTCCGTTCTTGTGGTTCGACGACCAGGCCGAAGAGGCGGCGGCCTTTTACACCTCGATTTTCAAGAACTCGAAAATCACCGGCCCCTCCCGCTATGGAAAACAAGGGGCCGCGGTCTCCGGAAGACCGGCGGGAAGCGTCATGACCGTGACCTTCGAGCTTGACGGGCAGGAGTTCGTGGCGCTGAACGGCGGGCCGCTTTTCAAGTTCACTGAGGCGGTATCTTTTGTCGTCCGGTGCGAGTCGCAGGACGAGGTGGATTATTACTGGGAGAAACTTTCCGAAGGCGGAGACCCGAAGGCCCGGCAGTGCGGGTGGTTGAAAGACAAATACGGCGTCTCCTGGCAGGTCGTGCCCAGGGTATTGGACGAGTTGCTCACCGATCCCGATCCTGAAAAATCGGAGCGGGCGATGAAGGCGATGCTTCAGATGATCAAGATCGACATCGAGGCCCTGAAGCGTGCGGTCGGCAGGTAGCGCGCGATTTTGAGAACAAGCGCGCATCGTCAACGGCTTCGCTAAAACAACTCCATCTGTTCCGGGCCTTTCCGTGCCTTCGCCTTTCCGGGCGGAGCGGCGGCTAGCAACAACAGCTGCGCCGGCATTTCGCCGATAAACCGGGAGAGCGGGCGCGGCGAAGGACCGGCCGCCCAAGGCCGGTTCGCGGAAGCAGTCAGGACCAGCCGCTCGCTGGCCCGGGTAATGCCGACGTAAAAGAGCCGCCGCTCCTCTTCCGTATCCACGTTGTTCCAGAGCGAACAGGGGAGCAGCCCCTCTTCGGCGCCGGCGAGAAAGACCACGGGAAACTCCAGCCCCTTGGCGCTGTGCAGGGTCATGAGGGCCACGGCCTCGGCGCGTTCGTCGTAAACCGAGGCGTCGGCGTGGCGGCGCAGATGGTTGCCGAAGGCCGCAAGGTCGTTCCCGAAACTGCCGGCCAGATCCAGGAGCCTTTTGGCGCCCGGAAGCTCCGGGCCTACGGAGAGAAACGGCATGGTCCCGGCCAGTGCCGCGGCAAGACCCCTGCGCGCCGCGGCCTCCCGAAAGCGCGAAAGCGTCTCATCCAGCTCCGCCAGCGCCCGCTCCGCCGCCTGGGGCAGATCGTGGAGGAGGCCGCGGCAGTCCCGGAAATCGCCGGTCAGGGGGAGGGCCGCCTCCATCCGTTCGACGCTGGCCTCTCCGACCCCCGGCAGGCTCCCGACAAGCCGGAGCCAGTCGTCGATTACCTCCGAACCGGCGGCTGCCTGCACGAAATGATAGGCCGGCCGCAATCCGACCGAGAGGTAAAACGGCTCGACTCCCACCTGCTGAAAAGGAATGCCCCGCCGCTCCAGGGCCCCGGCGATCTCTTCGGCCTGCCTGCCGAGCCGGAAGAGGACGGCTATGTCGGAGAAACCCAGTCCCCGGCCCGGCCCGCCGTCGCCGCCCCGGCCGGAATGAAGGGAAAAATGTTCGATGCCGCCCATCAGCTCCTCGATGCGGCGGACGATGAATTCGGCTTCCGCCGCCGGGGTCGGTGCGCGGTGCAATTCGATCACGCCCTGCCGGCCGGATTCCGCAACGAGCGGTCGGCTGTCGGGCCGACTGTTATGCCGGCTGTTGTGATTGATAAGCGCCGCGGCCGCCGCGATGACGGTGGAGGGGCAGCGGTAGTTCCGGACCAGGAAGACCTGCTCCACGCCGGGCATTCCGGCAAAACGGAAGAAAAACCCGGGGTTGCTGCCCCGGAAGCCGTAGATGGCCTGGTCCGGGTCGCCGATGGCAAAGACCCGGGCAGACTCGGACAGGATCCGCACCAGTTCGAACTGGCTCCCGTTCAGGTCCTGGAACTCGTCCACAAAGAGATGATCGAGGGAGTCCGAGACCTGCGCCTTGAGCGTCGCATCCGCATCGAGCCGACGGACGAATTCCGGGATCACGGCATCCAGGTCAACGGCCTTGAGCCGCTGGAGTTCGTCCAGGTAGGGCTTGAGGGTCGATGCCGCCTCTTCCGCGGGACGGCGAAAATGCTCCGCGAGTTCCTCGGCGAGGCGGCCGCGCTCCCCTGCGCGCAACCCGGGGAAAAGGCGCCTGAGAAGGCGCTCGCGACTCCCCGGACCGACCACCCCGAGGTCCGGCGCGCTGCGGCGCAGCCAGTGGAGACAGAACTGGTGGAAGGTGCCCACGAATACCGGGCCGGCGGCGGGTCCCACCGCCTTCGCCAGGCGTTCGCGCACCTCGTCCGCCGCCTTGACGGTGAAGGTGATGGCCGCCATCTTGGCCGGATCGCGGCCGGCTGCCAGAAACGCCGTGATCCGCTGCGTCAGGGTATAGGTCTTTCCGGTCCCGGGACCCGCGGTCACCAGGATATGGCGACTGTTGGAGGCGATGGCCGCCGCCTGCTCCGGATTGGGGCCGCCGGGTTTCTTGACTGGGCAATGGCGCGCCCCGTGCCTTTCATCGGCCAAGGCCGGCAACGGCCGGGTTTCGGTCTGCTTCTTCCGGGCGGCCGGCCGGCGACTCGGGCTGCCGAACAAATTTTCCTGGCCGGCCAACTGATCCAGCTCGCCTTCCTCGAAGACCCGGATCACGCCGTATTCGCCGTCAAAGCCGGGCCTGCGGATGACCCGGCCGCTGCGCATGCGCTCCACCGCCTCCCCCAGGATCGGGAATTCCCGACGGATCTCTTCCGGCGGCGCTTGCAGGAGAAGGCCGAATTCCGAGCCGAAACGGCCGATGATGCGGCTGTAGAGCTCCGCCACCTTCTTGGAGGCGGGCCCCGTTCCCAGGATCTCCCCCAGCACCTCGGGAAGCGGGATCAGGTTGAAGACTTCGGGCGAATTCTCGCGGTGGAGGGGCTTCTGACGGTCGGCAAGCTCCATGACCCGGTGCAGGACCCCCACGGTCAACGGCTTTCCGCAGACCGGGCAGGTCAGGCCCCGGCGGCGCGTCTCCAGGGGATCGAGGCACACATGGCAGGCGCGGTGGCCGTCGGCGTGGTACTTCCCCTCCTCGGGGAAGAATTCCACAGTTGCCCGGAAGGTATCACGCCGGTTAGCGCGGATGGCCGCCCTGAGGGCGAAGAAATCCAGGTCCGTGGAAAAGAGGTTGGCCTCGCGCCCGAGCTTGGCCGGGGAATGGCAGTCGGAGTTGGAGATCAGGGCGAAACGGTCCAGGCCGGAAATCAGCCGGTTCATGTCCGGATCGGAGGAAAGGCCGGTCTCCAGGGCAAAAACATGGGGCGTCAGGTCGCCGAAACACGCCTCGATGCTGTCGAATCCGGACTTGGAGCCGAACAGGGAAAACCAGGGGGTCCAGACGTGGGCCGGCACCAGGAATCCCTCCGGCGCCTGCGTAAGCAGGATCTCCAGGAGATCGCGGCTGTCCAGGCCCAGGATCGGGCGGCCGTCGGACTCGATATTGCCGATCCCCGCCAGGGTGGCGTTCAGACGCTCGGCGGAACCGAAATCAGGCACGTAGAGCAGGTTGTGGACCTTGCGCACGCTGCCCTCGCGTTTGTAGATGCTGCTGATTTCGGCCGAGAGCAGAAACCGGACCGGGGCCGGCGTCACGCCTGTCAGGGGAGAGACGATCGACTCCTCGTCCTTCAGTTTGAACAGGCCGGGCTCGGCGGGCGTCAATTCCTCCCTGAGGGATCGGAACCAGCCGGGATGGGTGAAGTCGCCCGTGCCGATCACCTGGATCCCCTTGACCCGGGCCCAGCCGGCGAGACCGCTCAGGGTCCCTTCGGGGCTCGTGGCCCGGGAATAGGGGGAATGGGTGTGCAGATCGGCGATATAGTCCATGCCCGTCGTCATCCTCCACCGTTGATTTGCTATCAACCTGCAGCGGAGTCAAGATTTTCTTTCTTCGCTTTCACGGGACGGCATCCGGCGCGGCTTGCGGAAATCCATATTTCGTGGAAGACAATTTCATCGGATTTCTTCTGATTCCTTAATACTTCTAATGGGATCTGTTGACTTTTGCAGGCCATCTGCTATCTTGCGCAACAGAGAGACAAAGATGAGAATCTTCTTTCATTCACCTGCCTGCCACGCGCAATGACCTTTGAAACAGGCCTGCGGCAGGATTCGGAACAAGTTTCGGGGACCGGCATCCATGCAGAAGACAGTGAAGAAGACGGACTTGCGGGATTTCTCGGGGATACGGGAGAACCTTTCGTATTGGCTGTCAAAGACCCCCGAAGAGCGCCTCTCGGCAGTCGAGCACTTGAGGAGAACGTTCCATGGAAGTTCAGGAAGACTTCAGAGATCTGCTCGCATTGTTCAACGCAAACAAGGTTGATTACCTGATCGTCGGCGCGCATGCGCTCGCGTAACACGGCGTTCCCCGCTATACGGGCGACCTGGATATTCTCGTGCGCCCCGATCCGGAAAACGCCGAACGAATTCTCAGGGCGCTCGGGGATTTCGGTTTCGGTGCCGTCGGCCTGGCAGCCCGTGATTTCACAAACCCCGAGAAGGTGATCCAGCTTGGCGTGCCGCCGGTTCGCATCGACATTGTGACCTCCATCACGGGCGTATCCTGGGAAGAAGCGGCTGTCGGCCGGGTGCGGGGAAACTACGGAGACGTTCCCGTGCATTTTCCCGGAAAGAAAGAATTCACCAAGAACAAGCGCGCAGTGGGCAGGAAGAAGGACGAAGCGGATCTGGAGGCGCTGGGGGAGGAATGAATTCCTGAATCTGAAGAAGGGACAGTCGAAACACTGGAACGTCTTATTGTGGATATTGTCAGAAGGTATCGACCCTGAAATCTCTGTCCTTCAGATACCACTCCATAAAATAACCGATCCCGATAAAGAGCGGTAGTGACACCAGTGTTCTGGCCAGGGTGAATTGGATGCCGAGATATCCGATTTCCATGCCCAGCATAGGAATTTTTAGGGAAGAAAACGCACCGAGGTAAATGAATATGTTCTTAATGCTGGCCCCTTTCCTGTAGAGGATGTAGGCGACGGGGAAGGCCCCGTAAAGAGGCCCGGTCTGGAGCATGGCCAAAACAATCACGACAAGAATCCCTTTTATTCCCGATTCCTGACCGATGTGTTTTTCCACCCGTTCCTTGGGAAACCAGGCATCGAACAGGCCGACGATAATGAACAAAAATGGAATGAACGACAGCATCTCGATAAGAAACTGGGTAAAATTCCTGAAGACTTCCCTTCCCGGATTAAAGTCGAAGGCGAAAGAAATCAGAGTGGCGATAAAATAGCCGAGAAGCCAAAGGTACTGCCTGTGCTTCTTGAAAAAAGCCATCATAGCATGAACCCCACAAACGAGCCGATCATGATCGCTGCGACAAAATTCAGAACGTTTCGCATTATGGCGGCGTTTCTGCCAAAATATTTGATTTCCAGAGGCAAGGTCACAATTCCAACCATCATCAAGGTCGTCATGAACGTAGCTACGGTGGTGTACGAGGCTCCTTCCTGGATCAAGACAGAAGCAACCGGATAGGAGATGAATCCGGGAATCAATGTGATGGAACCGACCACGGCCGCTATTATTTGCCCTCCCCAACCGGATTCCGTGCCCAGATATTTCATGATGAGGGAAGGGGGCAGGAAATACAAAACCAAACTGACCGCAATCAGGATGTTCACGAAAGGGATGGCTATATTCTGAAACATCTTCCATCCCTTCTTCAATCCCATCACCGTCTTCTTCCTGTCCAACAAAAAGGAAACCATCGTCAAGACAATAGAAGTGATGATAAAAATAGCCGCATTGTTGACCATAAGGACCTGAAATTACATAAGGAGAGGAAGGGAGGCACTACAAAAGAGCTGTGCCTCCCTTCAGACCGCATGCGCACTGCCGACCGGGGAGCCAACGAACTTTCGGCAGCCTGTCGCCCGCGTCAGAATGAATTCTTTCCACAGCAACTGCCCGGTCCAGCGCAGCCGGCATGTGCCGGAGAACTCCCGCAGCAGGCCGTATCGCCGGGGCCGGGAAGCCCCCTCCTAGCGGCCCCCGACAGGGAGGACGTTGCGGAAAGCAGCTTCTTCAGGTTTGCACTGCCGCATGTCTTGCAGGCTGTCGATTGATTGGAAGAGGTGACGAGCACCTCACTGACCGCACCACATTCTGCACACAGGAATTCAAAGATCGGCATGGTTCTTTACCTCATCGGTACTGGTTTGATTTCAGTGCGCACATCCTCCACCGGCGTGTCCCGCACAGGTATGTTTGGCATCGAACTCAGGCAATTTCTTCTTCAAAAACAAATCGATATTCTCAGCGACGGTGCCTTCCGCGCCATGATAAACTCTGATCCCCTGAGCCTGCAATTTCATCAGGGCACCCATTCCGATTCCTCCGACCGCAACTGCGTCAACTTTGCGCCCTCCCAGGGCTTTCAGGGGCTGGCACATGCCGTGAGCGTGATGCAGATCATTGTTGCTGATTTCTTCAACGGCCTGGGTATCCGTATCTGCAATCACAAAACCGGGAGCCGACCCAAAATGTCCGTAAACGCGGCTTTTCAATCCTTCGAGATTGGCTGTGGGAAAACAAATCCTCATACATTTCTCCTTTTGGAAATAATCTGTTGTTACAGTTTGTTTCGGCAATGCGGACATACCGACCCCTCTCTGCAATGGGGGCGACCCAGGGCATGGCGACAACGGGGACATCGGGTAGCTCCGCCCCTTTGAATCGATATCGGACCGCCCTCGATCCGGAGAGTCTTCCCGTTGACGATGACATCGGCGACCTTCCGACGTGCCGCTTCGACAATCCTGCCGAATGTCTGCCGCGATATATTCATCCGGCATGCAGCCTGTTCCTGATACAGGCCTTCGAGATCAGCGAGACGCAGCGACTCATATTCGTCGATGTTCAGGAATACCTCTTCCCGACACGACAACGACGTATCTCCGTCAGGCCGGAAACAGGTTCTTTCCGGGATCCCGTCGACATTCCTGCAGCATTTTGGTCTGGGCATAAGGGCTCTCCGCGGGCCGGATAATAAGCATATGCTCATAATTACGTCAAGAGAAAAGAAAGCAACGGACGCTTCCAGTATGAAAGGCTGAATCGGGGGATGAGATTCCTTCCGGCCGGCCGCCTACCAGTACATCCGGGTCTTGATGCCGCGGCCGGTTAGGTGCTCTTTGATCTGGCGAATGGTGTAGGTCCGGTAGTGGACCATGGAGGCGATGAGGGCCGCGTCGGCCCGTCCCTTCGTGAGGACTTCCGCCAGGTGCTCGGGCCGCCCGGCGCCGCCGGAGGCGATGACGGGGATGCCGACACGGGAAGAGATCATCTCCGTGAGTGCTATTTCGTAACCGTCCTGCGTCCCGTCGGCGTCGATGGAGTTGAGGCAGATCTCGCCGGCGCCCAGCCTTTCCCCCTCCGTCGCCCACTGCAGGGCGTCGATCCCCGTGAACATGCGGCCGCCGTCGATCACGACTTCGTATCCGGAAGGGGTCTTCTCCGCGCGCGCCGTTTTCTTCACGTCCATGCCCAGGACGATGCACTGGTTCCCGAAGGCCCTGGCCCCCTCGGCGATCAGTTCGGGTCGCCGAACGGCCGCCGAGTTCACACTCACCTTCTCGGCCCCGGCCAGGATCACCCGGCGCATATCGTCCAGCGTGCGGATGCCGCCGCCCACGGAAAAGGGGATGAAGATCCGCTCGGCCACGCGGCGGACGACGTCGATGAGGATGTCCCGTTTGTCCGAGGAGGCGGTGATGTCGTAAAAGACGATCTCGTCGGCGCCCTGCTCGTAGTACTGGAACGCCGCCTCGACGGGATCGCCGATGTCGACGTTGCCCCGGAACTTGACGCCTTTCGTCAGGAGTCCGTCCCGGACGTCCAGGCAGGGGATGATCCGCTTACTGAGCATCGGTCCCTCCCCAGCGGCTGAAGTTTTCGAGGATGCGGAGCCCCGGCGCCCCGCTTTTTTCCGGGTGGAACTGGACGGCGGCGAGGTTGCGGCGGGCCACGGCGCTGCAGAAGGAAACGCCGTATTCCGTCGACCCGGCCACCCACGCCGCGTCGGCCGGCACCGGGAAATAGGAGTGGACGAAGTAGAACTCCGCCTCGGTTGGGATGCCGCGGAAGACGGGATGGTCCTTTTGCCAGGCGACGCGGTTCCAGCCCATGTGAGGGATCTTCAGAGGCCGCCCCTCTGCCGTCATATCCCCCGGAAAGCGCCGGACACGGCCGGGGATGAGTCCCAGGCAGACCGCGTCGTTCTCCTCGCTGCGGTCGAAGATGATCTGCGCGCCCAGACAGATGCCGAGGATCGGCTTCCCTGCGGCAAGGGCCTCGGCCAGAAGGAGGTCCATGCCGGTCGCATGGAGATTCGCCATCGCCTCGCCGGCGGCGCCGACGCCGGGGAAGATGATGCGGCTCGCGCCGCGCAGAAAGGCCGCGTCGGAGGATATTTCACAGGCAATTCCCAGGTGGCGCAACGCACGGAAAACGCTCGTCAGATTGCCCGCTCTGTAGTCGACGATCCCGATCATTCTTTCCCTTCTCCGCCCCCGGATTTCCAGAGCCGTCCCTGCCATGTATCGCGCCGGGCCATCTCCCGGTCGATCGCATTGAGCACCTGAAGCTTGTTCACGGCCCAATCCGGCGCAAGGTATATATCGCGGTAGCCGTCGGCGGTCAACCGCTGGATCACGACCTCCGGGGAAAGGCGTTCGAGGACGTCGCAGACGGACGCCGCATATTCCTCGCGCCTCCAGAGACGGACTTCTCCCCGCTCGTACATCTCCCCGAGGCGGGTACCTCTCAGGGCGAGGAGGCAGTGGAACTTGACGCCGCCGATCGGGAGATCCGCGACGGCGCGTGCGGTTGCCAGGACGTCCTCGCGCGTCTCCCCCGGCAGGCCGACAATGAGGTGGACGCAGACAAGGAGCCCCCTGGCCGCGGCCCGCCGCGCGGCGTCGCGGAACGCCTCCGGCCCGTGGCCGCGGTTGATGAGGGCGAGCGTCCGCGCATGGATCGACTGGAGCCCCAGCTCCAGCCAGACGTGCTTCGTCCGGGCGTAGGAGGCGAGCAGGTCAAGCACCTCGTCGGGGACGCAGTCCGGGCGCGTCCCCACGGAAAGGCCGATCACGTCCTCTTGGGCAAGGGCCTCGTCGTAGAGGGCCTTCAGGCGGTCTAGGGGGGCGTAGGTGTTTGTGAAGGTCTGGAAATAGGCGACGAATTTGGCGGCGCCGCGGAGATTCCGGTAGAGCTCCTTTCCGCTCCGGATCTGCTCCGCCACGCTCGGCAGCGGCCCTGCCTGGCGCAGGCGAGAGCCCCTTCCGTCGCAGTAGATGCAGCCGCCCGTTGCGACCAGCCCGTCCCGGTTGGGGCAGGTGAAACCGGCGTCGATCTGCAGCTTGTGGACGGTGCAGCCGAAACGGTTCCGCCAGTAGCTCTTCAAATCGCAGTACCGCTTCTCGTTTTTCCAGAAGGCGGGCTTGGACAAGGTTTCCTCGATGTTGTTGTTTTTTTCGCACTCATGTTATTAAATCGGCAGTCGTACCGCAAGGACTTTACGGGATTTTCCAGGGGAGAGGAACGTGGGAAACTACGATGTCATCGTCATCGGCGGGGGGCACGCGGGCTGCGAGGCCGCCCTCGCCGCGGCGCGCATGGGCTGCGAGACGATCCTCTTCAACATCAATCTCGATGCGATCGCGCTCATGTCCTGCAATCCCGCGATCGGCGGCCTCGCCAAGGGCCAGCTTGTCAAGGAGATCGACGCCCTGGGCGGCGAGATGGGCAGGATCGCCGACCGCACCGCCGTGCACTTCCGCCTGCTCAACGCCTCCAAGGGCCCCGCCGTGCAGTCCTCCCGCGTCCAGTGCGACAAGCAGCTCTACCGCCTGGCCATGAAGGCCGCCGTGGAAAAACAGCCCCGTCTCCATCTCCGCCAGGCGCTCGTGGAGCGGCTCGTTACGGAAAGCGGCAGGGTCGCCGGCGTCGAGGACCAGACCGGTGTCTTCCATGGCGGCAAAACGGTCGTCATCACGACGGGCACCTTCCTGAACGGTCTCATCCATGTGGGCACGGCCCATTATCCCGCCGGCCGCGCGGGAGAGATCGCCTCCATCGCCCTCGCCGAACACCTCCATGAACTGGGTTTCGAGATGGGGCGTCTCAAGACGGGAACGCCGCCGCGCCTCCGCGCCTCGACCATCGATTTTTCCGCGATGGAGCGCCAGGACAGCGATCCCGATCCGGAGCCCTTCTCCTTCAGAACGGAACACCTGCGCCCCGAGCGTCTCCCCTCCTATTTCGGCAGCACGACGGACGAGACGCACCGCATCATCCGCGAGAACATCTCCCTGTCGCCCCTCTACAGCGGCGCCATCAAAGGCGTCGGCGCGCGCTACTGCCCGTCTCTGGAGGATAAGGTCATGCGCTTCGGCCGGGACCGCCATCCCGTCACGCTGGAATTCGAGGGGCTCGACACGGAAGAGGTCTACGCCAAGGGACTGGGCAACAGCCTGCCCGTGGGGCTGCAGGAGCGGATCGTCCACAGCGTGCCGGGCCTCGAGCGTGCCGAGATCATGCGGAACGGGTACGCCGTCGAATACGACTACGTGCAGCCGACGCAGCTCCGGCCCACGCTGGAGACCAAGGCCGTCGCCGGGCTCTACTTCGCGGGCCAGATCAACGGCACTTCCGGCTACGAGGAGGCCGCCGCCCAGGGCCTGTGGGCCGGCATCAACGCCGCCTGCGCCGTCCAGGGGAGGCCGCCCTTCGTGCTCCTGCGCTCCGAGGCCTACATGGGGGTCATGATCGACGACCTCGTGACGAGGGGCGTGGACGAGCCCTACCGGATGTTCACCTCGCGGGCCGAGCACCGTCTCATCCTCCGCGAGGACAACGCGCGGATCCGCCTGTCCGGCCGGGGAAACGAACTGGGGCTCGTCGGCGACGACGACCACCGGGAACTCCGGGAGCAGGTCCGGCGGATCGGGGAGGAGATGGAGCACCTGAAGTCCGTCCGGGTCTTCCCCGTGGCCGAAACGAACCGGATCCTCGAGGAGCTGGGAACGGCGGCGATCCGCAAGCCGGCGTCCCTCTTCCACCTGCTGCGCCGGGAGGAACTGCGCCACGCAGACCTGAAGCCCTTCGAGGGCTGGCGCCCCATCGAAGACCGACAAGTCCTCCGCCAGCTGGAAATCGAGGCGAAGTACGAAGGCTACATCGACCGCCAGCAGGAGGCCGTCCGGAAGATGCGGGACATGGAGGGCCGGAAGATCCCGGACGGGTTCGATTACGACGGCGTCCCGGGACTCTCCAACGAACTGCGGCAGAAGCTCCGCAAGGTGAGGCCCGTGACGATCGGGCAGGCCTCGCGCATCCCGGGCATGACCCAGGCGGCGCTCTCGGCCGTGCTCGTCATGATGAAGCGCCTGGAGATGGAAGCGGCAAGAAGGATGAAAGAGAAATAGTGCCCGCATCGGGACGTGAAAACCCGCACCGGGAAGGGCGGTTGCGGGTTCATGTCTTTCCCTTCGCGGCGGGAGACCCGGCCCCCTCGATCGCGCAGGCCTCGGAGCGGCACTGGTTGACCTCGACCGTCACGTGGGTGAGCTGCGGAACGCCGCACAGCATCTGCTTGTAGGCCTCCGGTGTCTGGGGCCTGTCGGCGACGACGGACACCACGGCTGACAGGTGATAAGGGCCGACGTGCCAGACGTGCAGGTCCGCGACGCGGCTGTCGGCGTCCAGTTCGATGGCGGCCTTGATGGCGGCCCGTGTCTTCTCGTCGGCGGCGCCGTCGAGCAGGATGCGGCTCGTATCGCGGACCAGACCGTAGGACCAGCGGCCGATTACGGCGGCGCCCGCTACCCCCATGAGGGGATCCATCCAGACCCAGCCCAGATACTTGCCGGCGGCGAGGGCCATGATGGCAAGAACGGATGTCAACGCATCGGCCAGCACGTGGAGGTAGGCGGCGCGCAGGTTGTGGTCGCCCTCCATGGGATGTTCGCCCGGCCCGACTTCGCATGCCTCTCCCCGTTCCTCCCCATGGCGGTGGCCGTGGCTGCCGTTCCGCAGGATCAGGCCGCTGGCGAGATTGACGAGCAGGCCCACCACGGCGACGATCATGGCCTCGTTGAAACGGATCGTCTGCGGCTCGAACAGGCGGGCCGCCGATTCCATGATCATGAAGAGCGCGACGGCGGCGAGGGCGACGGCGCTGGCAAAGCCGGCGAGGACGCTCACCTTCCCGGTTCCGAAGGTGAATTGCGGATTCTCCGCGTGGGCGCGGGCGTAACGATAGGCGAAGAGCGTGATGCCGAAGGCGGCGACATGGGTCGCCATATGCCAGCCGTCCGCGAGGAGGGCCATGGAGCGGAACAGAACGCCGGCAATGACCTCCGCAACCATCGTGACGGCGGTCAGAACGGCGACGCGGGCGGTCTTTCGCTCCCCGTGGACGTCGATGGCGGAAAAATCGTGGCGGTGACGCCAGGATTCGATGTCGTGAGTGCGCATGGTCAGCTCATCTCCGGCTCTCGTGGAACTGCGAAGCACCGGCCGCTCATCCGCTGGCGCACCGAGGCGCGTCGGAGATCCCATCGGACTTCGCGCTGAAATCATCGAACCACGTTGCGCCCGGACTGTCAATGCCCTTCCGCCGCGGCTCGCCGGGGCGCGGATCGGAAGCATCCCCGCGGCCGTCCCGCCGGATGCGGGGAAGAGGCTCGCCGAGTCCCCTCAAAATCTCTGGCCGATATACAGGCCCAGCGTGTGGTGCCCTCCCTCGGCGATGCCGTAGGCCAGGTAGGCAGGCCCGAGAAATGTCTCGGCGCCGAGAAAGATGCTTCCGCCGTAGATGAGGGCTGAAGTGCTGATGTCCTCCCGTTCCCGCCAGGCGTTCCCGGCCTCTGCGGAACCGCCGAAGTAGAGCTGCGAGCGGTAGTGCCCGAGTCCGAGGCTCCCGATCTTCCGGTAGAAGATGACGCGGCCGAGGCCGACATGCTGCCCGGACAGTTCCTCCGGGAGGTATCCGGAGAGATTGAAAAATCCGCCGAGGCTGTAGGAGTCCTCGATCGTGGCGTCGGTATTGAAGAATCCGGAATACATGACGCCCGGAATCAGCGAATAGTCTCCCCAGGTGAACACCTTCTGGGCGCTGACCGTCATCCCGTGCGCCCTGTTTTCCGAGCCGAGCTCCACGAGGTTCGAGTCGATCGAAAGATCGGACGTGGCGCCCCGCGAGGGAAAATTGAAGCTGTCGAGCGTGTTGTACCGGAAGGACGCGGCAAGGCCGCCGCGGTTGAAACTCCCTGTCTCCAGGTTCGGATCACCGACGTTGACGCGGGATGTGCCATACGCCCGGCGGACGCCGGCCCGGAGTTCCCCCCAGTTTCCGAACTGCCGCCCCACGTCGAGCCCGCCCACGAGATGCCGGATCCGGTAGCGCGCCACCGTATTACCCTCCGCATCGAAAACGTTGACGTTCCGCTCGCGGTATTCGGCCTGCGGCGCGACGAAATAGCGCGTCGAGTAGTCGATGGGCTGGTAGAACTCCGTGAACAGGCGGGGCTCCTCGCCGATCTGGGCCTCGGTCCGCCATTCGCCGCCGAGGGCGTTCATCTCCGTCTGGGTGACGCTAGCGCTCAGGGAATAGGTGCTTTCGCCCTTGAAATTGTCCGCCAGCCCGAGGCCGAACTTGATGTAGGTCGGCCCCCAGGACTTCTCGACCGGCTCGAAGACGAGCCCCCGCTCCTTTTCCTGTTTCTCCAGGCGGAAGTCGACGCGCTCGAAGGTGCCGAGGCCGTAGATCCGTTCGATGTCCTTCTTGACGACGGCCATGTTCAGGGGCTCCCCCGCCTTGGTTCCGATCTGGGATTCGATGACCTTGGGAGACATCTTGGAGCGGTTTTCCACCTTGACGTAATCGATGCGCAGGGGATCAGGCGACGGTTGCGCCCGCCGGGCGAGGTGTTCGTCGTATTCTCCTTCCGTCATGGAAAGGGCCGAAAGGCGGGCTCTCTCTTCCCCGGCCGCCATCTGGCCGATCCGGACGGCCTGGGCCGAACCGTAAAAATCCATCGATTTCACGCTGCCCATATCGGGGCGGACGAGAATGTCCGCCGGTCCCAGCGTCTTCAGCTGGGCCTGGACGTTGCGCTGGAGGAGAATCGTCAGGATCTGGGCGCTGATGGCGGCCGAGGACTGCAGCACCTCCTTCGGCCGCAGCGGCGTCGAGATGTCGACGGCGATGACGACGTCCGCGCCCATCTGGCGCGCCACGTTCACGGGCAGGTTGTTGGCGACACCGCCGTCCACGAGGAAGCGGCCGTCCCTCTCCACCGGCGCGAAGACGCCGGGAATGGAGAGGCTGGCGCGGATCGCCTCGGCCAGATCGCCCGATCCCAGGACGACCTCTTCACCCGTCACGATGTCCGACGCCACGGCGCGGAAGGGGATGCTCAACCGGTCGAAGTCCCGGATCTCGAGGACGCGGGTGAGCTGCTGCTTGAGGAGCAGGTTGAGATTCTGCCCCTGGATGAGCCCGCGGGGCACCGTGAAGCGGCCGTCACGATGTCCCAGATCGAAGTCGATCTTGTATTTCTGGCTGTCCTCCTTGCGGCGGAACGCCATTTCGTCCACGGGAGGGGTATCCATGAAGGCCTCGTTCCAGGAGAGGCTGGTTACGAGCTTCTCCAGCTCGGCCGTCGAGAGGCCCGCAGCATAGAGTCCCCCCACGATGGCCCCCGCGCTGACGCCGGCAATGCAGTCGATGGGCACGCGCATCTCTTCCAGGACTTTCAGGACCCCGATATGCGCCATTCCCCTGGCCCCGCCGCCGCTGAGGACAAGACCGACCCGGGGGCGCTGACGCGCGGGCGTATCGCCCGCCGCCGGCGCGGCACCCGCCGCCAGAATCAGGATCGACAGCACCGCCGCGATCCCGGCCCCCAATGCGAATCCGCTTTTCTTCCGCCCGGTGTTCGGCATAGAGATCTCTCCCCTGAAGGAATCGACGAAGGTGGGCATGATATCGGATGTGGTCTCCGATGTCAAAATCCGCCGTGCGGACCGCGCGACCGGCGTGAATGCCCTGTTGTCCCGGTGTGCTTCATTACTGGCCCGACTCTTGCGTCAACAGGTGCAGAAGAGCGGATCGCTGTCGTATTTTAGAACAATATTGTATCGTAAAAGAAAAAAAGGCATTGCATCAGGGGCCTTGGAAGTGTAAAGAACATGGCAGACGAGAGTGACCAGAAGAACGTTATTCCTGTCGCTTTTTTCGAGGTCCCGATTATGTCCGACTCCGTATGGAGTCCCTCCCAGATTGGGGCGGCCGGCAAGGAACTGAGTATTCACAATTACGAGGAGTTGGCGACCCTCCACGCCATCGCCCGCGTGATGGCCCAGCCCCGCGACCTGAGGGATCAGCTTGAGACGGTCCTGCAGGAGCTCAGCAATCGCCTCGGCATGGAGCGGGGGATGATCTCCCTCATCGATCGCGAATCGGGGGAGGCATGGCTGGACGTCGCCCACGGCATCGACATCGGAGGCATGGAGGTCACCTATCAGCTCGGGGAGGGAATCACCGGAAAGGTCGCGCAGACCGGTCGGCCCATGGCCGTCGCCAACCTCGGCCAGGAGGCTCATTTCCTGGATCGCACGGGGGCGCGGCGCTTCCTGAACCGGTCGGAGCTGGCGTTCCTGTGTGTGCCGATCATCTACGACGAGCGCGTCGTCGGCGTTCTTTCGGCTGACAAGGTCGCCCGCCACGTGGAGAGCCTGGACCGGGAGCTGGCTACGCTGACGTCCGTCGCCGAACTGATCGCATGGTCCGTCCACATCCGCAGCCTGGAAGAGGAAAACCGCCGCCTTCGGCAGATCGTCGGCAAGGTCAAGGCGCCGTCCGTCGATATCATCGGCCATTCGAAGGTCATGCAGGAACTCTTCGGACTGATCGCCCAGGTGGCGGATTCCGGGACGACGGTCCTGATCCACGGGGAGACGGGCACAGGCAAGGAACTTGTCGCACGCTCCATCCACATGAACAGTTCCCGCCGGAAGGGGCCCCTTGTGCAGGTGAATTGCGCCGCCATTCCGGACACGCTCATCGAAAGCGAACTCTTCGGCCACGAGAAGGGGTCGTTCACCGGCGCCCTCTACTCCCGGAAAGGCCGTTTCGAGGAGGCCCACGGCGGCACGATCTTCCTGGATGAAGTGGGCGAACTCTCGGCGGCGGCGCAGGCGAAGCTTCTGCGCGTCCTCCAGGAGAAGAAATTTCAGCCCCTCGGGTCTTCGAAAGTCGTCAACGTCAATGTACGCATCCTCGCCGCCACGAACCGGAACCTGGAGGCGGACGTCGCCGCAGGCCGCTTCCGGGCGGACCTGTACTACCGTCTCAACGTCTTCCCGATCCATCTCCCCCCCCTCAGGGAGCGGGGCAACGACGTCATCAGCCTCGCCGACCATTTCATTCTCAAGTACGCGAAGGAAATGGGGAAAACGCCGAAAAAACTCTCGCCGGCCGTGCTGGACGCCTTCCTTTCCTACTCCTGGCCCGGCAACGTCCGGGAGCTGGAAAACTGCATCGAACGGGCGCTCCTGGTGGCCCCGGGCGACACGATCGAGACGGCGCATCTCCCGCCGTCCCTGCCGACCAGAGCCAGGGAATGGGAGCGCCGCGACGGCGGCGATTTCGGCGTCACCATCCGCTCCAAGGAAAGGTCGCTGATTGTCGAAGCCCTCAAGAAAACCGGGGGAAACCAGACTCAGGCCGCGAAGATCCTGGGCGTCACGAAGCGGATCATCCAGTACAAGATCCAGAAGCTGGGCATCGATTCGAAGCGGTTCCGGCGCGACCGAAAGGGCAAGGACGAGACGCCGGCCGGCCCGCCCGCATGAACGGCGTCCCCCGCGGACAAGAAATACCACAAGATTGTTCCACAAAACGATGCCGGTACATAATTGTAACTAATGATGTTTTTCTCCCCGGGGGATGCAACCGTTGCATAGGGAGAAAATCACGTTATTCCGTGTTGTTCTGCGCATGAGGGCAGCAGAGGGAAAAACGACGGAAGTGGCACGTATTTGGCACAAGGAACCCGGGACTTGTCCCCGGAGCCGCACCCGGCTCGAGAGGGGAACCCCAGAAAGGACCATTTCACGATGTGCAGGCTTTTCGCCATCACCAGCAGGGATCCGATCTCTCCGACGGTCGCCGTCCGGGCGCTCGATGTCATGAAGGAAGGCCACGACGGCTCGGGCGTGGGGCTCTTCCTCACCGATCTCGGGGGCGACTTCGAGCAGTTCAAAGGCGGGCCTATCCTATCGGGCATCTTTTCCAACGAAGGGATCAAGACCCTGGACCGTTTCATGCTGGACAAGGACTTCATGACCAAATACAAGATGTCCTTCCGTCCCACCAAGCAGCCGCCCCCCGGCACGCCCAAACGCGACAACTACCTCATCCGCGTCTACGAATATCCGCCCGAATGGGAGAACCTGCCCGAGACGGAGATCCATCACCGCCTCATGCTCTACCGGCTGCAGCTCCGGGAAATAGGCGAGAGGGACGGCTCCATGATGGTCTTCAGCTTCTGGCCCGACGTCATCATGATCAAGGAGGTCGGCGATCCCATGGCGGTGGCCGAGTACCTCGGGCTTCACCGGCGGGAGTTGGAGGCGCGGACGATCCTTGCCCAGGGGAGGCAGAACACGAACTACGCGATCAGCATCTACGCCTGCCATCCCTTTTTCATCCAGGGCATCGCAACCATGACCAACGGAGAGAACACCGCCTTCGTGCCGATCCGCGAGTTCCTGACCTCGCGCAAGTACCCGGGCTACACGGGATACCAGTCCGATTCGGAGGTGTTCACCCACATCCTCCACTACACGCAGCATCGCCTCGGACTGGGGCTGGAGATGTACAAGCACATCATCACGCCGCTCAAGGACGAGGAAATCGACCGCCATCCCGACCGGGACCGCCTGCGTCTTCTCAAGCAGAGCTGCCGGCCGCTGATCATCGACGGCCCGAATTGCGTCATGGGCTGCCTGCCGGACAGGACCCTTTTCATGGTCCAGGACAGCAAGAAGCTGCGTCCCGGCGTCGTCGGCGGGCACGAGGGCCTCTTCGCCTTTTCCTCGGAAATGTGCGGCCTGGACGCCGCGATTCCGGCGCGCGACAAGTCCAGGGATTTTCAGCCGATGCGATACGACACGGTATTGGTGGGACCGGACCGCCAGGAGGTAAAACGATGGAGCCAATGGGACGAATTACCCCATCAACGCTGAGCACGAGGGATCTCCCCTGGGTCGTCCTCTGGGACAAGGAGAAGTGCACCCTCTGCGGGCGGTGCACGGCGGTCTGCCCCGTCCGCGCCCTCGAGCTGGGAGTGCATCGCAAGCGCGTCGTCCAGGTGAAGCTGGGCCTGCAGGAAAAGCCCGGGAATCTTTTCGGCGTCTACCACGGGGTCCGGCAGCGGACGGAACCGGCCTTCGCCTGCATCGGCTGCGGCATGTGCAGTCTCGTCTGCCCGAATGCCGCGATCGATCCGGCGCACAGCGATGTGCAGGACAAGCTTCGTTTCCACGTCAACCAGGCCGGAAATCCGAGGCGGCGCGGCGGCCGGCGCAACGACCCCCACAGCCTCCTCGACGACATTAAGTTCGTCCGCATCTCCATGCTGACGGACCCGGCGCTCGACGCCGGACGGCACGAATTCGAGCTTCGCACGCTCCTCGGCCGGATCCTGCCGCCGGAAGAGGCGCTGAAGGTCAGCCGCGAAAACGGCTGGATCCCGCCGGTGAGGGAGATCTATCCCCTCGTCATCGGCAGCATGTCCTTCGGCGCCCTGTCCCCCAACATGTGGGAGGGCCTGGAGATGGGCGTCGCCTACCTCAACGAGGAGCTGGGGATGCCGGTCCGGATCTGCACGGGCGAGGGCGGGTGCCCGCCGCGCCTCCTGCGGTCCCGTTTCCTGAAGTACGTCATCCTGCAGATCGCCAGCGGCTACTTCGGGTGGGACGAGATCATCCACGCCCTCCCCCAGATGAAGGAGGATCCCTGCGCGATCGAAATCAAGTACGGCCAGGGCGCCAAACCCGGCGACGGCGGGCTTCTCATGTGGTACAAGGTCAACAAGCTCATCGCCGCCATCCGCGGCGTGCCGACCGGGGTGAACCTCCCCAGTCCCCCGACCCACCAAACGAAGTACTCGATCGAAGAGGCCGTGGCGAAGATGATCCAGTCCATGTCCATGGCCTGGGGCTTCCGCGTGCCGGTGTATCCGAAGATCTCCGCGACGAGCACGTCGCTGGCGGTGCTGAACAACCTCACCCGCAATCCCTATGCCGGCGGCCTCGTCATGGACGGCGAGGACGGCGGGACCGGCGCCGCATACAACGTCTCGATGAACCATATGGGGCACCCGATCGCGAGCAACATCCGCGACGCGTATCTGAACATGGTCAAGCTGGGGAAACAGAACGAGATCCCGATCTTCGCCGGCGGGGGCATCGGGAAGAACGGCAATCTCGCGGCCAACGCCGCGGCCCTGATCATGCTGGGCGCAAGCGGCGTCCAGGCGGGGAAGATCGTCATGCAGTCCGCGGCGGGCTGCCTCGGTTCGGAGCAGGACCGCTGCAACATCTGCAATCTCGGACTGTGCCCCAAGGGCATCACCTCCCAGGACCCGCGCCTGGACCGGCGCCTCGACCCGGAGAAGGTGGCGGAACGCCTGGTGGACCTGTTCGTCTCCTTCGATCAGGAGCTCAAGAAGATCGTCGCGCCGCTGGGACGCTCCACGTCGCTGCCCATCGGCATGTCCGACGCCCTGGGCATCACCGATCGGAACGCGGCGGACAGGCTTCAGATCCGTCATGTGATCTGAGGGGATCGTCTCCTCGCGGCGGACAGGGGGGAACGGACGGGCGGCAACGCAAGGGACAGGAAACGAGGAATCCATCATCATGAACAAACCGACCATCATCATCCCGGGAATGGAAAAAGGTCTCCGGGTCGACTCAAGGATTCTCGAGGAGCGCATCCAGACGGCCGTGGCCGAGGGACACCGCTTCATCGAGATCATCGCCCAGGGCCAGCACGGCATCGGCGGCCGGCTGTGGCGGGCGGGTTCGGAGCCCGTCATCGTGCGCGTGATGGGCACCTCCGGACAGCGCCTGGGCTCCATGGGCTTTCCGAACACGACGATCGACGTCGTCGGCCCCGCGTCCGACGACGTGGGCTGGCTCAATGCCGGCGCCCATATCACGGTCCGCGGCAACGCCACCAACGGCGTCGGAAACGCCATGGCCCAGGGAAAAATCTTCATCGACGGGGACATCGGCGCGCGCGGCATGACCATGACCAAATACAATCCCCGTTTCGAACCGCCGGAGCTCTGGGTTCTCGGGAGCGTCGGCGATTCCTTCGCCGAGTTCATGGCGGGCGGCGTCGCCGTGGTCTGCGGCTGGAAGAAGGAGGCGGAAGCCAACATCCTGGGGTACCGGCCCTGTGCCGGCATGGTCGGCGGCAGGATCTTCTTCCGCGGCCATCATCAGGGCTACTGCGAGGATGACGTGCAGCTGACGTCCCTGGAAGACGAGGACTGGCAATGGCTGAGCGACGGCATGAAAGGGTTTCTGGCGGCGATCGGCAAGGAGGATCTCCACCCGCTCCTCCTGGAAGAACGCGGGGCATGGCGCCTGCTCGGCGCCCGCAGACCGCACGAGAAGGCGCGCGGACCCGCGCGCACCCTGGCACAGTTCCGCCGCGACGTCTGGGAAAAGGAGTTGGGGACGGGCGGACTGATCGGCGACCTGTCCGATCTGGACCGCAGGCCGATCCCCGTCATCACGACGGGCGAACTGCGCCGCTTCGTGCCGGTCTGGGAGAACGAGGCGTATCTTGCCCCCTGCCAGGCCAATTGCCCCACGGGCATCCCCGTGCGGAAACGCTGGGAACTTCTCCGCAAGGGGGACGTCGAAGGGGCCGTCAACCTGGCCTTGGAATACACGCCCTTCCCCGCCGCGGTCTGCGGGTATCTGTGCCCGAACCTGTGCATGCAGAACTGTACGCGCCAGAAGGCGAACCTGCCCGCCGTCGACACCCGGCTGCTGGGAAAGGCGAGCCTCGAGGCAAAACCGCCGGAGCCGGCCCCCGCAACGGCGGGCAAGATCGCCGTGATCGGCGGCGGGGCAGCGGGCCTGTCCGTCGCCTGGCAGCTCTACCTCAAGGGCTATAAGGTGGTCCTCCATGACGTGCGTGAGAAACTCGGCGGGAAGATGACCGAGACGATCCCCCGCAGCCGGATCCCCGACGAGGTCCTGGATCATGAGCTGGAGCGATTGTCGGCGCGCATCCCCCACAAGCGCCTCCGGCACTCCCTCACCGAAGAGGAATTCCTCAAGCTGAAGAAGACAAGCGACTTCGTCGTCATCGCCGTGGGCGCCCGGAAACCCCGGATCCCGGATATCCCCGGTATCGAGCGCGCCGTTCCGGCCCTCACCTTCCTGGCCGACGCCAAGTGCGGCGAAACCGCCCCCGTCGGCAAGAGCGTGGTCGTGATCGGGGCAGGAAACGTCGGTTGTGACGCGGCCGGCGAGGCCGTCCGGCTCGGGGCCGAAAGCGTCACGCTGATCGACATCCAGGAACCGGCCTCGTACGGCGCCGAACGGCGGCACGCGGAAGCCGTCGGGGCGAAATTCCTCTGGCCGCGGTTCACGCGGACCATCACGGAGAAGACCGTGGAGCTGACCAGCGGTGAATCTCTGCCGGCCGATACGGTGATCATCGCCGTCGGTGACGCCCCGGACCTTTCCTTCGTTCCCGAATCGGTCGCGCAGGCGAGGGGTTTCCTCGCCGTGAACGACCGCTACCAGACCAGCGACCCCCAGGTGTTCGCCGTCGGCGACGCCGTGAAACTGGGGCTTTTGACGGAGGCCATCGGCGCCGGGCGCATTGCCGCAGAGACCATCGACGCAATGCTCCGGGGCCGCGATCAGGTCTACGACCGCCTGCCGGCCGTCGATCCCGCGCGCGTGAAGCTGGAGTACTACGATCCGCGGGCGGACGAAGCGGACGAACCTGCCGCCTGTTCGCTGCAGTGCGCCTCCTGCGGCGCCTGCCGGGACTGCGGCCTCTGCGAGCAGATCTGCCCGGAGCAGGCCATCGTCCGCCGCGAGCTGGGGGAGGGGAAATACGAATATGCGGTCCGTGAGGACCGCTGCATCGGCTGCGGCTTCTGCGCCGGCGCCTGCCCCTGCGGCATCTGGCGCCTGATGGAAAACAAGCCGCTGGAATGACGGGCACGGGCGCCGACCCCGCCCGGCGTCTCTTGAGAAGGAAAGATCGTTGCGTGCCCTGAACCGCGGGGCGTCCTGACGGAAGAAGAGGAGAAGTCTATGGAACTCATGGAAGTTTTCGGATCGAACGTTTTCAACAACAAGGTGATGAGGGAGCGGCTTCCCAAGCCGGTCTACAAGGCCCTCCGGGAGACCATCGAAAAGGACCTGCCGCTGTCACCCGATCTGGCGGAGGTGGTGGCCAACGCCATGAAGGACTGGGCACTCGAAAGGGGTGCGACCCATTACACGCACTGGTTTCAGCCCCTGACGGGAATCACGGCGGAGAAACACGATTCCTTCATCTCCCCGACGTCCGACGGCGGCATCATCATGGAGTTTTCGGGCAAGCAGCTGATCCAGGGTGAGCCGGATGCGTCCTCTTTCCCCAGCGGAGGCCTGCGCAGCACCTTCGAGGCGAGGGGCTATACGGCCTGGGATTGCACCTCCCCGGCGATCCTGAAGACGGACGTCTCCGGGAACGTGACCTTGACGATCCCCACGGCCTTCTATTCCTACTACGGGGAGGCCCTCGACAAGAAGACGCCCCTGCTGCGGTCCATGAAGGCGGTTTCGAAGCAGGCCCTGCGGGTCCTGAGGGTCCTGGGCAACACGACCTCCACGAAGGTCACCTCCACCGTCGGCCCCGAGCAGGAATATTTCCTGGTGGACAAGGCCTTCTATCTGGAACGGATCGACCTCATGCTGACGGGACGGACGCTCTTCGGCGCCCCGGCGCCCAAGGGACAGGAGCTGGAGGACCAGTATTTCGGCGCCATCAAGGACCGGGTCTCCGCCTACATGAGCGACCTCAATGCCGAACTGTGGAAGATGGGCATCACCTCCAAGACCCAGCACAACGAGGTCGCGCCGGCCCAGTACGAGATGGCCCCCATCTTCGCCACGACGAACATCGCCACGGACCACAACCAGCTCGTCATGGAGACCATGCAGAAGGTCGCCCTGCGCCACGATCTGGTGTGCCTGCTCCATGAAAAGCCCTATGCCGGGATCAACGGCTCCGGGAAGCACAACAACTGGTCCCTCTCCACCGACGACGGCATCAACCTGCTGGAGCCGGGCCACACGCCCTGCGAAAATCTCCAGTTTCTCCTCGTCCTGAGCGCGCTGATCAAGGCCGTGGACACCCATGCCGATATCCTGCGGGCGACCTGCGCCCATGCGGCCAACGACCACCGCCTCGGGGCCAACGAGGCGCCGCCGGCAATCGTCTCCATCTTCATGGGCGATGAAGTGACGGAGATCCTCGAAAAGCTGGCCAAGGGGCAGAAGGTCTCCACCAAGGGGGCCCAGTTCCTGCAAGTCGGCGTCGACACCCTGCCGGCGATCCCTCGGGACAACACGGACCGGAACAGGACCTCCCCCTTCGCCTTCACGGGAAACAAGTTCGAATTCCGGATGGTCGGCTCGTCCCAGTCGATCGCAGGGACCAATGTCGCCCTGAACACGATCACCGCCGAGGCCTTCGACGAGATCGCCACGCGCCTGGAAAAGGCCAAGGACAAGAAAGGCGAGGCCGCCGCGATCATCAAGGAGATCTACAGGAAGCACAGCCGGGTGATCTTCAACGGCAACAACTACGCCGCGGAATGGGTCAAGGAGGCGGCAAGGCGCGGGCTGCCCAACGTCACGAACGCCGTCGACGCCCTGAAGGCCTTCGTTACCGACAAGTCCATCAGGCTCTTCGAGAAATACGGGGTGCTCTCGCACAAGGAGCTCCATTCGCGCTACGAGATCTATGTGGAGACCTACGCGAAGCAGATCAACATCGAGGCCCGCGCCGCCATCGACATGGTGAAAAAGCAGTTCATTCCCGCAGCGACCGAGTACGCCACCTTCCTGGCCGACTCTGCCGCCAGCTTCAAGGCGGTGAAGGTTCCGGCGCCCGCCCAGGAAGATCTCCTGAAGAAGGCCGCGGCCCTGCTGGCGTCGACGTACGCGAACCTCGGCAGGCTCGAGGCCGCAACGGCCAAGGCGCAGGCAACGGCCGAGACGGTGAAGAGGGCGGAGGTCTACCGCGACAAGGTGATTCCCGTGATGCGGACGCTGCGCAACGATGTCGACGCGCTGGAGATGATCGTTCCCAAGGAGATGTGGCCGGTGCCGACGTATGCGGACCTGCTGTTCAAACTCTAGACAGGCTGCTGAAAACCGCCTGCCTGCTGCGTTCCTCATCCTTCGCCCTTCGGCGTACACCCCGGTACGCCTCGGGGACTCGGGACTTCGGGGGCCTTGCATCCGGGCATTTTTGAGCAGCCTGCCAATCCCGCCTGGGCGTTGGAGTTGGGGCGTTTCCCGACCCCTTTCAACGCCCGGCCACCGAAGGAGGGTGTCATGTTTTCATGCAAGAACCAAGCGGACGTATTGAAGATCGTGAAGGAGAAGAAGGTCAGCTTCATCCAGTTCTGGTTCACCGATGTTCTCGGAGTGCAGAAGATCTTCAGCATCACACCTGCCGAGCTGGAAGAGGGCATGTCGGAAGGCATGGGATTCGACGGATCGTCGATCGAAGGATTCTGCCGCATCGAGGAGAGCGACATGATCGCGATGCCGGACCCGACCACCTTCCGCATCATTCCCTGGCGGCCCGCAGACCGACCGGTGGCCCGGATGATCTGTGACATCCTCAATCCCGACGGAACGCCCTATGCCGGCGACCCGAGGTACGTGCTGAAGCGGATGATCGAGAAGATCGACAAGCAGGGATACACCTTTTACACGGGGCCGGAACTGGAATTCTTCTACTTCGCCTCCGACAAGAGGCCCGAGATTCTCGACATGGGCGGCTATTTCGACGGCCTCCCCGTCGACCGGGCGACGGACCTGCGGAGGCAGACGATCTTCGCCCTCCAGGACATGGGGGTCCGCGTGGAATACTCCCATCATGAGGTGGCGCCCAGCCAGCATGAGATCGACCTGCGCTACGACGAGGCCCTGACGATGGCCGACAAGGTCATGACCTATCGCACCGCCGTAAAGGAAATCGCGCGCCAGAACGGCGTATACGCGACCTTCATGCCCAAGCCGATCTTCGGCGAAAACGGCAGCGGCATGCACACGCACCAGTCGCTTTTCAAGGGCAGCAAGAACGCCTTTTTCGATCCCAAGGCACCCTTCGGCCTCTCGAAGACGGCCCGGTGCTACATCGCGGGTCTCATGAAGCATGCGCCGGAGATCACCGCCGTCTGCAACCAGTGGGTGAATTCCTACAAACGCCTGGTGCCCGGTTACGAGGCCCCCGTTTACGTGTCCTGGGCCCGCCGCAACCGCTCCGCCATGATCCGCGTTCCCATGTACAAACCGGGAAAGGAAAAGGCGACGCGGATCGAGTTCCGCTCCCCCGATCCCGCCTGCAACCCCTACCTGGCCTTCGCCGTCATGCTGGCGGCCGGCCTCAAAGGCATCGAGGAGCAGTACCCCGCCGTCGACCCGGTGGAAGAAGACATTTACGAGATGGACGAACAGGCGCGCGCCCAGGCAGGCATCACCTCCCTGCCGGGCAGCCTGTACGAGGCCCTGCAGCTGGTGGAAAAGAGCGCCCTTGTCCGGGAAACGCTGGGCGAACACATCTTCGACAAGTTCATCGCCAACAAGAAGGTGGAATGGGACCGCTTCCGGACGCACGTCAGCGTCTTCGAAATCGAGCGTTACCTGCCCCTGCTGTAGAAAGCGGCGGCCGATACCCGGCTTTCAGCGGCCGGTCTCCGGTATCAAGATGCTAGGATGCCGGGGGCCGGCCGTGCTATAAATGATTTACATCGGCACCATAATTTCGTAGAGTGCCGAATTCCTTTTGGAGAACGAAATCCATGGCCCTGATGCGGCACAAGAGACCTGCGCTGCTGGTTCTCGAGGACGGAAGCGCCTTCCCCGGATACGCTTTTGCCGGCCGCGGCGAGGTCCTGGGCGAGGTCGTCTTCAACACGGGCATGACGGGCTACCAGGAGATCCTCAGCGATCCTTCCTACAAGGGGCAGATCGTGGCGATGACCTACCCCCTCATCGGCAGCTACGGGACGAACCCGGACGACATGGAATCCGCCGGGGTCCACATGGAGGGATTCGTCGTCAAGGAGTACCAATCCCGCCCCAGCAACTGGCGCAGCACGGCGTCGCTGAAGGACTTCCTCGAAAGCCATGACCGGCTGGGCGTCGAAGGGATCGACACCCGCGCCCTGACCCGCAAGCTCCGCGTCCAGGGCGCCATGCGGGGGATCCTGACGACCGAAACGGCGGACGTAGAGGCGCTCGTCAGGCGGACCCTCGCCTATCCGGGGCTCGTGGGCCGCGACCTCGTCATGGCCGTGACCTGTGGCGAGCCCTACCTGTGGAACAACGGCGCACCGGCGCTGATCGGAACGAAACAAATTCCTCCCGCCGGGGACCGGCTCCGGGTCGTCGTCCTGGACTGCGGCGTCAAGTACAACATCCTGCGTGAACTGGAGCGACAATGCTGCCAGGTGATCGTCGTGCCGGCAACGACGACGGCCGACGGGATCCTTGCGTACGCTCCCCGGGGCGTCCTCCTTTCCAACGGGCCGGGCGATCCGGCCGCGTTGCCCTACGTGGTGGAGACCACCAAGGGCCTGCTGGGCCGGGTTCCGATCTTCGGCATCTGCCTGGGGCACCAGATCCTGGGCCAGGCCCTGGGCGGAAAGACGGGCAAGCTCAAATTCGGGCACCACGGCCTCAACCAGCCCGTCAAGAACAGCGGCAGCGGGCGCGTGGAGATCACCTCCCAGAACCACGGATTCGTCGTCCTCCCGGAAACGCTGCCGGGCGGCGCCGAGGCAAGGCAGGGGAACCTCAACGACTCCACGTCCGAGGGCATGTACGCTGCGGACTGCGGCGCCTTCAGCGTCCAGTACCACCCGGAGGCGGCCCCCGGCCCCCACGACGCGAACTACCTCTTCGGAGAATTCGCGCGCCTCATGCGCGAATGGCAAGGAGGCCCGGCGTGATCCTCATCATCGACTTCGGATCCCAGTACAATCAGCTCATCGCCCGCCGTGTCCGGGAGCACCACGTCTACTGCCGGATCGAGCCGCCGGATCTGCCCATCGAGTCGATCCGGGCCCTCGCGCCGGAGGGCATCATCCTCTCCGGCGGGCCGGCGAGCATCTACGAGCCGCGCGCGCCCAAGGCCGACCCGGCGATCTTTTCGCTGGGCGTTCCGGTGCTGGGGATCTGCTACGGCCTCCAATTCATGGTCCACGTCCTGGGCGGCGAGGTCGTCCGGGCGAAGAAACGCGAGTACGGCTTCGCCGAATTGTCCATCCGGCGGCCGGAGGGCATGTTCGAGGGAATCGCAGGGAAGACCTGCTGCTGGATGAGCCACGGCGACACCATCGGCCGCCTTCCCGATGGTTTCCGCGTCACCGCGACGACGCCGAGCACGAAGGTGGCTGCGGCCGAGGACGCGGGCCGGCGGCTGTACGGCCTGCAGTTCCACCCCGAAGTCGTCCACACCCCGGAAGGGAAGAAGATGCTGGGCAACTTCCTCTTCGGCATCTGCGGCTGCCGGAAGGCCTGGACGATGAAGTCCTTCATCCGCGATTCCGTTCAGGAGATCCGCCAGGAGGTCGGCGGCCGGCGCGTGATCCTGGGGCTGTCGGGCGGCGTCGACTCGTCGGTGGCCGCCCTGCTCCTCCACGAGGCGATCGGCCGTAAGCTCACCTGCGTCTTCGTGGACAACGGCCTCCTCCGCGAAGGGGAGGCGGAGCACGTTCTTTCCATGTTCAAGAAGCATTTCCGCATGGATGTGCGCTTCGCCCGCGCGCGGCGCGCCTTTCTCGACGCCCTGAAGGGCGTCAAGGACCCGGAGCGCAAGCGCAAGATCATCGGGCGGATCTTCATCCGCGTCTTCGAGGCGGAGGCCCGCAAGATCAAGGACGCCGAATTCCTAGCCCAGGGCACGCTCTACCCGGACCTGATCGAATCCCGCTCGGCCTTCGGCGGGCCCAGCGCCGTGATCAAGTCCCACCACAACGTGGGCGGCCTGCCCAAACGCATGAAGCTCAGGCTGATCGAACCGCTCAAGCACCTCTTCAAGGACGAGGTCCGGCTCTTGGGCCGCGAGCTGGGGCTCCCCGACGACCTGACCTGGCGCCAGCCCTTCCCCGGACCGGGGCTCGCCGTCCGCATCGTCGGCGACGTCACGGACCGCCGGCTCGCACTCCTGCGGCGGGCCGACGCCATCCTGCAGGAAGAAATCCAAGCGGCCGGGCTGTACCGGAAGCTGTGGCAGTCCTTCGCCGTCCTCCTGCCCATCAAGAGCGTGGGCATCATGGGCGACCAGCGGACCTACGAGCACATCATCGCCGTCCGGGCCGTGACCAGCGACGACGCCATGACGGCCGACTGGGCCCATCTGCCCCCTGAACTGCTGGGGAGGATCAGCAACCGCATCATCAACGAGGTGCGCGGCATCAATCGCGTCGTCTACGACGTCAGCTCCAAGCCGCCGAGCACGATCGAGTGGGAGTAACGCGCACCCCGCAAAAACCCGGAAGTTTTTGCGGGGACCCCGAAAGACAGGGATGAGACCTTTGAAAATTTGAAAAATGTCCTGCCCGGGGCAAAAGCATTTTCAAGGCCTCAGGGATTAAGAAGAGATATGCCCAAGCGAACCGACATCAAGAAGATCCTCATCATCGGATCGGGCCCGATCATCATCAGCCAGGCCTGCGAATTCGACTATTCCGGAACCCAGGCCTGCAAGGCCCTGAAGGAGGAGGGCTACGAGGTCGTCCTCGTCAACAGCAACCCCGCCACGATCATGACGGACCCCGAAACGGCCGACCGCACCTACGTGGAGCCGATCACGCCCGAGGTCGTCGCCAAGATCATCGCCAAGGAGCGGCCCGACGCCCTCCTCCCCACCCTGGGGGGACAGACCGGCCTCAACACGGCCGTCGCCGTCGCCGACAGCGGCATTCTGGAGGAATACGGCGTCGAGATGATCGGCGCCTCGCGCGAGGTGATCCACAAGGCCGAAGACCGGGAGAAGTTCCGCGATGCCATGAGGCGGATCGGCCTCAGCGTCCCGCAGAGCGGATTCGCCCGGAACATGGAAGAAGTGTTCGAAACGGCCGAGCGCATCGGCTTCCCGGTCATCGTCCGCCCTTCCTTCACGCTGGGCGGCACGGGCAGCGGCGTCGCCTACAACCGTGAAGAGCTCGCCGAGATCGCCAAGGCCGGCCTCGATGCCAGCATGATCCACGAGATCATGATCGAGCAGTCCGCCTTAGGCTGGAAGGAATACGAGCTGGAGGTCATGCGCGACAAGGCCGACAACGTCGTCATCATCTGCTCCATCGAGAATTTCGATCCCATGGGCGTCCACACCGGCGAATCGATCACCGTCGCCCCCGCCCAGACACTGACCGACGGCGAGTACCAGAGGATGCGCGACGCCGCCATCGCCATCATGCGCGAGATCGGCGTGGAGACGGGCGGCTCGAACGTCCAGTTCGCCATCCGTCCGGAAACGGGCGAGATGATCGTCATCGAAATGAACCCCCGCGTGTCGCGGTCCTCGGCCCTGGCCTCCAAGGCGACCGGCTTCCCCATTGCGAAGATCGCGGCGAAGCTCGCCGTGGGCTACACCCTGGACGAGATCCCCAACGACATCACGCGCGAGACGATGGCCTCCTTCGAGCCGACGATCGATTACGTCGTCGTGAAGATCCCCCGCTGGACCTTCGAAAAATTCCCGGAGACGGAAGACTTCCTGACGACCTCCATGAAGTCCGTCGGCGAGACGATGGCGATCGGCCGGACCTTCAAGGAGGCCCTTCAGAAGGCGGTCCGCTCCCTGGAAATCGGCCGTTTCGGCCTCTGCGAAGGCCTCACCGCCGGTGCGACGAAGAACTGGGACCTGATTTCACAGAAGCTCTCCGTGCCCAACTCGCAGCGCCTGTTCTATCTCGCGGCCGCGATCGCGGGCGGCATGGGCGACGACGAGATCTACAGGCTCACCTGCATCGATCCCTGGTTCCTGTATCACATCCGCGAGATCGTCGAGGCGGAGCAGGATCTGGCGAAGCTTCCCGCTTCGGAAGCGGTGCTGCGCGAGGCCAAGGCGATGGGATTTTCCGACCGCGCGCTGGGAAGGATCTGGAAGCTTTCCGAAGAAGAGGTCCGGCGACGGCGCTTCGCGCAGGGCGTCCTCCCCGTTTACCAGCTGGTCGATACCTGCGCCGCCGAATTCGAGGCCTACACACCCTACTATTACTCGACCTACGAGACGGAGAACGAGACGCGCCCCTCCACGAAGTCCAAGGTGGCGATCCTCGGAGGCGGGCCGAACCGCATCGGCCAGGGCATCGAGTTCGACTACTGCTGCGTCCACGCCTCCTTCGCCCTGCGGGAGATGGGCTGCGAAAGCATCATGGTGAATTCCAACCCGGAAACCGTCAGCACGGACTACGACACATCGGACAAGCTCTTCTTCGAGCCGGTGACGCTGGAGGACGTGATCCACATCCTCGACCGTGAAAAGCCGGACGGCGTGATCGTCCAGTTCGGCGGGCAGACGCCGCTGAACCTCGCCAAAGGGCTGGAGAAGGCCGGGGCAAAGATCCTCGGAACCTCACCGGACGCCATCGACCGCGCCGAGGACCGCGAGCGGTTCCAGGAGATCGTCAGCCGCCTCAAACTGCTGCAGCCGGACAACGACACGGCGATGAACGTCGCGGAAGCCCTTACGGCCGCCGAGCGGATCGGATATCCCGTCCTCGTCCGGCCGAGCTACGTCCTGGGAGGACGCTCCATGGAGATCGTCTACGACCCGGACAGCCTGAGCCGCTTCATGGAGCGGGCCCTCGACGTCTCCCCCGGCCACCCGATCCTCATCGACCGGTTCCTGGACGACGCCATCGAAGTCGACGTGGACGCCGTTTCCGACGGCGCCATGACGGTCATCGGCGGGATCATGGAGCACATCGAGGAGGCGGGCATCCACTCCGGAGACAGCGCCTGCATGCTGCCGACCATGACCTTTTCGAAGGACCTGCTCGCGACGATCGAGCGCCAGACCAAGCTGATCGCCGCCGAGCTCGGCGTCGTGGGGCTCATGAATATCCAGTACGCCGTGAAAGACGGAAGGCTCTACGTCCTCGAGGTCAACCCCCGGGCCTCGCGGACCATCCCCTTCGTGAGCAAGGCGATCGGCGTGCCCCTCGCGAAGATCGCGACGAAGATCATGATGGGCCGGACGCTGAAGGAGCTCGGCTTTACGGAGCAGGTCGTGCCCCGGCACATCAGCGTCAAGGAGGCCGTCTTCCCCTTCAACCGCTTTCCCAACGTGGACATCCTCCTCGGCCCGGAGATGAAATCGACCGGAGAGGTCATGGGCATCGACCGCTCCTTCGGGCTGGCCTTCGCCAAGTCCCAGATGGCGGCGGGGTTCCGCCTGCCCCTGTCCGGCTGCGTCTTCATCAGCATCCAGGACGAGCACAAGGAGCGGATGATCCCGGTGGCGAGGGCCTTCGCGGCCATGGGGTTCGAGATCGTGGCGACGGCCGGCACGGCCGCCTACCTGACAAAGAACGGCGTCGCCGCCCGGAAAATCCGCAAAGTCAGCGAAGGGCGTCCCCACGTGCTGGACCTCATCAAGAACGGCGATATCCAGCTCGTCGTCAACACGGCGGCGGGAAGGCGGTCGACGAGGGACGCTTATCACATCCGCCGCGCGACGCTCCTGTACAACCTGCCCTACACGACGACCGTCGCGGGGGCGCGGGCGCTGGCCGAGGCCATCTCGGCGCTGAAGTCCGAGGCGTGGGACGTGGCCCCGCTCCAGGAATACCATGGGAGGAAGTCATGATGCACATGCCCAGGAACGCGGAGGATTATCCCCGTGAGGAGTGCGGCGTATTCGCGGTCTACGGTCGTGAGGACGCCGCCCGCGTCGCCTTTTTCGGGCTCTTCGCCCTTCAGCACCGCGGCCAGGAGAGCGCCGGCATCGCCGTCGCCGACGGCTGCCGCATCGCGGAGCGGAGGGGCATGGGGCTCGTTTCGGAGGTCTTCCACGAGGAGCATTTCGCGAAGCTCACCGGCAACGCAGCCATCGGGCACGTCCGGTACTCGACGACCGGCTCTTCGGTCATCACCAACGCGCAGCCTTTTCTCGTCCACCACGCCGGGGAGGATTACGCCCTCGGCCACAACGGCAACCTCGTCAACGCCTTCAGGCTGCGCAGCCGGCTGGAGGCGCAGGGTTCGATCTTCCAGTCCACCATGGACAGCGAAGTCATCATCCACCTGATGGCCCCCTATCTGAGGGACGGTCTCGAGAAGGCCCTCGAACAGGCGCTCTTCCGCGTCGAGGGCGCGTACAGCATCGTCATCCTCACGCGCAATTCCGTGGCGGCGGCGCGCGATCCGCAGGGCGTCCGGCCCCTGTGCATCGGGAAACTCGACGGAGGCTGGGTCGTTGCCTCCGAGACCTGCGCCTTCGACCTGGTCGGCGCCACCTACGTGCGCGACGTCCATCCGGGCGAGATCGTCATCATCGACGATCAGGGTCTGCACAGCCACATGCCCTTCGCTGCGGCGAAGCCCGCCCACTGCGTCTTCGAGCTCATCTACTTCGCGCGGCCCGACAGTCAGGTCTTCGGGCAGAACGTGTACCTGTGCCGGAAGCGTCTGGGCCACCGCCTCGCAGACGAATTCCAGCCCGACGTGGATCTGGTCATGCCGTTCCCGGACTCGGGGAATTACGCCGCCCTCGGTTACGCCGAAGCGAGCGGCCTTCCCTTCGAGATGGGAATGATCCGCAACCACTACGTCGGCCGGACGTTCATCCAGCCCTCGCAGTCCGTACGCGATTTCGGCGTGCGGGTGAAGCTCAACCCCGTCCGTCCGCTGCTCGATGGAAAGCGCGTCCTCATCATCGAGGATTCCATCATCCGCGGCACGACGAGCCGCAACCGCATCCGGCGCCTCCGGGAAAGCGGCATCAAGGAACTCCACATGGCCGTGAGCTGCCCGCCGACGCGCTACCCCTGCGCCTACGGGATCGATTTTTCTTCGAGGGGGGAGCTCATCGCCGCCGAGAAGCTCGAAGAGGACATCGCCCGGTTCATCGGCCTCGATTCGCTGCACTACCTCAGCGTCGACGGCATGGTGGCAGCGACGGGACTCGGCAGGGAGGACTTCTGCCTTGCCTGCTACACCGGCCAGTACCCCATCAAGCCCCCCGATGCCATGGAGAAGCTCTGCTTCGAGAAACGGTGAAAAGTCGTTATTCCCACGGGCTGCGCGAAGCCGGAGACATTCCGATTCCGGGTCCAGCCTGGCATGACATTCCCTCACGCGGCTCTCGATCGTGTCCTGCAGAAACACAGCTCAGCATGGGCAATTGGGGACGTCCAGGTTCACATTTCTTTCACATTTCCTTCCAGGATCCTTTGTTTTCACGATAGAATCTTTTTGCCGACAAAGATTTACACTCGTCACGGGTCATCCGGTTCATGAAGGCGCGTGCCCATGCAGATTCAACTGCCCGAGAAATACAGCGTCGAATGGATGCTCAAGCGCCTGCGCACTTCTTCGTTCGGGGTTCTCTACCGTTTTGAGTCCGACCGGGTCTTGCGCCGGCCCCTGTGGGTGGCGGGCACCCCTGTCGTGGTGGAGTTCGACCTGAGGCGGTCCGGCAGATTGGGGTTCCGTCTCGTGTCCGCCCTTCCTCCGGCCGGGACGCCGGTCAAGCGGGCCGATCTTTCTCGCGAACTTTCTGCACAGGTGCGGTTCCTGTGGGGGCTTGATGACGATGCGGAACGCTATGAGTCAGCCATTGCCGCCGACGCCGACCTGGCGCCTCTCGTTCGGCGGTTCGGGGTTCTCCGCATCTTCCGGGCGCCCGACGTATATGAATGCCTGTTGATCGCCGTAATCGGGCAGCAGGTCAGCGTGCGCGCCGCACAGGCGATCCGGCAGCGGCTAATGGAGCACCTGGGGACGAAGATCACCGTGGCCGGTGCCGCTGGCGAGGAGCGGTACGCCCTGCTGCCCTCGCCAGGGCAACTGATCGAAGCGGGCGAGGAGGCTCTGCGAGGCCAGGGCCTGTCGCGCCAGAAGACGGTTTATCTTCTGGAGATTGCCCGGCGGGCAACGGCGGCAGAGCTTGAGAGGCGGGAATTTGCCCGCCTCTCGGATGAAGAGGCACTGACCCGCCTGTGCGCAATCAAAGGGGTCGGTCGCTGGACCGGGGAGATCGTCCTGATGTTCGGCCTGGGCCGTCCTGATATCTTCCCTGCCGGGGACCTCGGGTTGCAGGCGGCAGTGCAGCAACTGCTGGGCCTGCCCGCCCGGCCGCCGGAGAAAACCGTACGGAAAATCGCCGAACGCTGGGCCGGCTGGCGCAGTTACGCCGCGTTTTACCTTTGGACGTCCCTTCAGGCCCGTGCACTGTAATTCCTGCTTCTGGGAAAGCGCCCGCCTTTGCGCATCTGAAGTCCTGGCCTAGAGTCTAGTGTCGCTGAGCCCCCCAGGTTACTCGCAGTTCCTTGGCAAACGCTTCTGCATCGCCGATGGCTTTGATGGAAAAGCCCTTAAGGGGCAAGGTCGCCGCCGCCGGTTCGTGCAGCAGATTCCGCAGGCGGATACGTTCTTCCAACATTCCGCATACGAGGGCCTCGACCCGCGCCTGTTCCTGCTTTCTCAGTCCTGATCCCTTCCGATAGGCGATGAAACTGCATGAAACGGCCGATTGGGGAGGTTCTGGCTGAATGCCTGGCGTTCCTGCGGCCTGTGACGGTGGCTTGCACCTACAATTGTTCTGCCGCATAATGCTTATGGTCTTCGCCAAGTTGACGCCCTAATTTTGCTCAGCGTTAGGAGGTGGATACGTGTGCAGAAACATCAGGACGCTCTATAACTTCGAGCCGCCGGCGACGGACGACGAAGTCCACGCCGCGGCCCTCCAGTTCGTGAGGAAGATCAGCGGATTTGCCAAACCTTCCAAGGCGAACGAAGCGGCATTCAACCGGGCGGTTGACGACGTCGAAAAGACGTCCTCACTTTTCCTTCGTTCCCTCGTGACCGCTGCCCCGCCCCGGAATCGAGAGGCCGAAGCCGCCAAAGCCCGTGCTCGGGCACTGGTTAGATTCGGTTGACACCGGCCCCGTGCCCTTATGATTTGACAGCGAAGCCGTCGCGGCACGATGGGTCGGACGGGGTTTTCCGGAGAAGCAGGGTTGGGCTGATCCTTGACGCATCGCCGGCCGGGCGTGAGCGAGTAGGTAAAAGGTGGCCAGGCCGTGCACGAGCTGCGGGATTGTACCTCGTCCGAAGGGCCCGCTGGCACCTGGGCCGGAGCCCTCGACGGCCGTAGGCACGTCCCGGCCTTGAAGGAACGCATCGGCACCCAGGTCCAGATGATCCCGGAATCGGGCGGCCGCAGCAGGTCGAGCGGTCCGGGGCTGCCGGAGGCTTCGAGTCAGTAAAACAAAAAAATCGAGGGCGTGGATAGCTGTTACAGATCATCGAGAGATTCTCGAATTTCGCGATATTGAATGTCAACTGAAGAAGACAATAAAGATCGCTGGTCGCAAAAGGTAACTCAAACCAGCAATACGCTAGACCTCGAACCCGGCGTCTTCGCCCAGGACGATCCACGCCTCATCGCGCTGTCCCTGAAACGCTCCGCCGACCGGAGTACCCGGCGCAAGGGCAGCCCCTTCCAGTCCGCCATGTCCATGCTGAACTTTTACATCAACCGCGCCGGCAAGGGCCTCTCCGAAGAGCGCCGGGCGCGGCTGGAGGCTGCGAAGGACGAGTTGCGGGCATTGTATGGGAAAGCCCGGCAAAAGGGGTCCGGTTGACGGCGCCGCCAAAATGGTCGATGATGCGGGCATCGCATTGCCCGGGAGGCCGCCATGAAAACTCTTGCCAGATTTTCTCTCGCCTTCTTCATTCTTCTTTCCACCGGCTGCGCCTTCAATATGGTCGCAGAGAGGGACCGCCTGATGATGACGGGGCGCTACGGCGAATTGCAGAAACACGTGGAGGAGGAGATTCAGCGCACCGGCGATGCGAAGACCGCGAAGCTCTTTCCCTTGTGCCTGTCCTATTCGGCATCGAAGCGCTACGACAAGCTCTTCGCCTGCTGCGACCGCCTGGAAGCCAATATCAGGAAGGGCGACAGGAGCAACGTGGACTACGAGGAGATGGCGCGGAACAATCCCATGATCGGCGGGATCGTGAAATCACAGGCCGCCGGCCGGAAGGACGCCGTGGGAGACGTCAGCGCCTTTCCCTTTATCATGAGGGCCCAGGCCTATATGGACCTCGGGCAGTACGACAAGGCGGTCGAGCAGGCGCGGAAGGCTTATGAGGCGGCGCCCTCGCGTCGGACGCAGCCGCCGGGCCGCCCCATTTACGAACTCGCCACCCTGGGTCTCGCTTACGCACTGAACGGAAAAATCGATGACGCCCTCCGCACCGCCGATCAGCTCGATCGTCTCGACATGTCTTACCCCTACAATCTGATGAAAACGGACAAGCACGTGGGTCTTGCGAAGATCTACCTGGTGCTCAGGGAATACGAGAAGGCGATCGCCGTCATGGAGCGCGACGACGACGACGGTTTCCGGGCGCGGGTCGACTTCGTGACCGGCGCGAGCGCGAGAGGGGAGAGCATGTTCGTCTTTCAGCAGCTGCCGAAGCTCTTTATGCTCAACAAGTCGCGGATGGAGACCGGCCGGATCGCGGAGGCCAAGAAGGGCTACGACGACCTGCTGAAGGTTCCCCAGAGCCGGCAGAACGGGTCCATCTACTGGATCCTCCTCTTCGACCGCGGCCGGATCGCCGAAAAGGAGGGCCGCCTCGACGAGGCGACCGTCCTGTACCGCCAGGCCGTGGACGTGATCGAGCAGCAGCGCTCGACGATCAACACCGAGACGAGCAAGATCGGTTTCGTGGGGGACAAGCAGAGCGTCTACCACCGCATCGTCTCGGCCCTGCAGGCGAGCGGCCGGGCCGCAGAGGCCTTCGAATACGTGGAGCGATCAAAGTCGCGCGCCCTCGTCGACATGCTGGCCGCCCAAAAGGATTTCTCCCTGCCGCCCGACTCGCGGCAGCAGGTGCAGACCCTCCTTGCGGCGTACGACCGGGCGGACGCCGACAGCCGGGTCCAGGACGAACGGCAGGACCCCTCCGCGACCCGGAGCATCGCCGTCAAGGCGAAACAGGAATTGAAGGATCAAGCCCCGGAACTCGCCTCGCTCGTCCAGGTGATCTCACCTTCCGCGCGGGAGATCCAGGCCCTCATCCCCCCGGACGAAACGGTCATCGAGTACTACTACACCGACGGGGACTTCTACGCCTTCGTCCTGACCTCGCAGAAACTCGAAGCAGTCCGCCTGGACCTCGCCGGCCTGACCGATGACGTCCGCCATTTCCGGAAGCTTCTGGAATCGCCGGGGTCGCAGGGAAGCGCAGAGGCGTCCCGCAAGCTCCACCGCCGGTTGTTCCGGCCGGTGGCGAAATCGGTTTCGACGGACAAGCTGGTCGTCGTTCCCCACGGCATCCTGCACTACCTGCCCTTCAACGCGCTTCACGACGGCGAACGCTATATGATCGACCGGTACAAGCTCCGCGTCCTGCCCAGCGCCGGCGTCCTCCGCTATCTGCAGGCGAAGAAGGCGCCGGCGGCGGGCAATATTCTCGCCTTGGGCAACCCAGATCTCGGGAACCCCGAACTTGATCTGAAATTCGCGCAGGCCGAGGCCCTCGCCGTCGCGAAGACGCTTCCGCAGTCGCGGGCGCTTCTGCGCAGGGATGCCACGGAAACGGCCTTCCGGAAGTACGGCGGTGGTTTCCGCTACCTGCACCTGGCGACCCACGGGCGCTTCGACGCCGAAGCCCCCCTGAAGTCGGCCCTGTTGCTGACGCCGGATTCCGAAAGCGACGGCCTTCTGACCGTGGACAAACTCTACACGATGAGGCTGCAGGCGGAACTCGTGACCCTGAGCGCCTGCGAAACCGGCCTCGGAAAGGTCGCCGGCGGAGACGACGTCGTGGGACTGACCCGGGGATTTCTCTATGCCGGCGCACCTTCCATCGTGGCCAGCCTCTGGAAGGTCGACGACCGGGCCACCTCCGACCTCATGACCCGGTTCTATTCCGCGCTGCAGGACAGGGACAAGGGCGAGGCGCTGCGGCAGGCGCAGCTCGAAACGAAGAAACGGTACGCCCACCCGTTCTACTGGGCGGCCTTCCAGCTGACGGGAAGCGCGCAATAACGGAAAACCGGCCGTCCCCGGAAGGACGGCCGGTCCGTATGCGGTATCGCCGGCCGGGAGACCGCCGGCCTCCGCGGAGATCAATCGTCGCCGAAGCTGATCCCCAGGTCGCGGGCGGTCATGACCTGGTCCGAATCGAGCGGCACGGACTTCATCTTTTCGACGGCCTCCTCCAGCGGCACGGGCACCGTGTTCGGCGGACGCAGGGCCACCATTACGTTGCGCTGACCCTCGGCGATCATGCGCACGGCCGCGGCGCCGAAACGCAGGGCGACGAGGCGGTCGAAGGTCGTGGGGGATCCGCCGCGCTGGAGGTGCCCCAGGACGAGCGAACGCGTGTCCTTGCCCGTCCGCAGGCAGATCTCCTTGGCGACCCACTCGCCGATGCCGCCCAGCATGACTTCCGAGCGCCCTTCCTCCCCCTTGCCCTTGTGCATCATCTGGCCGCCCTTGGCCTTCGCCCCTTCCGCCACGACGACGATGCCGTAGCGCTTCCCGTGGAGTTCGTTGTCCATGAGCTTCCGGCAGACGCTGTCGATGTCGAAAGGGATCTCGGGGATCAGGATCACGTCGGCCGAACCGGAGATGCCGCTGTTGAGGGCGATCCAGCCCGCGTAGCGCCCCATCACCTCGACGACCATGACCCGTTCGTGGGCGCTGGCGGTGGAGTGCAGTTTGTCGATGGCCTCCGTCGCAGTGCCGACGGCCGTGTCGAAACCGAAGGTGATGACCGTGCTGGCGAGGTCGTTGTCGATCGTCTTGGGAACGCCCACGATCGGAAGACCCATTTTCGCGAAGCGGTTGGCGATGCGCAGGGACCCGTCGCCGCCGATGGCGACAAGGACATCCAGGCCCAGGCGCTTGAAATTGTTGACGACGCGCTCGGACACGTCGCGGTACTCGACTTCGCCGATGTTGTTCTTTACGGGCATCTTGAAGGGATCGCCCTTGTTCGTCGTGCCGAGGATCGTTCCGCCCAAGGCGACGATACCCGTCACCTTTTCCGGCGTCAGCCGGACGATCTCGTCGGTATCCAGGAGACCTTCATAGCCCATCCGGATGCCGTAGACTTCCCAGCCGCGCCGGTCGGCGGCCATCGTGACGGCATGGATCACGGCGTTGAGTCCCGGCGCATCACCGCCGCCGGTGTTGACGGCGATCTTCAGTCGATCCGACATGTCAGCCTCCCTGAAGAAACTGTCAAAAGGTTTACGGCAGAATGTTTTCCGGCAGATCCAGGCATCAACGTATGCTGATGGAGTATATGAGGAGGGACCCGTCAAGTCAAAAGGAATATTCCGTGGAATGTTCCGTGAAGGACGTGCGGAAAAGCGCCTTTGGATAATGCTTGACATTGCTTTCCGGCTGGCGTATGGAAGCGCCGTTTTTGGAGATTCGGTTCGAAGTTCCCGCCCCCAGAGCCCACAGGAGAGGCTGCTGGGGATTTTTTTCAGGTCATAAAGAACACAGGACATGCGCAAACCAACCATCCGCAACATCGCCATCATCGCCCACGTCGACCACGGCAAGACGACCCTGGTAGACGCCATGCTCCGCCAGACCGGGACCTTCCGGGAAAACGAGGAAGTCGCCGAACGCGTCATGGACTCGCTGGACCTGGAGCGGGAGCGGGGCATCACCATCATGGCCAAGAACACGGCCATTCGCTACCGCGACGTCAAGATCAATATCGTCGATACGCCCGGCCATGCCGATTTCGGCGGCGAGGTCGAGCGCAGCCTGAACATGGTCGACGGTGCCATTCTCCTTGTCGATGCCAGCGAGGGGCCGCTCCCCCAGACCCGGTTCGTCGTGAAGAAGGCCCTGGCAAAACAGCTGCCGATGGTGGTCGTCGTGAACAAGATCGACCGCGGTGACGCCCGCATCGAAGAGGTCGTCGCGGAGGTGTACGATCTCTTTATCGATCTCGATGCGAACGACCGTCAGATCGAATTCCCGATCCTCTACACCGACGCCAAGCGCGGAATCGCCCACCTGAAGCCCGGAGACGCCTCGGAAGACCTGACGCCCCTCTTCGAGGCCATCTGCTCGGCCATTCCCGGGCCGGAAGCCGACGACGGCCGTGTGCCGCAGTTTCTCGTCACGAACCTCGATTACGACCCCTACGTGGGTCAGATCGCGATCGGACGGCTGATGAACGGCGTCCTCGAGATGAACCATCCGTACGCCCTATGCGGAGAAGAAACGATCACGCCGAACATCCGTTTTTCCGTTCTCTACACCTTTCAGGGCCTGCGCAGGAAATCGGTGACCTCCGTCGAGGCCGGTGACATCGTCGCGCTGGCCGGCGTCGAAGCGATCAGCATCGGCGATACGATCACCGCAATGGAGGACCCCGTGCCGTTGCCGCGGATCCACGTCGATGAGCCCACGGTCTCCATGATCTTCTACGTCAACAACAGCCCCTTCGCCGGCCGCGAGGGAAAGTACCTGACGTCGCGCCACCTGCTCGAACGTCTGGAGAGAGAAAGCCTGCGGAACGTCGCGATCCGCCTCAGGACGATGGAGCGCAAGGACGCCTTCGAGGTCTGCGGCCGCGGTGAACTGCAGATGGCGGTCCTCATCGAAACCATGCGGCGCGAAGGCTACGAGCTCATGGTGTCCAAGCCTGCCGTCATCACGCGGGAGGAAAAAGGGAAGACCCTGGAACCGGTGGAGCGCGTCTTCATCGACGTCCCCGAGGCCTTCATCGGCGTCGTCACGGAAAAACTCGCGACGCGGAAGGGCCGCATGATCAACATCGCCAACAAGGGCAGCGGCCGGGTCAACCTGGAATTTCTCGTTCCCTCCCGTGGCCTGATCGGTTTCCGGAGCCACTTCCTGACCGACACCAGGGGGTCGGGAGTCATGAACACGCTCTTCGAGGGGTACGAGCCGTGGTTCGGACCGATCCCCCAGCGGGCGAGCGGCGCGCTCCTCGCGGACCGGCCCGGCAGGGTGACGCCCTATGCAAGCCTGGCCATGGTGGACCGCGGCGAACTCTTCGTCGAAATCGGAACCGAGGTTTACGGCGGGATGATCGTCGGCGAGCGCAACCGCGCCGGCGATCTGGCTGTCAACATCACGAAGGAAAAGAAATTGACCAATATCCGCAGCTCGACGGCGGAAACGACGGTGACGCTCCGCCCGCCGCGGCCGCTCTCGCTGGACCAGTCGATCGAGTTCATCTCCGAGGACGAACTGGTGGAAGTCACACCCCTCAGCATCCGCCTGCGGAAGATGACGCTCTTCTCGCGGTGATTGCCGGCGCAGGCCGTCGTCGTCTCCCGCGATCATTTCCCGTGCCGGCCATAGTGCGATCCCCGGGGCTTTGGCCCGCCTTCCGGTTCGATCGGCCTTGAGATACGGGACGACGAACGGTTTCTCCTGCCATTCAGTTTTTCATCGAGCGCTGTCATCGCATCCTTATGATACCGGCTGCGGAATGCACAGGGGTCGACAAGCGACCGCACCGATTCCCGCCACATGCCATTCCCCGCAGCACCGGTGGGTGGTCTCCCTGGTGTTTCTCCCTGAAAAGACAATTTCGCCGATGCCGATTTTTTCCTTGACAACGGGATTGCACCCCCTTATAGCTATATTACGTAGAATAAAGTTTCATACAATGAAACATCCTTGGAAGGCCGCCGGCCGAAGATGGCCGGACGGTCGATGGGGTCGGCGACGGAAAATCGTCGAGAGCCGCCTGAAGAGGTCCCACGAGAAGCGAATCGGGCGCACCGGAGAACAGATCGGACAGGAACGATCCGGATATCCCCAGGAAAGGCAGCAGGAAATGGAACCTGAGCGGAAGCGATTCAAAGTCATCATTACCGGAAGTCGGATTGCCGAAGAGGCGATGCAACTGCTGGAGAAAACCTGCGTCGTCGAATGCACGCCGCCATATCTTCCGCCGGAAGAACTTGCTGCCAGAGTGGCCGCGGTCAAGCCTGACGCCCTGATGGTGCGTGTGGGCAAGATTACGCGCGCAGTGCTTCAGGCCTCTCCCAGCCTCCGCGTCGTTGCCAAGCACGGCATCGGTGTCGACAATATCGACATCCCGGCCGCCACGGAATTGAAAATCCCCGTCCTGATTTCTGCCTCCGCCAATTTCGAGTCGGTCGCCGAGCACGCCCTTGGACTCATGCTGGCCCTTGCAAAAGACATCCCGTACCTGGATGGGCGGGTCCGGGACGGATATTGGGACAAGACGACCTACCTGGGAAGGGAGCTCTACGGAAAAACGCTGGGGTTGATCGGCTTCGGCCGCATCGGCCGCCGCCTGCGGGAACTCGTCGCACCGTTTCGGATGAAGGTGCTGGTTTACGATCCCTTTCTCCGGGAGCGGGGATTCCCCTCCGACGTGACGGGTGTCGAAACCCTGGAACCGCTCCTGAGCGTTTCGGACATCGTGAGCATCCACTGTCCGCTCACGGCAAATACGCGTGGTCTGATGGGGCGGAAGGAATTTCAGGTGATGAAGAAGTCGAGTTTTCTTATCAACACCGCCCGCGGCGAGGTGGTGGACGAGCAGGCGTTGATCTCGGCGCTGCGGGACGGAGAGATCGCCGGCGCCGGACTGGATACCTTCGGCAAAGAACCGCCCGAGGAAATCAGTCGTCTCGCGAAGGCGGGAAAGACGGTCCTGTCGCCCCATATCGGGGCGTTCACGGAAGAAGCCATCACTCGCATGGGCGTGGCGGCGGCCGAGAACATTTTGAACGTCCTCGCAGGCAATCCGCCGAACGCGGAATGCTGGGTCAACCCGATGGGATGATGTTCCGGAAACCCCGCTGAGGCTGTCGAAAGGAATCCCGAATGCACGATATCGCCGCTAGAGAGCACAGCACTATGCGTTCGCTGGAACGGGCGCTTCATCTGCTGACGATCATGGAAAATGTGGGCTGGCCGATGACGGTGACCGAGATCGGACGAGACAGCCAGCTGTCCAAAGCTACGGCGCTGCGATTGCTGTCGGTGCTGGAAAAGTACGGCCTTGCCGAGAAGAGGCAGGGAAGATACCGGCTCGGGATTGCCGTGCTTCCGCTTGCCCACTCGTATGTTCTGCGAAACGAACTCGGGCAGACGGCGTTGCCGGTCATGCAGGAACTGGCACAGGCATCGGGCGAGACCGTCTCGCTTTTCGTCCGTTTGGGCTTCCAGCGTGTATCGATCCAGAGGGTCGAAGGAGATCATCCCCTGCAGCATACTTCGCCGTCCATCGGCCAGCGCCTGCCGCTTCATTTGGGGCTCGGCAAAGTGCTGGCAGCGGCGATGCCTGAAGAAGAACTGCAGAAGATGCTGACTCCCCTGGACGAAGTCTATTTTGCCAACGGAACCCGGTGGACCCGAAAAGCGTTTCTCGCCGATTTGAACCGGATCCGCCGGCAAGGCTATTGCATTTCTCGCAATGAGCGCGTCATGGGCGCTACCTCGCTGGCGGCCCCGATCGTCGACAGGGACGGAGCGACCATTGCCGGCATCGGGATCGTCAGTTCCACGGAACGGATGACACCGAAGAAATTGGAGAGATTCTCCATCGAAATACGGGGGGCCGCCAAGGTGATCGCCGGACGGTATTGCGGCGATTGACGGTGCCGCGCCTCCGGGGATGAATGGAGGCCGCATCGCGGATCGCAGCGGCCGGGCGATTTGCGATGCGCCACTTCCGGACGAAAACTTGGCGCTTCTTGCCAGACCGGATTTTCAGGAGGAAGCAGCGTGGACGTGATTCAAAACTTGCTCATGGGTTTTGCAGTTGCCCTGACGCCCGGCAATCTCCTGTTCGCTTTTCTGGGGTCGGTTCTGGGAACCCTGATCGGCGTTCTGCCCGGGATCGGTCCGGTGGCGGGCGCGGCAATGCTGATCCCCCTCACATTCCAGATGACGCCGACGGGCGCCATCATCATGCTCACCGCGTTGTTCTACGGCACGCAGTACGGAGGAACCATCACGAGTGTCCTGCTGAACGTTCCGGGCGAAGCCGCAGCGGCGGTCACCTGCCTGGACGGCTACGAGATGACGAAACAGGGGCGTGCCGGGTCGGCCCTTGCGATGGCCGCGATCGGTTCTTTCATTGGCGGCACGTTCGCTACGGCTGCCCTTGTGCTGGCGGCGGGGCCGCTCACCAAGATGGCACTGCAGTTCGGTCCGGTGGAGTTCTTCGCCCTGATCCTTCTCGGCCTTTCCCTGCTGATGGGCCTGGCCGGGAAATCCATGCTGAAAGCACTGATGATGGGGATGTTCGGGTTGATCCTCGCCATGGTCGGCATGGACCCCGTGCGAGGGCTTCCTCGGTTCACCTTCGGGCGCATGGAACTGATGGACGGTATCGGTTTCGTCCCGATCATCATGGGTTTGTTCGGTTTGGCCGAGATCCTGATAAACGCGGAGAAACGGCTGGGTCCCGTGTTCATCGCCAAGATCGGCTCCATCATTCCCGCCAGAAGAGACGTCCGTGATTCCGTCGGCCCCATCATGCGCGGCAGTATCATCGGCACGCTGCTGGGTCTCGTACCGGGAATGACGGGATCGGCGTCGTCGTTCCTTTCATACATCGCCGAAAAGAAATCCTCCAAGCATCCGGAGCGGTTCGGAACCGGCATGATCGAAGGCGTGGTGGGACCTGAGACCGCCAACAACGCACACGCCAACGGGGCGCTCATCCCCTTGTTTACCCTGGGGATTCCCGCTTCCCCCACTGTGGCGGTCATCATGGGCGCATTCATGATGCACGGGCTCATCCCCGGCCCCTTCCTTTTCAAGGAGCACCCCGATGTGGTGTGGGGGGTTATCGCCAGCTTTTGCGTCGGGAATATCATGCTTTTGATCCTCAATCTGCCCCTCATCGGCCTCTGGGTCAAGATCCTCAGGATCCCCTACGGGATGCTCTTCGGGATCATCATGGCCTTCATGGTCGTCGGTGCGTACAGCGTCAACAACAGCACCTTCGACATCCTGGTCATGAGCCTGTTCGGCCTCATCGGGTATCTTCTGCGGAAACTGGACTTTCCTCTGGCGCCGGTGGTCCTGACGCTCATCCTGGGACCGCTGATGGAGCGTTCGCTCCGCCAGTCCCTCGAGATGTCGCAGGGTAGTCTCAGTATCTTCTGGGAAAGCCCTATCGCCGTCGCTCTTTTTATCCTGACGGCACTGATCCTGATTGCGCCCGCTTTCCAATTCTTCCGTCGCGGGAAGGAACCCCTCGCCGGAAACGATGAGGGGGCCTGAGCGGTATCGCGGCGGCGGGCAGAGACAGCCCAACCGCCGCTGAAGCATAGTCCGGCCGACAGACCGGATGGGTCATGGGTGAAGACAATGCCCAAAACAATTTGAGACAGTGAAGAAGGAGGAAACATGCAACATCAGTTCAATGCGTTAAAGCGGATCATCACGGTTTGTGCGGCCATGGGCCTTCTGATCGCTGCGCCCGCCTGGGCGGCTGACTTCCCCCAGCAAGGCAAAGCGATCCAGATGCTGATAGGCTATGCGGCGGGAGGCAGCACCGACGCTACGTGCCGAATCATGGCCAGCGGACTGGAAAAAGCACTCGGCACCTCCGTAGTGCCGGTCAACAAACCGGGCGCCAGCTCGCAGATTGCCTACACCGCGCTGGCCCAGGCCAAGCCGGACGGCTATACAATCGGGTATGCCGGCATTCCTTCCCTCCTCGTCAGCTACCTGGACCCGGCCCGCAAAGCCGCGTACAATGGAAAAAGTTTTGAATTCCTGGGCATGAACGTCCTGGACCCCGGTCTTCTTGCCGTGAGGGCGGACAGTCCGTTCAAGACTGTCAAGGACGTGATCGATGCGGCCAAGGCGAATCCGAACAAGATCCGCGTCTCAACGACCGGGATTCAGAGCGACGATGCCTTTGCCGTCCTCCAGCTCCAGAAAATCACAGGGGCTCAGTTCGCCCAGGTGCATTTCTCCCAGGGCGTAGCGGAGGCGAAGACCGCTTTTCTGGGCGGCAAGATCGAGGTGTTCTGCGCGAACGTGGGGGATCTGCTGCCGCAGTTCAAGAGCGGGGCCGTGCGCATCCTGGGGATCATGGACGACGAACCCAGCCCGTTCTATCCCGGGGTGAAGACCTTTGCGGAGCAGGGCTACAAACTCTACAACTCTGCCCTCCGCGGCTACGCCGCCCCGGCGGGCACTCCCAAAGAGGTGGTCAAAATCCTCAGCGGTGCGATCAAGAAGGCCGTGGACTCCGAGGATCACAAGAAGCGCATGGCGGATATGGGGCTGACGCTTCGTTACATGGATTCCGATCAGTTCACCAAGACCGTGAATGAATACGAGGGGATCATCAAGGAGTTTCTGGCGCAGATGAGATAGCAGAAACAGCGGTGGACGCGCATTTGATCCGGACGCGGAGCTCTGTGCACAGGGCGCCCTGGGGCTGCCCTGTGCACAGAGCCCGCCGGGTTTCCGGGATGCATGGGGCCTTCTTATGATTTTCTGCCGGCCCCCCTGCGGACCGCAAGCGAAGTACCTCGCAAAGGGTGTGCTCAGAGGCACATGGAGGGCGGGAAAGGAAGCAGCGATGAAGACGGGGAACCATCTGGTACTGAAAACAGCTGTCGGTAGTTACGGCCATACGAACGCGCTGAAAGACGGGACGGTCAAGATTCCCGGTGTTTCATTCGACTTTGTAGAGATCTCTCCGGTTTACAAGGCATTCAAGTCCATGGTGCAGGAGCAGACGTTTGATGTCTCCGAAATGGCGGTCACGACCTATATGCTGGCCAAGCATTTCCACAAGCCGCTCACGGCGCTGCCAATCGTCGTTCTCCGTCTGTTTCATCACGGCACCATCCTGTGCAACGTGAAATCCGGGATTCGGGAACCGAAGGATTTCGAAGGGAAGCGGGTGGGCATCAGGGCGTATGCGCAGACGGGCCCCACCTGGAGCCGGGGAATCCTGCAAAACGAGTATGGTGTGGACCTCAACAGCGTGACGTGGATCACCTACGAGGGGTCGCACGTGACCGAATTCGAGGATCCGAAGAACTGCGTGCGTGCGCCCGCGGGAAAGAAGATGAACGACATGCTCGTCGCAGGGGAGATTGACGCGGCGATCACGTCGATCCCTCCCGATTCTCCGCAGGTCAAGCCCCTCTTCCCCGCGGCATCCTCCGTTGAGGCGGAATGGTTCAGGAAGACGGGGATTTATCCTGTCAATCACATCGTGGTCGTCAAGGACTTCCTGGCGGCCGAGCATCCCCGGTTGCTGGGGGAACTCTTCAGCGCATTTCAGTCCGCGAAGGAGATTTACCTGGATCGCCTCTATGCCCGGGGACCCTCCTCTGCCGAGGATAAAACCAGGCTCCTCCTCAAGGAGGTCGTAGGCGGTGATCCTCTGCCCTATGGGGTCTCCGCGAACCGCAAGGCCTTCGAAACGCTGGCGAAGTACCTTTTCCAACAGAAAATGCTGCCCCAGCTTTACCGCCTTGAGGATTTCTTCGACCCCATGGTGATGGATTTAAAATGAAGGAGAACCAAGATGGTCATTGATGTGCACGCACATTACACTCAGGCGCCGGCGGCCCTTGACGCATACCGCGGCCGGCAGCTTTCCAACCGCAACCGGCCTGTCAAGGGCGGCATTTCCGTCAGCGACGAACAGGTCGTCCAGTCGGTGCAGAAGAACCTCAAACAGATGTCCGACAAGGGACTGGATCGGCTGGTCCTTTCGCCCCGCGCCTCGGGCATGGGACATGATTTCGGCAACGAGTTGATCAGCCGCTACTGGACGGAGATCAACAACGACCTCATCGGACGGGTCTGCAGGATGTTCCCGGACAAGTTCGTTCCCTGCTGCCAGTTGCCTCAAACCCCCGGTGTAAGCCCCAAGAACTGTGTCGCGGAATTGGAGCGCTGCGTGAAGGAGCTCGGCTTCGTGGCCTGCAATATCAACCCCGATGTATCAGGAGGGGTCGCCCCCCTGACACCTTCCCTTGGCGACGAGTGGTGGTATCCCCTTTGGGAGAAGATGGTCGATCTCGATGTTCCCGGTATGATCCACGCGAGCTCCACGCTGAACCCAGCCCTGCACATCCTGGGCTCGCATTACACCAACCAGCACAACGCCGCCGTGGTCGAGCTCTGCAACTCCCGCGTGTTTGAAGACTTCCCGAAGCTGAAACTGATCATTCCCCACGGCGGAGGCGCCGTTCCTTATCAGTTCAACCGACACCGGGCACTGCACTGCAAAGAGGGCAGGAAACCCTTTGAAGAGGTGGTGAAGCACATCCATTTCGACACAGCCATCTACGACAAGGAGTCGATGGAGCTTCTCATCAAGAAGATGGGCGCCGATAATGTGGTGTTTTCGACGGAAATGCTCGGCACGGCCGCGGTCATCGATCCCAAGACCGGCCGGTACTTTGATGACACCGTGGGTCTCGTAAAGTCGATCGACTGGCTTTCGGACGAGGACCGCTACAAGATCTTTGAGGGCAATGCGCGGAAGCTCTATTCCCGTGCGAAATGGTAGCGGCGAAATCCCCGGGGCGGTGCGTGAGATCGGCCCGGATCGCCTTGTCCGTCCGATGAGGGAAAGAAGGATGCAGCGAATTCACCAGATTGCGGCCCTTTGTTTCTTGGCTTTTTCGATTGCTGTCGTGATCGAATCCCTGAGCCTGGAGTACTACACCAAGCTTGGTCCCGGGGCCGGCTTCTTCCCCTTCTGGCTGGGGACCTTGACGGGCGTGCTCTCATTCGCATGGCTCGTTCAGGTCTCCAGAGAGGCCGCCAAGTCAAAAGAAGGTCCCTTCTTTCCACAAAAGGCCGGACTTTACCAGATCCTTTCCATCCTCGCGTCGCTGCTCATGGTGGCCGGCCTGATGAATGTAATCGGTTTTCAACTGACGATGCTCCTGTTCCTCGTCTTCCTGCTGAAGATCCTGGGCCGGCAGAGCATCTGGGCGACGCTGATCATTGCCGTTCTGGGCAGCATAGGTGTTTTCCATCTGTTCGGCCGTTATCTTGACGTGCCTCTCCCCGTTTCATCTCTGACTTTTCTCGCGAGTCTCGGCCTATAGGAGACGCCGGTGGAAACACGCTGCAGGGCCGGAAGTTGGCTATCATGGGCAAGAGTAACGACCACTCTCACGTACGGAACCATCGCGGAAACGAAGGTCGTTATTCCGGCATTTCTCAGGTTGTTCCGAAAATCTCTTCGAAAGGAAAACGGATTCTGATGAAAGGTGTTCCAAGATTCAAAGTTGTTGAAGGCTGGGAAAAATTACCTGCAGGCTACGTCCACAAAGACGTAGACGGGGTGGCGGTCGATTCGCAGGACAACGTCTACCTGATGACACGGCAGGACGCCAGGGTTATCGTCTACGATCGGGAGGGAAATTTCCTTCGCTCCTGGGGCGAAGACATCTTTACTCCCCGGACCCACGGCATTGCCATCGGACCGGACGGCATGGTGTACTCCGTAGACGACGGCGACCATACGGTACGCAAGTTCACTTCCGAGGGGAAACAGTTGATGATCATCGGAACCCCCGGCAAGGCTTCCGACACCGGCTATGATGGAAAGAGCCACGGCAGCGTCAAACGCGGCGGACCGCCCTTCAACCGGCCGACGGATGTCGCTGTCGCCGCCGACAACGGGGAACTTTACGTCTGCGACGGTTACGGCAATTCCCGTGTGCATCGCTTCAACGCGGACGGGACGATCATTCAATCCTGGGGCGAACCCGGAGAGGGACCCGGCCAGTTTCGTCTGCCGCACGGCATCGGCATCTCGCCGGACAACCGCGTCTTCGTGACCGACCGGGAGAACGACCGCATCCAGATCTTTTCCCGGGACGGCCGATTTCTCGACATGTGGACCCATGTCCAGCGACCTACGGACATCGCCTTCGACAAGGACGGCCTCGTGTACGTGTCGGAGCTGTGGTGGCGAGTCGGGCATCGGTCGTTCACCAATGGCAAGATCCGGCACGATCTTCCGGGAGGAGTGAGGGTCCTGGACCTCTCGGGCAACGTGCTTCTGCACTGGTGCAGCGCTGATCGGGAGGCGGCGGGGAATTTCGTTGCTCCGCATACGCTATGCGTCGATTCCCGTGGAGATCTCTATGTGGGCGAAGTCACCCGCACCTTCGGCGTTTCGCGAGGTGACATACGCGAAGATGCCCATACTTTTCAGAAGTTCGAACGTTACTGACGGCTTTGGTCCCCGAAGGGCCGCTGTGAGAAATCCGCGGCGGCCCTTCGGTTCCCACAGCGGACGAGCCGGGCGCTTCTCGCGGTGACCCGGACGGCGATCCTTTCTTTCTGAAGGCAAAAGAAAAACAAAAAGGGCTGCGCGAACAGCGCAGCCCCTATCAAAGGGACAGCCTGAAGAATGGTGGATCAGGCCGTCCAGTAAAAGGGAGGTTGCCGGTAGATGTCAACGGTCTTCTTGTCTGTCTTTGCGTAAGCGACGCACAACTTTCCCGTATAGAACACGTCCAACAACCACGCTCCGAGTCTTTCCCAGAAACCAACGCCTTTCATTGCCTTTTGTCTCCTTGTTTTTCTATAAATTTTGGTCTCAATTAATTGTTTATCGATAACCTTGTTGCATATATAATCACGCCGCTCCGGAATGTCAACGGAAAAGAGCCTGAAATCCCATTGTTTTCAGTTATGTTGAAATTGATTTTCTCACGGGAGCGCGGGAATTCCACCACTTCCCGCGAGTTGGGAACACCCGCGAAATCAACAGGTTTACGGGGTCAGCCCGGCGGACGGACCGGCAAGGCCGGAGCGCTCAGCCTTCCACGCGGATGAGCATGGCGTCACCCTGGGCGTGGCCGGAGCAGATGCCGCAGACGCCGATCCCGCCGCCTCTCCTGCGCAGCTCGTAACCCAGCGTCATCAGGATCCTGGCTCCTGTGGCGCCGATGGGATGGCCGTAGGCAATGGCGCCGCCGTTGACGTTCACCTTCCGGAACACCTCTTCCTTCGCCATCCCCAGGATCGACCGGCAGCTGATCAGGGTCACGGCGGCGAAGGCCTCGTTGATCTCGATCAGGTCCACACTGTCCAGGCTCAGGTCATTCTGCTCGAGGATCTTCCGGATGGCGAGGCCCGGCACCGTTGCGATGTCCTTGGTCGGCTGTGAGACTTCGGCGTAATCCACGATGGAGAAGAGGGGTTTCAGCCCCAGTTCATCGGCCTTCGCCCGGCTCATGAGGAGGCAGACATCGCCGCCGTCGTTGACGCCGGGCGCGTTGCCCGCCGTCACGCTTCCCGGGCGGCCCGTTACAGCGCTCACATGGCCGAAGACGGGCGGCAGCGCGGCCAGTCCCTCCAGCGTGGTTTCGGGCCGAAGGCTTTCATCCCGGTCGGCCACCGCGTTCCCGTTCCGTCTCCTGCGGATTTCGACGGGAAAGATCTCTTCGTCGAGTCTGCCCGATGCGACGGCTGCCGCCGCGGCCATCTGGGAATGATGGGCCCATTCGTCCAGTTCCTCGCGCGAGAAACCGAACTCGTCGGCCGTCTCCGAACCGTGGATCGCCATGTGCCGGTCGTAGAAGGCGTCCCAGAGGCCGTCGTAGACCATGCTGTCGACGACCGGCCTGTCCGGCAGCCCCATCCGGGCTCCCCACCGCATCTCGGGAAGGAGGTAAGGGCAATTGCTCATGCTTTCCTGCCCGCCGGCGATGCAGACCTCCGCGCGTCCGAGCAAGATCATCTGCCAGGCGAGATCGACGGTCTTGATGCCGGAGGAGCAGACCTTGTTCACCGTGATGGACGGCACATGCTCGGGCACTCCGGCCAGGATGGAGGCCTGGCGTCCCGGGATCTGGCCGCAACCCGCCGGCACGACCTGCCCCATGAAGATGTAATCCACGTCGCCCGGCTTCACCCTGCCTTCCGTCCTCTGCAGGACCTCGCGGATCGCCAGGGCGCCCAGCTCCATCGCCGTGAACTCCCTCAGCGCGCCCCCCATCCGCCCGTAGGGCGTGCGGCAGGCCCCGACGCAGACGACCTCGCGGAATTTCGAGTGCGGATTCTTCATCTTCCGGCCCATCGTGGAAAAATCCGGTTTCCGCTGCCCGAACCCCGCCGGCTTCAGGCCGGCATAGATCTCCATCTTCTTCCGTTCCAGCCGCTGGGGAGCTTTTTTCATCATTTCTTCCTTCGCATCAGGAGTTCACCGGCTGTTGTCGAGGACGTGCTTGGAGATCACGACCCGCTGGATCTCGGACGTCCCCTCATAAATGGTGAAGACGCGGGCATCGCGGTAGAGCCGCTCGACGGGATAGTCGCCGGTGAACCCGTATCCGCCGTGGATCTGCAGCGCCCGCGCCGTGACGCGGTTCACCATCTCCGAGGCGAAGAGCTTCGCCATCGAAGCCTCCAGGGTGTAGTTCTCGCCCCGGTCCTTCTGGGCCGCGGCGGAGAACATGAGCTGCCGGGCCGCCTCGATCTCCACCGCCATGTCGGCGATCATCCAGCGGAGGCCCTGGAACTTGGCGATCTTCTGGCCGAACTGATCCCGCTCCCTGGCGTATCGGACCGCCGCATCGAACGCCGCCTGGGCGACCCCGACGGACTGGGCGGCGATGCCGATGCGGCCGCCGTCGAGACCCGTCATGGCGATGCGGAATCCGTCTCCCTCGCGGCCGAGCAGATTCTCCGCGGGCACCCGGCAGTCTTCGAAGACCAGGTCCGTCGTGTCCGATGCCCGGAGACCCATCTTCTCCTCCTCGCGTCCCACGGCAAGACCCTTCGTCCCCTTCTCCACGATGAAGGCGCTGATCCCCCGGTGCCCCCTGGCGGGGTCGGTTTTGGCCGTGACGATGACGAGGCCGCAGTTCTTCCCAGTGGTGATGAAGCGCTTCGTGCCGTTGAGGACGTAGAAACGGCCGTCCCTGACCGCCGTCGCGCGCTGTGCCGCCGGATCGGATCCCGCCAGAGGCTCCGTCAGGGCGAAGGCGCCGATAATCTCTGCACCCGCGAGCCGGGCAAGGAATTTCTTCTTCTGGTCTTCCGCGGCGAACCGGACGAGGCTTTCGCAGACGATGGAGTTGTGCACGGACATGACGACGGCGGTGGACGCGCAGGAATAGGCGATCTCGGAAAGGGCCAGGAGATAGCTGATGGTGTCGGCGCCGGAGCCTCCGTATTCCTGAGGGACCATCATGCCCATGAGGCCCAGTTCGCCCATCCGTTTGAAGTTGTCGGCGGGGAATTCCTTCGTCCTGTCGCGCTCTGCGGCCTTGGCGGCGACCACGGTCCGGGAGAAGTCCCGCACCATGCTCTGGATCATGAGCTGCTCGTCGGTCAGTTTGAAAAACATAGGCGGCCCCCCCATCTTGTTGCGGGCATCGGTCATGGCGAATCAAAGAAGTTGATGCAGGCTCGCGATTCTCCGATCGCACGGCGTCCGCCCGTAAACTCCGCGATGACTTGCCGCTGTCTCGCTTCGATCACGAATCCCGCTACGACGATGGGATTCGACTGCACACAGCGACGATGGACGCTGCTCTCAGGGGCTGTAGATGACCACGATCAATTCCGCCGTCTCACGGCCGGCATTGAGAAGCTGGTGCTTGACCCCGGAATTGAAATGTACGGATTCGCCGGCCTTGAGGGTGTTGACGTGCTCGCCGACGAGGACCTGGACTTTGCCCTTCAGCACGTATTCGAACTCCTCGCCCTCGTGCTGGTAGCCAACGCCCTTGTGCGCTTGCCCCGGCTCGACCGTGACATGGAAGGCTTTCAGGTGCTTGCTCTCCGCGTCCGGCGTCAGCGTTTCGTAGGCATAACTCTCCGTGCGTTTCGTGTAGGCCTTGACGCGCGCCTTGTAGGACGGCGTCTGTTCCTTCAGGAGAGATCCCGAATCGATTTGCAGCGCCTTGGCGATCTGCAGCAGGGCGCCTACGGGCGGAGTGGCGAGACCTTCCTCGACGTCTTTGAGATAGCGGACGGAAAAGCCGGTTTCGTTGGCGATGCGGTCCAGCGACAAGCCTTTCTGCAGTCTGGTGGTCTTGATCTTTCGGCTTACGGGAGTGGACGGTTCGGGCTTCTGCTCCGCGGTCCTCCCTTTCCTGGCGGTCATAAGGCCTCCCTTCCTGGGGGATGAAGGTTCTTCCGATGGACTTCAGGACGCGGCGGACAGGTTTTTTTCAGCGGCTGCCGTACTCGTAGAAGCCGCGTCCCACCTTCCGGCCCAAGCGGCCCGCTTCCACGTAGCGGCGCAGCAGGGGGCAGGGACGATACTTGGAATCCTTGAATCCTTCAAACAGCGTTTCCATGATCGCGAGGCACGTGTCCAGGCCGATGAGGTCGGCCAGCGCCAGCGGTCCCATGGGATGATTCATGCCCAGCTTCATCACCGTGTCGATCGCTTCGCACGAGCCGGCGCCCTCGTAGAGGCAATAAACAGCCTCGTTGATCATCGGCATGACGATGCGGTTCGAAATGAAGCCGGGATAATCGACGGCCTCGGCCGGGGTCTTGCCGAAGCGCAGGCAGAGATCCCAGGTCGTCCGGAAGGTCTCATCGGACGTCGCCAGCGCACGGACGACCTCCACCAGTTTCATCACCGGGACGGGATTCATGAAGTGCATCCCGATGACCCGGTCCGGCCGCCTCGTCTGCGAGGCGATCCGCCCGATGGGGATCGAAGAGGTGTTGCTGGCCAGAATGACGCCGGGCCGGGAATTCCGGTCGAGGTCCCGGAAAATCTTGAACTTGAGGGGCTCGTTCTCTGTCGCGGCCTCGACGACGAAGTCCGCTTCGATCATGTCCTCCACGGACATGCTTTTCCGGATCCGGCCGAACTGGGCATCCCGGTCTCCTGCCGCCATGGCGCCCTTCCCGACGGCCCTGTCGAGCCGTGCGGCGATCGCCGCGATGCCCTTGTCGACGAGGTCTTCCCGGATGTCGTTGAGGATGACGCGCAGGCCGCTTGCCGCCGCCACCTGCGCGATGCCGCTCCCCATCTGGCCCGCACCGATCACTCCGAAGGTTTTGATCTCCATGTCGCCACCTCCCACCCGTTGTAGATCCCTATCACGAATGCGGCATCGTTTCACCCGGATTTCTCGGTTTTTCGCGGAGATGTGAAACTCCGCCCGGCTTCAGCGCATTTCCGCGGCCCCCTCGAACAGGGGCACGAGAGAGAATCGATCGACGTCGACGAGCCCGCGGTCCGTGATCTTCAGGGCCGGGATGACCGGCAGCGCAAGGAAGGACAAGGCCATGAAGGGTTCCCGGAGGGAACAGCCGAGGGCGCGCGAGGCTTCCCTCATCTTTCTCCAGCCTGCGGCGACCGCCGCCAGGGGACGGTCCGACACCAGCCCGGCGATCGGAAGCGGCATTTCGGCCAGGACGGCGCCTTTTCGCACCACCGCGAGGCCCCCTCCCATCCCTTCGACGGCCTTCACCGCCGCCATCATGTCCGCATCGGATACGCCCGCGCAGATGACGTTGTGGGAATCGTGAGCCACGGACGAAGCCAGAGCCCCCTCGCGGAGCCCGAAGCCCTGCACAAATCCCAGGCCGATGTTGCCGGTGCCGCGATGCCGTTCGACGACGGCGATCTTGGCGAGATCCCGGCCGGGATCGGCCGCAACCCTGCCGCCGGCGATTGTGGGGCGGAGAAGGCGCGCCTCCGTGAGGATCTGGTCGGGGATCATGCCGATGACGCGGATGTTGCCGCCCCGCTCCGAAACCGACAGGGCCTCAATGGAAAAGGGCCGGATGTTCATCGCCGCGGCGGTCCCCTCGGGGACAGGGGGCGCTTCCCAGCACAGGCCCTTTCCATCGCAGACAATGCGGCCGTCCTTGATCACCGCCTCTACGCGCACCGGCTGCAGGGAAGAAAGGATCGCCAGGTCCGCCCGGCGGCCCGGCGCGACGGCTCCCCGGTCATGAAGGCGAAAGTACTGCGCCGTGTTGATCGTGACCATGCAGATAGCCTGAAGGGGGGAAATCCCGCTTTCGCAGGCCCTGCCGAGGAGAAAGTCGAGATGACCCTTCTCCAGGAGGTCGTGGGGATGAAGGTCGTCCGTCACGAGCGAACAGCGGGGCAGCGTCACAGGGGTGACGAGCGGCATCAGGTCCGCGAGGTTCTTCGCCTGCGTCCCCTCGCGGATCAGGATGTGCATCCCCGCCCGCAGCTTCTCCTGCGCCTCCGCCAGGTTCGTGCACTCGTGGTCCGAGCGTATGCCCGCCGTGAGGTAGGCATTGAGCGCCTTTCCCGAGAGCAGCGGCGCATGTCCGTCGCAGACGCGGTCCGAAAAAAGGAGAATCTTCTCCAGCACGTCTGGGGAACCGGCCGCAACGCCCGGATAGTTCATCATCTCGGCCAGGCCGAGAACCCTTTCCTCTTCCCTGAAAACGGCGAGGTCGGCGGCGCTCAGTGCAGCGCCGGAAGTCTCGAGCGGAGTGGCCGGAACGCAGGAGGGCAGCATGAAGAAAAAATCCACGGCCAGCCCGCGCGAAGCGCGCAGCATGTAGCGGATTCCCTCGACGCCCATCACGTTCGCGATCTCGTGGGGATCGGCGACGATCGCCGTCGTCCCGTGGGAAAGCACCGCTCGCGCCAGTTCCGGAGGCGAGAGCATGCTGCTCTCGACGTGGAAATGCCCGTCGATGAAGCCGGGACTGACGAATCGGCCCGCGGCGTCGAAGACTTCGCGCCCCTCGTACCGGCCGAGGCCGACGATTCTCCCGCCGGAAACCGCGACGTCCGTTTCAACGATCTCCTGGGTGAAGACGTCGAGCACACGACCGCCGCGGATGACCAGATCGGCCGGGACTTCCCCGCGGGCCGCCCGCAGGCGCTGCTGGAGTTTCTCCAATTCCAACATGATCCTCCCGCCTGAGAACCCTGTCCGTCGTTGCGGGGCACAGCGAAGCACTGCAGTCAAGGATGGGATTGCCGCGTCGCCGATGCCCTTCACAATGAAAGAATCATCCCGCAGAGGCCACCCTTCTTACCTAGGCCGGGATTCTTCCTTCATGGTACCGCGAAAGATCAGCTTCTCACCCTGCCAGTAGGAACCCTCGCCGTGATGCTCCCAGAAGGTTTCACGACCGTCCGTGTACCGGACGCCGGAGGCCGACAGGCCTTGGGGAAGTCGAAGCATCCGACCATCCGGCAGGACGAGATCGACCGCGTCGGCCGCGTTGTCGAAGCTTGCCTTGAGAACCTGTCCGTCCGCGGAGATATACCGAGCGGACGGAGCCGCTTCGCCGCCCGCCGCGGACGCCGCCCGTGAAATGCCGGCGTCCTGCCGCTGCATGCCGCCGGGACCCGCACAGCCTGCAAGGGAAAGGACGACCATCGCAATGACGATCCGACTGCCCATTCGCTGTTTGCCGTCCTGGAGTCTGAAATCTTCGGGACTGGGGATTGTCTAACACGATTCGGCGGCGGAGACAATCTCGCCCGCCGGATGCGACGTCCGGATGAGCGCACCGACCCGCTGCCGCGTGAAGGCGCCTTCCTGCGGCAGGCGAAGGAAGGCGCAGTCCTGGGGATACAGGGGATTTTCGGAGCCTTCAGATCCGTCGCCCGCGAAGGCGGGGAGACCCGGACGGCCTTATTTCTTCCTCGTCCTTGCCCCGGCGCCGGCAGCAGGGCTTTTCTTCAATGTCTTTGCAATGTGATCGATGAGGCCGCCGTCTGCAACCAGTTCCTGCATGAAAGGAGGGATAGGCGATGACTTGAAGATTGCCCCGGTTTCCAGATGAAAGATTTCTCCCCGCCCCATGTCCACCTTCAGGCGGTCGCCTGTCTGGATCCTGTCCGCATCGGGGCATTCCATGATCGGCAGTCCGATGTTGAAGGCGTTCCGGTAAAAGATGCGCGCGAAGTTTTTCGCAATGACGCAGGCCACTCCCGCGGCCCGTATGGCGATGGGTGCGTGCTCCCGCGACGATCCGCAGCCGAAATTGTCGCCGGCGACGATGATGTCGCCCGGCCGGACAAGTTCAGCGAAGGTGGGATCTGCGTCTTCCATGCAGTACTTCGCCAGTTCTTCGGGATTGCTGGTCACCAGGCGGCGGGCCGGTATGATCAGGTCCGTATCGATGTTGTCTCCGAATTTCCAGGCTCTTCCGGTCATATCCATCTCCCCAAATAGCTCCGAATGCAGCAGACGGGTGTTTTCATCAGCCTATCTTGTGATTCCCATCCGTTACAGGCTGATCGAAAATCCCCGGATGCAAGGCCCCCGAAATCCTGAGTCGTGAGTCGTACTTGTGGCGTACGTCGAACGACGAAGGATGAGGGAAACGCAGCAGGCGGGTGTTTTTCATCAGCCTGCCCTACAGCTCCACCGGGCTGCCTATCCGCCCCAACACCGCAGACGCGGCTGCGACCGCCGGATTGACAAGGTAGATCTCGCTGCTTCGCGGGCCCATGCGTCCCACGAAATTGCGGTTCGTCGTCGCGACCGTCCGCTCTCCGTCGGCGAGGATGCCCATGAAGCCCCCGCAGCAGGGTCCGCAGGTGGGTGGGCTCACGATGCCGCCGGCCTCGATGAATGTTTCGATCAGGCCTTCCCGGAGTGCCTGCAGGTAAACGTCCTGCGTCGCCGGAATGACGATGAGCCGCACATAGGAGGCGGTTTTCTTCCCTCTGAGGACCGAGGCGGCGGACCGCAGGTCTTCGATTCTCCCGTTCGTGCAGGAGCCGATGATCGCCTGGTCGATTTGAACATTCCCGACTTCGCTCACGGCTTTCGTCTTTTCCGGCAGATGGGGAAAGGCGACCTGGGGCTCGACCTTCGTGCAGTCGTATTCGCGGACCTCGGCGTAGCGGGCGCCGGGGTCGCTCTCGAAGATCTGCCAGGGGCGCTTGGCGCGTTTCAGGACATAGTCGATCGTCTTGTCGTCCGCATGAAAGATTCCGCATTTCCCGCCCGCCTCGATGGCCATGTTGGCCATGGTGAAGCGACCCGCCATGGAAAGGCCCGCGATGGCCTCGCCGGAGAATTCCATGGCTTTGTAGCGCGCGCCGTCGACGCCGATGTCACCGATCGTGTGGAGGATGAGGTCCTTTCCCTCCACCCAGGGTCGAAGCTTCCCGCGATACACGAACCGGATCGTCTCGGGTACCTTGAGCCAGATCTTGCCGGTGATCATGATCCCTGCGAGGTCCGTACTGCCCACGCCCGTGGAAAAGGCGCCCAGGGCGCCGTAGGTCACCGTGTGACTGTCGGCGCCGATAACGAGGTCGCCCGGTACGACGAGCCCTTTTTCCGGCAGCAGGGCGTGCTCGATCCCCGCCTCACCTACGTCGTAAAAGTGAGGAAGCCGGTGTTCCTTCGCAAAATCGCGGACGATCTTGACCTGCGTCGCCGACGAGATGTCCTTGTTGGGCGCGAAGTGATCCATGACGAAGACCACGCGCTCCGGATCGAAGAGTTCCGTCGCGCCGCTGCGCTTGAATTCCTTGATCGCGATCGGCGCCGTAATGTCGTTGCCCAGCGCCACGTCGACCTGGGCCATGATGAGCTGCCCCGGCTTCACTTCCGGCAGGCCGGCGTGCTTGGCCAGGATTTTTTCGGCTATGGTCATGGACATGCTGAAGTCCCTCCCGATTTCGTAAGTCGATTGCTGGAAACATCTTGCAGCAACCGTTGCGCCTTTTCACACAAGATCACGTCGCGGGTCGCTGATGACGCCGTGCAGCGCGGAGGACGCCACCGTCGCGGCACTTGCCAGATAGATCTCGGAGGCGGGACTTCCCATCCTGCCGCGGAAGTTCCGATTCGCCGTCGAGATGCACCGTTCCCCTTCTCCGAGGAGACCTTCGTGGATGCCGGCGCAGGGACCGCAGCCGGACGCGAGCAATGTGGCGCCGGCTTTGACCAGAATCTCCAGATAGCCCCTTGCGATGGCTTCCTCCAGAACCGCGCGGGACGCCGGAGCGATCAGCAGACGGACGCCGGCCGCAATGCGCTTGCCGCGAAGAATCGCCGCGGCCGTCGCGAAGTCCTCGATCCTCCCGCTGGCGCAGGTGCCGATGAAGGCCTGGTGAATCTCCGTTCCCTCCAGCTCCGAAACGGGCCGGACATTGTCGACGGCGTGAGGACAGGCAACCAGGGGCGGGAGGGCGGCGACGTCGATCTGCTTCTCTACCCGGTAGCGTGCATCGGCATCGGGAACAACCGTTTCATAGGGCAACCCGCCTCGATCGGCATAGCGTCTCGTTACTTCGTCCACTTCCACATACGTCGCCTTCACGCCCATCTCGACGGAGACGTTCGCGAGGACGAACCGTTCCGCCACCGACATGTCTTGGAGCGCCCCGCCGGAGAATTCGGCGCAGTAATAGCTGCACCCCGACGCCGTGAAGTCGCGGATAATTGCGAGAATGACGTCCTTGGCGAAGACGCCGGCGGGAAGGCGCCCGTTCAGAACGATCCTTGCGCTCTCGGGAACCTGGAACCAGAGCTCCCCCGTCGCCCAGATCGACAGCATATCCGAGGCACCGACGCCGCAGCTGAAGGCACCGATGCAGCCATAGGAGGGCGTATGCGAGTCGGTGCCGACGATGAACAATCCGGGACGGGCGTATCCCCTCTCCAGCATGATCTGATGGGTCAGGCCGTCCCCGACCTCGAAGAAACGGCTGATGCCCTGCTCACGTGCAAAGAGCCGCATCTTCCGGTGGAGGTCCGCCGTCCGGACCGTAGAGGCGGGCGCGTAATGATCGAGAGAACAGACGATCCCGTCCGGGTTCCAGACCTTCGGGAGGCCCAGTGCCTCGAAGCGGTAGATAATCTCGGCATCGGCGTCGAGCGTCATGACGACGTCGGGACGCACCGAGACGACCTCCCCCGGACGTACTGTTTCACGGCCCGTTTTCCGGGCAAAAATCTTTTCCGCAAAGGTCATTCCCACGGCGATTCCCCCTTCTTAAGGTCGTTCAGCCTGATTTTTCAGAAGCCGGGGCACCATCTTCATCAGCATCGGGAACATCCCGCCTGCCTTGAGGATCTTTCGGACCGGCTCCGGAAAAGGAGAGAAGGCGAAAGCACCGTGTCTCTTCGTCTGGATCGTGCCGCTGTTCAGGTTGACGGAGACCTCGTCGCCGTCTTCGATGGCATTGACGGCTTCGGGGTAGCAGATGACGGGAAGCCCGACGTTGATGGTGTTGCGGTAAAAGATGCGGGCGGCGGACTTGGCGATGATGACGCGAAATCCCGCGCCCTTCAGGGCTTTGGGCGCCTGCTCCCGCGCCGATCCCGCCCCGAGGTTCTCACCGGCAACGAGGATGGAGCAGCCCTTCGCCCGCCGCGCAGCCTCGGGGCCGAGGCCCTCGAAGAGGTGCGCAGCGAGCTCTTTGGGCTCATACACATCCAGGTATCGGGCCGAGATGATATAATCCGTGTTGATGTGATCGCCGGTCTTGAAGGCCCGGCCTTGAATCAAACCGTTCATGAAGCTACATTCTCCCCGGCAGCCACGTTGCAATTTGCGGCATCAGAACAAAGAGCATCAATACGACAAATTCCACGATGACATAGGGGAAAGATCCTTTGATGATGTCCTTCATCGAGAGAAGGTCTTTCATGATGCTCTGCATCGTATAGAGGTTGAGTCCCACAGGCGGTGTGATGACGGCCATCTCCAGATTGAGGACCAGGATGACGCCGTACCAGAGGGGATCGAATCCCAGGGCCTTGATGGTCGGCAGGACCACCGGCGTCGTTACGATGATGAGGGAGACCCCGTCGATGAAGCAGCCCAGGACGATGAAGAAGAACATAATCAGGATGACGATTGCGATGGGCGGCATCTGCAGGGAAACGACCCATTCGCTCAGGCTCTCCGGAATGCGGACCAGATTCAGGAACTGGCTGAAGGCGAACGCAGCGGCCATGATGATCATGATCGTCGCCGTGACGCGCGTCGTTCCGTTCAGGATATCCATCAGGCTGCGGCCGTTGAGCCTTCCATAAACGGCGGCGACGACCAGGGCGCCGGCCGCGCCAATGCCGCCCGCCTCCGTGGGCGTCGCGATGCCGGTGTAGATCGTGCCGAGGACGGCGATGATGAGAAAGACCACGGGCCAGAGCTTCGGCAGGGGCGCTGCCATCTCTTTCCATGAGTATGAGTGTTTCGCGGACGGCGCGAGCGCGGGACGGGCGAGAACGCGAAAGAGCACGTAGATCGCCATGGCCGTTGCGAGGATGATTCCGGGCACAATCCCTGCGATAAAGAGTTTACCGACGGATACGCCGGAGATCGCCCCGAAGATGATGAACGAGATGCTGGGCGGGATCAGGACCGCGAGCGCGCCCGCAGCCGTCACCGAACCCGCTGCCAGGGATTTGTCATAGCCTCTCTTGATCATTTCCGGCACGGCGACAACGCCGATCGCCGCGACGCCGGCCACGCTGACGCCGCACATTGCGCCGAAGAGCGCGCAGGCATATATGCTTGCAATGGCGAGACCGCCGGGGAGGCGGTTGAGCCATTTTTCGAGCGCCGTGTAGACGTCGGCGCCGGCACCGCTCTTGCTGAGGGCTTCACCCATGAGCAGGTACAGGGGAAGGGCCACCAGGAGGAAACTCTCCAATTGGCCCATGATTGCCGCGGGAAGCTGAAAGAGACCTTGCAAACCGCGGATCATGAACATGCCGACCACGCTGGAGAGGCCGAGACTGACGAAGATCGGCGCGCCCAGGACGACGAGCACGCAAAAAATCGCCAAAACGATAAGCATCGCGATATTGGCTTCCATGAGTTATCTCCTGAGTTTCCGGGCGGTCTCGCACAGAGAGTACAGACTCACCAGCAACAGCAGCGCCGAACCGAAGAGCAGCGCCGAGTAGGAAATCCAAAGTGGCGCGCCAAGCAGCGACGGCTCGCGCATGTTCTGGATATAGACCAGGTAGGTGGCTCTCACCGTCTGCCAGACAAGGACGCCGCCGAAAACGATCGTCGCCAGGCAGACGAGGAGTTGCTTCACCTGGTAAAGCGTCGTGTTTTCCTTGCCGGAGAAGAGGTCGAGCTTGATGTGCCAGTCCTTGCGCCAGAGAAACGCCACAGGAAACATCGTGATAAATACGACGGTGATCGCCGTGACCTCTTCGGACCAGAAAAAGGGTGTATTGAAAAAGAAGCGGGCGATGACGTTGGCAAAGACAATGAAAAGGACGAGTGCCGTGCCGATGACCGCAATCGTAAAGAGCAGTTGCGATAGTTTTTCGAGCAGTTTATTGACCATGACTTGTTCCTCCTTCGCGAGGAGCGTTGTTTGTTCCGTAAGACTTCGGTTCGGTCAGCGGTTCCCGCGGAGATCCTCCTCGGTCGCTGTCTGCCCTGGCGGGCCGGATAAAGGAGGGCAAACCAGCCCGCCAGACAGACAACCCACAGAATCCTGTTACTTGCGGCTCAGATCGATGAACTTCTGAGCGAAATCCTTATCCACAGTCTTGGTCCACGTCGGGAAGATCGTGGCACCGACTTCCTGGAACTTCTTGAGATCCTCGGCCGTCGGTTTCAGGATCTTCACCTTCTTGGTGATCCGCGGGAAAACGACTTCCTGTTCGTACTTCATCATGCTCTTGAACATCGCCGTATCGAATTCCCTCGCGGCGGTGAGAATAACCTCCTGAACATCCTTCGGCCAGGCGTTGAAGGTCTTGTTCAGGGCATAAAGCTGGTAGGCCCAGGCCGTCATGGGTGCCCCGGTGTCCAGTCCGTAGCGCAGCACTTCATCCAGGTTCCGGCCGACAAGGCCGCCCGGGAAGGTCGTCAACCCTTCGATGGTGCCCCGCTGGAGCGCCTCGTAGGTTTCCGCGGAGGACAGGAAGATCGGAGAGCCGCCGCACGCCTTGACGAAATCGGCGTCGACTTTTCCGGTGGTGCGGATCTTGAGGCCCTTGAGGTCGGCCGGTTTTGTGACGGGCTTCTTGTCGATGGTCCAGAGCCAGATCGATCCCGTGATTCCTGCACCGAGGATCCGGACGCCGTATTTGCGGTCCATTTCCTTGTTGAGCAGATTCATGAGCTCGCCGCCCTGCTTCCAGTGTTCCATGACGTCCTCATTGTTTTTGTACAGGAAGGGCAGATTCAGACCGCCGATTTCCGGCCAAGCTCCCGTGGTGTGGGAGCTCGTATGAAAGACCATTTCGCAGGAGCCGTTCATGAGGGCCGGGATGATGTCCTTGACTTTGTAAAGGCTCTCGGAGTGATAGAGGTTCGCCTGAACCTTCCCCTTGCCCAGTTCGTTGACGCGGTCCACGAACTGCTTAATGGGAGGGAACATGTCGTGATAGGAAGGCGGAACATGGGACGGAATGGTGATTTTTATGACCTTCTCCGCTGCGACAGCCGACGGAAGGGACAGGCCGCCGAGAACCAGGATGCCGATCGCCAGTACTGCCATCGATTTCCAAAACGTTCGCTTCATTTTTTTCCTCCTGAGAATATTGCAGATGTCTGCTATTCAAAAAACTAAACCTCTCGACCCTGCCTCAACACTTCGCCGCGTATTTCTTTTCCAGGGCCGCGTAGCCGGAGCGGCCGACGATCTCGAACATCTCCTGGAATGAGACCATGTGCTCGGCGTAGGGCAGGGACGTCCCGTCCTTCTTCAGGACCTGCAGGACCTCCTGCATCGCCTTGATGGAGGCCATCCACAGGGCAGTCGGGTAGATGGCCATCTTGTACCCCAGGGCCTTGAGCTCCGCGGTCGGCAGGATCGGCGTCTTTCCGCCGCCCTCGACCATGTTGGCCAGGAGCGGCACCTTGAACGCGCCGGTGATGCGCTTCATCTGATCAACGTTCTGCGGCGCTTCAACGAAGATGACGTCCGCGCCGGCCTCCTCATAAGCCTTTGCCCGGTCCAGGGCGTCTTCGAGGCCGTTGACGGCGATAGCGTCCGTACGGATGACGAAGAGAAAATCCTTGTCCTTCCTCGTGTCGACGGCCGCCTTGATCTTCTGGACCATCTCCTCTTTCGAAACGAGCAGTTTCCCCTCGGTGTGGCCGCATTTCTTCGGCATCACCTGGTCTTCGAGCTGAATCCCCGCGATCCCGGCGCTTTCGAAGTCGCGCACCGTCCGGATGACGTTCACGGCATTGCCGAAGCCCGTGTCGCAATCGCAGACCACCGGAATGTTCGTCACCTGGACGATGTTCCGGGCATTTTCCAGGACCTCCGCCATCGACGTAAGCCCCATGTCCGGGTACCCGAGGAAGTTGCTCGCCACGCCCGCCCCGGTAATGTAGGCGGCGGGAAATCCCGCCTGCTCCACGAGCCGCGCGGAAAGTGCGTTGAAGCAGCCCGGCATCAGCAGGAAATCCTTGCTCCGGATCAGCTTCCTCAGAACCGCTGTCTTTTTCGAATCCGGCATAAACCCTCCTTGCCCCTCCGCGTCCGTGATCAAAGCGACATTATCCGGCGCGCATCAGGTCTTGTGTGTTGGATGCGCCAAAGACGCATCTCATGACACCAGGGTGAGCAAGGCCTGTGCCACTGAAAATAAATTTAAAAATTATCACCGGTTACCGCGCAGAGGGGAATTTGGCCGCGGCTGCATGAAACGCAGTCGTTTCACAAACCGTCTCAGGAATGTTTCATTTGTTGCGGCCGGCCGGCCGTGGGGTGGTGGATTGAACCCCCAGTGCCTTGAGTTTCCGCCAGAGGGTGGATCGGCTGATCCCCAGTTTTCTTGCCGCCTCCGCGCGGTTACCGCCGGACTCGCGGAGGACGCGGGCTGCATCCACGGCTGCCGAGCATGCCGCCGCCTCCTGGGGCCTAAAAAGAGAAACCAAGAGAGAATCCGCGTCGGGGAAAGAGGGGGAAAGAACCGCGAAGCGCTCCATGAAGTTCTTGAGCTCCCTGATGTTGCCCGGCCAGTCGTATCGGCGGAGACAGGGATGCTTGGCGACGGCGCGGATCTCGCTTGCAGGCATGTCCGGAAGCATTTCCGATAGGAACAGCGAGGCCAGCAGGGGAATGTCTTCAGGCCGTTCACGGAGCGACGGAACACGGAGGATGAGGACATTCAGGCGATAATAGAGATCTTCGCGGAACCGTCCCGCCTTGACGGACTCCCAGAGATCCCTGTTGGTGGCGGCGATGACGCGGATGTCCACGGGGATGATCTTCTCCCCGCCGATGTGCATGACCTCCCGCTCCTCCAGCACCCGCAGCAGGCGCGTCTGGAGCGACGTCGGCATCTCGGCGATTTCGTCGAAGAAGAACGTGCCGCCGTGGGCGAGTTCCAGGAGTCCCTGTTTGCCGCCCCGGCGCGCACCCGTGAAGGCGCCCTCGTCATAACCGAAGAGTTCGCTTTCCAGGAGCGACTCCTGAAAGGCCGCGCAGTTGACCGCGACAAAAGGCTGGCTGGCCCGCTTGCCGGCGCTGTGGATGCCGCGGGCGAAAAGCTCCTTTCCGGTTCCCGACTCGCCCAGAATCAGAACCGTGGCGTCGCTGCTGGCGTAGCGCCGCGCCTCTTCCTTCGCCCGCAGGACCGCCGGACTGCGGCCGTGGACGTCGTCCAGGTTTGTCTTGACGTGGAACCCTTTGCTGAAGAGCTTGCTGCGGATCTTCGCCTCCGCCTCCTGGATGGTCGCCACATCCTGAAAGGTCACGACGGCACCGGTGAGCGCTCCGTCGGAGAGGATGGGAATGTGGTTCGTCAGGATGCGGCGATCGCCCACGGACTGGATCTGGTTGAGTTCCGGCTCGCGCAGGTGTACGAGCCCGGCGAACCTCGTATGGGGAAAGAGTCCGCCGATGGACCGTCCGATCGCCTTGTCCCTGGAGATCCCGGTGATCTTCTCGGCCGTGGGGTTGAAGACCGTAACCACACCCTCACGGTCGGTGGCGATGATACCGCCGTAGGTGAAATCGAGGATCGTCTTGAACTCCCTGGCCTTGTTCGCCTCCTCGCGGCTGGACAATCCGATCTGCACGGCCTGGTCGAGGGCGCGCTTGACGCTGTCGGCGGAGTAGATGAAGACCGCATTCATGCCCCGCCGCTGCGCCGTCTGGAAGACCAGGCTGGAGCCGATGACGGTGCGGATGCCCTCGTCGAGGAGTTCGTCCATCATTCTCTCCACCTGGGCAAACCGGTCCAGATCGTACATGACGGTCCTGACTTCCATGGACAGGACATCGAGTACGCCCGAAAGATGTTCGATCTGTTCCCGGAAGGCAAACACCGCCACGCGGTCGGAAAATTTCCGCGCCGCCTTGAGGGCATGCAGGATGTCGAAGCCGGTGACGCTGATTTCGACGAGCGGCTTTTTCACGGCGCCGGAGATGATGCGCGCGTTGCCGCCGCCGGAGACGAAAACGTCCGCCTCGCCCGCGGCTTCGATCCGCTTCGCGATGGCCACGGCCTCCTCCAGGATCGCATCGATCACGCGGATGGTGACGTTGGGGGGCGGCGCGTAGCGGAGGTTCTGGATGACCGACGACAGCATCGGCGCGCTCATGACGGTGATGCGGATCATGGTCCGGCTCCGGAGACGGAAGTGCGATGTTATGTAACACGCTTTTGCGGTGCGGACAATCTCATCGAGGCGGCAGGCGGTTTCGTTGCCGGACAGGGCGGTTCATCAGGGGGCGGCCCGATCATGGGGAAGACCCGTTCCCGTTCAGGATGTCCTGCGGCGGACAGCCCGCCACCAGAAGATTGCGGCGGGCGGCACCAGCGCCATCGCCGCCGATGCCAGACCCATGAGCCCGAAACCGCCGGCCGCGTAAAGCACACCGCTCCCGATCTGGCTTCCCGCCGAGGAAAAATTCAGGATCAGGTCGTTGAATCCCTGGGTTTTGGCCCTTTCCCGGGGCGAAAGCTGGTCCGCAAGCAGCGCGGACCCCGCGACATAGGCAAAGTTCCAGCCCAGGCCGAGGAGGAAGAGGGCAGCCACCAGCGGCAGCAGGCTGACCGACGGCGCGGCCATGACGCAGGAGATCATCATAACCAGAGAACCCAGGATGATAACCGGCTGCCGGCCTCACCGGTCCGTCATTTTTCCGGAAAGAAGAGAAAACGCGTACATGCCCAGGGTGTGGGCGGATATCACAACAGAGACCGACGTCAGCGGATGGTGGCAGGTCCTCATGTGGACGGAAGTGATCGACATGGGAACCATCATGACCATTTGGGCGAAGGCCATGGTGACCATTGCCACGATAACGCCGGGCTGCCGCAGAATCCCGGCAAGACCACGGGTCTGCTGCGGGCGGCCCGCCGCGGCATGCAGGCTGCTGAGTTCCCTTGCAATATCGCGCGGCTCCGGTCTCAGTCCCCACAAGATCAGTATCGCCGCAATGACAAGCGCGACCAATCCGACGCCGTAAGGGCCGGCCAGTTCGGACAATCCGGCCGACGCCGCCAACCGGCCCGTGGGGCCGACCAGGAGAGGTCCCGCAACTGCGCCGACCGTGCTTCCCAGGACGACCCTGGAGATCGCCTGTCCCCGCTTTTCGGGCTGATGGACTTCCGCGGCGATAAAGCGCCCGAGATCCACGGCGGATCTGGCCATTCCGACCATGACGAGACCTGCCAGAAAGAGCAGAAAAGTGCCTTCGACCACCGCGGCCACGGCGACGGCCGATCCAACGACCCCGATGATTTGCCCCAGTGCCAGCCCCCGTCTGCGCCCGATCCTCTCAAAGCTGAAGCCCCAGACGAGGGCGCCGCAGGCCTGGCCGAGCACGTAGACGGCGCCCGGCACGCCTGCCATGGCCGTCCGGCCGGTCAGCTCAACGCCGACGAGGGCATTGACTGTGAAGGCGGCGATGAAGCCGGCCGAACTGAGGCTTTGGGAAAAAAGAGCACCGCCGTGATTCTCTTTGCGATGCGGTCATAGTCTCTCATCTGATCATCCGGCTTTCTGAAGTTTGCAGCGACGCTATTCCTTTTCCGCTCATAATTCAATAGCCCCTTTGCGGCATCCTCTCCCCTTGCCCTTCCCGTTGTTGAGGCGTCTCAGCTTCTCGAAGGCTTCCCGCACTCCCTGCATGCTATTTGCCCGTCTTCCCCGGCTTTGCCAGGAATGCCTGCTTTGCATTCCGGTCAAATCCCGCCGACTCATAGAATCGGTATGTCCCTTCGTCCTTTCTGCCGGTAAGCAACATGACCTTGTAGCAACCTTGGCTCCACGCATACCGCAAGGCACACTCGAGCACGGCTTTCCCGTGACCTCTGCTCCTGAAATCCTTGTGCGTAACCACATTCTCGACAAGCCCGTACGGTTTGCAGCCGCGAGTCAGATTCGGGGTGATGCTCAAGGTGCAAGACGAAACGAGCTTGCCGTCGATGTAGACCCCAAAGTACTTCAGACGAGAGTTTTCCTGGATTTCCCGCCACGTCGCCTCGACTCGGTCTCTACGGGGCAACGGTATGTCTGAATCGTGCAGATGCGCGTACAAGGCGAGAAGATCGTCCAATTCAGATGCGTGGAGCGCTCTTGTTTCCATGATCTTCCCACCGACAAGACTCGCCGCCGTATTTGCTCGTCCCGGATGAGTTCCTTTTCCGCACTTTCCTACGCTGGGACCGCTGCGACCTTTACAACGATTTTGTGGAGTTGCCCCGACGAGATCAATGGCATATGCGCATCTTCCGGGAAAAAGACGACAAACGCTCCGCTTCGTACCGAAAGCCAGGCATCCGGTTCGTCTGCAAAGAACTGGATGTCATTCTTCTGATCGTATTCCCCGGATGGTTGCCTGCACAATGACTTGGGCTTCCATCCCATGTCATCGGTTCCCGCCAGGACCAATTGAATGTCGATGTACCTTTCATGCGTCTCGAGCAGGGCATCCTCTTTCCTGCGGCCGGGATCCTTGGAAACCATCGCGTAGACGCGGTCGCCGTCGATCTCATATTTCCCAATCGGCAGTCCCTTCAAATCCGGTCGCAGAAAAAACTCCATTGCTCCTGCAAACCCTTTGTTCAAGGCCGGATAACGGTGCGCATTCTTCAGTACATCCAAGATCATGTCCATTCCTTCCTGAAATCACATGGTGCAAACGTCGGCTGTCGGAGTCGCGGGCGTCACGGGTCCGGAGACGTTTCAGGGGTGGTATTATCCTGTTTTTCTCAGCCTGGCCAGGACTCTTTGCGCCGCCGTCCGGCCGGAGAGGTAGGTGGCCTCGTAGCCGCTGCCGGCCTCGGCGCTCCCCCCGACGAACTCCAGGCCCCTGATGAAGCGTTCCTGGGGATAGGACAGGGAGCGGGCGATCACCGAATCCCAGGGGTCCTGCTCGTAGGCGTAGATCGACCCTTTGAACGCCCCCGTGTAGCGGGCGAAGGTCGGTGGCGCGGCGATCTCGATCTCCTCGATGTGGTCGGCGAGCGGCGCTCCCACGGCGCGGCTGAACTGCTCGATCATGGCGGCGGCGAATTCCCGCTTCGTCCGGGCGTAGTCCGCCGGCTTCACGTCCTTCCAGGAATCGGGCCCGGCAAGGGCCGTCATGGAAAGGATCGTCGTCCCCGGCGGCGAGCAGCCGGGGTTTGCGATGTTCAGGCAGACCGCGGCCTGCATGCGCGGCGGCTCGAAGGCGAAGAAGTTGCGATAGGCCTTTTCCGTGTCCATGTCCGGCCCGATGAAGTAGCCGTAGCTTTCGATGTTGAGCTTCTCGGGCGGTGCGTCGAGACCCAGGTACACGACAAACGCGCTGGCGCCGATCCGCCGCGCGTTGGTGAGCTTTCGCGCCCCGGGAGGAACGGCGTCCCGAGGTTCGATCAAGTTTCCGTAGACGAGGTTCGGCGAGGCATTGGAGATCACCCAGGGGGCGCGGACCGTTTCCCCGTCGGCCGTCACGACGCCGGCGGCCCTGCCGTCTTCGACGAGGATCCGCGCCACTGGGAGGCCGTAGGCCGTGTGTCCGCCGAGCGCCCGGAGCCGTGCATCGATCGCCGCGGACAGGGCGTGCGATGTCCCTTTCGGAATGAAGGCTCCCCGGAACAGGTAGTCGTAGAGGACGAGTGCCCAGATCGTGAAGGAGAGGCGCGAGACGGGGAGCCCCAGGTAGCACCAATAGGGATAGAGAAGGTCGAGGGCCGCCGGCGGAAAGCCGAAGGTCTTCGTCACCTCCTCGACGCTGTAGCCCGATGTCGTGAGGAAGGAGGGGTATTTTTCCATGAGCACGGCGGGATCCGGCGCGCCTTTCATCTTGCCGACGTAGCCGATGCCGTCGAAGATTTCCTTGCAGACGCCAAGGTAGCGGGTCAGGGGCTCCCGGCTTCCCGGGACCGCCTTTTCCACGGCGTCGATGAAGGGTCCGATCCCGAAGGGAAGCTTCACGTTGACGCCCCGGTCCGTGAGGAGAAGATGATAGGCCTCGGGAACGGGCAGGAATTCCGCGTCCACGCCGCACTCGTCCAGGAGGAAGCGGCGGACGAAGCCGGCATTCTCCGGCGGGCCGACGTTCGAAAGCTCGTGGAGAGACGTCTCGAACTCGAAGCGTCCGCGGACGAAGCTCGTGGCGAATCCGCCCGGAAGATTGTGCTGTTCCAGGAGGAGGACCTTCGCGCCTTCCTTCGCGAGCTTCAGCGCGGCGCAGAGGCCGCCGTTTCCCGCCCCGATGACGACGGCGTCATAGGATTTCCCGAAGCACGCCGGAGCCTTCGCGGCAGCGGCTGAAGACAGCGGCGGGATTTCGATCTCGATATCCGCCAGGGGATAGGACGAACAGGGGTGCAGGAAGCCGAGCCTCCGATCCGCCTCGCGCCGCCCGTCGCTCTCCGGTTTCGTCCAGACGTCGCCCGCGATGAGCTGCGACCGGCAGAGGCCGCACTCTCCGGACCGGCACGAGGAATCGGGGGCGAGCCCTGCTTTTTCCAGCGCGACGAGAAGCGTTTCGTTCGTTTGCGCGGGGAGGGTCAAAACTTCCCGGCCCCTTCGGACCTTGATGGAAACGGTCCGGCCTGCCGTGCGGTCCAGGAAATCCACCCTCCCCAGGACGTTCGCCTCTTCGCCGAAGACCTCGCGATGGATGCGACGCGCCGGGACGGCAAGGAGCGCCATCTCCCTGTCGAGGAAACGGTACATCTCCGGCGGCCCGCAGAGGAAAAAGGTCTTTCCTTCTACGGGCCCGGCGTTCCTGCGGATGCAGTCGGCGGTGATGAAGCCGCAGGCGCCCTGCCAGGAGCTGTCGGGTTCGCTGCAGACGTGGGTGATGCGGATCCTGCCGGGCAGGCGCCGCTGCAGGTCCGCGAATTCCTCCCGGAAGAGCATTTCGCCGGGTGTGCGGATGCCGTAGAGGATCGTCAGTTTCGCGTCGATGCCGCCGGAGGCGATCTCACGGGCGAGGGAACGGATGGGCGTGATGCCGCTCCCGCCCGCTACGGCAACGATCTCACGGCTGTCCCTCAGCGGTTCGAAGAAGAACCGCCCTTGCGGCCCCGCCGCCTCCAGGATCGTGCCGGGCGTCCAGGTGCGCCACACCTGTCCGGAAAAGAATCCGCCTTCCTTGCGGCGGACCGTGATCTCCCAGTATCCCCCGCGGGCGGCGTCCGAGGGCGCCGAGGAGATGGAATAGGGCCGCGTGAAGCGGCTGCCGCCCCTGCCTGCCTTGATGCTCAGGTACTGCCCTGCCTGGAAAGGAGGAAGCGCCGACGTTCCCCCGGCGGGCACAAGACGGAAGGTCCTTGCGGAAGCCGATTCGTCCTTGATGGCGGCGATGACCATCTGCAGAAGCGCCGGATGAAGGGCGCGGGCGAGGGCGCGGACCGGATCGTCCGCCGCGGACTCCTCCGGGGCCGCTTTCGCAAGTTCCTGCCGCTTCGTCAGCAGGGCCCCGAAGGCCTCCATGTCCTTTTGCATACCCTGGACTTCCATGCCTGTTCCTCCATTCTTCGTCACCCTTCGCGGTTCACGCTTCGCCACTTCTGCAAGTTCAGAGTGAACGGAGCTCATGCTTCGACAAGCTCATGCTTCGACAAGCTCATGCTTCGACAAGCTCAGCATGACATGGGTAAAGTTGTCAGTCTGAGCCTGTCGAAGACTGCCCTTTCGCTAACTTGACCAATCGGCTGAAATCACCATCGATCAGTGCTTCCTTCTTCTTCCTTGACCATCCCTTGATTTGCTTTTCACGACGAATAGCGTCATAAATATCGCGATACTCTTCGGTGAACACGACCTTCGTTGGCCGCCTCCCCTGTGTATAACATCCATCGAGGAGACCGTGTTCATGTTCATAGAATCTTCGGGGAAGGTCACTTGTTACACCTGTGTAGTAACTACCGTCCCTGCATTGAAGAATATAAACAAAGTAGTTCTTCATCATTCTGCAAATCGGGTTCTTCAGGTCACCCTTCGACAGGCTCAGGTTGACAACCAATGGAACCTATAGACAAAGTAGCAAGTCCGTTTGCCCTGCAGCAGGCTCGTGTCGTCACGGAAAGATGTTGATCCTCGTGTACGTCATTTCCCTTTCGTCATAGAGGCCGCAGTCGCCGCTGTCGGCCGCCCCGACAATGACGATGCAGCGGACCGAGACCGCCAGCCTGGCCGGCAACTCGTTCTGCAGGACTTCGCGTGACGTCTCGCGCCCGTCCCACCGCAGGAGGGCAGGCCGGTGGGAATGCCCGCAGAACAGGAAGCGGCAGGACATCCCGGCGAAGAGCGACGCCGTCCCCTCTGCCGTGCCGTCCTCCACGGGTTCGAAGAAGGAGCGGAACCCGGTTCCCGGCCGCGAGTGGGCGAAGCACGCGTCTCCACGCTCGATGCTCCTGGGCACCCTGTAAAGAAAGGCAAGCGACTCCCGCTGGGTCTCCGTGGGGTGGGCCAGCGCGGACAGGCGGTTCTCGGCGAGAAAATCGTTGTTCCCCTTCACGGCGGAGATGCCCTCGGCCAGCAGGTACCGGATCGTCTCTTCCAGGCTCTCTTCCCGGAGCGAGTCGCAGAAATCCCCGAGGTGCACGATCTCCGCCACACCCCGGCGCCGCAGTGCCCAGACGGCGCGGGCCAGCGCATCGAGGTCCCCATGGGTGTCGGAGAGAAGTCCGATCATTGCTTTTCGTTTCCTTTCGCGAAGGCCTGGATCAGGCGGAAGAAGTCCCCCGAAAAGACCAGCATCGTCTGGTTGCGGTTTTCGAGCTCGACTGCCGCCTCCAGGGACGGCGCTCCGAGGTTGCGGTCAAGGACGCGCTTGGTGAGCTGAAGCCCTCCGGCGTTCTTGCCGAGCATCGCCCCGGCGAGCGCCAGGGCGTCCTCCATCAGCTTTTCCCTTGCGACAACCCGGTTGACAAGTCCGATCCGCTCGGCCTCCTCGGCATGCACCTTGCGGCCCGTGTAAAGGATCTCCGCGGCCCGCGAAAGCCCCACAAGGCGCGGCAGCAGGTAGGAGGTTCCCAGTTCCCCCGCCGAGAGGCCGATGTTGATGAAGGAGGCGACGAAGTAGGCCTCCGGCGAAGCGAACCTCACGTCGGACGCGAGCGCGAGGGCCAGGCCGCCGCCGACGGCGGGGCCGTTGATGGCGGCGATCACCGGCTGCGGGATGCGGCGGAGGCCCAGGGGAAGAGCCGCATAGCGTTCCTGGACGAGCCGCAGGAACGATTCCGGTTCGGCGAACGCCTTCGAATCCCTGAATTCCGCTGCCGCGGACAGGTCCGCCCCGGAGCAGAACCCCCGCCCCTCTCCCGTGAGGATCACGACGCGGATCTGCGGGTCCTTTTCCAGGCAGTCGAAGAGGCCGTCGAATTCGTCGATCATGCCGGGATTGATGGCATTGAGCTGGGCGGGCCGGTTCAGCGTGACCGCGAGGACGCCCTCCCGCGGCGTCTCGCAGCGCATGGTAGAAAAGTCGGAATATCCCCTCATGTCTTGGCCTCCTGCTTTTTCGCTTCCATCGCCCTCAGCTCGCGGCGGAGGATCTTTCCCACGGCGCTCTTGGGAAGCGCTTCCAGGAATTCGATCTGCTTGGGGACCTTGTAGGCGGCCAGTTTTTCCCTGCAGAAGGCGATGATTTCATCGGCGGTCGCCGTTTCCCCCGGCTTCAGGACCACGAAAGCCTTTACCGTCTCGCCCCGGTACGGATCGGTCACGCCGATCGTACAGGCCTCGAGGACCTTGGGGTGGCTGAAAAGGACCTCGTCGATGTCCTTGGGGTAGATGTTGAAGCCCGCCGCGACGATCATGTCCTTCTTGCGGTCGACGACGAAGAGATACCCCTCCTCGTCGAGGCGGCCGATGTCCCCGGTGTAAAGCCACCCGTCCCGGATGGCGTTCGCCGTCTCCGCCGGCTTCCTGTAGTAACCCGGCATCAGTTGGGGGCCCCTGATGCAGATCTCGCCGGTCTCGCCGGCCTCGAGTTCCTGCCTCCCCGTTTCGAGGTCCACGATCTTGACGTCCGTATTGGGCAGCGGAACGCCCACCGTCCCCTGCTTGATCTGTCCGCCCCAGGGCGTGGCGGTCGCGAAGGCGACGTTTTCCGTAAGCCCGTACACGTCGTAGATCTCCTTACCGGTCAGTTCCCTCAGCCCACGGGCCGTCTCCGGCTGAAGCGGCGCCGCACCGGCGAAGAATCCCTTGATGAAGGAGAGATCCATCTTGCGGAATTCCTCCCGGTTCAGCAGGCCGACGAAGATGGTCGGCACGCCGGGAAGGAAGGCCGGGCGGTATTTCCTGAGCAACTGGATGATGACGCCCGGCTCGGGCCGCGGGATGAGGACGCAGGTCCAGGCCGCGAAAATCGTCAGGTTCTGGCTCACGGAGTATCCCGCGGAATGGAAGATGGGATAGATGCCCAGAAGGGATTCTTCCCCTTCCTTCAGATCGGGGAACCAGGCACGGAACTGCTGGACGACGCTGGAGATGTTCGCGTGCGTCAGCATGGCTCCCTTGCTGACGCCCGTCGTCCCCCCCGTGTACAGCAGCGCCGCCGTCTCCTCCCACCGGGACAGGTTTTCCACGGGACCGTCTTCGTAGCGGCCGATGAGATCCAGGAATTCGTAAACCCCGTCTTCGGGCGCGATCTTGCGGTACATCTGCTTCTTCACGAAAGGGAAGAACTGTTTCTTCGGGAAGGGCAGGTAGTCGTTGATATGGCAGGCGACGATCCTTTCGATTCTGGTCTTGTCCCGGATCCGGCGGATGCGCGGCAACAGGAGATCGAGGGTGATGAGAAATCGGGATTCCGAATCGTTGAGCTGATACTCGAGCTCGCGCTCGGTGTAGAGCGGATTGTTCATGACCGTCACCGCGCCCAGGCGGTAACAGGCATGGTTGGCGATGACAGTCTGGGGGAAGTTGGGCAGAAGCATCGCCACCTTGTCGCCCTTTTTCACGCCCATCTCCTGGAGGGCGCGGGCAAACCGGTTCACCAGACCTTCCAACCGGCCGAAGGTGATTTTCGTCCCCATGTAGACGAAGGCGACTTTTTCTGGATGACGCTGTGCGACCCTCTTGAGCACGTCCGCCATCGTGATCTTTTCGGGAACGATCTCGGCGGGGACACCCGGCGCGTAGGACTTGTGCCAGACTCGCTCGAACGCCATAGCTTCCTCCTTTCTATGGCCGATGAAAAAGTCCCTGTGCTGCTGAAAAAGCCCTCCTTCCCTTGTTCGTTATCGTCTCAATCGAAGAGCCCGCCTTTCCGCAACGCTTCGATTTCCTCTTCCGGATATCCGATTTCCCGCAGGGCCGCCGCCGTGCCGGCACCGGGCTCTTCTCCCGCCTTGCCGCAGGCCGGCGGCGTCCTGGAAAAACGGATCGGACAGGCGATCTGGCGGACCGTCCCTCCGCCGGCGAGATCCACGTCCGCGACAAGGCCGCGGGCCTTCGTGTGCGGGTCATTCGCCGCTTCCTGAAAGGAAAGAACAGGCTCCACGCAGGCGTCGAAATCGGCGAAGATCTCTACCCACTCGTCGCGCGTCTTTGTCCGGATGATCTTTCTGACCAGCATTTTGGTCTCCTCTGTATTCTGCGGCCAGAAGCCCCCGGGCGACAGCTCCGGACAGCCGACGGCCCTGCAGAAGGCGCCGAAGAACTGCGGCTCGATCGCGCCGACGGAGAGATACTGTCCGTCCTGCGTCTCGTAGAAATCGTACAGCGACCCGCCGTTGACCGGCCCGTCCTCGCGCTGCGGCTCCTTCCCGTCGACGAGGGCGACCGCCCCTGCCATTGCGTTGAAGGCAAAGGCGCCGTCCGTCATCGCGATGTCGATGTGCTGCCCCCGCCCCGTCCGGCCGCGGTGGATCACCGCCGCCAGGATGCCGATGACGGCGTTGCTGGAGCCTGCGGCGACATCGGCAATCTGCATGCCCGTGAGCGAGGGGCCGGACTCTTTTCTTCCCGAATAGGACATCAGCCCCGAGCGGGCCAGGAAGTTGATGTCGTGGCCGGCGCGCCCGGCGAGCGGCCCCGTCTGGCCGTAACCGGTCAGCGAACAGTAGATCAGGGCAGGGTGATCCTGCGAGAGGTCTTCGTATCCCAGGCCCAGTTTGGCCATGACGCCGGGGCGGAACTGCTCGATCAAGATGTCGTAGGTGCCGACCAACCGCTTGACGACCGGGACCGCGGCGGAATTCTTGAGATTCAGCGAGATCGACCGCTTGCCCCGCCAGAGGTAAGCGGCTGTCGCGGAGATGTTCCTCCCGGGCAGGAAGGGCGGAAAGAGATTCGTCAGATCCGGACGGGACGGGGAAACGACGCGGAGGACCTCCGCCCCCAGGTCGGCGAGCAGCATCGTTGCATAAGGCCCGGGGAGCAAGGTCGTAAAATCGAGAATTTTCAAGCCCTTCAGTGGTCCGGCCATGAGGGTTACCTCCCCGGTCAGAGGCCCATGAAGCGGGCGGCGATGGTCTTCATAATCTCGTTGCTGCCGGCGAAGATCCGCGTCACACGGATGTCCCGCCAGGCCCGGGCGATGGGATATTCCTCGCAGTAGCCGTATCCTCCGTGGAGCTGGAGGCAGCGGTCGGCGACACGGAACGCCATATCGGTGATCCAGAACTTGGCCATGGAAACGTCGACGGCGATGTTCTTCCCCTCGATGTGGTCCATGACGAGCTTGTCCAGGAAGGCGCGGCCGAGCTTCACCTCCGTCGCCATCTCCACGATCTCGAAGGAGATGTGCTGGAACCTGGAGATGGGACGGCCGAAGGCCGTCCGCTCCTTGCAGTATTTGATCGTGATATCGAGCATGTACTCGGCGGCCGCCTGGGCACCGATGGCGCAGATCAGGCGCTCCTGCTGGAGCTTCACCATGAGGTTGAAGAAGCCGGAGCCTTTCGCGCCGAGGCGGTTCGCCTTGGGAATCCGGCAATCGGAAAAATACAGTTCCGCCGTGTCCTGGCTGCGCCAGCCGATCTTCTTGATCTGCTTCCCCTTCTCGAAGCCCGGCGTTCCCGCCTCGACGAGGAACAGGTCCACGGCCTTGTGAGGATTCTCCACGCCCGTATTCTTCGCCGCCAGGATCAGGAGATCGCAGTTGATGCCGTTGCTGATGAAGGTTTTCTGGCCGTTGAGGACGATGGCGTCGCCGTCCTCGGCGGCGGTCGTCCGGATGGCGGCGAGGTCGCTGCCCGCGTTCGGTTCCGTCATGGCGATTGCGGTGATGATGTCCCCCGAAACGCAGCCGGGCAGGTACTTCTTTTTCTGTTCCTCGGTCCCGAAGGTGGCGAGGTAGGGGACGATGATGTCGCTGTGGAGCGAGGCCGTGAGGCCCGAGAAATTCGTCTTCGTCGTCTCCTCCGTCATAATGACGGAATACAGGAAATCCGCCCCCATGCCGCCGTACTCTTCCGGCACCCACATGCAGAGAAGCCCCTGCTCGCCGGCTTTTTTCCAAAGGCTCCTGGGGACGATGCCCGCCTCCTCCCACTCCTCGATGTGCGGAACGACCTCCCTGTCCAGAAACTTCCTTACGGCGTCGCGGAAAATCCGGTGTTCCTCGGCGTAGGGGATGATGTCCATGGCGTCCGCCTGCTCGCTATTGCCTGTATTTTCCCAGGATCGAAATGGCACACACATTCTGGTGCGGGAACCCGCCCAAATTGTGCGTCAGTCCGTAGCGCGGGTCCTCCAGCTGTCGCGCCCCCGCCCTGCCCAGGAACTGCAGGTACATCTCGTAGATCATCCTGAGGCCCGAGGCGCCGATGGGATGGCCGAAGCACTTGAGCCCCCCGTCCACCTGCGCCGGGACCTTGCCGTCCCGGTCGTAGAAGCCGTCGAGGGAATCCCTCCACGCTTTCCCGCGCTCGGAGATGTGCAGGTCCTCGTACGTGACAAGCTCGGTGATGGAGAAGCAGTCGTGCAGCTCCATCATGCTGATCTCTTCGCGGGGATTGGCGATGCCGGCCTCCCTGTAGGCCTCGGTGCTGCACTTGCTCGTCGTTATGAAATGCTCGCCCTCCCACTCGTTGAAGCCGCCCTCGTAGCCGCTGCTCACCGCAAGCTGGATCGCCTTGACGGTCACGAAGTCCTTCTTGCCGAGCGATTCGGCGATTGCCGGTGTCGTGACGATGGCGCAGGCCGAGCCGTCGGAGACGCCGCAGCAGTCGAAGAGGCCCAGAGGATGCGCGATGATGGGCGCTGCCAGGACCTGGTCGATGGTGACGGCCTTGCGCAGATGCGCCTTGGGGTTGAGCGCGCCGTTGGCATGGCTTTTCACGGAGACGTGCCCGATCGCCTTTTTCAGATCCGCGTCGGCGACACGGTATTTGGCGGCATAGGCCGATGCGAGCTGGGCGAAGAGGCCGGGCGCCGAGGCGTTGGGGAACCACTGCCAGACCAGGGATCCGAAACCGGAACCCGCGTTGGGAAGGCCGCCGTAGCCCGTGTCCTTGAGCTTCTCCACGCCGAGGGCGAGCGCGATGTCGCAGGCCCCCGAGGCGACGGCGTACACCGCCCCGCGGAAGGCCTCCGTTCCCGTCGCGCAGTAGTTCTCCACACGCGTCACGGGGATGTGGGGAAGCCGCAGCGTCACCCCCAGCGGCGTCGCCGATTTGCCCGTGTTGATCTCCTCGATGCAGGTGCCGAGCCAGGCGGCCTGTATCCTTTCCTTCCCGATTCCCGCGTCGGCCAGGCACTCCTCGAAGGCCTCCACCATCAACTCCTCCGCGCCTTTGTCCCAGCGCTCCCCGAAGCGGGTGCAGCCCATCCCCAGGATCGCGACCTTGTCCTTGATTCCCGTTGCCATGGATCCACCTCCCGGATCTCCTTGCGAGGCCGTTTCCCTACTTCAGCTTGTCGAAGGCGAAGAGCCGCCCGATGAGCTGGGACTTGATGATGTCCCCTTCCACCTTCAGTTTCCCCGACGTGTAGGCCTTCATCCCGTCGAAACGTCCGGAGATAAGCTCAAGGAAGTCCCCGTCCGCCATCTTGATCGTCGTCGTGGGTTTTTCCGCCCTGCCCTCCGTCACGGTACAGGCGCCGTCCTTGATGGCGGCGAACCAGTTTCCGCCTCCAGGGCCCGATATCGAGAACTGGAAGGTGATGTCCTTGCCCGCCGCGGCCCCGGCATTGAAGGCCGCCGGCATCTTCGCGAAGATCCCCTTGACGTCCATCCCGCCGGCTGCGGGCTTCGCACTTCCCGCCCCGGCCTGCGAAGGCGGTGAAATGAAGGACATGACCGCCGCGTTGGCGTCGCCGATCTCCCTCGCCCCTTCCAGGCTGTTGATCTTCTTCCAGTTGTCGCGGATGTCCTCGACGGAGGGTGGCGTTTTCCCGTCGCCGACGACCGCGCCGGCACCGGTCATGACGGCGGCGCGGCTGTAGAAGCCCGCCGCGGCGTTGACGATCCGGCCCGTTTCCCTGCAGGCTTCGGAACAGTAGAAAAGCACCAGTCCCGCAACGAACTCCGGCTGCATCTTCTGGAACATCTCCGGCGGCATCACGTCCTCGGTGAGGCGGGAGGCCGCCACCGGGGCGACCGTGTTCACCTTGATGTCGTACTTGGCCCCTTCGAGTTTCAGCGTGTTCATCATGCCCACGAGCCCCAGTTTGGCGGAACCGTAGTTGGTCTGGCCGAAGTTTCCGTAGAGGCCCGCGGCGGAGGTGGTCATGACGATGCGGCCGTACCCCTGCTCGCGCATCGCCTGGAAGGCGGGCCGGGTCACGTTGTAGGCCCCGTTGAGGTGGACGCCGAGGACCGACTGCCAGTTTTCCGGCTCCATCTTGAGGAAGCTCTTGTCGCGGAGGATCCCCGCGTTGTTGATGAGGATGTCGACTCTTCCAAAGGCCTGGATCGCCGCCTTCACGATCTTCTCGCCGCCCTCCGCCGTGGCGACGCTGTCGTAGTTGGCGACGGCCGCGCCGCCGAGCCCCTTGATCTCTTCGACGACCCTGTCCGCGGGGCTGCTGGAACCGGCGCCCGAGCCGTCCCGGGATCCCCCGAGGTCGTTGACGACGACCTTGGCGCCGCGCCGCGCGAGTTCAAGGGCATAGACGCGGCCGAGACCGGCGCCGGCGCCCGTCACGATCGCCACGCGCCCGTCGAAGCGGATCTGCTCCGCCTTCATCGCCGCAACGGCGCCCGCCTGCGGGACGGCCTTCCAGAAGTAGCCGGAGAAGCCGCGCTCCGGATCGTCGAGGCGCTTGCGGAAAGACATCCGCACGGCCATACCCACCTTGACGTCGGCCAGCTCGCAGTCCGTGAAGTCCGCCATGAAGCGGCCGCCGCCCTCGAACGAGATCATGCCGTAGATGGAGGGTGGATCGACGGACACGGCCAGGAGATCGCCCGTGAAAGTCATGACCTTGGCCGGCACGTCTGCGAATTCGTAATCGTCCTGGGTGTGCAGTTTTCCGCACTTCGGGTTGACGCAGATATCCGCCTTCGGGAACTGGGGCGTTCCGCACTCGCGGCATTTTCCGCCGACGAGCGCAGTCAGCATCTTGCGGCTCCGCCACAGGGTGGTCATCGCCGTCTGCGTCGGCGCCTCGGCGCGGATGCCGGTCTCCGGTTCGATGAGGCCGCGGAATTTCAGAAATTTCATGTAATTGTCGGTCGATTTCTTGTTCTCGATCGATCCCTTGACGCCGCGCCGCCCTGGCAGCTTGGCGATGTCGTCCGTCGCCCGGAAGAGCAGGGCGTCCGCGCCCTGGCCGAAGCCGCAGACGAGAACGAGGTCGCCCGGCCTGGCCTGCTCCAGGGCCGAAACCATCATGACGAGCGGGTGGGCCGCCCCGGTTTCGCCGCAGACCTCGTGCATGTTGTCGACGAGCGCTTCCTTGGCCACGCCCAGTTTCTGCGCGATCGCGCGGTGCTCGGCCTTGAAGAGGCATGGGAAGGCGAACCAGCGTACGTCCTTCATGGCGACGCCGGTCTTCTCGAGGAGTCCTTCCGTCGCCTCGGGGATGAACTTCGCGTACCCCTCTTCGCGCAGCCAGCGCTCCTCCCAGGTGTAGTCGAAGCGTTTGCCTGCGCCGCGGTAGTGGTCGGGGAAATCGTAGGAAACGCTGAAGGCGCCCAGGAACTCGGCGATGACGTTCTGTTCGCCGACGAGAACCGAGGCTGCCCCGTCCCCCAGCCACATCTCGTAGAACGATGCCGGCCGGGTCTCGCGCCGGTCCGAAGCGACGACGAGGACGTTCTTCCGGCTCCGGGCCTTGACGGCGTCGAGCGCCGCGATCAGCCCGGTCGTTCCTGCCCGGAGCGACGCCCCGAAGTCGGCAGCGGCAGCGGTCGGCTTGAGGTTCAGCGCCGTCGCGAGAATGCCCGCGTTCTGCCGGTCGGCGAAGGGTGCCGTCGTCGAGCAGAGGTAGCCCGCGTCCACGGCCGCCTTGTCCTTCCCCGACAGGCAGTCCCGGGCGGCGGCAACGGCCATGGTGAGCGTGTCCTCGTCATAATTGCACATCGACCGCTCCCCCTGCGCCACCATGACGGTGGCCGGGGCGTACCAGCCCATGGCCGAATAGACGGCCGTGCGGCCGAGCCTCAGCCGGGGGATATAGGCGCCATAGGAAGTGATGCCGATCATGCGTCCCTCCTTCAGAATTTGAAGAGCTTTTCAATGAGCTGGGATTTCATGATATCGCCGCCGATCTTGAGCTTGCCCGAGGTATAGGCCTTCATGGCGGGAAGCTTCCCATTGATCAGGTCGAGGAAGTCCGGGCCGGCCATGGCGATCGTGCAGTTGGGGCCGGCATGCTTGCCGGCGGTGACCGTGCAGGCCCCGCCGCGGATTTCCGTGTACCATTCCCCTCCACCCTCGCCCGAGATATTGAACTGGAAGACGACGTCCACACCCTTGCCCTTCTCCGCGTTGAAGATCTGCGGCATCTTCGCGAAGATGGCGCCGACGGTCGCCAGGCCGCTTGCCGGAGGGGCCGCCGCAGGGGCCGGATTCCCCTTCTTCTCGAAGGCCTGGAGCATGTCCCCGAGGACGGCGTTGAGCTGGTCGTACTCCCTGGCGCCGTCCATCCCGGCGATCCTGGCCCAGTTGGCGGAGACGTCCTCGACGGCCGGCGGCGTCTTGCCGGCCCCGAGGATGACGCCCGGCGCCGTCATGACGGCCGCCCGGTTGTAGGAGCCCATACCGGTGTTGTAGATACCGCCCGTGACGGGGCAGGCCTCGGAGCACAGGTACAGGACCAGCGGCGCCACGAACTCCGGCTTCATCTTCTCGAGGAGGTCCGGCGGGATGATGTCCGCCATGAGACGGGAGGCCGCGATGGGGGCGATCGTGTTGACTTTCACGTTGTACTTCGCGCCCTCGATCTTGAGCGTGTTCATGAAGCCGACGAGGGCCATCTTCGCCGCACTGTAGTTCGTCTGTCCGAAGTTGCCGTAGAGCCCGGCCGCGGAGGTCGTCATGACGATGCGGCCGTAGTTCTGGTCGCGCATGATCTGGAAGGCGGGCTTGGTCACGTGGTAGGCCCCGTTCAGGTGGACGTCGAGAACGGCCTTCCAGGTGTCCGGCTCCATCTTCGGGAAGCTCTTGTCCCGGAGGATGCCCGCGTTGTTGACGAGGATGTCGACCTTGCCGAAGGCGGCGACCGCCGCCTGAACGATCCTCTCGCCGCCCGCGGGCGTCGTGACGGTGTCGTAGTTGGCGATCGCCTCGCCGCCTAGGGCCTTGATCTCGGCAACGACCCTGTCCGCGGGGCTGGTCGAGCCTTCCCCCGACCCGTCGCGCGCCCCGCCGAGGTCGTTGACGACGATTTTCGCGCCGCGCCTGGCGAGTTCCAGGGCGTAGACGCGCCCCAACCCGCCGCCCGCGCCGGTGATGATCGCGACGCGGCCGTCGAAACGGATCTCGTCTTTGGGAATGTCTCCGTACTCGAAGACGCCGTTGTCGATGACGAGCTCGCCGGTCTTCGTGTTGACGACGCGCCAGACCGCCATGCCCTCGGCCGTCTTCCAGATAAGAATCTCGATGGGATCGCCCGGGTAGAGGGGCTTGGAAAAACGGCACGCCATCCGCCGCGCCTTTTCGGGCTGACCCGGGCAGAGGCTCCTGATCAGGGCCCGGCAGGAGAAGCCATGGGTGCAGAGCCCGTGCATGATGGGTTTTTCGAATCCGGCCATGGAGGCGAATTCGGGATCGACGTGGAGCTGGAAGATGTCGCCCGAGAGGCGGTAGATGAGCGGCTGATCGGGGGAGGGCTTCGCCTGGACGCGGAAATCGGGTCCGCGTTCGGGGAACTCCACGACGTTGGGCGGCGCGGCCGGCCCGCCGAATCCGCCGTCCAGGCGTGCGAACACGGTGGTGACGGCCGTGAAGAGCCGCTTTCCGTTGTCGTGAAAGGTTTCGCTTTCCCCGACCACCAGGGCGCCCTTCTTCCCCTTGTCGTAGTAGTGCGTCAGCTTCCCCTCCGTGATGAGTTTCCCCGACGTCGGGATCGGGTTGTGGAAGATCAGCTCCTGCTCGCCATGCAGGATGCCGGCGAGGTTGACGTTGGAGGAGGCGGCCATCTCGCCCAGGATGTCGAAGATCGCGGCGATGGAGAAGCTGGGGACGACCTTCAGGTTCTTTTCGTACACGTAGTCCAGTTCCTCGAAGCCGGCCCCCACGCCGAGCGCGTAGAGCACGACGTCCTTCCAGTCGTAGTTCTTCGTGAGCGGGCCGATCTTTCTGCCGAGCGCGTCCATGTTTAACGCCATGGCTTTCCTCCCTTGACCGTCAGAAATGGGGAAAAATGGATCTCTGGAATTCCCGCCGGCGGACCGGTCGGCCCGCTGCGGTTCCTACCGCTTGTTTTGCGAAGATCCGTTCTGTGTGAACGCGGGTACGTGAATGAAATTCAGGGTTTCCTTGACAAGGGCGATGTACGCCTCCCTGTCCGCCCGGACGATGGAACGGAAGAAGCTCTCGCCGGAGATGAAGTTGTGGATGGAATTCATCACGGCCAGCACCTTCATCTTGGCGTCGGCGGAGACGTTCTTCTTGTCGGCCGCAAGGCCCATGGAGCGGGCGATGTCGCAGGTGAACTCGGGAATCCGGATGTCGACGAGGACGTCGTCGCGCGTCTTGTTGAGGTAGCGCATCAGGACCAGATTGGAGACTTCCGGATGCGCGAAGAGGTAGTCCGTCATGACGTCGATGGAAAGCGACAGCCTCTCGCCGAGAGGCCGGCCATGGATGAGCCTCTCGACTTCGATCAGCTTCCTCCGCAGATCCTCATTGATGTCGACGACGACGGCGGCGTAGAGGTCCTTCTTCTCGCCCCAGTGGTAATGAAGAGTGGAGATGTCGATCCCCACCTCCTTGGCGATCATGCGTGTGGTGGTTCCGTGGAAACCGTATTCGCCGAAGATCCGGCGGGCGGCGGCGAGGATGCGCGCCTTCATGGATTCCGGTGCCTTGCGCGCCTTCTGGAGGGGGGTATCCATCATGCTATTCCACACCCCGCTTCAATCATTTGATGGAGACTTTTATAGCCGCCCTCCTTTGCGGCTGTCAAGAGGAAATCCTGCTTGCCGGCGCACGGAAAATCTGTCATGGAACCGCCAGGATTCCGATGGAAAATACGAAAACTCCCCAGGGTGTTCCCGCCGTCCCGGGGAGCGGAGCGACGCAAACAGCATGCACCCCATCTGGCTCACCGATCTGCCGCTTTTCTTTCTTCAGCGCCTTCTGCGCCACCCGGGACCGCCGCTTCTGGCGAGCGTAAAAGCTCCAAGAGTCGCGGCGAAGTCCGCTGCCCCGACTACTGCGGCTTCACCCCTGTCGCAGAAGCCTCCCGGGCCCTGGCGCTTCGCCCCGGTTCACTGCTCGGGCTGGCGGTGTTACTTCGGCTGAGCAACGGCCTTGTTGTGCAATCGTTGGCGATGCTGCGCCGGTCCTTTCAGGAAGAATCCGCTCAACCGTTCTCAACAAATTGTCGGTTTTTTATTTCACTTCTGCTATGGTTTTGTAGCCGGGTAGGGTGGCCTGGTGGGAAAGGTTCGATGACAGGGGAGGATTATTGCAGATGGGGCTGATACAGCTTCTGTTCCGGGACCCGACAGCCTTTGTGCTCCTGGCCGTACCGCTTCTGTATTCCATCATCATTCATGAACTGGCCCACGGATGGGTCGCTTCGCGGATGGGCGACATGACGGCCAAATGGATGGGGAGACTTACCTTGAATCCTCTGCGCCATCTGGATCCGATCGGGACGCTGATGCTCTTCATCTTCGGCTTCGGCTGGGCAAAGCCCGTCCCCGTGAATATCGCGAACATGCAGAACCAGAGGCTCGGGCTGGTTCTCACGTCTGCGGCGGGCATCACGGCGAACTTCATCGTGGCGTTCTTTTCGATCCTCCTGATGCGCGTCCTCCGGCCCGACCCGGACGGTACGGCGGGGACCGTTCTCCAAGTCATGGCCTATATCAACATCATCCTGGCCGCCTTCAATCTGATCCCTATCCCGCCGCTCGACGGATCGAAGATCCTGATGGGCTTCGTCCCTTATCGCGCCCAGGAGATGCTCGCCCGTCTGGAACCTTTCGGATTCTTCATCATCATCGGGCTTCTGTACCTCGGCTGGCTGAATCCGGTGATCGCCTTCTTCAGGTGGCTCATCCTGTCCCTGATCGGACTTCTGCTGCCGTAAGCCGTGGCAGACCCGGCGCCGGATGTGACAGCTATTCCTTTATTCCTTTTTCCCTTCCGCCTTTTCTTCCGGTGCTTTGGGTTCTTCGCCCGGTCCGAGGAAGCTCCTGATCTTGAGCCGCGAGGTGTGAAAGTCGCCGCGCCGCGGCAGGAACCCAGGGTCGCCAGAAGCGCCGCGCCGCCGGTACCCTTGAGAAAGACCCGCCGGCTGATGCCGTCAACTCCCTGCGTTATGGTCCTTCCTCCTTAGTCCGGTGCCCGGCAGGACCTTCATGCTACGGACGCGCCGCCGTCTACAAGGATCGTCTGGCCCGTGATGTAATCCGCCCCTGCGGAACACAAGAAGAGGACCGGATGGACGACGTCCACGGTCTCGGCGATCCTCCCGGCGGGAATGCCCTTGACGATCATCCTGCAGAGTTCGTCGTTCGACCAGAAGGGTTTGCTGAACTCGGTCCGCACCATACCCGGCGCCACCGCATTGACCTGGATGTTGGCGGACGCCAGTTCCATGGCCAGAATCCTGGTCATCATCTCGATGCCGGCCTTGGCGATGCCGTAGACGCCCATGCCCGGTGATGCCTTCCGGGCGGCCGTGGAGGAGATGTTCACGATCTTGCCGCTCTTCTGCCCCCGCATCAGCCGGGCCGCCTTGCGCGAGCAGAGATACGTGCCCGTCAGGTTCGATTCGAGGATCTTGTTCCAGAGGGCCGGATCGGTTTCGGCGATCGATGCGGTGAGAAGGTTCATTCCCACGTTGTTGATGAGGATATCGATTCTTCCGAAGGCCTTCACGGCCTGGTCGAAGAGGTTTTCCACTTCCGTTTCCCTCGCAATGTGGGCGGCAACGGCAATCAGACGATCCCCGTCGCCCAGCGACGCGGCCGCCGCATCGAGCCCCTCCTTTTTCCTGCCGCAGATGGCGACGCGCGCCCCCTGGGCAAGGAGTTCCCTGGCCAGTTCATAGCCGATGCCTCGGCTTCCGCCGGTGACAACCGCCACCTTTTCCCGAAGTCCGTAGGAAATATCCCCCATCGTCCCCTCCCTCTTGTCGCTGCCGCGTCTTCGAATTCGCTCTGACATGAAAACAGGATCCACCGCGTGGCGCAGGACGGCAACGTCCTTCGGCCGTCGGCGCATTATAACACGCTGGATTCCCCGCCGGAACGGAAAGTTCCCCCTGACGCAGACGGCCCCGGCAAGCCGGCAGTTGCCGTTTGCCGGGGAAGCGGATATACAGAGTCATGCTGAGCATCCTCGACAGGGTCTACGCGAGTTTCTCGAACCGCCACCTCTTCTTTCGCGAAGGTTGGGGCGACCGGCAGTTGCTGGAAGACGTCGCCGGAGGGGCATGGCGCAACGACCTTGTCTCGGCGTCGGCGGACATCTCCTGGCAGGCTGCGGAGGTGCTTTCCGGCGCCACGATCCGCAGGGGCTCCTTTCCAAGCCCGGCGGCTGGAATCGGCCTTCCCGACGAAAGCCGGTTCGCCTCTTTCGAGATGGTCACGCCTGCGGAGTCCACCCTCGATACGCCGCTGTGCGTTCATTTTGCGGCAACAGGGGACGAGGGGTTCTCAAGGCGGCGCATCGCGATCGCCCTGCCGCTCGCGAAGGAGGGCATCGGCTCCGTCATCCTGGAAAATCCCTATTACGGAAGCCGGCGGCCTGCCGGGCAGAACGGAAAGATGCTGCGGCACGTAAGCGACCTCTGGAAGATGGGGGCCGCCGCCGTTGCCGAAGGGACCGCCATCGTGCGCCGGTTGCGCCGCGACGGATACCGCAGGTTGGGCGTCGCCGGAATCAGCATGGGGGGCAGCATGGCCGCGCAGGCAGCCGCGATCCTGGGGGAACCCCTCGCGGTGATCTGCTTCATCACGGCGCATTCGGCCTCCGCCGTGTTCACGGAGGGGATTCTGAGCCGGTATCTTGCCTGGGATTTTCTGCAAGACGAACTGAACGGGCAGGCCGAAGCCGTGGACTGGATGCGTCAGATCCTCTCGCGGACCGACGTCCGGAATTTTCCGCCGCCCGCTCTTACCCGCGCCGTCTTTGTGGTCGGCGCCCGCCGTGACGCTTACATCCCGGCCGGATCGGTGCGCCTTCTCCACGACTCCTGGCCGGGCTCCACGCTGCGCTGGGTCGACACAGGGCATATCGGCGCCTTCCTCTTTCACAGACGGGCATTTCTGCAGGCGGCGATCGATGCCTTCGGCCGCTTGGCAGAGTGAGAGGAGGGCGGCGGAGTCGGTCGATCCGTCGCATGCACTTGCCGAATCCATTCCCGAATCCGAAAAAGGGACAGCGAAAAAGGACTACACAAGCGTCGCCCCTTGTTGTATAGGTGAACCAGTTCACATGAGATGAGGCGCCAGCCGTTTCCCGAAAGCGGAAACGGGACGACCGCCGAAGGAGGCCATATGACGAATACCGGCACGATTTCGATTCCCGTGCACTGGAATGCGCGGACGACGGCTGTTTTTGCATTGATGATTGCCCTGCCGAACCTCCTGGGCGCGATCAATATCGACACCCCCTGGGGCTTCCGGCTGCACACCTTTCAATTGGTCATCTTCTGGGCGGCGCTGATCTACGGACCGATGGGAGGGGCGCTGTCGGGCCTGGTCGGGTCGCTCTATTCGGCTTTCGCGCTCGCAAATCCCTATCTTGCCGTGGGAAATGCCCTGCTGGGCTTCTTCACCGGGTTCTTCGCGAGACGAGGCGTCCCGGCCGTGGTTGCGGTCTGGCTGGCCTTTGCCGTCCAACTGCCCTGGCTTGTCCTGACGGACTACTTCTTTGCCGGCCTGTCGATGGAATTCATCGGGACGCTGGTTGTGGCGCTGCTGGTCTCCAATACGGTCTGGGCGGTCGTCGCGGCATCGACCTCAAGCCTTCTTCGAAGATTCTTCGCCCTATGAAACCTGATTTCGACGCCTACAGCCTCGCCTTGCTCGAGGACGGCCGCATTCTGCATACCTCGAAGGAGCCGGGGCTCAAGCCGCTCCTGACCTGCCTGGAGCAATTCGCCGATCATCGCGGATGCACGCTGCACGACCGGGTCATCGGACTTGCGGCTGCACGGCTCATCGCCCATTCCCGGATCATCGATCACGTCGTCACGGGCGTCGCCTCCGATCCGGCCGAACTCTTCCTCTCTGCCGAAGGGATCGATATCCGGTCCGACCGCACCGTATCCAACATCCTGACCCGCGACCGGTCGGCCGTCTGCCCCGGCGAAAAGATCGCCCTCGAGACCCCGGAGATGCAGCCCTTCCTGGAAAGGATACACGCCCTGACGGGCAAGTCCTGATCCCCCGCATTGTTGATCCTTCCAAAAAAAAGCCCCGGCTGGCCGGGGCTTTTTTCGTTTCGCAATGGATCTTCTCCTGTCAGCGGCAGGCGAATTCCCGTTCGATCCGCGCCATCGCCTCCTGCAGACGGTCGTCGGGCACGGTCAGGGATACGCGGACAAATCCCTCGCCGTACTGCCCGTACGCCGTTCCCGCGGCGACGACGACGGCCGTCTTGTCGAAAAGCCGGTTGGTGAATTCGAGAGACGACATGCCCTTCGGCGCCGGCACCCACAGATAGAAAGTCCCCTTCGGCGGATCGAATTCGATCCCGATTTTCCGGAGCGTGGCGAGAACCAGGTCCCGCCGCTTCTTGTAGATCGCGAGCATCCTGTCGATGTAGGGTGCTTCGCCCTTCAGGGCCCGGATGGCCGCAAACTGGACAGGGTTGAAGATGCCGGAGTCGGTATTCTCCTTGACCTTGCTGATCGCCGCGATCAGTTCCGGATTTCCCAGGGCCATGCCGATCCGCCAGCCGCACATGTTGAAGGGCTTCGACAGCGAATTCAACTCGACGCCGACCTCCTTGGCGCCGTCTGCCATGAGGAAACTGATCTGCTCCTGGCCTTCGAAGAGGATCTCGCTGTAGGGATTGTCGTAGCAGATCGCGACGTCGTTCTTCTTCGCGAAGGCGACGAGTTTGTCCAGAAATGCCCGGGTCGCGCAGGCGCCCGTCGGATTGTTGGGATAGTTGAGGAACATGCCGCGGGCCCTGGCGACGACATCGGGGGAAATTTCCTCCAAGACGGGAAGATAGCCGTTTTCCGGACGGATGGGCACGTTGTAGGGGACGCCGCCGGCCATGAGGATGCTCGCCCGGTAGGCGGGGTAGCCGGGATCGGTCATGAGTACGACGTCGCCGGGGTTGATCCGCGCCAGGGCGAAGTGATGGCAGCCCTCCTTGGAGCCGATGAGACCCAGGACTTCCGTCGCGGGATCGACGGTCACGCCGTAACGGTCCCTGTACCAGAGGGCGACCTCCTGGCGAAAGGCCAACATCCCCTTTTCTTCGTCCGTCGGGTAGCGGTGGTTTTCGGGGCGACGGGCATGGATCGACAGTTCCTCGACGACGGACGGTGGAGTCGGCTCGACGGGATCTCCGATCGCGAGGCTGATCACGTCCACGCCGTCGGCCTTGGCCTTGGCGATCTTCTTGCGCAGCTCCATGAACAGGTACGGGGGAATCTTCGTTAGTCTTTCGGCGACCTTCACGTCTTCACTCCTTCATGTCTTGGATTCCGATGGCGGTTTCCGCGTTCCGCTATCGCCAGGCCTCCTCCCAGAGGTTGCCTTCATAAACCACTTTCGTCCTGCCTTCAAGATAGATTCCGGCAAAACCGGCCTTCGTCTTTTCGAAGAATATCGTCAGGATCTCGCCGCTCTGCACCGTCACAGCGACAGGTGCCTCGACGAGATTTCTCGCCGAGGCGATCAGGGCCGAAGCGACGGCCCCTGTTCCGCAGGCGAGCGTCTCGTCCTCGACGCCGCGTTCGTACGTCCGCACCTGCAGGGAGCGGCGGTCGACGGCGCGGACAAAGTTCACATTCGTGCCCGCTGGCTGAAAGCGTGCGTGGCGACGAATCGCCCGGCCGTCGCTGAAAACGTCGACCTCGCGAAAGTCCTTCACGAAGTGGACGGCGTGCGGCACGCCGGTATCGATGCTGTCGATCTCCAGGGCCCGTCCGTTCACATCGATCGTTGCGCCCAGCTTCGCCGCTCCCGGGTCCGTCAGGCGCAGTTTCACCGTATCCTGCTTCACTTCGGCGTCGATGACGCCGGCCAGCGTCTCGAAGGCCATGTGCGCCGGCGCGATTCCTTTGAGAAAGGCGTAACGTGCCACACAGCGGCCGCCGTTTCCGCACATCTCGGCCACGCTCCCATCGGCGTTGAAGAACTGCCAGCGGAAGTGCGCACGGTCGGAACGTTCCAGGACAATGAGACCGTCCGCGCCCACGGATACCTTTCGGGTGCATACGCTCTTTGCAAAGGCCGAAAGATCGTCGACGGGAAGCGAACCGTCGCGGTTGTCGATGAGGATGAAGTCATTGCCGCTGCCGCTCATTTTGAAAAAAGGGATCATGGAATCTTCCTCTACTGCAGATAGCAGACCGCCCTCTGGCTGTGCGGGTCGGCGACGACCGTGGCGCGGCGTGCGTGCGGCCCTCTTTCCAGATCGATCAGGGAAATGTACTCGGCGAATTTCGCCGCCTCCGGCACCGTCCCGGCAAGCGCATTCGGCTCGGCATCGAAAAACGCTCCATTGAAGTCCGCCCCCGGGTCGCCCGGAAACACGGGGAGGTAGATGATCTTCGCTTCGACGAGATCGAGAAAGAAATGCGTTCCGTACGATACCTCCGGGACATGGCCCGCCTCTTCCCGGGCGATTTCGACGAGCACGGAGGCGTTGTTGATGTCGGCATAGGTGACGTTGACGCCGAGATCAATGTTGCTGCTTCCCCACCGGCCCGGCCCCATCATGACGATCCCGCCGTGCGCGATCTCCGGGTGCTTGTTGATGAGGCCGACCGCGCGGCCGAGCGTCTTCTTGGTCTCCTGGGTCGCGATGGAGGCATATTTCCTCGGATCGATGTACAGGAGCCAGCGGATGTCCGGAACCACCCCGCCGCTGATCGTCCGTGTCGAACGGAAGAGGACCTTTTCCTTCGGCAGGCCTTCCGGGAAGGTCACAGGCCCCGAAGAACCGGGAAGCCTCATCGGCCGGCACTGCAGGAGATTGATCCGGACCTGACCCGCCCCATTCACGGAGGCGGTGAATTCCGTGTCCAGCGGATGGCCGTACGCGGCCTCGAGACGCTCCAGCATCTCGCCGATGATGCGGACGAAATCCGTCCGGTTGATGAGATTGTTGAAGGTCACGACGAAGCTTCCCTCCGATCCCTCGAGACGCCCGAGATAGGGATCGACCAGGAATCCCTCCGAGAGCAGGGAGATCATGAGATGAAGATTCGGGTAATCGCGCTTTTCCAGAATATCCTCGATGCGCGCGGTAACAAACTGATTCATTTTCAGATCCAGCAGATCCATATCCCACTGCGAGTACTTTGCGATCCGCATCCCCGTTTCCGGTCTCAGCTGGGGATGGCTGATCGCAATCATGCGCGGATAGTCGTCGCCGACACGGTTGACCGCCCGTGTGCCCAGTCCGAAGACGAGGCGGATCATGCCTTTCTGCGGGTCGATGCGGTCCGTCCAGGCATAGAGGTTCCGGGAAAAGGCGACACCGGCCAGGGCCGGGAAGAAGTAGTTCCGGTACGCCATCCCCGAGACGCGCTGGACGAGGATCGCCATCTGCTCGTCGCTCTCGACGAGGCCCCGGGCGCGGCGATAGGAAAGGGCATCGGGGTTGAGCGTGCTGGCATAGATCAGCTTCACGGCACGCATGAATTCTTCCAGGCGCTGTTCCGGGCTGTCCTGGTTCACGCAGTATTCGCTCCGATACTTGCCCGCAAAGGCGTTGCCGAAGCTGTCTTCGAGGAGACTGGAGGAGCGTGCGATGATCGGCGCCTGCCCGAAGTAATCGAGCATGTCCTGGAGCTGTTCGACGATGGCGGTCGGAAATTTCCCTTCGAGGAATCGCTGTTCCACCTCTTCGAACTCCTCGCAGCTCAGGGGCGAGCCGCGCGAAAGATGCAGGCGTGTGCGGAACAGCTCGTTGTTCACGAGGAACGTGAAAAACACGTCGGAACCGATGTAGAAGGAATCGTGCGGCTCAAGGACCTGGAGAAAATCGGTCTTGCCTGCCGGCCCGCTGCAGAGGATGCTTCGGGCCAGCAGCATGCCCGCCGCCTTGCCGCCGATCCGCCCCGAACCGATCATTCGGTCCCGGATGCGGAAGAGATCCTCGATCGTCAGGTATTCATCCACAAGCCGGTTGAATTCGGGATGATTCCCGATCATCATCCGCGACAATTCCTGCTTGAGCGGGGTGATTTCGGGCCCGCCCTCGGCGACATCGGCGCCGCATTCGCGGTACTGGATCAGCTTGCGGTAGACGCTTTTCCAGGGGGCGATCGACTTCTCGCGGGACCTCAGGGGCTGCTTCACCATGCCGGAGACTTCGGCCGCCTCCCCGCTGTAGATCACGGGCGTCCAGGTGTGCCCGGACATGACGCGCGGTAGGAACATCTGCGGGGAATACCGTTCCCAGACCTTCAGCGGATGAAGGTACATCATATTTCTGACGCGGTAGACATCGATGAGCAGTTGTGTCGTGTCGCGGATCTGCGCCACGGCGCCGTGGGCGTGCTGGCCGCGGATCAGCGCAAAATAGGCGATGGTGTCGAGTTCAAACAGATAGGGGCAGGTCACCCGGAAGAAATTGGCAAGCAGTTCATCCGTCGCCCACTCGGTGACAAGGGCGGAGAGGTTATCAAAGACATAGAAAACCCCCTGTCCCTGTTCCGAAATCACCTGGTGGACTTCCGCGCTGAATGCATCGAAACCTACATGAGGATCGAGCGTAACCGTCACGAGGCCGGGCAATTCTTTCAGGACGGGCAGGTGCGGTGCAAACCGCATATAGACCAGCCGTCTGCCGTCTCGCAGGGCCTGCTCGGCGAAGGGCTCGGCAAAGTAGGCATACTCCTCCAGTTCATCGACCTGCCATACCACATTGTCGCCCATCCGCAAGTACTGGATGATTTCGTCGAACTGGAAAACGCCGCTTTTTGCCGGATGTCTGTCCCTGCTGCCGTCCATGGTCCTTCTCGTAAGGATGACCGCTGTTTGCACGAAATGAAGCTGATCCGGAAGGGGTTCAGACTCTCGAACTTGGGTATGCGGCGAAAATTCTTATCGTCGATCTGCCCAGGAAATGATATTCCCTTGCGTTTTCGGAGAGATGCATCGTTATCCTTCAGAATGTCGGAAACCGCCGCGCTGCATTCCCCCTCCCCGCCGTTCCGGCGCCGATGAATCTGTCATACTCGCGGCCAATTGTCAAAATGAAAACAGGTTCAGGGGGGCTGGCGCCGCGGCGTGCTCGCTGCCGGTTTTTTTGCGCAAACATTGAAGCTCTCCGGAGCAAGCTCCGGAGAATCTTCGATCCTCAAGGAAGGGATCTTGAATATCATTCGCTCGCATCCCCTGCGGCAAGCCGCGGGGAATGCGTTCGCTGTCGGATTCAACACGGCACAAAATTGTTCCATATCATTCAGATGCCAGACGCGGGCATATCCATAATTATAAATTATTTCAAATTGTTATGAATCTCAATCACTTTGGCATATTCCCTGCTCATGTCATGAAAAGAGAAGTTTTCTCGGGAGGTGCTTTATGTTGAACGCGGGAGATACGGCTTGGGTGCTGTTGTGTGCGGCACTTGTCTTCATGATGACGATCCCTGGATTGGCGCTTTTCTATGGCGGTCTCGTCCGCCGCAAGAACGTCTTGTCGATACTGATGCAGTGCTTCGTTATCATGTGCGCCGTGGGATTGCAGTGGGTCCTCTTCGGATATTCGCTGTCCTTCGGTCCGGATACCGTCCACGGGATTCTCGGCGGGCTTGATTGGGCGGGCTTGCGTTCTGTGGGTGGGCGGCCGAATGCCGACTACGCCGCGACCATTCCCCATCAGGCGTTCATGATCTTCCAGGCCATGTTCGCCACGATCACGCCAGCCCTCATTATCGGAGCTTTTGCGGAGAGGATACGTTTTTCCGGCTTTCTCCTCTTTTCACTCCTGTGGTCGACGTTCGTCTACGATCCGCTGGCTCACTGGGTCTGGGGCATGGGCGGATGGCTCCGGAATCTGGGCGCTCTGGACTTTGCGGGCGGCATCGTCGTTCATGTCAGTTCGGGAATCTCGGCGCTGGTTCTGGCCATACTTTTGGGAAAAAGAATCGGCTACGAGCGGCAGCCCTTCCGTCCGCACAATCTTCCTTTTACGGTGATGGGAGCGGCGTTTCTCTGGTTCGGGTGGTTTGGCTTCAATGCCGGCAGTGCACTTTCGGCCGGAGAATTGGCGGCCAATGCGTTCGTCACCACCTTTGTGGCAACTGCCGCGGCCGGATTCGGCTGGGCACTGATCGAGTGGCAGCAGCACGGAGCGCCCACGGTTCTGGGAATTGCGACCGGGGCCGTGGCGGGACTGGTCGCGATCACGCCGGCCTGCGGTTTCGTCAATCCCATGAACGCCATCTTCATCGGCGCCTTGGCGAGCCTCTTCTGCTATATCGCCATCGCCGTCGTCAAGGCGAAACTCGGTTATGACGACGCCCTCGACGCCTTCGGCGTTCACGGCGTCGGCGGGGCATGGGGCACGGTCGCGACAGGTCTCTTTGCTGAGAAGGCCGTGAATGCAGCCGGGGCGAACGGCCTTCTGTTCGGAAATCCCAAACAGCTTCTCGTCCAGACCCTTTCGATCGTCATCGTACCGCTGTTTGCAGCGGTCATGACATGGATTCTGTTCAAACTCATAGACGGAACGATCGGCATGCGCGTCGAAAAGAAGGAAGAGATTGTGGGGCTGGACCTCACGCAGCAAAGCGAATCGGCCTACACGGTCGTCGAGTGAAGGGAGGAATTTGCCATGAAGTACGTCGTCGCCGTCATCCAGCCGCACAAGCTGGAAGAGGTCATGCAGGCTCTTGAAGACGCGCAGGTGAATCTTGTAACGGTATCGAATGTCCTGGGTCGCGGCCGTCAGAAGGGCGTTACGGAAGTCTACCGCGGCGCCCGGGAGGTTGGAACACTGCTGAGGAAGGTCAAGCTCGAGATCGCCGTCAACGAAGACTTCGTTCAGCCGACGATCGATGCGATTGTCCGGGGTGCAAGAACGGGCGAAGTGGGAGACGGCAAGATCTTCGTCATGGATCTGGCCGAGGTCGTGCGGATCCGCACCGGCGAACTGGGGGGAACGGCCATCGGTTGATTCCTGAGTGCCTCTCTTCTCTCGGACGATCCGCGAGGTCGTTACGGGAACAGGACAAAATTGTCCCATTTTTCTGTTCCCGATACAGTTTCGTTTTCAGAAAAGGGTATTTGTGCCTGGCCTCAATTTTCATTACGCATGTAATTACAAATAGATACGTTGAAGTGATGGTGGTGGCGCCCTTCTTGCAGTTACCCCTTGGGCGAGGAGTTTGAGTGAAGAGGGCTTTTACAATCACGCCACGTAAAAAGGAGGTAAGGACGATGATCTCAGGAACGGAATGCATGGGTCTCAACATCGGAAGCGGTCTCCCGGGAAATAAGACGGCGACGGGAACTGGAGAGATCTTCGTCCAGGCTGCAGGGCGGTCGCTTCTCAAAGGTGAGTCCGGCAACACGATGACCGATCGCGACTCCACAAGGCTCATGGAAGAGCGATATGCCATCCTGGAGGAAGGAATTTTCTGACAGGGACTTCCCTTCGCTCCCGTCCGCCCGCCTTTCTCGCTCAGGGGCGGGCGTTTTCTGCTGTGCGGTCGATTACGGGGATTGAACGTCATGAAGTCGGAGACACCTTCCTTGCGGATTCATGTGTTCCAGCATGTCCCCTTCGAGGGACCGGAATACCTGGAGACATGGATACGAACCCGCCGCCATCGCCTGACGGCCACGCATTTTTACCGGAATGACCCGCTTCCCGAAATGGATGCGATAGACTGGCTGATCGTCATGGGCGGACCGATGGGCGTCCATGACGAGGAAGAATTCCCCTGGCTGAAGGAGGAAAGGCTCTTCATCAAGCACGCCATCCGGGGGGAGAAGACGGTCCTCGGCATCTGTCTCGGCGCGCAACTCACGGCGGCGGCGCTTGGAGCAAAGGTGTATCGCAGCCGTTTCAGTGAAATCGGCTGGCACCCGGTTGAACTTACCGAGGAGGCAAAATCCTGCGCGATCTTCGCGGGGTTCCCGGGGCGCATGCAGGTATTCCAATGGCACAACGACACCTTCGATCTGCCCACCGGCGCCATTCCGATTGCCCGCAGCGAGGCATGCCGCTGCCAGGCCTTCCTGTACGGATCGCGCGTTCTGGGGCTGCAGTTTCACTGCGAGCTGACGCAAGAAGGATTGCTGGAATTCCTGAAGAATGTTCCGGGTAAACTTCCGGAGGGCCCTTATGTTCAAGCTCTAGGGGAGTTGGTTGCGCCGGAGAAGAAATTTCGTTCGGCCAATGCATGGATGCATGAGATCATGACCAGGATGGAGTGGCGGGTGAAGCCAGGCACCTGAAAACCGATGACTCCCGTGCGTCGTCAAGATCTGCGTATTCTCTTTTCAAGGGAGCCCGCCGGTGCAGGCAGTCTCAGCGAGACTGATTTGCTGAATTCGAAGCCGTGGGGGATCCTCCAGAAGGGCATACCACTGCCCGCAGCGGTCGATCTACGTGGAGAGATCACGCGACCGGCGACGATGGATGGTTAGGATTTCTCCGCCACCGGCGCAGGAATGCAGGTAACCCATCGATTCTCGGGAATTGCTGCCTTGCGGTCGGACTTCCCGCTCTTGCCCAGGGCAAGAGCGGCGGCATTTTTTTCACAGAATGATCCGGGCTCCAGCGTCCAGCCCTCCGCCAGACGTTTCTCTTCCTTTTTCAGCATCCTGTACAGGAATCTTCCGACCAACGGTGCCGACAGTCTGGTCACCCAGCCGAATTGACGGTAGAGGTCTCGCAGGAGGTCATCCATTTCTTCTGACAGTGGCTGATCCCGGTACCATTTTTTCATCGCCCAGACGGCTGCGGCATAACCTGTTCGCAGCGATTTTGCCTCACGCCGGAAGCGTTCCCGTATCCTGCGGTCGGGATGGTCCTTGAAGGCGCTCCAGCCGTGGAGCTGCGTTCGTATGATCCGGAAAAGACTGGGGCCATTGACATCAAAATCACGACGGAAGGCCCCGGCAAGCAGTTGTTCTTCCAGACCGCGCGGGATATGCCGGTGCCGGTAGTTGAATCGATATTGCCCGTGCGTGTCGGCCAGAGGAAATTCCGCGTGCGTCAGAAGGTTGCCTTCCCTGCGGTGGCGTTCGTAGAGCGGCGTGCCGGGGATCGGCGTATAGAGCATGAACTGGTGAAAATCCGTGTTGTGGCTGACGGCGTGATCGATGACCCTCTCCACCGTCTCCGGCGTATGGTCTTCCAGGCCGATAATCGTGGACCCGAGAACGCGGATCCCGTTGGACTGCAGGGTTCTGATCAGGGCATGCGTATCGACGCCGCTGAGTTTCCGGTAGCCGTTCACTTCGCTCTCGAGCCCCATCCAGACGAAGGATATCCCCAGCCCCACCAGCTGCTCGATGCTGTAGGACTGCAGGACCCGGGCGGAGCTGAAGACGTAGAGACTCCAGCTCTTTCGGTGCTCTTTCATCAATTCGAGCAGCCGCAGAGACCTCTTCTTGTGGAGAAGGAAGTTCTCGTCGAGAACGAAGAAAGACTGAACACCGAGTTTCTTCTCCAGCTGACGCATGACGGAGAAGAGTTCGTCACCCGTTTCATAGAAATTGATGAAATGCCCCTTCCCCCCGAAGAGAGCGGAGGTGGAGCAGAAATTACAGCCGACCGGGCAGCCGACGGAAGGAATCAGGATGGCTGCGGTCTTCTTCGGTTTCTCCCGGAGGGTGAAGCCCAGAATGCGCGTATCGAACCCCGAATAGGCCAGCGGATGGCGTATCGAGGCCTTTTCATCCTGCCCGAGGTACCGCCGGAACCAGCGGATGCCGTCTCCTTTGACGATATGGTCGGCGTCGACCATTTTGGGGAGCTCCTCCAGATTGGCGATGTGCCCGCCGATCACGATCGTCGCATTCGGAAGGTATTGCCGGATCAGCTGGCACATGACCTTCACCTTCCCGACGTTGGGAACGATGGCGCTGATGCCGACGATATCGTAGGAGTGGTGCCGGATCTCTTCCGTGAATCTCCCGAGGGACGGGAAATCGAGGAGCGTGCAGGGCGCATCGAGATTGTCCTGGATCATCATCAGCCCGAAAGAGCGGTGAAACATGCGCAGGGAGAAGCCGCCCTGAACGCGCGTCACCTGGTTGTGGTAAAGCTCCATGGGATTGATGGCCCGGCTGCCGTATCCGTCGTCTCGGGCATAGGGGCCGAATACGCTGGACAGAAGAATTTTCGCCCCTGTTCCCAAGGGGTGGCGCACTTGCGAAGCCGTCATAGGTTGTCCTTTTTTTCCGATATTTTCCTGCTGGATGTGGTAGACTCTCATAGAGGAAAGAAACGGAAAAAGAAAGGGATCTTCGCGGTTTTACAATAGTTTTACAAAAGGCAATCCATGGTCGATCAGCAGAGATGGTACTTCCATCCCATCACGGTTTTCGTATTTTCGATCCTGGCCCTGGCAACGTCGCTGTTCCTTTACATCTATTGGTACGTAGAAGTCAGCGCCGGCCTCCACGAGGTCGTGCGCCAGTACAACCTCGATGCGCATCAGTTTTTCGAGGCACAGACCTGGGTGGTCATTCTGGTCCTGTCGATCCTCGTGGGGATCATTCTCGTCGGGCTGTTCATCATCTTCGTCTTCAACCAGAAGACCCTCCGCTTCTATCGTTTGCAGAACAATTTCATCAATAATTTCACCCACGAGCTGAAAACCCCGGTGACCTCGCTGAAACTCTACCTGGAGACCTTCGCCAAATATGATCTCCCCCGGGAGGACCGGCTCAAATACCTCGGCTACATGATCCAGGACGTGGAGCGCTTGTCGGAACACATCGGCCGCATCCTCGATCTGGCGCGAATCGAAAGCAGGAGCTACGGCGAGGAATTCTCGACCATGGACCCTCTGGCGGTTACGGAGCGGTTTCTCCTGGCTCATGCCCATCTTTTCCGGAACTGCGACATCCGGATCCACAAGCCATCCGGACAATCCTTCGCCTGCTCCCTCAACCTGCCTCTCTTCGAGATGCTGTTGATGAATCTCCTTACCAATGCCGTCAAGTACAATTCGGCCGATCGGCCGGAAATCGACATCCGCTTCGAGCTGCAGGGGCGCAAACTGAATATCCGTTTCGAGGACAACGGGATCGGCATCGCCAAGGCCGAACTCAAGAAAATCTTCAGGAAATTCTACCAGGTCGGCCGGGCTGACGACATGACTGCCAAGGGGAGCGGCCTAGGCCTCTACCTGGTGAGGCATATTGCCAAGATGCACAAAGGGGAGATCTCGGCGGAAAGTAGGGGCGCCGGCCGGGGATCGGTCTTTACCCTGACGCTTCCTCTCCAGATGCCACTGCTGCAGCGGGGAGTATAGCCGTTCATGAAGGCGACGGACAGGCAACGGATCCTCATCATCGAAGACGACGCACACATCGCCGAAGGCCTGAAGCTGAACCTGTCGCTTCAGGGGTACGAGGTGACGATTGCCGCCGACGGCGTTTCCGGTCTCCAGAAATGGAAGGAGTGGCGGCCGGACCTCATCGTTCTGGACATCATGCTTCCCCGGATCGACGGATTCTCGGTGCTGCAGAGCATCCGCCTGAAGGACGAGCGCTTCCCGATCCTGATCCTCTCGGCCAAAGGAGCACCCGACGACAGGGTCAGGGGCTTCTCGCTCGGAACCGACGATTACATGGCCAAGCCGTTCAATTTGGAGGAATTCCTGCTGCGCGTCGAGAGGCTGCTCACGAGGGTTTCCTGGACGAACGGCGGGGGGGAAGGCGGAACGGCAGTGCCGGAGTCCTATAACTTCGGAGGCAACCGAATCGACTTCGCCACTCTGACCGCCGAATGCAGGGCGGGCCGGATCGTCCTTACCGAGCAGGAGGCCAGGCTGCTGCGCCTTTTCATATCCCACCGGGGGAAGCCGCTTTCACGGAAGACGCTGCTGGAAATCGGCTGGGGCTACACGGGGGAGACGACGACGCGCACGGTGGACAATTTCATCGTGCGCCTGCGGAAATACTTCGAGGACGACCCACAGAACCCCGTCTACTTCAAAAGCATCCGCGCCGTCGGCTACGTCTTCGATCACGAACAAGGAGGAGATTGAAAATGGATTTCCAGGAACTGTTGAAAAAGAGGCGCTCCATCAGGGATTTTCGCAATGAAGAGGTACCCCTGCCGGTCCTGCAGGAAATTCTCCGGGACACCTGTCTCGCCCCCACGGCCGGCAACGGGCAGCCCTGCCGTTTCATCGTCATTCGGGACCGGGGCCTGATGAAGAGACTTTCGGATGACAGCAAGAAGAGTCTTCTCGCCGATATTGCCAGGAGTCCGGATTCGCCGCTGAAAAAATATGAAGCCGCGTTGAAGGACGAAGGATTCAACGTCTTCTACAATGCACCCTGCCTCGTCCTCATCACCGGGCCGAAGGGCATTCACTCCCTTGAAGTCGATTGCGCCTTGACGGCGGCCTATTTCATGTTTTCCGCCGTATCGCGGAACCTGGGGACCTGCTGGATCGCCCTGGGCGCCCATATCCGCAACCGTGAACTCCTTGCCGAGATCGGCGTGCCGGAGAACTGCCGAATCGTCGCACCGATCGTCGTCGGCTATCCCGCCGGTATTCCGAAGGCTTCGGAAAGACATGCACCGGATATCGTGAAAATTGTCTGAGGAACGGCAGGGCCGATTCTTGCGATATCAAAGGGACCGGTCATGGCAGGATCGGTTTGTGGACCGTCGAGGGGCTTTTCGCGGCGAGGCACCTCTACGCAAAGGCGGGGTTCCGTGGTGGAACGGCGTCGAGGGAACCGGTGTGGTAAAAGGAAAAGACCCCGTTCTCTTGCGGAGATCCAGGGTCTTGCTTTTCCTTGCCGGGGAATTCCCCCACGGGGGGAACCCTATCGGGCGCCGCGCGGACGCCGGGAACGGAGGTTCGACGAACTGAAGATCTTTGTCGCCTTCCTGAAAGAATCGCGTGATCCGCCCCACGGACTGGCGGCAGCCACGGCCGGCAGGGCATCCTCTCTCCGCTGAATCGCCGGTCCTCCCCCCGACCTTCGGAGGCGGTCAAAGCCGCTTCCCGCCGGAGGGGGCGCCGTGTAGTCGAAATCGGCCAGGGTGCGACGCTCGATGGCTTCTCCCAGCACCTTCTCAATGGTCCAGACGAAGGCCCTGTCCTCGCGTGTGACAAAGGTGAATGCGTCACCGGTCTTCGCCGCACGGCCCGTACGGCCGATGCGATGCGTGTAGGCCTCGGCGGTGTCGGGCATGTCGTAATTGATGACGTGCGAGATGCTGGAGACGTCGATCCCGCGGGCCGCGATGTCCGTGGCGACCAGAATCCTGTACCTGCCGTCGCGGAAACCGTTGAGCGCCGCCTTCCGTTTGTTCTGCGGAAGATCGCCCTGAAGCGAGGCGACCGGATATCCGGCCTTTTTCATCTGCTGCGCAAGGCGGGTCGCGCGGTGCTTGGTGCGCGTGAAAACCAACACCGATTCCGTGTCCGTGCGGTCGAGAAGCTTCATCAACAGGGCCGTTTTTCGGTGCGGCTCGACCGGAAAGAGGGCATGGGAGACGGTGGACAGCGGAATGGTGTCGTCGATCCGGATCGTCAGCGGATTCTGCAGGACCTCCTGCGCCAGCTGCCGGATGTCCTCGGGCATCGTGGCGGAAAAGAGAAGCGTCTGCCTCCGCTTCGGGAGCTTGCCGACGATCCTGCGGATATCGGGCAGGAATCCCATGTCGAACATGCGGTCCGCCTCGTCCAGGACCAGCACCTCTACGCGGGACACGTCGATCTCACCTTCGTTCATCAGGTCGAGCAGGCGGCCCGGACAGGCGACGACGATTTCGGCGCCGCTGCGGAGTTTTGTGATTTGAGGGTTCTTCCCCACTCCTCCGTAGATGGTGAGGCTTTTGATCTTCGCCCGGCGGCCTAGCTGCATCGTATGATCGTGGATCTGCTCCGCCAGCTCGCGCGTCGGGGCGATGATGAGGGCGCGGATGACTCTCCGCGGACCCGTCATCAGCCGCTGCAGGATGGGTAGCACGAATGCCGCCGTCTTGCCCGTGCCGGTCTGGGCCAGGCCCATGACGTCATGATTCTGAAGAACAACGGGGATGCACTCCCTTTGGATTGGCGTGGGCTCGGTATAGCCCATGGCTTCGATACCGTTTTCGATATCGGGGTGTAAATGAAACGACCTGAAACTCATTAAATACAGTGTTCCTTTCTCTTCTTTTTGAATTGCGCTCAAGTTTATGCCTAAAAAAATCCCCAGGCAGCCTGTGACGGGCTCTGGGGACGCGGACCAAAACCTGATCAAGAAACTATGCACTTTTTACACCACCAGTGCGCCTCTGTCAAGAACTTTCACAGGATACCCTTTTGCTCCCCGCCGTGGAGAAAAAAGGAGAAGGAGGCGGAACGGTGAGAGATCCTCTCACCAGAATCCCCTTTCCATGCAATTGCCGATGAATTCGATCGATCCTGCTCCTGCCTGCCCGCCAGTCAGGTGCTCGTATAATTTCTTCCCGATGTCGGGATAGAGCGGGGTCGTCCTGAGTTTGTCGACCGCTACCCAGGCAATGTCGATCGATTTCGTGTGCTCGCTCCTGATCTTCGGGGTGCCGTGAACGTCCACCGCATCGAATACAATGTGCAGGGTCTGTGGGTGGTTCTTCTTGGCCGGCGCCTCGCCAATCATGATGACGTTGCCGATTTCGAGTCGGACGCCAAGCTCGTTCCTCCATTCGCTGATGATCGCTTCCTGCAGAGGAATGTCTTTGTCGACACCGCCGCCGGGCAGGGAGAAGACCTCTTTGCCGCCATAGATGTACTTCATGCAGAGGATTTCACGATCCTGCTCGAATACCGCTGACACCCGCACGCGCATGGTCGCCCTCCTTCGCCGGATGCTTATGCAATGAACAGCTTTTCACAAGGAATCTGTCAGAAATCCTACATCCGACTCACAACGGTCGTCAAGCGCGCAAGCGGTTCGGTGATGTATCAGATCTTGTGTCAGGGATAGAAGAAGGGGTATCTCCCGGTTT
>DAOSIS010000008.1:0-113284 GCA_035366835.1 Syntrophales bacterium | reverse complement strand
GCAGGGATTCGAACCCGGGACCTACGGATTAGAAGTCCGTTGCTCTATCCAGCTGAGCTACAGGCGCACACGGTCTTCCCTGACTTTCAAAGAAAGTGCTCCTTAACCCCTTTGACGCGGTTTGTCAAGATCAAAACAGGCCCGGGAACCGGTTTTTTCTCACCGGACGAATCCGGCGATGCCGTCGAAGCGGTAGCCGCGCTTGCCGGCCCCTTCCCCCGCCGGATCGGTCGTGTAGAAATGCGTCGACGTCGCGGGTTTGAACCAGCGGAACAGCTCCCTCGTGCCGCTGATCCGGGAGGTGGCGATAGCGCCGATCGATCCTTCGTAGAGGTATCCCTGAAGCGGTTTTCCGCCCCCCGTTGCATCGTGCGAGTAGAAATGGTCTCCTTTCCCCGGGTGATACCAGCGGTGAAAATCCGTCGTGCCCGGTGTCCCGGCGGGGAACAACTGAAAGGCGAGGCCATCCTTCCGGTATCCCTTCGCGGAGATCCTCGCCGTCTCGGCCTGCGGATTGGACGTGTAGAGGTAATCGCCGGCAAGGCTGAAACGGTACACGTCGATCAACTTCAACGCCGTCTCCGCGGCCACTTCGACGGAGACTTCGACGGCCGCCTCTCCGCCGTTCGACGAAAACAGGATCCTGTCGGCGTAGAGCCCGGGCTGCATCGACCGGGTGTTGAGGACAATGCTCAGGTAGTCGTTTTCCCTCGTCGTCTTTCCCTGGTTGGGAACGACGCCGAGCCAGCCCGCGGGACCTTTCTGCATTTCCGGCCCGAAGACCCGTACGCCCTCGACGACGACCTTCCCCGCCTTGGCGGCCACGGTCAGGACGTGCGGGCCATCCGGGAGATCCGCAGCCACGGCGAAGTCGCTTTCTTCCCTCCTGTCGGCGGCCCCGTCCAGTTCGGTCACCCACCGGTCGTCGAGATACAGGACCAGATTCCCCCCGCCGGGGATGCGGATGTAATACAGAAGAATCCCCGTTCCCGAAAACCGGTAGTGCAGGATCGGCGCTTCTCCACTCGCGAGCGGATAGCCCTCTTCGTCCGTCCAGCCGCCGCTCAGCTGAAGGGTGTCACGCAGATAGGGCGGAGGGCTGAAGGAAGCGACGCCGCGGCTCTCCTCGTTTCGAAAGGAGAGGTATCGCCCCGACGGCGGCGGCGCGGCAGCCGTCCGGCCGCCGGGAACGGTAGCGATCCATTTCAGGGCCTCCCGTCCCTTGTTGGCGAGGCGGATCCGCCGCGAACTGTGCTTCCCCGGCGCAACGACGCCGAAGTCCACGCGAAGGGGCTGGACGTCCAGCACGGGAAACGATTCTTCGCCGGCGACGCGGAAGCTGAAGAAGACGGTCCGCGATCCTCCATTGGAGGAAAGGCGGATGCTCTGGCGGTGCAGGCCCGCTGGGAAGCTCTTGCGCAGGGTTATCGACCGGGCCCCCGTTTCGACGGTCAGTTGAAAGGGAAAGATCTTGCCGTTCTTCTCCGGACTTTCAACGATGTCGGTCAGCGAGCTCAGGTGCAGATTCAGCTCCGCGGGCACCGCCTCCAGCGTCCCGGACAGTTTCCGGTTGTCGAAGACGCTCCACCCCTCCGGCTGGTCCATCGACCACAGGAGCGGACCGCTGCCGAGGTTCTTCAGCAGATAGGAGGAGCGGGTCCCCTCTCCGGGGCCGATCGCTCCGAAATCGATCTCGCGGGGCGAGACCGACAGCACCGGGCGGAGATATTCTCCGGAATCCGTCCGCGCCTCGCCGCCATCGGCGGCCGCCGCATGACCGCAGGCGGGAACAACCGTCCCGTACAGGATTACCAGGAAGAAACAAACGAGCGAAAGTCTCCTCTTCATTCTTGCCTCGAAAAACCGTCCGGCCGGCGCCTCCGCCCCATCTTTCCTGTTCGGCTGGAGACGACGCGGCCTCGGGCACTCTTTAGCCCAAAGGCTTCAAGAACGCAACCGCCCCCTCGTCGAAAAAGCTTGACACCTCCCTGCTTCCGGGCTATTTATCGCGCCTGTCAGCGGCGTCACCCCTCCCGGAGCGGCGCAAGGCACCAGGATCAATAAGGAATGCGCTTTTATAGCCCCGCCCCGGCCGCTATCGGCCCACGGCAGGTTTGAAAGACGTCCGGACGGTCTTTTCGGCGACGCCTCTTCTTCTCCGGATTCTCCACTTCGATTCCACGGCCGCCCGGAAGCGGCGGCAGGCATCCCCGGCCAGGGATCGCGCCGGGAACCGGGTTCCCGGATTCGCAGATCGCACGGGCTTTTTCCCGGAAACGACGGCATGGAACGGAATTCCCTGACATACTGGACCGCCCTGAGCCGCCTGGAGGGCGTCGGCGCCGAATCCTTCCGGGCGCTGCTTTCCGCCTTCGGTGCGCCCGAGCGCGTGTTCGCGGCCTCGCCCGGGGAATTGAGGGCGGTTCCCGGAATCGGACCGAAGACCGTGGCGCGCATCCGCGAGTTCGACGCCTGGCGGGAATGCGAAGCGGAGATCGCCCGCACGCGGGAAGCCGGCATCACCCTCCTTTGCTCCGGCGACCCCTCCTTTCCGCAGGAGTTGCGCAGCATCTACGACTGCCCGCCGCTCCTGTACGTGAAAGGGTCCCTGCCCGTCGACGAGGCCCGGATCGCGGTGGTCGGTTCGCGCCGGGCCAGCCCCTATGGCCGCTACGCGACGCAGAAGCTTTGCAGGGAACTTGCATTGAAGGGTGTTGTCGTGGTAAGCGGCCTGGCGCGAGGGATCGACACGGCCGCCCACGAAGGCGCGTTGAGCGGGCGCGGCAGGACCATCGCCGTCCTGGGTTGCGGCATCGACGTGATCTACCCCCCGGAGAACGGCCGGCTCTATCCGGCCGTTGCCGGAAACGGCGCCCTGGTATCGGAGTACCCGCTGGGAACGGAGCCCCTCGCGAAACATTTTCCGGCCCGCAACCGGATCATCAGCGGATTGTCCCTGGGCGTTGTCGTGGTCGAGGCCGGGGAGAAGAGCGGTTCGCTGATCACGGTGCGCTACGCACTCGAACAGGGCCGCGAGGTCTTCGCCGTACCCGGCGCCATCGACGCCGCCGGGTCCAGGGGCACGCACCGCCTCATCAAGGACGGCGCCAAGCTGGTGGAAGACGTGGAGGACATCCTCGAAGAGATCCGTCCGCGGCTGGGAAGCGTCCCGGCCTCCGCCTGCCGCCCGATGCCGGAGGCGAAAAAGCCGCCCGCAGGAGAGGACCCCACGGGCGCGGAAGGAGCGATTCTCCGCCTGCTTGCCGCCGGCCCCAGGGAATTGGACGGGATCGCGGCCGCGGCGGGATTGAACGCACAGCGGGTCCTGGAATTGCTTACGAAACTCGAGATCGCCGGGCGGGTGACCCAACTGCCCGGAAAACGTTTTGTCGCCAAGGAGTAGAAACGCTCTATGTCTTCATCGCTGCTTGTCGTGGAGTCGCCCACGAAGGTGAAAACCCTCAAAAAATACCTGGGCGCGGATTTCGACATCCGCGCGTCCGTCGGACACGTCAAGGATCTTCCCAAGAAGACGCTCGGCATCGATCCGGCCAGGGACTTCGAACCGACCTACGAGGTCATCCCCGAAAAGAAAAAGGTGATCGCGGAGCTGAAGAAGGCGGCCAAGGCGGCCGACCGCATCCTTCTCGCCCCGGACCCCGACCGCGAAGGCGAGGCGATCGCCTGGCACATCGCCGAGGAGATCAAGGCGAAGGGGAAGCCGGTCCAGCGAGTGCTTTTCAACGACCTGACCAGGAGCACCGTCCTGGAGGCCCTGAACCACCCCCGCGACCTGGACCTCAACAAGTTCGACGCCCAGCAGACCCGCCGGACGCTGGACCGGCTGGTCGGCTACCAGATCAGCCCCATCCTCTGGGACAAGGTGAAGCGCGGGCTGAGCGCGGGGCGGGTCCAGTCCGTGGCCGTGCGCCTCGTCTGCGAGCGCGAGGAAGAAATCCGCGCCTTCGTTGCGGAAGAGTACTGGCTCATCGCCGCACGCCTCCAAGGAAAACTGCCCCCCGCCTTCGAAGCCAAGCTGCTCAAGATCGACGGCAAGAAGGCGCGGATCGAAAACGCCGAGGCGGCCGCCGCGGTCGCGGCAACCCTGCGCGGCGCGGAATTTCGCGTCTCCTCTCTCGACCGGAAAGAGGTGAAACGCTCTCCTCTGCCGCCCTTCACCACGAGCAAGCTCCAGCAGGAGGCGTCCCGCTGGCTGCGCTTCTCGGCCAAGAAGACGATGAGCGTCGCCCAGCGGCTCTACGAGGGCGTCGAGCTGGGCCCCGAGGGGCCCGTCGGCCTCATCACCTACATGAGAACGGACTCCGTCCGCATCTCCGATGATGCGCTGCGGGAGGCCCGGGAGTACATCCGCGACAACTACGACTCCGCGTACCTGCCGCCCAAACCCAGGGTTTTCAAGGTCTCCGGATCGGCCCAGGACGCCCACGAGGCGATCCGGCCTTCCTCGATGAAGTATCGGCCCCAGGACATCAAGGATTTCCTTTCGCCCGATCAGTTCCGCCTGTATCAGCTGATCTGGAACCGCTTCATGGCAAGCCAGATGAATCCGGCCGTCTACGACCAGACGACGCTCGATGTCGCGGCCGCCAATTGCCTCCTGCGCGCCCAGGGCTCCATCCTGAAGTTCCCCGGCTTCACGATCGTGTACACGGAGGGCAAGGAAGACAACGGCCAAACCGACGACGAGATCGGCCACATCCTGCCCGAACTTGCGCCGGGCGATCCCCTGGACCTCCTGGAACTGAAGTCCGAACAGAAATTCACCCAGCCGCCGCCCCGGTTCACGGAGGCCTCTCTGGTGCGGGAACTCGAAGAAAAGGGGATCGGTAGGCCGAGCACCTACGCGTCGATCCTGAGCACGATCCAGGACCGGGACTACGTCCGCCTCGAAGGCGGCCGCTTCCGTCCGACCGATCTGGGCGCCGTGGTCAACGAATTGCTGGTCAAGAACTTCCCCCGCATCCTGGACGTGGAATTCACCGCCGGGCTGGAGAAGGAGCTGGACGGCATCGAAGAGGGCAAGCAGAACCGCCTGCAGACGCTCCGGACTTTTTACGGCGCTTTCGAGGAAGAACTGAAAAAGGCGCAGAAGGAGATGCGCAACGTCAAACGGGAGGAAACCCCCACCGATCTCCTCTGCGAGAAGTGCGGCAGCCCGATGGTCATCAAGTGGGGGAGGAACGGCCGGTTCGTCGCCTGCTCCAATTACCCCGAGTGCAAGAACACCCGCAATCTCCAGCCCAACGGCGATCCCGGCCCCGCGGCGCCCAAAGAGGTAGAGCCCACGGGGAAAACCTGCGAAAAATGCGGCAGGCCCATGGTCTTCAAGCAGGGCCGTTTCGGCCGCTTCCTCGGCTGCTCGGGCTATCCCGAATGCCGGAGCACCATGCCGCTCGACCTCGGCGTCGCCTGTCCCGAACCGGGCTGTACGGGAAAACTGTCCGAGAAGAGGACCAAGAAGGGAAAGGTCTTCTACAGCTGCACGAATTACCCGACCTGCAAGTTCGCCCTCTGGAACCGCCCGGTGCCCGAACCCTGCCCTTCCTGCGGGGCGCCCTTCCTCGTGGAAAAAACGAACCGGAGCGGCGGCTCCTACCGCGCCTGCTTCCGGAAGGAATGCAAGTACAAGAGCACGGCCGTACGAAATGAATGAAACCCGGCCCGTCATCGTGATCGGCGGCGGCCTGGCGGGATGCGAAGCCGCCTGGCAGTTGTCCCGATGCGGCCTTGCGGTTCGACTGTTCGAGATGAAGCCGGCGCGCTTCTCCGCCGCCCACCGGTCGCCCCTGCTGGCGGAACTGGTCTGCAGCAATTCCCTGCGGTCCGACCGGCCCGACTCGGCGCCGGGGGTCCTCAAGAGGGAGATGCGTTTCCTGGGCTCGATCCTTCTGGAGGCGGCGGACGCCGCCGCCGTTCCGGCCGATAGGGCGCTGGCCGTCGACCGCCTTGAATTTTCCCGCTGCATCGAAGAGCGCCTGTCCGGCACCGGGAGGATCGAGATCCGGCGGGAGGAGGTGACGGCGATCCCGCCGGAAGGTCCCGTCATCATCGCCACGGGCCCCTTGACGTCGGATGCCCTCGCCACGGAAATCGCCGCGCTGACGGGCAAGAACCATCTCTTCTTCTACGACGCCATTTCCCCCATCGTCGACGGCGGCACCCTCCGCTATGAACGGATGTTCCGCGCCTCGCGGTATGTCGAAGGCGAGGGCGACTACTGGAACTGCCCCCTGACGGAGGAGCAATACGAGGCGCTCCGGAAGGCGATCGTCGAGGGGAGGACGGTCGAACCCCGGCCGTTCGAAGAAACGGTCTATTTCGAAGGATGCCTGCCGATCGAGGTGCTGGCGGCCCGGGGGGTCGACACGCTCCGCTTCGGCCCCATGAAGCCGGTGGGACTGACCGATCCCCGCACGGGGTCGCCGCCCCACGCCGTCGTGCAGCTGAGGGCGGAAAACCGGCAGGAGACGCTCTTCAATCTCGTGGGATTTCAGACGAAACTCGCATGGCCGGAGCAGCAGCGGATCTTCCGCACCATCCCGGGCCTGGAGGAAGCCGAATTCGCCCGCTACGGGAGCATCCACCGGAATACGTTCCTGGAGGCCCCGTCCATCCTGGCGGGCGATCTGTCGCTTCTCTCACGGCCGGACCTCTTTTTCGCGGGACAGATCACCGGCGTCGAGGGGTACGTGGAATCGGCCGCGACGGGCCTGCTTGCGGGGATCAGCATGGCCTGCCGGGCACGGGGAAGGCGCTTTCAGCCTCCGCCCGCGACGACCGCCCTGGGCGCCCTTCTGCGGCATCTCGGTACACGGCCGGCGGGGCGACGGTCTTTCCAGCCCATGAACATCGCCTTCGGGCTCTTCGACCCGCTGCTCCGGCGGCTTCCCCGCAGGCTGCGCGGGGAGGCGTACGCCGGGCGCTCCCGACACGACCTGAGTGAATGGGCGGAGAGGAACGGCTTCACGAAGGGATCGGAGGCCTCGCACGGAGCGGCCGTCAGGCCTTGAGCTCCCGGTAGCGGCGCGAAACGCGTTCCACGTAGGCGACCGTTTCGGCCGGCATATCCCCGGGACGTCGATCCACGTTCCCCATGCCCCAGTTGTAGGCCGAAAGGGCCGTCGCTACGTCGCCGCCGTAGCGGTCGATCAGGCGGCGCAGATAACGCGTCCCGCCCATGATGTTCTGCCGGGGATCGTAGGGATCCCCGACACCCAGTTCCCGCGCCGTGTCCGGCATGAGCTGCATGAGTCCCATGGCGCCCTTCGCGGAGAGGCTGTCGGGCCGGAAGCCGCTCTCCACCTCGATGATGCTGCGGACGAGGTCGGCATCGACGCCGCAGGTCCTGGCCGCCTCTTCAATGACCGCGGACAGCGCCCCGCCGCCGGGATCGCCATTTTCCCGCGAATTGTGCCGGATTTTTGACGCATCGGGCTCCTCGCGGGAGGGCGGCGCGGTCAGGAGGACATTGATCCGGCCGGCATGATCCCCTGCGACGCCTTCCTCGCCTTCCATCATCCTCAGCCACGACTCGGTCATCTGCATCCTGACGAGATGAGGAAGGATTTCAGGGAGGACCGCGTTCACCGATGCCGGCGCTGCGGACCCCGGGAAGACGGCCCCTTCCAGCAGGCTGCGGAAAGCGGCGCACTCCCCATCCCGCGGTTTCCGGGAGGCCGACGGTTCTGCCGGCGCCTCGACCTTCGGGACAACGGCCGGATCATGGACGGACCGGATCGACATGCTTTCCTCCTCGCCGGCTGTATCCAACAAGTTCCGTGCCAGACGCGCAATGGGAGATGCGGGATTGTCCTGCGAGGGGAATCCGCGTCTTACGAAGCGGAGAAGAGGGAAAGCGTCGCCTCCACGATCTGCTGATCGAACTGCCGCCCGCCGTTCCGGCGCAGCTCTTCGAGGGCGGTCGAGAGGGGCAGTGCCTTTCGATAGGGCCGGTTGTTCGTCATGGCGTCGAAAGCGTCCGCGACTGCGAGGATCCGCGAGAGAAAGGGGATCGACCTGCCGGCGAGACCCCGCGGATAGCCCTCGCCGTCCCATCGTTCGTGGTGATGGCGGATGACCGTGCGGACCCTGTCGAACAGGAGGACGGTACTCAGGATGTCTTCCCCGGCCTCGGGGTGTTTCTTGATGACGGCATACTCGTCGTCGGTGAGACGCCCCGGTTTGAGCAGCACGCTGTCCGGCACGGAGATCTTGCCGATATCGTGAAGGATCGACGCGATCCTCAGGGATTCGATGTCCTCCTCGGGACACTTCATTGCCTGGGCGATCTTGACGGCCATCTCCGTCACACGCTTCGAGTGCTCTTCCGTATAGGAGTCGCGGATCTGAATGGATGCGACGAGCGACTTGAAGGTATCCATCACATTGGCGTAGATACTCTCGTAGAGGACCTTGTTCTCCAGGTTCAGCGAAGACCGCTTCGTCAGCGTGAGGATGTACTGAAGGTCCTTCGTATTGAAGATGCCCCGGTTCCGCCGCTTCCGGATGCAGAGGACCCCCAGCACGTTTTCCCGTATCTTCAACGGCGCGCAGATGAAGGAAGGGCCGATCAGCGGATCCTCCTCGGCGTGAATCACGACCGCTTCCTTCTGTTCGACGACCCTTTCGCAGATCTCGCGCAGCACGGGCGGAATCGCCTCGGTCATGCCCCTGCCGTCGCAGTTCCGGATGATCTTCGGATGGAAGACCCGCTCGTCGTTGTCGTAGAGATAGAGCCCGCAGAAGCCGCCGTCCACGATGCGGACCGCCAGGTCGACCATCCGCTGGAAGATCTGCTCGTTGTCGCCGCCGATCGTTTCGACGGAGTCGTAGATGAAGCTCTGCAGGGACAGGTCTTTTCCCGCTTCGATCAGGCGCGCCCGATCCGTTTCGACGGCGAAGGCCCCCTTCTTGTTGAGGATCTCCTTTTCCCGGAGATAGAGGTCCACCTTGTAGATCAGGTCGTTGATGTCGAACGGCTTGATGAGGAAGTCGACGGCGCCCTTTTTCATCGCCGTGACGGAAAGGTCGATGGCCGGAAAAGCCGTGATCATGATGACGCAGACGGACGGATCGATTTCATGGATGTGGTGGAGCAGATCCATGCCGCTCATGCCGGGCATCATGATGTCGCTGATGACAAGATCCTGCGGCCTGGCCTGCAGGACCTTCATCGCCTCGATGCCGTTTTCCGCTTCGCTGATGTCGTAATTTTCCGACGCATTCAGCGCGTCGATGATGATCTGCCGGGAAGGGGTATAGTCGTCCACCACAAGAATCTTGTATCTTCTGGCCGCGACCTTACCCGCGCATACCGCCTCGATCATGAACTCACCCACCCGGATGGGCAAAGATATCCTTCACTGTGTACTGCGGAAGAGGAAATGCGACAATCCTGCAAAGAAGTCCGATTCTTCGTCAACAGGTCGCGGCCCGCCGCCCCTCACCTTCCCTGTTCCTTCAGGATGACGTCGAGGACGCTGTAGGAAATCTTGTTGTAGGCGTCCGCCAAACGCTCGTCCTTTCCGGAAAGGGAAACCGTGTCGGCATAGCGATCCGACCGTGCGATCTCCTGGGTCAGGGGCTGACAGACCTTGACCTTGTTCTGCTTATTGTAGGCCTTGATGACACTGTCTACCTGATAAGCGGAAATCGTCATGATGCCACTCCTCACAACCAAGGCGCGGAACTTGCACCCTAGCGTCCATACTATCGGAAGGATCGGAGCGGAACTTTAGAAAAAAAGTTTGTTCGAATCCCCGTAATCTCCGATCTGTTCATTTTTGCTGGTATTTCTCCGTATCGCGAGGGGAGACTCTCTTCGAGCGGAACCTGTTCGCTGCCGAGGGAAAGGAGGGCAAATGTCGGAAGTCATCAACAGAGACGTGCCTGCGGCCATCCTGAAGAAGCTGAACGACTGCCAGGCGCATCTGCAGAAGGGAAACGTCTACGCCTGCATTCTCCGTCTCAAGGACCTTCTGGAGAGGCTGATTTCCACTCCCATGATCCCCGCAGACAAGCGGGATGTCACCGATGCGGTCAACGCATTCCAAAAAAGAATGAGTGAATCCAAGGCCTTTCTCGATATTTACGGACCCGTGACCTTCCGCGACGGAGAGATCGATACCCTTTACGATTTCGTCAAGCAGCTGATCACCATCAAGGAGGAAGAGATCCTGGCCGTCGTGAAGGAAGAGGGTCAAAAGAATGACGCTTTGGCGGCGGAGGCCGCCACCCGCGCCGAGGAACGCGAACGTCTGCTGGCGGAGGCCAGGCGCCTGCTGGACGCAGGGCAGTTCGACGAGGCCAGGGCGTCCATCGGCGACAACGACGAGGTCATCACGCTGCTCGTGAAGGAATACAACGGCGCGGGCATCGCCTGCCGGCGGCGGAAGGAATATGACGCCGCCGTCGCCGCCTTCAAGAAGGCCATCGCCGTGTACGGCAAGGACGAAGGGCTGCACTACAACCTCGCCCGCGCCTACATCGAACAGGACAACTGGCCCCTTGCCAGGGACGCGATCGGCGAGGCGTTGAAACTCAATCCCGACTTTCAGGAAGGCCGGAAGCTTTTCCGCTTCATCGAGGAGCGAAAGAAATGACGCCCTGCCTTCCCGGGAACATCCCGCTTGTCTGCACCCGCTGCGCACGGCACCCGGCACGGAGAACCGGACAGGCGGATTGAATCTCTCCGGAGCAAGCTCCGGAGAATCTTCGATCCTCAAGGAAGGGATCTTGAACATCATTCGCTCGCTTACCCCGCGGCAAGCCGCGGGGAATGCGCTCGCTGCTGGATTCAGGAGCCCGGCCGTGCGCATCCTGATCGTTGGCGCAATTCAGGGCGGGACCGTGGCGATCGGCGAGGCCCTGGCGGCGGCCATGCCCGACGCGGGTGCGCAGGCGCTGCATCTGGACTACAGCGGCTTTGCAGGGGAATTCGCACGAGTCCGCGCCTCCGGGGACCTGGGCGAAACCGGCCGGTTTCATCTTCTCCTCAAGACCCGCCTGCTGGAGACCGTCCTCGCCTTCCGTCCCGAGGCCATCCTGGGCATCGCCCAGTCACCGCTCCAGGATCCGCAGATCCTCTCGCAGCTCCGCCAGGCCGGCATCGTCCTCGCTTACTGGTTCACGGAAGATTACCGCCTCTTCCCCTACTGGAAGACGCTGGCGCCGCACTTCGACCTCTTCTTCGCGATTCAGACAGAGCCCTTCCGGCGGGAACTCGAAGCCGCCGGGTGCCGGAATTTTCGGTATCTTCCGGCCGCCTACGACAGGCGCCTGCCGCCCCGCTCTCTCGGAGATCCGACGCCGTTTCCGCTGTCCTTCGTGGGAGCCCCCTACCCCAACCGCGTCCACTACCTGTCCCTCCTGGGCAAGGACAGCATCCGGATCTACGGAGAAGAATGGGACCGCTACGGCCATCCCGGCACGATCGTCGGAAGCCGGCGCGTGACGGACCGGGAGGCGCAGGAGGTCTACCGCCGGTCCGCCGTCAATCTGAACCTCCACTCTTCCATGGTCCCGAAGGACCTCGGCACCGGCGACTTCGTGAACCCGCGCACATTCGAGCTCGCCGGCATGGGCTGCTTCCAGATCTCCGATATGCGGTCGCTTCTTCCCCTGCACTTTCATCCCGCCGACGAGGTCGTCGCCGTACGAACCTGGGACGACATGATGGAGGCCGCCGCCCGCTACCGGTCCGCGACGGCGGAACGGGAGGCGATCGCCGCCAATGCGCGCAGACGTGTCCTGGCCGAGCACACCTACCAGCATCGGGCGGTCCGGATCCTCGAGGCCATCCAGTCGCTGCGCGGAGACCGGTCCGCCGGGGAAGTTCGCCCCGTGACGCACCGTCCAACCCGCGGATTCTGATTGTCGCAGGGACCGGATCGGACCGGAAAAATTTTCCCATCCCCCGCCCGGGCCGCACGCCATTTTCCCCAACCGGCCGAAATTGCAGAAAAATCGACATCGACCTTCCTGGCATATCGTTTGCAATTCTGAAGTTCACCTGAAAGTTGAATTCAAGTTTTACGACAGGGAAACCGAAGGAGCAGCCAAGGCGGCTCCGACATTCGCAGGCAGGGCCGAATCGGAAATTCATCTCACGGGGAGCAGGACATGGAGACCAGTTCAGAGTCGAAGATCCAGGAAGTCAGCCAGAATTTGGGGGTTCCTCCTTCCACCATCCGCTTCTGGGAAGGCGAGTTTCCCGAATTCGTCAGGCCCCGGCGGACGGCCGGCGGACAGCGGCGCTATTCGGAGCGGGACGTGACGAACCTTTCGCAGATCAAGGAACTGCTCCATATCAACAACCGCACCATCGACCAGGCGCGGCGAATCCTCAAGAAGGGAAATGCGGACATGGACACGATCAATTGGGAAAAGCAGTCGATCTTGATCACCGGCGGCACCGGTTCCTTCGGAAAACATTTTTGCAGGGTCATGATGGAGCGCTACCGCCCCCGGGTTCTCCGCGTCTACAGCCGCGACGAGCTGAAGCAGCACGAAATGCGGCAGGTCTTCGGGGAAGAGATGGTCCGGTACTTCATCGGAGACGTCCGCGATGCGGACCGTCTGCGGCGGGCGATGGAAGGATGCGACCTCGTCGTCCATGCCGCCGCCCTCAAACAGGTCCCCTCCTGCGAATACAACCCCTTCGAGGCGGTCAAGACGAACATCCACGGCGCCGAGAACATCATCGATGCCGCCATCGACGTCGGGGTCAAGAAGGTCGTGGCGCTCAGCACCGACAAGGCCGTCAACCCCGTGAACCTCTACGGGGCAACGAAACTCTGTGCCGACAAGCTCTTCATCCAGGGCAATTCCTACTCCGGCTCCCGCGGCACCCGTTTCAGCTGCGTCCGTTACGGGAACGTCATCGGCAGCCGCGGCAGCGTCATCCCGCTGTTCAAGGAACAGAAGAAGACCGGCAGGATCACGATCACCGACGTCCGGATGACGCGTTTCTGGATCACGCTCGACCAGGCCGTCGATCTCGTCGTCCGCGCCTTCTGCCAGATGCAGGGAGGCGAGATCTTCGTCCCGCGTATCCCCAGCATGAAGATCACGGACCTGGCCGAGGCGGTCGCCCCCGATTGCGAGGTCATCAACACCGGCATCCGTCCGGGCGAAAAGCTGCACGAAGTCCTGATTACGGAAGAGGAGGGACGCCACGCCGTCTCCTACGAAGGGATGTACGTCATCCTTCCCAACTATCCCTGGTGGGAGCGCCAGAACTACAAGGGCGGCGATCCTCTCCCTGAAAACTTCTCCTACGTGAGCAACAGCAACGATCAATGGCTTTCCGTAGGTGAACTGCGCAGGATGATTTGCGGGTCGTCGGCGGAAAAGGATCCGACGGCTCAGTTCCTCTCCACCCTGCACAGGCTCAACGAAAAGGTCGTACTGAACATGGTCAATGCCGAGGAGGGCTTCGCGGAGCTTCCCCTGGCGGAAGGAGCCGGAGCGAGATGATCACCATCCCCTTGAGAATCCCCAGAAGGGCCAAGTGGAACGGTCCCTGCGACAGAAGCCCCGTCATTCCCTATGGACGGCAATCCGTCGACGAGAACGACATCGACGCCGTCGTGCGGGTCCTGGAATCGGACTGGCTGACAACGGGACCTTCCGTCGAGGAGTTCGAAAACGCCTTTGCGGCCTCCATCGGGGCCCGATACGCCGTAGCCGTCTCGAGCGGCACGGCCGCCCTGCACGCCGCCATGTACGCAGCCGGGATCGGACCGGGCGATCCCGTGATCGTCCCGCCGCTGACGTTTGTCGCCACGGCCAACGCCGTGCTCTACCAGGGCGGTCATCCGATCTTCGCGGACGTCGACCCGGCAACGCTGCTGCTCGACCCCGCGGCGGCGGAGGAATGCGTCTCCGATCGGACCCGCGCCCTCGTCGCCGTCGATTACGCGGGACAGCCCTGCGATTACGACGCCCTCCGCGCCCTTGCCGACCGGCACGGGCTGGTCCTCATCGCCGATGCCTGCCATTCCCTGGGCGCCGAGTACAGGGGAAGAAAGACGGGAACGCTCGCGGACCTCACCGTCTTCAGTTTCCATCCCGTGAAGCACATTACGACCGGAGAGGGCGGAATGATTACGACGGACCACGCCGTCCTCGCAGACAAGATGCGCCGTTTCCGCAATCACGGCATCGACACCGATCACCGGCAAAGGTCGGAGAGCGGGACCTGGCAATACGGGATGATGGACCTCGGCTACAATTATCGCCTCAGCGACATCGCGTGCGCGCTGGGGACAAGCCAGCTCCGCAGGCTTCCGGACATCCTGTCGCGGCGCCGTGAGATCGCCGCGGCATACGATCGGGCCTTCTCGGGATGGGAGACGCTCCGGATTCCGGCGACATCGCCTGACGTACGTCACGCCTATCATCTCTACCCGGTGCGCTACCGGGCGAACGGCGCCGGCGGCGACCGCGGAAATTTCTTCCGCCTCCTGCGGGAGCAGGGGATCGGGGCCAACGTCCACTACCTGCCCGTCCACCTTCACCCCTACTATTCGAAACGCTACGGATACCGGCGCGGCGATTACCCCGTTGCCGAATCCGCCCACGACGAGCTGATCAGCCTCCCCATCTTTCCGGCCATGACGGACGAGGACCTGAGCCGGGTGATCGAAGCCGTTCGGCGGGCCGCGTCCCGCGATGCGGGCAAGGAGCAGGCATGAAGAACCGATCCGTACGCGCCAAGGACCCGCAGAGGCCGCGCATCCTCGTGATCGGGTGCGGTTCGATCGGAAAGCGCCACATCTCGAACCTGATCGCCCTGCGCGCGGGGGACATCCGCGCCTGCGACGGAGCGACGGAGCGGGCGCGGGAGACCGCGGCCCGGTTCGGGATCGAGGCCGGAACCAGCTTCTCGGCGGCCTGGAAATGGAATCCGGATATCGTCCTCATCGCGACGCCGCCGTCTTCGCACGTCGAACTGGCCCTCGAGGCGGCCCGGCGCGGCTGCGACCTCTTCATCGAAAAACCCCTCTCCGACCGGACGGGCGGAATCGGGGAACTGACCCGGCTGGTGCGGAAAAGCGACCTCGTCAGCATGGTGGGATGCAATCTGCGCTTCCATCCCGGGCTCGTGCGCGTGAAACAGCTCCTGGAGGAGAGGAAGATCGGTCGGGTGGTGTCGGCCAGCGTCGAATTCGGCCAGTACCTGCCGGACTGGCACCCGACCGAAGACTACCGGACCGGCTACAGCGCGCGCGTCGACCTCGGCGGGGGCGTCATCCTCGACGCCATTCACGAGATCGATTACATCCGCTGGCTGATCGGCGAGGTCAAGTCCGTCGCCTGCATGGCAGGCATTTTCAGCAGCCTCGAGATGCGGACGGAGGACACGGCGGCGATGCTGCTGTACTTCAACCGCGGGGCCGTGGGGGAAGTCCACCTCGACTACGTCCAACGCGCCTACAGCCGCCGCTGCAAGATCGTCGGCGAGGAGGGCACGATCGCCTGGGACTTCACGGCCGGGACCGTCCGCTGGTTTGCAGCCGGCGACGGCTGCTGGCGCACTTTCCGCACCCCCCGGGCCTGGGACGTCAACCGCATGTATGTCGACGAAATGCGTCACTTCCTCGCTTCCCGGGCCGGCCGCACGCGGACCTGCCTCGACGTCGCCGAGGCCGCGCGCGTCCTCGAGATCGCCTTCGCCGCAAAACGTTCGGCGAAATCCAACGCATTCGTGCACATGGAAGGTCGTTGAGAATGGAGAGGAGCAAACCTTTGCGCAAGAAGCCCCATGTCGTCGCCGTGGTTCAGGCCCGGATGGGTTCGAGCCGTCTGCCGAACAAGGTCCTGGAGCCGATCCTGGACAAGCCGATGCTGCAGCATGTCGTCGAGCGCGTCAGGCAGGCGCGGACCGTGGAGAGGGTCGTCGTCGCCACGACGGACCGTTCCGCGGACGACGCCGTCGAAGCGTTCTGCCGGGCCCGCCGCATCGACGTCTTCCGCGGCAGCGAAGACGATGTCCTGGACCGCTTCTATCGCGCCGCCGCCGAATTCCGCGCCGACGTCGTCGTGCGGATCACCGCCGACTGCCCGCTGATCGATCCCGCCGTCGTGGACAAGGTCGTCCTCCGCGGGTTCGCCGGGGACGTCGACTATGTGACGAACCGCCTCCGCTACACCTATCCGGACGGCCTGGACGTCGAGTCCTTTTCCTTCGCAGCGCTGGCGCAGGCCTGGAAAGAGGCGCGCCTGCCCGCGGACCGCGAACACGTGACGAGCTACATTCGCAACCCCCGGCGTTTCCGCATCGCCGGCGTCGAAAACGAAACCGATCTGTCGCCCCGCAACCTCCGCTGGACCGTCGACGAACCGGCGGACCTGCAGTTCGTGCGCGCCGTCTACGAGCGGCTCGGCGGCAACGGCAACCGCTTCGGTTTGCAGGAAGTCCTCGCCCTCCTGGACCGCGAGCCCGGCATCGCGCAGATCAACGCCGACGGCGTCCGCAACGAGGGGTTCTACAAGTCCCTGGCCCGCGAAACGGCGCTGCCGCCGCGTTCGCGAAGCCTCACGAAATCCCTGGCCCTCCTCGCGCGCGCCCGGCGGGTCATCCCCTCGTGCACGCAGACCATGAGCAAGGGGCCGACGCAGTTTGTCCAGGGGGTTGCACCCGCATTTCTCGCCCGCGGAAAGGGCTGCCGCGTCTGGGACGTCGACGGGAACGAGTACATCGACTACCCCCTGGCGCTGGGCCCCGTGATTCTCGGACACGACTACCCCGCCGTGACGGAAGCCGTGACCCGGCAGATGGCGGACGGAACGTCCTTCTCCCTCCCCCATCCCTTGGAGGTGGAAGTTGCCGAGATGCTGACGGAGGTCATTCCCTGCGCGGAGATGGTCCGCTTCGGGAAGAACGGCTCCGATGCGACCGCCGGCGCCGTCCGCGCCGCGCGCGCCTTCACGGGCAGGGACGTGATCGCCTGCTGCGGCTATCACGGCTGGCAGGACTGGTACATCGGATCGACGACAAGAAACCGCGGCGTTCCGGAGAGCTGCCGCGCCCTGACGGCCCCCTTTTCCTACAACGATATCGCCTCGGCGGAGCGGATCTTCCGCGAACACCCGGACCGCGTGGCGGCGGTCATCCTGGAGCCCGTCGGCATCGCCGCACCGCAGGACGACTTTCTCGAAAGGCTGCGGGATCTGACGAGCCGGGAAGGGAGCGTGCTCGTCTTCGACGAGATGATCACCGGCTTCCGCATGGCCCTGGGCGGCGCCCAGCAGCACTTCGGCGTGACGCCCGACCTCGCCTGCTTCGGCAAGGCCATCGCCAACGGATACCCGCTGTCCGCGGTCGTCGGCAAACGCGAGATCATGTCCCTTTTCGACGAGGTGTTCTTTTCCTTCACCTTCGGCGGCGAGGCGCTTTCCCTGGCCGCCGCGAAGGCGACGATTCTCGAGATGCAGCGCCGCAACGTCGTCGGTCACCTTTGGGAACAGGGACGGAAGCTGCAGGACGGCTACAACGTGCTGGCGCAGGCCTTCGGGGTCGGGGCGTACACCGATTGCCGCGGTTACGCGCCGCGGACCGTCATCGGCTTCCGCGATGCGACGGGGGCGGAATCGCTTCTGTACAAGAGCCTTTTCCAGCAGGAGTGCCTCAAGCGCGGCATCCTCTTTGCAGGCGCCCAGAACCTCTGTCTCCTGCATACCGACGCCGACATCGACGAGACGCTGCGCGCATACCGCGCCGCGCTGGAGATCCTCGCGGACGCAATCCGCTGCGACGACGTCGCCGCACGGCTGGAAGGCGAGCCCGTCCAGGCCGTCTTCCGGAAGGCATGAAGATGGGCGGAACCCTCCTCATCCGCGCCGACGGCAACGAACGGATCGGCACGGGCCATGTGATGCGCTGCATCGCGCTGGCGCAGGCCTGGCGGGAACTGGCCGGAGACGTCTTCTTCGCGTTCGGCTCGGCGTCGTCGGCGATGGAAGGGCGTCTGGCCAGCGGGGGGATGAAGGCGGCGGTCCTGAACGCAGCGACAGGGGGAAACACGGACGCCCGGAAGACGGCCGCCCTCGGCAGGGAGATCGGTGCTTCCTGGGTGGCCGTGGACGGATACGCCTTCGGCGCCGCCTATGTCGCGGCGGTCCGCAGCGGGGGGCTGCCGGTGGCGCAGATCGACGACAACGGCGTCGCGGGGCGGTATGAGGCCGAGATCGTGATCAATGCGAATCTCTACGCCCGGGAGGACCTCTACCCGACGACAGGAAGAAGGACCCGCCTCCTCCTGGGGAGCCGCTTCGCGATGATCCGCCGAGAATTTCTGGAACGGAAGGCCGACCGGAAAAGGGTTCGCGCCGAGGCCGGCCGGATCCTCGTGACCATGGGCGGCGCCGATCCGCTCGGACTCGGCCCGACGACGATCCGCGCCCTGCGGGGCCTCGCAACGGCTGGCGTGGAAGTCCGCACCGTCGTCGGCCCCGCCAGCCCGGACGAGGCGCGCTGCCGTGAAGAAATGCGCGCGGCCTCTCTGCGCGGCGAAGTGATCCCGGCGGCGGAGAACATGGCGGAGCACATGGCCTGGGCGGATGTCGCCGTCGCCGCCGCGGGAAGCACCTGCTGGGAAATGGCCTGCCTGGGCCTGCCGGCGCTTCTGGTGGTCGCGGCGGACAACCAGGCCCCGATCGCCGCGTCCCTGCACGAGGCCGGGATCGCCCTGAACCTGGGCCGGCCCGACCGCACGCTCGCATCCCGGATCGCGGCAGCGGCGGAGGGCCTGCTGAACGACGCCGCGGCGCGGCGGGAGATGCGGCGCCGGGGACGGAAGCTGATCGACGGGCGCGGTGCGGAACGGATCGTCAGGACCCTGATGAAACGACGGAAAGGAAAGGTCGCGTGAGGATCGTCTTCTTCGGCAACAACCGGGTCGGCTGGCAGGTCCTGAGGCACCTGCAGGAAGCCGGCGAAGAGATCGCCGGGTTCGTTCTCCACCCGCCGGAGCGGCGCAAGTTCGGCGGGGAGATCCTCGCGGACGCCGCGGCGCCCGATGCCCTTCTCGACGGATCACGGCTCTCCGATCCCGACGTTTTCGGGCGTCTCCGGGACCTGCGGCCCGAGATGGGGGTCAGCGCCTTTTTCGGCTATCTCCTCCGGAGAGAGATCCTAGATCTCTTTCCACGGGGCGTGATCAACCTCCACCCCGCCCTGCTGCCCTACAACCGCGGCGCCCATCCGAACGCCTGGAGCATCCTCGACGGAACCCCGGCCGGCGCAACGATCCACATGGTCGACGAGGGGATCGACACGGGGGACATCCTCGCGCAGCGCGCGGTGGCGGCCGATCCGACCGACACGGCCGAGACGCTGTACCGAAAACTGGAGGAGGCCTGCATCGGACTCTTCGCCGATTCCTGGCCTGCGATCCGGACCGGCTCCCTGCCGCGCCGGTCCCAGTCGCCTTCCTGCGGGACCTTCCACAGGGTTCGCGACCTGGAAAGGCTGGCGGAGATCGATCCCGAGGCATCCTATCCCGCGGGACGCCTCATCGACCTGATCCGGGCGCAGACCTTCCCGCCCTACGGCGGCGCCTTCGTCCGGCGGAACGGACGGAAGATCTACCTGCGTATGGAACTGCTGGACGAAGAATCCCTGAAAGGACCTGTCCATGGAAACGGGCATCCGGATCGGTAACCGCTTCGTCGGCCGCAACCGGCCCGTCTACATCGTGGCCGAGATGTCGGCGAACCATCACAACGACTTCCGCGAGGCGGTGCGCATCGTCGAGGCCGCCAAGGAAGGGGGCGCCGACGCGGTGAAGATCCAGACCTACCGGGCGGATTCGCTGACCATCGATTGCGGCGGCGAGGCCTTCCGCATCAAGGACACCCTCTGGAACGGCCGGACGCTCTACGACCTGTACGCCGAAGCGGCCACGCCCTGGGAATGGCAGCCGGAATTGAAGGAGACCGCCGGACGGCTGGGCATGGATCTGTTCTCGTCTCCCTTCGACGATGCGGCGGTCGATTTTCTGGAGCGCATGAACGTGCCGGCCTACAAGGTGGCCTCCTTCGAGATCGTGGACATCGGACTGATCGAAAAGATGGCGGCGACGGGCAAGCCGCTGATCCTCTCGACGGGCATGGCCTCGGAAACCGAGATCGCCGACGCCCTTCGTGCGGCGCGCCGCGCCGGCTCTACGGAGCAGATGCTCCTCAAGTGCACGAGCGCCTATCCCGCACCGCCGGAATCGATGAACCTGCTGACCATCCCCGCCATGGCCGCGACGTTCGGCGTGCCGGTGGGGATTTCCGACCACACCCTGGGCACCGCCGTCCCCGTCGCGGCCGTCGCCCTCGGCGCCTGCCTCGTGGAAAAGCATTTCACGCTTTCCCGGAGCGTGGCGGGTCCGGACAGCGCCTTTTCCCTGGAGCCGCAGGAATTCCGGACGATGGTCGACGCCGTTCGGACCGCGGAGAAGGCCCTCGGCGAGGTCCGTTACGGAATCGGGATCGCCGAAGACCAGAGCCTGGTCTTCCGCCGCTCCCTGTTCGTCGTGGCGGACGTGAAGACCGGCGAGACGTTCACCGGAGAGAATCTCCGTTCCATCCGCCCCGGCTACGGACTGCCGCCCAGGCACCTGCCGGGCATCCTGGGCAGAAAGGCCCGGATCGACATCGACCGGGGAACGCCGCTCGACTGGCACATGATCGAAGAAACGCGTCATCAAGCAGGCGGAAGCCTGGAGAGGGAGGGCTGACTTCATGAAGGATCTCAAGCGCTGCAGCCGCTGCGTCCTGCCGGAAACCCACGAAACGATCATTTTCGACGAAGCGGGGGTCTGCAACATCTGCCGCCAGCAGGAATTCAAGCAGAAGGCGATCGACTGGGGCGTGAAGAAGCGGGAGCTCGATCAGCTGATCGCGTCGTACCGCGGCAAGGCCGACTACGATTGCATCGTCCCCTTCAGCGGCGGCAAGGACAGCACGTGGACGCTGCACTACCTCGTGAAGGAGTACGGCCTGAAGCCGCTCGTGGTCCGCTTCGATCACGGGTTCCTCAGACCGAACGTCATCGAAAACACCCTGCGGACCGCCAGGGCCCTGGGGGTGGACGTGCACCACTTCACGCCCAACTGGCGCGTCGTCCAGAAACTGATGCTCCAGAGCTTCCTCGAGAAGGGCGACTTCTGCTGGCACTGCCACACGGGGATCTTCGCCTACCCCATGCGGGTGGCGGTCAACTGCCGCGTGCCGCTGGTGATCTGGGGAGAGCCCTCCTCGGAATACACCGCCTATTACAGTTACGACCAGCCCGAAGAGGTCGACGAGAAGCGCTTCAACCGCTACATCAATCTGGGGATCGGCGCCGACGACATGTTCGTCCGTCTCGAGGGAATGGTGGACAGCCGCGACCTCGACCCCTTCCGCTATCCTCCGCTCAAGGAGCTGCGGAAGCTCGACTACCGCTCCGTGTGCCTGGGATCCTTCATCCCCTGGGACGTCAAGAAGCAGTCGGCGATCATCCGGGATGAACTGGGATGGAGGGGCGACGAAGTGGAGAACGTCCCGCCCGGTTACGACTATGAGAAGATCGAATGCTGCCTGCAGGGCGTGCGCGATTATATCAAGTATATCAAGCGGGGCTACAGCCGTCCCACGCACCTCGCTTCCATCGACATCCGGAACGGCCGCCTCTCCCGGGAGGAGGCCCTGGAAACGATCGCGGAATATGAGGGCCGGAGGCCGCCGAGCCTGGACCTCTTCCTGAAATTCGTCGGCCTCACGGAGGCGGAGTTCCTCGGCATCGCAAAAAGCCACATGGTTTCCCCCTACCGGCACGACGAGCGCCTGGTGAAAGAAGGGAAGCGGGTTGCCGATTTCGACCGCTGGCCGCGGTGCGGCGGCATGCCCCGCGACGAGGCCACGGTGCAGCTCGAACGTTTTCTGCGGCGCGACTGCGGACGCGCGGCAGCCGCAGCGGGATGAAGATCATGGTGGGTATCGTCGACTACGGCATGGGAAACCTCCTCTCCGTCCGGCACGCCCTGGAGTCTCTCGGTGCCGATACGGCCATCCTTGCCGATCCGGAGGAACTGGCGGATGCGGACCGCCTCGTCCTGCCCGGCGTCGGCGCCTTTGCGGAGGGGATCCGCCGCCTGCGCGAAACCGGTCTCGCCGATGCCCTCGGAAAGGCGGTGAAAGGCCGCCTCGTCCCGATCCTCGGCATCTGCCTGGGCATGCAGCTCATGGCCCGGCGAGGTTTCGAGGGCGGCGTCCACGACGGCCTCGGCTGGTTCGACGGCGACGTCGTCCGTCTCCCGCAGGAATCGGCGGACGTCCGGCTGCCGCACGTCGGCTGGAACGACGTCTCTCCGCGGACGCAAAGCGTGCTTTTCCGCGGTCTGCCGGCCTGTGCCGATTTTTACTTCGTCCATTCCTATCACCTGCGCTGCAGGGACGGCCGGGATGTCGAAGCCGCGTGCGAATACGGCGTTTCCTTCGCGGCCGCCGTGCGAAAAGACCATGTCTTCGCGACGCAGTTTCACCCCGAAAAGAGTCAGGACCACGGCCTCAGGGTCCTGGAGAATTTCCTGCAATGGAGGCCCTGAGACGATGCTGAAGCGAAGACTCATTCCGAAACTTCAGATGAAGACGAGCCGCTTCGGAGCGACGGCCCGGAGGGTGCTCGTCACGACGATCCGCTTCGACCGGGTCATCGAAATCGGCGATCCCGTCTCGCAGGCGAAGATCTACGAAGCGCAGGCCGCGGACGAGCTGATCTTTCTCGATCTCGACGCCTCGGCGGAACACCGCGACACGCTCATGGACGTCGTCCGGCGTGCCGCGGAAGAGATCTTCGTCCCGTTCACCGTCGGGGGCGGCGTGCGCTCCATCGCCGATTTCCGCAGGCTGCTCGCCGGTGGGGCCGACAAGGTCAGCGTCAACACGGCCGCCGTGCAGAGACCGGACCTGATCACGGAAGCGGCGGACACCTTCGGGGTCCAGTGCGTGGTCCTCGCCATCGATTACCGGCGGAACAGCGACGGGACCGGCCGCGTCTGGACCAAGGGCGGCCGGGAGGAGACGCGCCTCGATCCCCTGTCCTGGGCGGAAGAAGGCGAGCGCCGCGGCGCCGGCGAGATCCTCCTCACCGCCATCGACCGCGACGGGACGGGGCAGGGACTCGACCTCGAGATGACGCGGAAGGTCGCCGAGCGCGTATCGATTCCCGTCATCGCATCGGGCGGCTGCGGCCTGGCCAGCCACTTCGTGGACGGCTTCTTCGAGGGAAAGGCGGACGCCGTTTCCGCGGGAACCTATTTCTGTTTCAAGGATGAAAATCCGATGCAGACGCGGTCGCGAATCAAGAACGCGGGCATTCCCATCCGCCTGCACACATGAAAGGAACGCCGTGAACGCCGCAGTACCCGAATACGAAGGAACCACGCGGGGCCGGGCAGGACAGGAGAAACCCCTGCCGCGACATTTCCTCGAGGGAGAGAGGATCTATCTGCGGGACGTGCGCCTCGCCGACGTCGGCGAGGCCTATTTCCGCTGGCTCAACGACCCCGAGGTCACGCAGTTTCTCGAAATCCGCTACATCCCTCATTCCATCGAGGACATCCGGCGTTTCGTCGAGGAAAAGAACGTCAGGCCCGACGAGATCTTCCTCGCCATTTGCCTCAAGGAGGGCGGCCGCCACATCGGAAACATCAAATTGGGCCCCGTCAACCGGATCCACCGTTTTGCGGACATCAGCCTTCTGATCGGCGAAAAGGAATGCTGGGGCAGGGGTTATGCGACGGAGGCGATCGCAACGGTCGCCCGCTTCGCCTTCGACGTTCAAAACCTCAACAAGCTCCGCGCCGGATGCTATTCCGGAAATCGCGGTTCGGAAAAGGCGTTTCTCAAGGTCGGATTCAGCCGCGAGGGATGCCTGAAGAACCAATGGATGACCGGAGGGGGCTTCCAGGATGAAATTCTCCTGGGGTTGTGGCGCGGCGACTGGAAAGACATGCACCATCAGCAGAACGGAATTCCTTCAGGGGCAAGCATATGACGGACGCGTTGAGCATCTGGATTGTCGGGAAAGATCGCGGCGACAGCCTTCCGGCCTGCATTGAAAGCTGCCGGAAGCTTGCACGGGACATCCGGTACCTGGACATGGATTCGAGCGACGGCAGCACGGCCGTTGCCGGATCACGGGGGATACCGGTCATGGCCGAAGCGCGGCCTACCCCCGAATTTCTCGCAAAGGCGGAAGAGGACTGCCGGACCCCCTGGGTGCTTTTCCTCCGCCCGGAGGAAACCGTGTCAGTGGCCCCGAACTTCTCCGCCGATTCCTGTCTCGCCGATCAACGCGCCCGGGGCTTCAGCCTCGTGATTCGGGAAGAGGTGCCGAAGGAAGGGATGAGGGAATTCCAGTGGATCAGGCAACGTGAGGAACTGGAAACGGACAGTCCCGGCGTCTCCCTGCCGGTGATAGAAATCCGCCTCGTCCGCAGGTCGCTCTTCCGCCGTCTGCTCAAGCTGATGATGACGCGCTCCGGGGACGATTGCTTTCCCTTCGAAAGCAACGTCCTTCGGGAAATCGATGTTTCCTCCGTCTCCACCCCCGACCGAAAGGGCGACGAGACGAAGGACCGCAAGGAAACGGAAATGAAGTTTCTCAGGGGCGAGTTGTCCTGCGACACGACGGACGGAGACAAGCTGGAGGAGTTCAGCGACAGATTCCTCATCTTCAGCGTCCTGACCATGGAGGACGTGCCGCGGTATTACCGGGGACTGGAAAAGGGTTTCGGGAGCGAGCGAATGTACCTCACCATGCTCCACTACCTGGCGAAATTCGGGCGATTCCGCGAAGCCGTCGAATTCTTCCAGCGATGGGAAAAGAGCTGGGGATTCTTCGACTCTCCGGTACCGTATCGCATCGCAGGATTTCTCTATGCCCATCTGCTGGAAATGGACGAGGCGGTCCGGTGCTATCTCCGATACCTCTCCTCGGAGCATCGGGACGCCCGCGCCGAAGTCCTGTCGTTTCTGGGCAAGGCCTACCTGCTGCAAGGCCGGAGAGAAGAGGCCGTCGAGGTCCTGGAACGTTCCCAATCCCTGCAGTACAACCCCTTCGATCACCGGCTTCTGGCCGTCGTCACGAGTCCCGGCTGGCGAGCGGCAAGGCTTTCCGTCTGCATCATCGCCCGCGACGAGGAAAATACGCTTCCCCGAACCCTGCAATCGGTCGCGGGGATCGCCGACGAAGTGATCCTCGTCGATACGGGGTCCAAAGACGGTACGCGGGACATCGCCGCCGCGTCCGGGTGCCGGGTGATCGGCTCTCCCTGGCAAGACGACTTTGCAGGGGCCCGCAATGCCGGCCTCCGCGAGGCAACGGGAGATTACATCCTCTGCCTGGATGCAGACGAGTTCATCGATTCCCGGGAGCGCCTCAAGTTCGCCCTGTTCAAGCAAATCCTGCCTCGCGAGCGACATCTGGCATTCCGCACCAGGATCGAGGCGGAAGAGCCGGAAGAGGAGATGCTCGTCATGCTTCACCTCCCGAAGCAGACGCAGGCGGATTGTCCGGTCCGCATCTTTCCTGCGCAAAGGAACGTCTTCTTCGAATCCCCCGCATTCGAAACCGCGGAACGGTCGCTGGCGGACCTCGGCATCGAGGTCAAGTGGAACGACGTCTTCAAGGTCACGCATGCGCGGCAGGACCGCCCGCGCCGGGAGCGGCGGAAAGACGCCGCCGTGCGCGCCGCGTTTTCCTTCACCGACGTCCTGGATATCGCCTGGAAGGGATTCGTGCATTTCCTTGCTGCCGGCGATCTTGCCTCTGCCCTGCCGTGGCTCGAGCGCTGCAATCTCGAGGACGTGAAATTCGCCGCAAGAATCGTCAGTCTTTACGCCCTTTATGAAGTCGCCGGCCTGGATTTTTTCCTGCAGCGGATGCTGGACCGATTCCCCTCCTCCGTGGAGCTGCAGGTGGCCGCCGCCGACTATCGGACGGCCCAATGCCGCCACGGGGATGTCGTTTCCCTCCTGGAACCTCTTCTCGAGGCGGAGGAGTTGGGCCGGGACCGTCAGCAGTCCGCACGCGCGCGGTTCCTGGACGGTCTCTCCCTTCTGGAGACGGGCGACCTGGAAAACGGCGTTTGCCGCATCGCCGACGCCCGGGATCTCGATCCCTGGAATCTGCGCTACAAGATCGGCGGGATTTACGCGCTGGCCAAAGCCGGCCATTGGGAAGGCGTAGCCCGCGCCGTCGAGGACGTCGGGGCCGCGGCAGGCGTTCCCGGGACGCCGTCCCTGTCCGATTTTTCCGGGCTGGCGCTGCGTCTGATCGAAATCAGCCGTCATTTTCTCGAGACGGGAAAACGCCGGGAATGCAGCCTCCTTCAGAAAGTGGCTGAAATGATCGTCCATCCCCAGGACCCGACGGTCGCGCCTCCGTCCCCGGCACCGGCAATCCAGCCGTGCTGAAACGAGAAAGGAGTCTCTTCATGCCGCAAACGGCACTCTTTGCCAGGAACATGAATGCGCTGCAGAAGCGCTATCCCCGTCTGGCCGAACGGGTGAAGGATCTCCGTCCGGACGCCGGGAAATATCGGTTTGTCCGTGCCCGGAACGGGCAACCCAATCTTCTTGTCGCCGACGACCACCGTTTCCAGATGCTCTACGATCCGGAAGATCCGTGGGGCGCTTCCCTGGCCCATCTCAAGGCGCTGAAGATGAACTTCGTGCCCATCGCCGTCTTTCTCGGTCTCGGTCTCGGGTATCACCTCCACCTGTTCACGAGAAATTTCGCGGAACGGCTGGGAACGAAAAAAATCCTGGTGTTTGAGGAGAATCGCGATTTCCTGAGGCTTGCCGTGGAGACGATCGATCTCTCCGAAATCTTCCTGCATCCGGATGTCCAGTTCTTCGTCGGCGAAGACATCGAAGAAGCCTATCTGACCCTGCGGCAGGACGTCGTCATGGACAAGGGGGTCTTCAATTTCATGAAGTCCACCAAAGTCATCCCCCTGGCCCCCCATGTGCGGAGGAACCCCGATTATTACCGCCGGGCGCTCGACGTCACAAAACGCGCCTTCTCGCAGACCATGATCATGGCGGGAAACGATCCCATCGATTCGTTCATCGGGATGGACAACCTCCTCATGAACATCCGGCACATCGTCAACAATCCGGGCATCAACCGTCTTTTCGGACGGTTTCAAGGCCTGCCCGCCGTGACCGTCGGCGCCGGCCCCTCCCTGAACAAGAACATCCACCTGATTCAGAAGGTCCGGGAGAAGGCCCTGATCATCTGCTGCGACGCGAGTTTCAAGCCTCTCATGAAGCGCAACATCCGGCCGCACCTTGTCGTGAGCCTGGAGAGGACGGACGGCACGGAATACTTCTTTGACGGCGTCCCGGACTTCGAAGACATCTATCTTGCCATCTGCCCCCTGATCCGGCCGCAGTCGTTCGACAGCTTCCGGGGCGAAAAGATCATCGTCCACCGGACCTTTTCCCATTTCAACTGGCTCCATCTCGACAAAGGCGCCCTGGCCATCGGCCCCTGTGTCGGCAACATGGCCTACAAGGTCGCCCACGCGCTCGGATGCGACCCCATCATCATGATCGGACAGGATCTCGCCTTTGCCGCGGACGGCGATACGCACGTGAAGGACATGCCCTTCGGCGAACGCGACGAGAACTATCACGAAAAAGTCCTCGAAGTGGAGGGCAACGACGGGAAGCCGATCAAGACCTCCAGGGCATGGGACATCTTTCGGGGATCCTACGAAGAGGACATCCGGGCCAATTCCGGGATCACGATCAATGCGACGGAAGGCGGCGCCAGGATCCGCGGGGCCCGCATCATGACGTTTCAGGAGGCGATCGACGGTTACTGCCGTGAAGACCGGCACCCCCTGTCGATCATCAAGAAGGCCCTGGCGGGTTTTCGCGATCAGTTGAATGCACGGGAGGACTACGAGGCCCTTCTGAAACGGATCGATCACACCCATGCGGCACTGGACGCACTGACGGTTCGATTTCAGGAGCTGCTGGCAACGGCAAGGGCCGTGCAGCGGGACCAGATTGTTCCGTTCATAAATTCCGGCGCACCCCTCGACCGGAAGATCGTCGACGACGTGATCGAGAGATTTCTGGTCATCCTGAACGAGTTTCTCCGGGATCAGGATGTCAACGACATCATGCTGCACACCCTCCAGCCGCACGGCATCTGGTTCTCCAACAAATTCAATTTCCTGCCTGATCTTTACACCGACGGGGACTGCCGCGCCGCCGCGCAGGTGCTCATGGTCCGCGAGTGGCTCGGCGTGACGGGACAACTCTTCGTCTCCACCATGGAAGCCCTTGCCAAGGGACGGGCCTCTGTCATCAAAGACCTGCAGGAGCTGCAAAGTGCCGCGTGAAGGATCCGCCGCAACAGTACCGGGCGACTTGCGACGGCAGGGCCTTCCCGAACCGGCCGGCCTCCCGGTGGTGCGTCTCTTTCGAGCCGCCTCCGGGGACCTCACGGCCGCGAGGGTCGAACGCGACGGCGGCGAACGCCTCCTGCACAGCCGAATCGACCCGGTCGCGGAAGCGGAAGAATGGACCGGCTGGCAGCGGAGGGTCCGGAATACGGCAGTCGTGATCGGCGCGGGACTGGGCTATTGCGCCTGCGCGCTCGCCGGACGCCATCCCGGCATCACGGCGTTCTGGCTGGTGGAGTCCGACCCGCAACTGCTTCGCGCCGCTGCTGCGATACCTGCCTTCGTTCGACTCCTGAGAGACCGGCCCTGCCGACTGGTCGCGGGACGGGATCAGCGGGATCTGTGCAATCCCCTCCTGTCCGGGCTTGCCGGCGAGTTTTCTCTGCACATCACCCCGTCGGCGCCGGCCGTGGAACCTGCCCTGTACGGCGCCGTCACCGGCGTCCTCCAGCGGCGGCTCTACGAAATCCGCTCCGCGGGCGGAGATGACGCCGGCGGGACCGGGGCGCGCGCAAGGGCGCGTTCCGTCGATCTGCTGATCGAGGAAATGCTCGCGTGAAGATCCTCGTGATACGCACCCACCGGCTCGGAGACGTTCTTCAGCTCACACCCATGCTGGAAGGGATCGGGAAGACGCATCCCGATGCGAAGATCACGTTTCTGACATCGGAGGACCTCACGGATCTGCTGCGGGGACATCCCCGCGTCGACGAGATCGTTCCCTTCGCGGAAAAAAGATATCGCCGCCTCCTGAAAGCGGGTCCGGAAGCGCAGACGGCGGTCCGCCACGAAATCTACGAAATCGCCGAAAGGCTGCAGGCGGAGCGCTTCGACATGGTCATCAACCGCCAATACGAAGCCGGCGGGATCCTGGCGCACCTCTGCGGGGCGCCGGAAACAAGGGGAGGCAGCTACGCACCGGGACGCGGGCACTTTTTCGCCGACGGTCCCTCCGCCGAGCTTTTTTCCGCTGTCCGCGCGGACCGCCGGCGGAATCGGAGGAACCTGGCCGACTGGTCTCTCCGCATCGCCGGCGCACCGCCGGGGAGCGGCCGGATGTACCTGCACGTTCCGCCGCCGGACGTCCGCGAAGGGGACCGCCTGCTGGCTTCCGTGCGCGGAGCGCTTCCTCCCGTCGCCGTGCAGCTCGGCGCCGCCCGGTCATTCCGCTGCTGGGGAACCGACAACTTCCTCGGCGCGATCCGCCATTTGGCCGATTCCAGAGGGAGGCCGGTGGTCCTCCTGGGCAGCCCGGACGAGCGGGAACTTGCGGAACGCATCCTGACCGGCTGCGGCTCCCTCTCCGGCCGGATCGTCGATCTCGTCGGCAGGACAAGCCTGAAGACCTTAGGCGCCGTGTTGAGGCGCTGCGAAGTCCTCATCAGCGGCGATACCGGCACGGCCCATATGGCTGCGGCCGTCGGTACGCCGGTGATCGGCCTCTTTTTCGGCACGGCCTACCCTTGGGAGACGGCACCGTACGGAACGGGAAATTTCGTTCTCTTCGCCGACCTCCCCTGCGCCCCCTGCCTCGATCCTTCATCGTGCCGGAACGGTCAGGGATGCCGGAAGGCCATCCGGCCCGAGCACGTCTGCCGTGCCTGGGACATCCGGGAATCGCTGTCGCGGGGCGGCGGGTGCGCCGGCCGATGGGACGATCGCATCGTCCGTCTTCTCGTCAGCCGCGTTGACGACGGCGCGGAGATGACCCTGAACGATTTCAACGCGGTCGGGACGGACGATCCTGCCCTGCTCTTCCCTTCCCGGGAAAACCGGGCGCTCCGCCGGACTGACGGACCGGCGGGGGATTTCCGGCTCCTGGAAGAAAACGAGTCCCGGCTACGCGAGTCCCTCTGTCTCCATGAACGCTCGTGGGAAGACGCCTTTGCCGGCTACCTGGAGGTCTGGCGGCAATTGCTCGCACCCGGCGGTCCGGTAGAAGGCTCGTCCGACGGCGCGCGGATCGTCATGAACGCCCTCCCCCAGCTCTTCGAACAGGCCTCGTCGGCCCTCTCGGCGGGTGACCCCGTCGCCCTCGCCGATCTCGTCCGCTCCGGTTTCCGGCCGCTGAGGGAAGCCCTGGAGAACGGAATCGGCAGACCTTCCATCCCCTAGAACTTCCGCGATCGCATTCCCCGAGCAGGCCGGGAGCAACCCCCCGGCGATTGTCGAAACGCCTTGATCTGCAGGCTGCTCAGGATGGCCTGTATGCAAGACCCCTGAAACCTGATCTGCGAGGCGTACCGGTTGTACGTCGAACAGCGGGGGATGAAGGGAACCCGGGGACCGCCTCGACCGGCGCTGCTAAAGTTCAATTCCCGTTATTCCGATACTTCTTCCGGACGCGGTTCGCGTGCCATCCAGACTTCGCAGGAAAGGAGGGAAACGCCGACCAAGGGTCCGGGTCCCTGGGGATCCGGAAGACAGAACCGGCAAGGAAGCCGGAAAAACCCGGAGCGCCGGACAGGCGACGGGAAATACATCAAGGAGGATGAAAGGGTATGGGTCTTCGAATTCAGAACAACATCGCGGCAATGAATGCGCATCGTCAGTTGAGCATCTCCGACTCCGGCATGTCCAAGTCACTGGAGAGGCTCTCGTCCGGTTACCGGATCAACAAGGCCGCCGACGATGCGGCGGGCTTGGCCATTTCTTCGGGTTTCCGCGCCAACATCGCGAGCTTCAAGGTTGCTTCGCGCAACACCTCGGAAGCGAATGCGCTGTTGCAGGTGGCCGAAGGCGGTATGGAACAGATCGAAAACATGCTGACCCGGTTGAAGGAACTGGCCACCCAGGCCTCTTCGGCCAACGTCGGAACCAGCGAGCGCGTCAAACTGAACGCGGAAGGAAACGCGCTGATCTCCGAAATCGACCGGATCGCCAACGCGACCAAGTACGGCAGCACGAACCTCCTGGATGGCACCTTCGGGGCCGCCAAGACGGCAGCCAGCTATACGGGCGGCGATGCGAACATCAAGGTCTATGGCGACATGGCCTTCGTGTACTGCGCAGTCAGCGGAACCGTGGCAGGTATGACGGCGATGGGTCTCACGGTCAGTACGCTGCCCTCGACGCTGACCGCCGGCACCTGGACGTTCAGTTCTTCCGATGCAACGCACGTCGCCATCTACAACGGCTCCGTCAGGGAAGAAATCACCATGACGGCCTCGATCGACGGGTGCTCCAGCGCGATGACGCTGAACTTCGCAAACCTGGGCATCACCTTGACGGTCAATTGCTCCGTCAGCGACGATGCGTGGAGTGCGGCTCAGCTCGTCGTCAAGGATACCGGCGTCACCGGCCTGAATGTCGCGGGAGCGGCAACGGGCACGTGGACCTTTGCGGCGGCGGCGGACGGCTCCGTCACGCTCGGCAACGGGACGGTGTCGCAGACGATCTCCGACATCACGCCGGGCACGGCCGCGGCGTTGAACTTCGACGCGCTGGGCATCTCCTTCAACCTGGGCACCAACTACACCGAGAACGACCTCGAGGGCATCAGCTTCGTGGTCAGCTCCACGGGCAGCGGGTCCACCTTCCAGATCGGGGCGAACAACGACAGCAACAACCGCATCTCCCTGAGCGTCGGCAACGTCGTCGGTTCTTCGGCGAGCGGCCTGGGGCTGAGCTTCGACTACCTCGATACCGCGACGGAAGCCCAGGGCATGCTCGACCTGGTGGACAGCGCCATCAGCACGCTGGCCTCCCGCCGAGCCGACATCGGCGCCTCCATGAACCGGCTGTCCTACGCTGCGGCGAACCTCGCAACGTCGATCGAGAATACGGCGGCTGCGGAGTCGGTGATCCGCGACGTCGACATGGCGTCGGAAATGACAACCTTCACCAAGAACCAGATCCTGATGCAGGCCGGCATGGCGATGCTGGCGCAGGCCAACCAGGCCCCGCAGCTCATCCTGTCGCTGCTCCAGTAGGAGGAATCCCGGGTTCCTGGTGATCCTTACCGCGGCGGTCCCGTCTCTCCGAAAGGGGGCGGGACCGCCCCTTTTTTCCTCCTTGGTCTTGTCCTGGCTGGTTTCTTGCTTTCTCAAGGAAGTAGTTAAAGTTTCAGGCATTCTTTTCCGATAGAAAAAGGCAGAGACCGGCGGCGAAACAACCGGAAACCAGCATCCGGCGAGCCGCGTCAAAGGCCGGGCAGGCCCGGGCCAGGAGGATGTTTCATGGCCGTGAGCACCAATCTCGTCAGCGGTTTGAGCAGCGGCTTCGACTGGTCGGGCATGGTCGAGCAGCTGATCGCCCTGGAGCACCAGCGCGTCGACCTCGTTTCCGACAAGAAAACCGAATATGAGAACAAACTGACGGAGTGGCAGGGGGTCAACACGAAGCTGCTCGCCCTCAAGACGTCCGCAGCGGCCCTGTCGTCTTCGACGGCCTTCGACGTCTTCCGCACGGCCCTCGCTTCCAACACGGGCACGGCCGCCGCGGACCTGCTCTCCGTCTCGACGGACTCTGCAGCCGCATCCGGCACGTTCAGCCTCAAGGTGAACCGACTGGCCCAGGCGGAAAAAATTTCCTCCTCCGCCTTCACGTCAACCGATACGGCCCTCTCGATTGCCGGCGATATCCTGATCGCGGGAAAAGTGGTCAACATCGTCGCAACGGACACCCTGACCGACATCAGGAACAAGATGAACGCCGTCAACACGGGAAGCGCTCCCTCGCGGGTGACGGCCAGCATCGTCTCCCATTCCTCGACGGACTACCACCTGGTGCTGACGAGCGACGAAACCGGCGCAGAGGGAATCAGCGTTCTGGAGGCCTCCGCGGGGAACGCGCTCGGCAATCTCGGCCTCGTCTCGACGACCACGACGATCAAGAACACGACGAGCGACGGGGCGATGAGCGATCTCTTCGTGGATTCCAACACCGCCGTGGGTTCCCTCCTGGGGTTGACGAGCCCGCCCGGCGGCGTCTCCGTGACGATCGGCGGCCAGGCGGTGACGATCAATCTCGCGACACAGTCGATCACGACGATCGCAGCCGACATCGACGCCCTGGCCGGGATCTCGGCCTCCGTCGTCGCGGACACCGCCGACGGCGAAACGAAATACCGCATCGATATCAGCGGCACGACTTCCTTCCTGGACAACGGCAACGTCCTCCAGAGCCTCGGGATCCTCAAGGGGACCTACGGCACCATCGCCGAAGTCCTGACGGGAGGCAAGGCCAACACGACCGACGGGGCAGCCGCCATCTCGTCGACGACGCAATGGGATCAGATCTACGGGGCCAATGTCCAGGCCGGCACTTCCTTCACGGTGACGGGCCGGAAGCATGACGGCGCCGCCGTCTCGGGATCTTTCACGATTTCCTCGACCTCGGCCCAGGTCGGTGAGCTGTTGACGTACATCGAAGACACCCTGTTCTCGGGAACGGTCACGGCCACGATCGACGCCGCCGGGAAGATCCAGGTCACGGACAATACGACCGGCGACAGCCGGCTCGAGATCGACCTCGTCACGAACAACCCCGCCGGGGGCAGCCTCGACTTCGGGACCGTTTCCACCAGCACGGAAGGCAGAAACATGCAGCTGGCGGCAGGCGAGGACGCCGAGATCGAACTCGACAGCGTCGTCCTCACCTCCGCATCCAATACCGTCACCGGCGCCATCGCGGGAGTGACCATCGACCTCAAGGGCACAAACGAGGCAACGACGGTCACGCTCAAGATCGAACGGGACATCGATTCCATCCGCTCGAAGATCCAGGGCATGGTCACTTCCTATAACGCGATCATGTCGTATATCAGCACGCAGTTCAGCTACGACGAAGAAGCAAAGTCGACGGGCGGCATTCTCTTCGGCGACGGCACACTGTCCTCCGTAAAAACGGAACTCATCGGCATCGTGACCCGGAGCGTCACGGGCCTCTCGGGCGGCTACAACCGGCTGTCACTGGTGGGAATCGCCTTCAACGATCAGGCCCAGCTGGTTACCGACACGACGGTCCTGACGAATGCGCTGGAAACGAACTTCGACGAAGTGAAGAAACTCTTCGTTGCAGCCGGGTCGGCCGCCAATTCCGCGTTCCAGTACGTGAGCCATACCCCCGCGACGGAGGGCGGCGCTTATGCCGTTTCCGTCACGCAGGCGGCAACCCGCACGACGGTGACGGGCTCGGCGGTCCTCGCCGGGACGCTGACCGCACCCGAGACGATCTCGATCACAGACTACGCGTCGGGGCGGGCGGCGCAGGTGTCGCTGGCGGCGGGCATGGATCTCGACGACATCGTCAACGCCGTCAACTCCGAGCTTGCCAAGTCCTGTACGGAGGTTCTCGAAGGAAGCGTCGAGACGGGATTTTCCGCTGCAACGAGCTTCTCGGCAATTTCCGGCGCCGACAACGGCGACATCATCACCTTCAGCGGCAAGAGGCCGAACGGCCTGGGCTTTTCCGGAAGCTACACGGTAGACACGAACGATACGCTTCAGGATCTGCTCTCGACCGTCGAGGGCTTCTTCGACGAGGAGGCGACGGTGACGCTGAACGCCGCCGGCAAGCTCGTCGTCACGGACCGGTCCACGGGCGACAGCCTTCTCGAACTGACCCTGAACACCGCCTCCGTCTCGGGGCTCGACTTCGGTACGATCGCCGCCGTGACGGAAGGACGAAACGCCATGACGATCACGGCGTCCAGGACGGCCGACAGCCGCCTGCTCCTCACCCACAACGAGTACGGCACCGGCCATCCCATCGTCGTTTCCGAAACCGGCGGAACAGAGCTGGGATTGAACGACGCATCCCAGGTGTACGGCGTCAACGTGGCGGGGACGATCAACGGCGCGGCGGCAACCGGAAACGGTCAGTCCCTTACACTTGACGCCGACGGCAACAGCGCCGACGGCCTGTCGATCCTCTACACGGGAACGGATGCATCCTCCACCACATTCAACATGACGCTGGGAATCGCCGATCTCCTGGAGAGACAGCTTTCCCTCATCACGGACGCCGATAACGGCTATGTCGGCTTCAAGCAGACCTCGCTCCGGGACCGGATCGAAGCCTTCGAGACGCAGATTTCCCGGATGGAGGCCCTGCTCGAGCGCAAGCGGGAGGCCATGATCAACCGTTTCGTCCGGATGGAGACCGCCCTGAGCAAGATCCAGAGCCAGGGAAGCTGGCTGTCAAGCCAGCTCGATGCGTTGAATAACAATTCATAATGCCGGCAGGACGGGAACAGGGCCGGCTCATTTCGATGAAGGAGAAGAAGTCCATGTTTGGAAACGGCGCGAAAGACTACAGACGGATGGAAGTGGTGACGGCGGATCCCAAGCGGCTGGTGATTCTGTGTTACGAGAGCGTCATCGGCAACCTCAGACTGGCGCGGTCTTGTTATGAATCCGGTGAGTTTGAGGTGAAGGCCAACGCCCTTCAGAAGGCCCTCGATGTGATTTGCGAGCTCCGCAACGCCTTGGATTTCGAACGAGGCGGCGAGATCGCCCGGAACCTCGACGCCCTCTATGCATACATGAATCGCCGTCTGCTGGACGCTGATCTCCGCAAGGACCTCCAGGGGATCGACGAAGTCGTTGCCATGCTGGAGGATCTGGAATCGGCCTGGAAGGAGATCTTCTACGGCCGCACGGAAACAGCCGCCGAGGAAGCGGGCACCCGTCTGTCCACCGTGGCTTACAGGGCACCCGCGGCGATCAGCGCCTGACCCATTTCCGGAGGAGCGATGGAGACCGATCGGACGACACCCGTCCATACGGATCCTTCTGAACGGAAGGCCGACGCCTTTCGAAAGGTGCTCGAGCTTACGGAGCGCATCGAGGCATGCCTCCGCAGGGGTGAAACCGAGGATGTGGCGGGCCTTCTGAATGAACGGCAGTTGTGGATGGACCGGATCGACACCCTCGCCGGGTTCCGCGCCTCCCGCAGGGAGGGAAAAGCGCGGAAGTCCACGGCAGGGGACGCCGCGCCAGCCGCGATCGGGAATGCCGAGCGCAGCCGCATTGCCCGGCTCATTCGGGCCTGCATCGACAGGAACGGCCAGTGCGAGGAGATCCTTCAGTCTGCCTGTGAAAAGGCGAGGGAAGCCGTGGCCGCAATGCGTCCTGCCGGCCCTGCTTTCAGCAGCTATCCGGACGCCCGGAACCGCGTGCCGCGCTTCGTGGACGTCCGGTCCTGAAGCCGGGATCCGGAAGGTTTCGCGAACTAAAGTTTATTCCGCCGCCGGCCGATTATAAAACTGAGGGAAGGGAGGTGATCCGAGACGATGAATGTCGGCAGTGTACCAGCAAGTCCCGTAAGCGCCGTCGAGCATCTTCCGCCGGCACAGGCATTGTCCGCCCGTGAACCGGCACCGGCACAGGAACCGCAGGACTCCCCGCCTCCGGTGCAAGCCGAACCCGACAACGCGGCGATCCAGCGGATGATCGAAGAAATTCGGAACCAGTTCAACACCATGAACCTGAGCCTGAATTTCTCCACCTACGGCAAGAACAACGAACGGATCGCCATCCAGGTGGTGGACAAGGAAACGGGCAAGGTCGTCCGTGAGATTCCGCCGAAAGAACTTCAGCATCTTTCCATGAAGTTCGACGAACTGATCGGCCTCCTCTTCAACGCTTCCGTCTGACAAGACACACCGGGCGGCCCGGAAGTCCTGCTTCTTTTCTTCTCCGCCATCTTCCATTGTCCATGACGCCCGGCCCTGTCACAACGCATCGGGAACCCCCTGCGTGCACTCCGGCAGAACGCGCAATCATTCTTTATGATTTCCAATGGATGAGGCGGATACCGAAGATCTGGCTTTAAGAAAAGACTATCTCCCGGACACCGCTTCGCGCCCTTCCCCGGACTGGCGGGAGTCCCTGGGCACGGCCGTTCCCGCCTGCGGGGATGTTTCCGTCAGGGCGTATTGAACGGGATAGGTTTCCAGGACAATCTGCTTGGCGATCCGCTTGGCCGCATGGACGATAACCGGCGCACGGAGATTCACCGTCGCCGCGAAGGGCTCCTTGCGGATCGTCACGATCGCAAGCACGAGCACGTCGGCCGGACTGGCGATCTCGAGGAGGCGGATGTCGTCATCGCCGATGACCGGCTCGTAATCCATCTTCACCATGAAGGGATCGACCACGACGAAGGCAACCGTGCCGTCTTCCGCAGACTGGAGCCACCAGAAGGGACTTTGGCTGTCGTGCCGGATCAGGGCGAATTTTCTCAGCCGCTCGAACCCGAGAATCGGCCCCTTCATCTCGATGACCTTGGAGAAATCCACGTCGATCGTCCCAAAACGGCTTGTCGTGATCTTCACCGCCCAACCTCCCCTGCATCCTTTTTCCCACCGACGATCCGGTGCAGCCTGTCCATCATGTCCGGCAGTTCGCCGGCATTCAACAACGCCGCGTTCCTGTTCTGGTCCTGGATGACCCGATAGACCTCTTCGCGGTGCACGGTCACGGAGCCGGGCGCCTCGACACCCACCTTGACCTGTTTGCCCCTCACCTCCAGGAACGATATCCTGATGTCGTCCCCGATCTGAATCTTCTCCCCCAACTTCCTTGTCAGGATCAGCATACCGGTCTCCGCCAGTTTTCCGCCGAAGGTCTCGCCGCCGTTCGCCGCGGGATCATTTCAAGAACTGAATGATCGAATTGTTTCCGATCTGCGCCGCCATGGAGTAGCAGGCCTCCAGCGCGATCTCATGGGAGTTGTATTCGATCAGCAGCTGGGAAACGTCCGTGTCCTCGGCATTCGACATCAATTCCGTCAATTGCAGGTCCAGGGCGGAATAGTTGTTCTGGGCCGTCTCCAGGATCTCCACACGGCTCCCGCACCGGGAGACGCTCCGGACGATCTGATCGTATCCGCCCTGCAGGAGATCGATCTGAGACGCGATCCCCGTCGCATCGTTCGACTCCAGGGCGGTCTTCAGATTGTCCAGCACGGTGAAGACGTCCACATTGCCGCTGTCCCTGTCCGTGAATACGCTCTCGCCGGATATTCCGTACCGGAACGTGTTTCCCTTCCCGATTTCGACGGCGGGTTCGTCGCCGTTGCCGCGGCAGTAGCCGGCCGTGAGGGCCTGCAGACTGAACAGATCGCCGCTCGTCAGTTGTTCCGTTCCCGTCTCCTCGAAGCGGATGTTCACACCGTCGCCGATGGCGACGTCGCCGACCAGGCCTGCCTTCACCGCACCCCATGTCTTCCCGCCGTCGCTGGAAACCTGGTACGTCGCTGCGGCAAGGGCCCCGCCGGTAACGATGCGGACGGCGTAGGTCTTGTTCCGGTCCGCAGTGTACGTGCCCGACGTGACGGCATCGCCGTCAAAGACGTTGGCCGCGGAAGGTTCGGCCGCCCCGATGGAAGCCGCGCCGGGAACCGCGGTAAAGGGATCTGCATCCGGACAAGAGCCGGCGAACAGATAACGGCCGCCGAATTTGGAATTGGCGAGCGCGCGGAGTGCATCGATGGTGGAGGACACGGTCGCGGCAGCGCTCTTTCGTGAAGCTTCCGAGGCCGTTGCGCTCGATTGGGACAGGCTGAGCTCCTTTGCCGCGAGCAGGATGTCCGCCGCCGATGAAAGCTTGGATTCCGTTACGGAGAGCCAGGCCTTGGCATTCTCAATGTTCCTTCCATAGCTTTCGAGCGACGCGCGCATCGTCCGCAAGTCCATGACCGTGTTCGTTCCCAGGGGGTCGTCGGACGGGCGGTTGATCCTCTTCTGCGACGCCATCTGCTCCATGAGCCGTCCGTTCTTGTTCTGCACCTTGAACAGATTCTCGGTCATGAGAAAGTATTTCATCTGTTCCGTGACCCTCGTAATCATCGCCCGCTCCTCTCCGCAGCCTCCATCCCGTTGCCGCTAATCCCCAAGCGCCATCAGCGTATCGAGCATCTCGTTGACCACGCCGCACAGCTTGCCCGCGGCGTTGTAGCCGGCCTGATACTTGATCAGGCTGAGCATCTCCTCGTCCAGCGAGACGCCGGAGACCGATTCACGCTGGCTGACGAGCTGCGCGGAAATCGCCTGCTGCCGCTCCGCCGCGCGCGCCGCCTCGGCGGCGTCCTGACCCACCGACGCCAGGAAAGAAGAATAGTAGTTCGAGATCGTAACGCGGCCCCCGCTCATCAGGAGTTCGTCCTTGAGGGTCGAGATCTTTCTGGCCTGATCGCCGTCTCCGTTGACCGTCGCCGATGCGGCGATCTTTCCGGAATCGGCCTCGATTGCGGGATTCAGCGTCATGCCCTCTGCCGTCGTCGCCGGCAGGAAGAAAGGGACACCGGGGTCGCCGTTGACGTCGTATCCGCTCTGGTGCGCGCCGTTGACCGCCGAGATCACCGTGGCGGCCACGGCATCGAGCTTCTGCACGTACTCCGGAATCTTGACGTCTCTGATCTGGAGGAATCCCCCGATCTTTCCCCCGTTGATGGCGCCGTTGAGGGAGAAATCGGGCTCGCTGGCGGCAACGACGCTGTAGAGATTGCCGTTGGCCGGATCGTCCTTCACCATGAGCGGGAAGGTCGTGGCACCCTGCACGAGGGCCGTCCCGTTCGCGAGGAAGATGTTGACGCCGCCGTCCGCCCCCTCGAAATACTGGATGTCGGCGAGGGCGCCGATGGTCTTCAGCAGCTCCGCCCTCTGATCCTTGAGGTTGTCCGCGGACATCCCGCCGGTCTCGCTCTGCACGATCTGCTGGTTCAATACCGCCATGTCCGTAAGGTACGAATTCAACTGTGAAACCTGATCGGCGACGCCTTCGTTGGCGTCCGTCTGCAGCGACTTCAGGGCCGAGGAATACTGGCGAAAGGCCGAAGCCAGGCTGCCTGCGGCCGAGGCGAGGACGTCCCGCACCCCCTTGTCGGAGGGATTGGCGGACAGATCCGACCAGGCGCCCCAGAATTGGTTCATGAGGTCATTCAGGCCTTGAGCGGAACTCTCGTTGAATATCTCTTCCACCCTGCCCAGGAGCCCCTCGCGGATGTCGTTGTAGCCCACTTCCTCCTGCTGCCGGACGAGTTGCTCCTCCAGGTACCGGTCGTAGATCCGCTCGACATTCGTGATCCTGACGCCCACCTGGATCGAGTCGACCCCTGCGGCGGCCTGCCGGATGGATCCGAAGACGGGCCTCAGGCGTGAATAGCCCGCCGTGTTGACGTTGGCGATATTGGAGCTCGTGATGTTGATGGCGGTCAGATTGCTGAGAAGCGTCTCTTTCGCCGTATTGAAGACCCTGCTGATGTCCGACATTTCATCACCCCTGCGCCCGGACGATCCGGCCGTTGCAGCCGGCGCGCGCCAGGCGGCCGCTGTTCTGATAGACGGGATTCCTTGTCGCCAGTTCCTGGATGAAATCGATCGTGCCCCGGAGAAGGGAAACGGAGACATCCAGAAGGTCCTGGTTGCCCCTGTTCAGCTCGTGGATCTCCCGAAGCAGCGCTTTCAGATTCTGCTGGAAGGAGTGGAATTCATTGCGGATGTCGCCTTCGATGGCGCCCGCAAGGGACGTCATGTTGACTTCATTTTCTGGAATCCCCAGCGCCCTGCCGATCTTCCTGACATACCCTGCGCGGACCGTTTCCATCATCTTCAGCTTCCAGATGGCGGTCTCCTTCCGCGCATTGAGATCGTGCAGCGCCTCGAGAGACGCAGGTCGCTTGATCGTCTCCCGCTCATCCGCCATGACCCCGCGAAGTTCCCGCCACAGGTCCGTTTCCTTTGCGAGGGCGTCCAGAAGCGACCGGCACAGATCATCGGGATTGCGGGAGATTACCAGATCCTGTTTCAGGCGGAGTTCTTCCTGTGTCATGGCCCTTCCCTCGCGAACCTCGGAAGCGCGAGGCCCGCGGATCCGAAAGCCTGCGATGCTTTCGCGTCCAGCCGACGATCCTGGTCCGGCACGGGAAAAGAGGAGGGAGGATGGGGAACTCAGGCAAAAAGGTCGATGAGCGACTCTCCCACCATCTTCTCGGCAATCTTCTCCCCGCTCACATCGTAGGCGCCTTTTTCGATCCGCTCCTGGAGTTCCTTCACCTTCTCTTCACGAATCTCCGGGAGATCGGATACCGCGTCCTTGAGCTGCTGGATATCCCTTGCCTTGGCGGAAAGATCGACTCTCTCTTCGGGAGACTTGAAACCGTTCACCTGTTTTTCGGCTTCCTGGCGCACCCCGTCAGCCCGCTGATACTGCTGGACCATCTGGGCCGCCATATCCTTGACATCCGTTACCTTCATGTCTCCGTCTCCTGGCGCGTGATCTTAACACACCTATCGGCAAGTTTGGACAAATACTTTAACTTTATTTTTCCCGACCGTCACTTTCGCGGCCGCTGGTTCAGCTGTTCGAAGAGGATCTTCTGGAGGCCGATGCCGTTCCCCCGGTTTGCCGCCTCCTCGGAGATCTTCTGGTCCATCAGCATTTCGTACGTATCCTTTCCCGTAACCTGCCCTGTCGCCCCGCCGGCGGGAACGGTCCGCCGCATGCTCTTGAGCATGGTATAGGTGAGAACGGCTTCGAAATCCCTGCAAGCCTTCTTCAACTGCCGCTCTTTCCTGAGGTCTTCCTCGGATCTGACGGACCCCTTGCCGGCACTTTCCGCTGTTGCGGGGAGTGCCGATGCCGCCACGTTGCCCGTTTCGTTCATTCTCTTTTCCAGCCCCTCGTCAGATCAGCCTCAGATCCGCCTGAAGGGCGCCGGCCGCCTTGATGGTCTGCAGGATCGTGACGAGATCGCGCGGCGTCACCCCGATGGCGTTGAGGGCCTTGACGACGTCCTGGATGGTCACCCCCTGTGGGACGACCATCAGTTGCTTCTGCTCCTCCCCCACCCCCACCGTCCTGTCCGTGGTGACCACGGTCTGACCGCCCGGCGCGACGATGGTGCCGCTCTTGTCGGCCGTCACCGGTGCGCTGCCGGCCGGCGGCGTCGGCGCGAAGGGCAGAGGTTGGGATACCTTCTGCTCCTCCTTGATCTGGATGCTGAGATTCCCGTGGGCGATCGCCACCGTCGAAATGCGCACGTTCTCGCCCATGACCACCGTGCCCGTCTTTTCGTTCATGACGACGACGGCCGTGGAATCGACCGGGATATCGAGGCTTTCGATCTGCGGGATCAGATCGATCATCGTCCCCGAAAAGGCGGGCTTGAGTTTCAGCGCCACGGTCCGCGAATCGACCTGCCTGGCATCCACATAGGGATTGCTCCGCGCGACGACTTCCGTCAGGTGCTTGGCCGTCGTGAAATCCGGCGTATGGAGGTTCAGGGTGAAGGTCCTGCTTCTGTCCAGTTCATGCTTGAGCTCGCGCTCGACAAACGCCCCGTTGGCGATGAATCCCACGCTCGTGTGGTTCTTCGTCACGCTGCCCCCGGCGCCGCCGGCCGAGAATCCCCCGAGCGTCAGCGGCCCCTGCGCCACGGCGTAGATCTCTCCGTCCGCTCCCCGAAGTGGCGTCATCAGCAAGGTGCCGCCCTGGAGGCTCTTGGCGTCGCCGATGGAGGAAACGCTCACGTCGATCCTCGTCCCGATCCTGGCAAAGGGCGGCAGATTCGCAGTGACCATCGCCGCCGCGACGTTGTCGGCCTTGAGCGTCTTGTCCTTCGTCGACAGCCCCTGCCGGCTCAGCAGGTTGGCCAGCGTCTCCTTGGTGAAGCCGTTCTTGACGTCGTCCCCCGTCCCGGCCAGCCCGACGACGAGCCCGTATCCGATCAGCTGGTTGTCGCGGACACCGCCGATTTCGGCAATGTCCTTGATCCTCGCCGCCTCGGCGCCCGTGCCGATCAGGAATACAACCGACAGGAGAAGAGAAAGTCCGATCTTGATCTTCATGATTTCACCGTTTCCAGCCGCATTTGATCCATAACTCACTTTTCCTAGGACTGTTCGAAAATGCCTGGCTGCAAGGCTCCGATGGCTCGACTCACCATGACCGTTCGTTCAGTCAGCCTGCCCTGAGCCTGTCGAAGGGCCGCAGAGGGGCGTCTTTCAACAGTCCGGCTAGAAAGGCCATACCCAATCCACTATCCTCGTCAGCCAGCCGGGCCGCATCTTGTCGTTGATCACCCCTTCACCGGTGTAGATGATCCTGGCGTCGGCGATGTAGCGCGATGTGATCGTGTTTTCCGTGGTAATGTCCTCCGGCCGGATGACCCCCGTGATGACGAGGTACTGGTCTTCGGCATTGACCGTCAATTGCCGCTTCCCCTCGATCAGGAGGTTCCCGTTTTCCATGACGCTCACGACACGGGCGGACAGGCGTGCATCGAGTTTCCCGCCCCGGCTCGTGTCGCCCGTTCCCTTGAGGGAGTTCGTCGAAGATCCTCCGACGCTGATCTTGCCCCCCATATTGGGGTTTCGCTCCAGGATCGACTGGTCCAGGCCCAGCAGGGCCGATATGCCTGTCGTGGTCGAGGTGTTCCGGGCGGTGTTCGTGCTGGCGGAGTTCCCGCCTTCGGCGTCCTCCTCGATGATGATCGTCACGATGTCGTTGACGTACCGTGCCTTGGCGTCGGCGAAGAGCGAATTCCTCGCATTCTCACCGGCCCAGATCGAGCCCGCCTGAGGCTGCGGCCGAACGATCTGGGGCGTCGGCGCAAGAGGCTTCGCCTTCAGCATCTCCGCCTGGGGGGTGCAACCGATCGCCAGAACCGCGCAAAAAGCTCCCAGGAATCCCGCTCTTCTCATGTGCTTCCCCTCAGAACCCCACGCGCACGACCGATGCGCTTTCCACACGGGCGTAAACCACTTTCTTCGAAGAGACGTTCTGGACGCGGATCATCTGGCCGTTCACCCCGTCCTCCTCGGTCAGGCCGATCGTGTGGACATTCATGAACCTGTTTTCAAGCACGATCCGTACCAGCTTCCCCTTCTTCACGACGGGGACGTCCCTCACCATGGAACGCCGGATCTCCATGTTCTGCCAGAGATCGGCGCAGAGTTTCTTCCCGACCACATCGGCGGGGTCCGTGAAAACCTGATAGGGCGTCCCGCGCATCCACTTCTTTGCGACGGCCACATCCTCGGCCGAGAGAACCTCGTTGCGGCCCAAGGCGCGTTTCGCCACGACGATATCCATCAGGACCTCGATCCGCGCGGTGACGTGCTTCTGCCGCACCGGCAGGCCGTTGACAGAAAATTTCACCATGTACGTGCTGTCGCCCAGGAACCGGTCGTCATCCCGGCCCTGGATCGAATAGGAAAATTTTTCCGACGGCAGCACGACGTCGTCCAGCCTTCCCGTGATCTCGAACCGCGCGCAGCCGGGCGCCCAGGGCATGTTCGCATCGATGTGCTCGCTGACCATGGCCCGGAGGCGCTCCGTGTCCACCCTGTAGGAGGCGGGCGCCGCGGAGAACGCCGTCGCCGCCACGGTCAGCACCATTGCCAGGGCGATGCAACATCGGAAACTTCCTCGCCTCATGTCGATTACCTCTTGAGGTTATTGATCATTTGCAGCATGGCGTCGGCCGATTGGATCGCCTTCGAGTTGATCTCGTAGGCGCGCTGCCCGACGATCATCTTCACCATTTCCTCGATGACGCTCACGTTGGACATCTCCAGATAGCGCTGCGTAATCGTGCCCATGCCGTCCACGCTGGGATTGGCCAGGACCGGCTCCCCGGAGGCCTGGGTCTTGTCGTAGAGATTCCGCCCCATGCTGGTGAGGCCCGCCGGATTCATGAACCTCGCAAGTTCGATCCGCCCCGTCGCCAGGGGATTGCCGGCATTGTCGGTGGCCGACCAGGTCCCGCCGCTGTCGATCGTGAAGACCGTGGCGTTGGCGGGCACGGTGATGTTCGGAACCAGCTTCAGCCCCTCGGCGTTGCAGATCGCCCCGTCCTTGTTGACTTTCAGGTTTCCGGCCCGCGAATAGAGCGTCTTGCCGTTGTCGTCGAACTGGAAAAAGCCGTCTCCCTCGATCGCCCAGTCGAAGGTATTGCCCGTCTGCTGGTAATCCCCCTGGGTGAAGATCTTCTGCGTCGCGACGGGCTTGACGCCCATGCCGATCTCGATCCCGGCCGGCAGCTGGTTTCCTCCCGATGTCTCCGCGCCGGACTTCGACGTGATCTGGTACATGAGATCCTGAAAATCCGCCCGCGACTTCTTGAAGCCCGGGGTGTTGACATTGGCGAGGTTGTTGGCGACGACATCCTGGTCCAGCTGCTGGGCGACCATGCCGGTCGCCGCTGTATACAAAGATCGAATCATATCTTTTTCTTCCCCCTCCCCTTATACAAGCTTTCCGACTCTGTTCGTGGAAAGGCGGTCCAGGTCCGACAGGTTCTGAATGAGTTTCGTGTAGGTCTCGAATGTCCTCTGGACTTCGATCATGGCCACCATCTGTTCCACCACAGGGATGTTGGAGCGCTCGAGGTGGCCGGGGGCGATCCTCGTCTCCTCCGCCTTCTTGGGGGCGGCTTCCCCCGGATCGACGAAGAGTCCGTCACCGCGTTTTTTCAAAGCCGAGGGTTTTGCAAAGCGCACGATCTTGAGCTTGTCGCCGGCGGAGCCGTCCACGATGACGCTCCCCGTGCCGTCGATGCGCACGTCGGCGCCGCGGGCGGTGATGCGTCCCCCTTCTCCCAGTACGGCCATCCCCCCGTCGGTCACGAGTTCCTGCTTTGCGTTCAGGAGGAAATTGCCTCTGCGGGTGTAGGCCACACCGTCGCCGGTCTGGACCGCAAAGAATCCCTCGCCCTGCAGGGCCACATCCAGGGCATTGCCCGTGTGTTCGAGGGCACCCTGCGAATGATCGATGTTCTGCAGGACATCGGCGAAGCGCGACGGCTCGGCGGCCCGGATATGGAGATACTGGGCCTTGAATCCCGGCGTCGCCGCATTGGCCAGGTTGTGGGCGATGGAATCCAGTTGACGAATCTTTTCGTTGCTGAGATTTGCCAGATCCTGAATCGTGTAATTCATGAAGCATCCGCCTCCCGGCTTTTGCGGACCATGGTTGCAACAGGCATGCCACCGGGGACGATCCGTTTCCTGCAGACCGTCCCTTTCGGCATCGTGAATGCATCTATCGAATATGATTCAGTCTTGTCCCGGAGAATCCCGGCGGCCCGAGGGGGCGGGACCTCTTCCCGCCGGTGTCCCGACCCGGTGGGGAAGGAGGCGCGGCATTTTTTTCCGGGTGTTTTCCTTCAGGCGCCCTTCCGTTCTCTCCAGGCGGCGTTGAGCGAGTACACGAAGGCGAGGATCTCGGCGGCGGCCCGGTACAGTTCCACCGGAATCTGCTCGTCCAGATCGAGCTTCGCCAGGATCTGCACGAGAGCGGGATCGCTCGTGACGGGAATGCCGTGCCGGCGGGCGATCTCCAGGATCTTTTCGGCCACGATGCCCCGCCCTTTGGCCGCAAGGACCGGTGCCTCGTCCTTTGAAGCGTCGTATTTCAGGGCGGCGGCGATCAGCTGCGGCGCGCCTCTTCTTCGATCCTCCTCACGTCCCCCGAGATCCTTCGCCAAAGCGGCTCGCCTCCCTCTCACGCGAAAAGATTGACGGAATCCCGGCGGTACAGGGACAGGGAACCCAGGAATTCCATCCGGTCTTCGGTCAGATCCGGCCTGGCGACGCAGTCGAGGAGCCGCACCTCGTATCCCGCCCGGGCAAGCCCCTGTTCGAGAGCGCCGATCCGCGCGGCGACGAATTCCCGGACGGCCTCTCCGACGCACTTGATCCGGCATTCCAGTGCCCGGCCGGCGAATTTCGCATCGATCATCATCTCACCCACGGCATCGAGATTCAGCATGAACACAAGCCGGCTCTTTTCCTCTCCCCTTCCTTGCCTCCCGGCCTCGCGATCGACCTGGATGTAGACGTCCTGTATGCGGATCCCGTCCGCGGCCTGAAAAGGGATCTGCAGAAAGCAGGTCGCATCGGACTGCAGGCTGGCTGCATTCATTACCTGCTGCGTCTCGATCGACTTCACCGAGGCCTCCAGGAAGGAGAGAACCCTTGCGGCCGGATCCGCGGCCGGCCGGTCCGCCGTCTGTGCCGCGACTTGCAACCGCAGTTCCTCGGAGAGCCTGAGCAAAAGGCCCTTCAGATTCTCTCCCGGCCCGGGAGCCGCACCCGTTCTCGCGTCTTTTCCGCCGCCCTGCAGGCCCTTCAGCAGCCCCGATTCCAGCAGCAGCCCCAGTTGACCCGGATAGTTCCTGACGAAGAGCGGGTCTTTCAGGGTCCCCTGCGTCACCACGAGGTTGCCGATGATCCGAAGGACGTCGCCGATCAGTTTTCTCGTCGATGGCTGTTGCAGAAGGGGCAGGTTTTCGGCACGCAGCGCCTCCGGAAGCAATCCGAAGAGCTGCGCCAGCGATTGCGGCTGGGAGCGCTGCAGACGAAGGTGGCCGCCGACCTTCTCCACATCGGACGTCTCCGTTCTCAGGACCTGCAGAAGGATCTTCGGTTCCACTTCTTCCACACGCACGGTCAGGCGGTCGCCGGCGTGCAGGGCCACCGAGGATTCCGCCACCACGCCGCTTCCCTTGACATCGAGGAGCACGCGCCGGGGGTCGAGGATGCCGGTGACGAGGGCTTCCAGGGTGTCGCCGACGACGAGGCCGGCCGGGGAAGGGGCAAGAGCGGCAACGGGAGAGGGATTCTGAGGCAACGGCGGGGCGATCCCGGTGATATTCCGGACGGACATCGGTTCTCTCATCCTCGGCCGTTTCGGAAGACGTGGGCGGGCAGCGCCGTCGTTTTCCCGTCCCCTGCCCTTCGGCAGGGTCGGGGCAAGCGGACCGGAACATGCCGGGCCCCCGTTCCGGCACGCGGCCCCCTACGGGGTTCAGCCGATCCCGGGCCAGCCGGCCGGCGGCCCCCTACGATCCGGCGACCTTCTGATCTCTTGCCAGGCTGTCGCCTCTGGCGCGTTCCAGATCGAGGATCAGGCTGATCTCCCCTTCCGGTATCCCGGACTGACGGGCGATATCGCTTCCGCTCAACCCCCTCCTGTGGAGGGCTATCACTTCACCGTAGCGGTCCGAAGACATCGCCGCCGGCTCGCCGGCCGTCCTTGCAGCAGGACCGCCGGGTCCCGAGTCGGATGCCCCCGTCTGAAGGAGTTCCTTCAGCTTTCTTTCCTTTTCCTCGAGCTGAAAGAAGAGTCCCTTCAACGACCGGCGGCTCTCCTCAACGCTCTCCAGGAAGCGGGACGCCGCCTGTTGGGATTCGTTCAGCATATCGCGCAACTGCTTCAGGTTCTGCTCGACGCCGCCGCCGCGCTCCTTCACGGCCGCCGTCGACCGGCGCAGCAGGACGATGATGGCCGCGCACAGCACGATATCGGCAACAATCTGAATTCCTGACAATATCTGAATGTCCATCTCAAATCCGAATGTTGATGTGGTGGCCTTCTTCGCCCTCTTCAACCGCGGCAGGCCGGTCGGTTTCCTGTTGCTCCCCGGGGTTGTCTTCCTGGGCATCGCGACGGCCGTCCCGCTCTTCACGCTCGTGGATGATCGCCCGCTCCACCTCTTCAGGATCCTGTACTTTCTCCTTGAGAAGCTTTTTTTCTTCCTGCAGGTGAAGTTCGAAATACCGCTGCTGCCTGTCGGGATGCTGCTGCAGGGTCTGCTGCACCTTCTCGGAGGTATGGGATTGAAGCAGGACCTGCTGCATGTCTACCGCCCGTACCATGGTGTCCTTCACCTCCCTCTGGACCGCTGGGGTATTGCGAGGAAAATGCCTCCTCCCTTTCTTCAGTATCGACAGACCGACGGCAAATCTTGAGCAGGCTGCCGGAGAACACCCGTTTTCCGCCTTCTTGTCCACCCATCCCCGGGAGGCCGCGGACCTTTCCGGCGTCTTTCTAAAGGAGCGCAGGAAGTTCCGCCGACGATCCGTCAACCTCCGGCGGCGCAGGGTATTTTCAGCGAGATCCTGTCCCGTCCGGCACGGGCGTGCAGGTCAATCGTGGCACCGCAGCTCTTCGCAATCACCAGCGCCTGGAACAGCCGCTTCTCGGGGCCGAGGTCCGCCGCCGTTTCCGACGGGTCCTCGAGACGATCGAGCAGCATTCGCGCCTTCTCCTCGGACAGAACACCGCCGCTGTGTTCTGCGGAAAGGACGACATGACCGTCTTCGTGCGCCGTCGAAATGGTGAACTCCCTGATGGGTTTCCCCTCCAGGGAATCCATCACGTAACGAAGCAGCGCCGTCAGGAACAGCGAATAGTCGGACACGCGACCGTTCACCTCGGGCAGGTCCCTCGTCAGGCGGATTCGCTTGGTCACCTCGTGCTTGAAGTCGAGATAGAAGTCGGCAAACTGCATTTCCTCCTCGATCAGTCGCGACAGATGGATCGGTTCACTGCCCGACGATGAGATGGCGTAGAACTTGCCGGAGATGCTGCGGAACAGATGGAACAGCCGGTCCGATTCCCGTGCAATCGCATCGACGTCGCGGACCGCTTTTTGAAATCCCTCCGCGAGGTCTTCCGCGGCGGGGGGCGGCTGCGCCGCCACGCGGCGGGCGTGATCGCCCATCCGCTTCTGAAGCAGCCTTGTCCGGCCCATGATGCCGTTGAGCGGATTGGCCAGATTGTGGAGGATGCCGGGAATCAGCTCCTCCGCGATCGTCGCCGTGAAATCCGTTTTCAATTCCTCGCGAATCCGTTCGACGTCTTTCAAGTTTCATTCATCCTTCGGGTTGGAATTTTGTATGGTTTTGCAGGCTGTTCAAAAATGCCCGGATGCAAGGCCCCCGAAATCCTGCGCCCTGAGGCGTACCGGAGGGTACGTCGCAGGGTGAAGGATGAGGGAAACGCAGCGGGCGGGCGTTTTTCAACAGCCTGTCACACTACAACAAATTTCGTAAAATATACATCCCGGATCTCGGCGGCACCCGTCGCCTTCGCCAGCAGTTCCCGGATCTCCTCCTTCACGGCGTTCCTCCCCGCCGACGTCATCAGGCTCTCGACCTTCCGGCCGCGGAGCGCCTCGTAAATGATGCGGCGAAACTGGGCGTCCCGGTCCGGCACCGATGCCTGCCGCCCCTCCACATCCAGTGCGATGCCGCAAAGGACGACGCGGGGATTCCCCTTCTCGTCCTGCATGTCGACGACGAACCCCTCCATCTCCGTTGCCCGGACCGGCACGGAGGCCGCCGGGACGCCCGTTCCCGTTGCCGCCGCGGGTCCGGGACCCGTCGGCGCCTCGATCGCGGGTGTCGGGACGGCGAGATGGGTCCAGAGGACGTATCCACCGGCCGAGAAGACCAGCAGGGTGATCAAACCGGCGGCGAGGAGCCTGCCCTTCTGCCACGTTCCGCTTTCCGGCGTCGCTTCCGGTTCCGGCGGTCTTTCCTCGTCCGGCAGGGAAGGCGGTACGTCGATGTCCAGGATGTCGACGGCAACTTTTTCCGGCATAGGATGTTCCGTTCCGGCAGGGCGACGGCGCGCCCGACCGTTCATCCGACGCCCCTTGGGACACCGCCGCGGACGGCGTCCGGCGGGGTTTTCAGCGCAGGTCCTTCACGGCCCCCCGCAGGCGAAGCGTGGCCTGGGAGTGCAGCTGGCAGACGCGGGACTCCGTCAGCTTCAGGACCTTTCCGATTTCCTTCATGGTCAGCTCTTCGTAATAATACAGGGAGAGCACCAGCCTTTCCTTGTCCGGCAGATCGTCAATGGCCTCCTTCAGGCGCTCCCGGAGCTCACCGTTCGCCAGGAGCTGCAGCGGGTTTCCGCGATCGACTTCCTCCATGACGTCCTGCCGGCTGAAGTGCTCCAGAAAATCGGGTGGAAGATCTTCGGCGCTCACGATGGTGACGAATTTCGCTTCGTCGAGCATCTTGTAGTACTCCTCCACGGACACGCCGAGACAATCCGCGACCTCCCCGTCCCCGGGCGGCCTCCCCAGGTCTTTCCGCAGCCGCGTAAACGCCTCTTCGATCCGATCGTCCTTGTTCCGGACGGACCGCGGCACCCAATCGCGCGCGCGCAGCTCGTCGAGCACGGCCCCGCGGATGCGGAAACGGGCGTACGTCTCGAACTGAACGTTGCGCGACGGGTCGAATTTCTCGAGCGCGGAGATCAGTCCGATGATTCCGACATGGACTAGGTCCTCGCGGTCCGCCGGAGGGATGGGCAGTTTTGCCGTGATCCGGCCGACCGTATACTTTACGAGAGGCGCGTATTTCAGGATCAGTTGATCTCGCGTTGCCTTGTCCATTCAGAGACTCTCACTGTTCGCGTGTTTTTCTTGAAAGGAAGCGGAGCCCGCCCGTATCCCCCTCCGGGGGCTTCTCGCGGCAGAGGCGGTCCGCCACTGCCCGCAGACAGACGGCGGCCGGCGACTCCGGGTACCGTTCGGCAAAGATCTGCTGCCGCTTCACGGCTTCCGTGATGTGCTCGTCCTGCACGATGTGGCCAAGGGGGGAGATCTGCAGGTTGAGGAAATATCCCACCGCATGGCTCAGGCGCTGGAAGACCTCGCGGCCTTCCGCCGCCGAACGGACCATGTTGACCAGGAGGAGGAAGCGCTTCTTCGCATGCCGCTGATAGAGGATCTTGATGAGCGCGTAGGCGTCCGTCATGGCCGTGGGCTCCGGCGACGTGACGACGATGATCTCCCCTGCGGCCATGTTGAAATACATGACGTTCCCCGAAATTCCCGCACCCGTATCGATCAGCATGAAGTCGAGCTCCTGCTCGAGCGAGTCCAGTTCGTCGAGAAGCAGCAGCTTCTGCCCTTGCGACAATTCGGACATCTCCTGAATGCCGGAGGACGACGGCAGGATGCGGATGCCTCCCGGTCCCTGGATCATCGCCTCGGACAGGCGCCTCTCTCCGCTCAAGACGTGGTGGAGGTTGTACCGCGGCGTGAGCCCGAGGATCACGTCGATGTTCGCCAGGCCGAGGTCGGCATCCAGGATGAGGGTCTTCCGCTTCTTCCTTGTAAGGAAGTAGGCGAGATTCGCGCTGATGTTCGTCTTGCCCACACCGCCTTTTCCGCTGGTCACGGCAACCACCCGCACGGAGGAGGCGGCGCAACGGACCGCGCCCCGCCCGCCGTCTGGCGCCGGCCCTCCCCTGCGCAGCATGTCCGCCTCTCTTGTCATTTCCCGCAGGGCCTCGGCCTGATCCATTGCACACCTCATCTCCCGACTGTCAACGTTTTCCGCCCGCCGACCCTCAGTGGACCCTTCCCCGCACGATCAGACCCGCCAGCTTTTCCGGATCGGCCTTTTCGATGTCCTGGGGAACGGCCTGGCCGTTCGTCACGAAGGAAACCGGCTTCTCCACCGTCTCGATCACATCGAACAGGGGGCCGAAATTGCAGCATTCGTCAGCCTTCGTGAGGATCAGGGAATCATAGGAGAACCGCCCGAATCGCGACGCGGCGTCCAGGGAGGCCTCCCGGCTCGACGTGAGGCTCAGCAGCAGGTGCTTTTCCGGCGCCTCCTCCCCTTTCAGTGAATCCTGCAGCTTCTCCATATACGCCATGTCCGACCGGTTCTTCCCGGGGGTGTCCACGAGGAGGAGGTCGAAATCCTCGAAGCGGCCCAGCGCCTTCTTCAGGGCGGTTTTCTCGGAAGCGACCGCCATGGGAAGGCCCATGATGTCCGCATAGATCTTCAGCTGGTCCGCGGCGGCAATCCGGTAGGTGTCCATCGTCACCAGGGCCACCTTCTTTCTCTTCTGCAGGGCGTAGTAGGCCGCCAGTTTCGCGACCGTCGTTGTCTTTCCCACGCCGGTGGGACCCACAAGAACCTGCACCCTCGCCATTCGGTCCTGCGCACCGGGGATCCGGATCGCCCGCTTCACGATGGACGCCGCGGCGGAGATCCCGCCCTCGAGATGCTCCACCCGCCCGCCCGTCTCCTGGCGGGCCGCCTGGAGAATCTTCCACGCCTTCGGGCGTGAGAGTCCGCCTGCGATCAATCGCCGGTAAATCTTCTGCCACGGTCCGTCCGACCGGCCGTCCAGGCGGTATCCTGCGGTGGACAGAAGGTCCTCCAGCGTGTCCTTCAGTTCCGCGAATTCCTCATGGAGGAGCCGCGAATCCTGAAACCCGGCGAGGAGGCTCTTCATCTCGGCGAGGTCCTGACGGATCCCGGCGAGCCCGTCATGGCGGTCAGGCGTTTCCACGATCGTTTCCGGAAGCACCCCTTTCGCCCCGGGCATCCGCGGTTTCCCGCCGGCGGGCGGCAAGGCGCCGCGGTCCCTGGCCGCCGTAAGCTCGAAGACCGCATTCTTTCCCCTCCCGCTCCGGTTCGTCGACAGGACCACGGCCTCCGGTCCCAGATCGTTCTTGACCTTCATCATGGCTTCCTGAAGAGTCGCCGCCTCGTACCGCTTGATTTGCATGTCAGATCTCCACCACGCCGAGAGACTTGATGAGCGCCTCCCGGGTCACTTCGTTGTGCGATATCACGACAAGGTTCGGGAAGAATTTTTCCAGAATCTTCCGCAGGTGAATGCGGACGTTGGGGGAGCACAGCAGAACCGGCTGCAGGCCCTTCGCGGTGAAGACGCTGATGAACTTCTGCAGGCCCGCCACCAGGCGTTTGACCATGTTCGGGTCGGGCGTGGCGAAGGATTCGTATTCCATGTGCTGGATCGATCCGGAAAGCGTCTCTTCGATTTCGGGGGACACCATGATGACGTTGATGTTTCCGCCGGCGTCCTGGTACTGCCGCGTGATCGTCCTCGAGAGATTCTGGCGCACGTACCCCGTGAGGATATCCACATTCTTCGTCATGGTGACATAGTCCGCCAGCGTTTCGACGATGCTGGACAGGTCCCGGATCGAGACGCGCTCCCGCAGAAGCCGCTGGAGGACCTTCTGCAGGACCCCGATCGGCACCGCTTTGGGCACCAGTTCCTCGACGAGTTTCGGATAGGCTGCGGAGAGGTTGTCCAGAAGCGCCTGGACTTCCTGCCGCCCCAGTATCTCGTCCGCGTGGGTCTTCACGACCTCCGTGAGGTGGGTCGTGATCACGGTGGCGGGATCGACGACCACATAGCCCTTGGCCTGCGCCATCTCCTTGTCCCGCTCGGGGATCCATACCGCCGGAAGGCCGAACGCCGGCTCCTTCGTCTCGATCCCCTTGATTTTCCCGAGCCGGTCGTCGGAGGTGATCGCCAGGGAATGCCCCGTCATGAGTTCGCCCCGGGCGACTTCGATGCCCTTCATGAGGACCGTGTATTCGTTGGGCTTCAGGTTCAGATTGTCCCGGATGTGGATCGCCGGAATGATGAAGCCCATTTCGAGGCCGATCTGCTTCCGGAGCGACTTGATCCGCTGGAGGAGTTCCCCACCCTGGGCGGTGTCCACCAGAGGGATGAGTCCGTAGCCGACTTCCACACCCAGCAGGTCGAGCGGCGAAAGGAGCTCGGCGGGTTCCGCCGCCGGCACGGGAACGGGCGCCTCCTCGACCGGTTCCCTCGTCTTGCCGCCGCGGCGCATCAGGCGGTAGGCCGTCCATCCGACACAGCCGGAGACCAGGAGGAACGAGAGCTTCGGCATCCCGGGGATCAGGGCGAAGCTGAACAGCATCACGGCCGCCGTTCCGATCGCGCGCGGCTGCGTGAAGAACTGACTCCTCATCTCTTCGCCGAAGTCGTAAGAGGCGGCGCTCCGGGTGACGAGCATGCCCGCGGCCGTCGAGACGATGAGCGCCGGCACCTGCGTCACGAGACCGTCGCCGACCGTCAGCAGCGTATAGTTCCGCGCGGCGTCCGTCATCGGCATGCCCTGCTGGACGATCCCGATGATGAGGCCGCCGATGACATTCACGAGCACGATGATCACGCCCGCGATCGCATCTCCTCTCACGAACTTGCTGGCGCCGTCCATGGCGCCGTAGAAATTGGCCTCCATCTCGATTTCCCGACGCCGCCTGCGGGCCTCCGAGTCCGACAGGAGTCCGGCATTCAGGTCGGCGTCGATGCTCATCTGCTTGCCGGGCATGGCATCGAGGGTAAAGCGGGCGGCGACCTCGGCGATGCGCGTCGCGCCCTTCGTAATGACCACGAAGTTGATCAGGACGAGGACGGAAAAGACGATGAAGCCGACGACGTAGTTGCCGCCGACGACGAAGGTCCCGAAGGCCTTGATGACCTGTCCGGCGGCGGCCGTTCCCTCGTTGCCGTGGAGGAGAATCAGCCGCGTCGACGCCACGTTCAGGGAGAGGCGCAGCAGCGTCACCGTCAGGAGGACCGAGGGGAAGACCGAAAAATCGAGCGGCTTCAGGACATACATCGACAGGAGAAGGATGACGATCGAAATCGTGATGTTCAGCGACAGCAGGATGTCCAGGAGGACCGCCGGCAGCGGGATGATCATGACGGCGAGGATCCCGACCACCGCCGCCGCCATGACGGCGCTGCTGTTCTGGGCAAGTTCCGCCAGAGGATTTTTTCCGATCGCCGCGGCGGTCGCCATCGTCTTCCCTCCCTTCTACCACCGCCGGTCCTGCCGCAGCCGATAGACGAAGGCCAAAATCTCGGCAACGGCGCGGTACAGGTTTTCCGGCACGCTGGCATCGATGTCCACCATTTTATACAATAGTTGTGCCACGGGCTTGTTCTCGACGATCGGGACGCCGTGCGCGAGGGCGACCTCCTTGATCTTCGCAGCGATGTGGCCCGCGCCCTTGGCGACGACCGTCGGCGCGATCATCCGCTCCTGATCATAGGCGAGCGCAACCGCCAGATGCGTCGGGTTCGTGATGACGACCGTGGCTTTCGGAACGGCCGCCATCATCCGTTTGCGGGCCGCCTCCCGCTGCATGCGCCTGATGCGGGCCTTGACCAGCGGGTCGCCTTCCGTGTGCTTGTATTCCTCCTTGATGTCCTGGCGGGACATCCTGAGGCCCTTTTCGTATTCCCAGCGCTGGTATCCGTAATCGAGGATCGCGAGCAGGACGAGGACCCAGCAGGTCGTGAACATGATGCGGAACGACACCTGGCCGATATAGGCGAGGATCTGCCAGGCGTCCTTGTCCATCAGCGTCGGCAGGTCCTGAACCTGCCCGCGCACCGTCAAATAGGCGACGAGCCCGACAATGGCGATTTTCAGCGTGTTCTTCAGAAGTTCGACGAAGGCCTTCATCGAAAAGAGGCGCTGGAAGCCGCGCAGCGGGTCGATCTTGTCCCACTTCGGGGCCATCGCCTCCGAGGAGAAGAGAAAGCCCACCTGCATGAGGTTGGCCGCGGCGCCCGCCACGGCGACGGCCAGCAGGAAGGGCAGCACGATGACCGCCGCGTCGATGGCCAGATCGACGAACATCGGCACCAGCGCGCCGGTTTCGAGATTCGGATGGGCCGCCTCACGGAAGATCTTGACCATGAGGGACATCATTTTTTTGACGGCGCCTCCGGAGGCGAAATAGAAGTAGATGAGGCAGGCCCCCAAGACGGCGACGGAAACGATCTCCTGGCTCCTGGCAACCTGGCCCTTTTCACGGGCCTCGTCCTTCCGCCGCGGGGTTGCTTGTTCGGTTTTTTCCTGGTCCCGGTCGTGGTCAGCCATGTCCCTTTCGTCCTGTCGCTTTCATGGCGCAATCGTCAACAAACCGTCCCGACATCTCAAGATCCCGTCGCCCCGATCATCAATCGCAGCAGCATCCGGATCTGGCCGTCGAGGCCGCCGTACATCCGCTCCAGCACGAAGGCGAATACGGGCATGCACAGACCGAGGAACAGCAGTCCGATCGCGATCTGGAGGGGAAACCCGACGATGAAGATGTTGATCTGGGGGACCGTCCGCGCCACGATGCCGAGCCCGATCTGGGTGAAGAACATGACCGCCACCAGCGGCGCACTCAGCTTCGCCGCCACCACGAAGATCCCCTTGGACAGATCGAGGATGGCCGCGATGAGGCTGCCGGAGGCATGCAGGGAAAGCGGATTCAGGAGACGGAAGCTTTCCGCGATCGCCGCGAGGAACGAATGGTGGCCGTTGAAGATCAGGAAGAGCAGCAGCGCCACGAGATACTGGAATTCCGAGATGATCGAGACCTGTGCGCTGGTGACGGGATCGATGACGTTGACGATGGCGAACCCCATTTGAAACCCGATCAGTTCTCCGGCCAACTGGACGCCTGCGAAGATCACCTGGGCCGCAAAGCCGATGACGACGCCGATGACCGCCTCGGACGCCATCCGCAGCGCCAGCGGAACGAGACCGGCTTCGGGAGGTTCCGCGCCGGTCGGGACGACCGGGAACAGCAGTCCCGCGAGCAGGAGGGCAAACCCCGCTTTCACCCTGGCCGGCACCACCCTGTCGCCCAGGATCGGCATCGTCGCAACGATGGCGCTGGTTCTCAGGAAGACGAGGAGGAAGGTCTCCAGCGTCTCGCTGCCGATCATGGGGATCTGCATCGCGGCGATCCTTGAAGTCTCGGACGCGTGCGTCCGACGGTCAGAAAGTCATCCTTCTTCTAGAGGCTGTTCAAAAGGACCTGGATGCAAGGCCCCCCGATGGTTCGACAAGCTCACCATGACAGATCCCTCAGCCTGCCCTGAGCCCGTCGAAGGGTCGAGCGCCGAAGGATGAGGGCCCTTCGATAAACTCAGGACGCAGCAGACGGGTTCTTTTCAACAGCCTCCCTCCTCATCCGATGTAGCCGGGCAGGCTCAGGTACAGATTCTGCGTGAAGCTGACCAGCAGATTCAGCATCCAGGGAAGGGCCGCTACCAGGGCCACCAGGACGGCGATGATCTTGGGCACGAAGACCAGCGTCATTTCCTGGACCTGCGTGACGGCCTGGAAAAGGCTGATCACGACGCCGACGACGAGGCCGACCAGAAGCACCGGTGCCGAAACCAGCAAGGTCACCTTGATCGCCTCCGCCATGATGCCAACCACAAGATCCGCCGTCATAGGCCTGTTCCTCCCTCTTGAAGATGTTCCCTGAAAATCCGCTTGCCGTCGGGCCGTTGCGGAGTGTCCGGCCTCGCCCCTCACGACAGGTGGAAGCTCTGTATCAGCGAGCCGACGATCAGATGCCAGCCGTCGACCAGGACGAAGAGAAGAAGCTTGAAAGGCAGGCTCATCATGATCGGCGGGAGCATCAGCATGCCCATGGACAGGAGGACGCTCGAGACCACCATGTCGATGATCAGGAAGGGCAGATAGATCATGAAGCCGATCTGGAAGGCCGTCTTCAGCTCGCTGATGATGAAGGCGGGGGTCAGGACCAGCATGGACACATCGTCCGCCTTCTCCGGTTTCTTCTCCTTCGACACCTTGACGAAAAGCGCGAGATCCCGCTCCCGGGTCTGCTTGAGCATGAATTCCTTCACCGGTTGGGCGGCCTTCTCCAGCGCCTGTTCGCCGGAAAGCTGTTCCTCGTAGTAGGGCTGCAGCGCCTCCGCATTCACGCGCTGCCAGACGGGCGCCATCACGAAGAAGGTCAGGAAGAGCGACAGCGCGACCAGGATCTGGTTGGGCGGCATCTGCTGGGTCCCCAGGGCGTGCCGCAGCAGGGAAAGAACGACGACGATCCGGGTGAAGGACGTCAGCATCAGGAGGATCGCGGGCGCCAGGGAAAGGATCGTGAGGACGAACAGCAGCTGCAGGACGACGGCCACTTTTCCGGGCTGGTCCGCGGTTCCGCCGATATTCAGGCTGACATTGGGGATCTGCAGCGGCTGGGCGAACGCGGACAGCGCTGCAAAGAGGACGACGACCGCCAGGGCGGCACCCAGGACGGCCGGACGCCGGCGGAACCGGCGCGCCCCCGCCCCCGCCAGGAAATCGCACACCCCCGACACCTTCCCTTTCATCCGCTCAGCCCCTCCCCTTTCCGTCGCCGCCCGCGTCGCGCATCCTGCCCAGCCGCGCAAGAAGGGTTTCCGGAACGCTGCCCGGCGGCCTCGCGCCGCGCAGCTTCTCCAGGGCGCCGGCGTCGGAAACGGTCCCCAGCAGGGACATCTGGGCCTGGCCCACCCCCACGATCAGGACCTGTCCCAGGACGTCGACGAGCACGATCATGTTCTTCGGCCCCAGATGACGGGTCGAGACGACGCGGATGACCTCCTGCGCACCTGCGGAGAGCGGGGAGCCGCGCAGCAGCTTTCGAAACAGGAAGAGGGATCCCACAAGAACGCCCAGGACAATGGCCAGGGCGGCAAGCATCTTGAGGAGCGATGTCAAGAGAGACAGGTTGTCCATGACGCCACCACGTACCTCTGAAATCCGCGAAAATGTCCTGCCAGGGCGCCGTGCAGACCCTGCCCCCTCGGCTTCCCGGCGGGACGGCGCCCGCCGGTGCGCCCTGTCGGGCGCAAGCCCGTCCGGCATCCGGCGACGCAGCGGGAAGCGGTAGGGTGGCCAGGGCTCTGCGGCCCCGTCGGGTCCTCTGCGGCGACCGGCCGGCCCGTCAGCGCAGACGGTTGATCCTCTCCGTCGGCGAAACGATGTCGGTGAGACGTACGCCGAATTTTTCGTTGACCACGACGACCTCGCCCCGGGCGATCAGGCGCTGATTGACGAAGATGTCCATGGGCTCGCCGGCGAGCTTGCTCAATTCGATGACGGACCCCTGCCCCAGCTGAAGCAGTTCGCTGATCAGCATCCGGTTTCTCCCGAGTTCCGCCGTCAGTGTCAGCGGAATATCCAGGATGAAATCCAGGTCAAGGACGGCCCCCTTGACGGGTTCCGCCTTCTTGATTTCCCCGAAGGCCACTTCACTCACTTCCGTCTTCGGCGTCTCGCCCTTGGACTGATTCAGTTCTTCCTTGACGTCATCCCACCCGATGTCTTCCTTGACCGGCGGTGCTCCCGCGTCGGCGGGGGGCGGCTGGAAATCCTTCATCAGGTTGTCAATTTCATTCTGCTCCATATTCCACCACCTCTTTGCCCGTGATGACCTGCGATATCTGAATTGCCTGATTCCCCTTGGACACTCCCGGAACGCCCTTGAACTTGAGAACGCCCTGCACGTACACATTCAGCGCGTCGCTCGCATACTGCTCCAGGGGGATGATGTCCCCTTTTTTCATCGAAACGAGGTCCTTGCCGTGAATCCTTGCGCACCCCAGCTCCGCCAGGACCTCGATCTGCGAAGACTTCAGGCTGGTGCGGAACTTTTCGGTCCAGACGTGATCGATTTCGAGCTGCTCACTCTGGAAACCGGCCTGGAGCCTCTCCTTCAGCGGTTCCAGGGTCGAATAGGGGATACAGACCGAGAGGATGCCCGTGTTGTACTCGACCTCCAGCTCGAAATTCACGACGACGACCACGTCCGTGAGCGGCACCACCTGCGCGAACTGCGGGTTCACCTCGGAACGCTGGTACGCCACCTTGATTTCCGTCAGCGGCTTCCACGCCTTTTCGAAATCCGCCAGGGCCGTCATGACGACCTTGCGGATCAGGTTGCTCTCGATGGCGGTGAATTCCCGGCCTTCGATCTTGAAGAATTCCTTTCCCGAACCGCCGAAGAGGATGTCGACCAGCGTGAAGATGATCTTGGACTCCACGACGAAGATCGCGCTTCCCCGCAGCGGCTCCATGCGGAAGATATGAAGGCTCGTCGGAACCGGAAGGGTCTTGAGAAATTCCCCGAACTTGATCATATCGACCGAAACCGCCGTGACGCTCACGACTTTCCTGAGCATCGCCGACAGGGACGTCCGGAAAATCCTGGCGAACTTCTCGTTCGTCATCTCGAGCGTGGGCATCCGCCCGCGGATGATCCGGTCCTGGCTCGTGAGGTCATAGACGGCAACGTCCGACAGTTCGCCGACCTCTTCCGGAGCCGTGTCGACTTCTCCGCCCGCGATTCCCCGCAACAGGGCATCGACTTCTTCCTGGGACAATATTTGAGACATGGCACACCTATTCTGCGGACGCCCCGCCCGAGCGGGGACGGCGCTCAGCAGCCGGTTATTGAATGACGAATTCCGTGAAGTACACCTTCACGACCTTCCCCTTCGTCAGGAAGCTGTTGAGCCTCATAACGATCTCGTCCCGCAGCCGCTGCTTTCCCCCGACGTCGATCAGTTCCTTGTAGGACTTCACCGACAGCAGGTCGAGGATGTTGTCGCGCAGCTTCGGCTTGAAGACGTCCAGCTCGGCCACGGCGGCCTGGTCGCTGACTTCCAGCTGCATGATCACCTTCAGGTAACGCTCGCCGTTGTTGTCGACAAGGTTCACGATGAAGGGATCCATCGGCCAGAAGATCCCGGCGGCGGGCTGCTGCGCCGGGGCGGCTTTCCTGTCTCCCGTCATCTTGAAATAGAAGAACGCCCCCCCGCCGGCCAGAGCGCCGACGACGACGAGCGCTGCAAAGCCGATGATGATCCATTTCACGAGACTGCCCTTCTTCTTCGTCTCCGGCTGCTGCGACTGCTGCTCCTCTTCCTTCAATTCTTCCTTCGCCATATTCCCGCCTCACTTCACTTTTCCTGAAATGTCAGAACCAGCACCATCCCCCGGTGGCGAATGCGGTCGCCCCCGTCCGGCATCGGGATCGCCGGCCGGAGGTCCAGGCAGGGAGCGGCAGACAGCCGCTCCGGAGAAATCCCCCCTTCGCCGATGAGAAGTTCCACGCCGCTCAGCGCCCGTGCCGTGGAAAGCGTCCATCCGAACTCCCTCGCCCCGTCCTCCTCCGCCGCGGCCCCGGCGTGTCCTTCCACGCGGATGAGGACATCCGACCGGCGAAGGGCCGCGATCACTGCGGCAAGGGAAGGATCGTCCTTCCGGCGGATTTCCGCGGAACCCGGCGAAAACAGCAGCCGCTCCTCCAGGCAGATCGAAAGGCCCTCCGGCAGGACCTTCGTCCCGATGCCCTGCAGGTCGTTCAATGCCGCCATCATCCGCGTCCGCTCATCGTCGAGTCCCCCGGGAAGCCGGCCGTTCACGGCGCCCGCCGACCCTTTCTTCTTCGCCTTCTCCCGTGCGATGTCCCGATCCAGGGTAGGCAGCGCGAACGGCTCGAAGCGCGGTCCCGCCGCCGGGGAGCCCTTCGCTCCCCCGAAGGTGTTCCTTGCCGCAGCCGTCGCCTCCGTGAGTTTTCCCTGGTCCACCATGGACATGGAAAGGACCAGAACGAAGAATGCCAGGAGGAGCGTGACCAGGTCGTTGAAGGTCAGCATCCACCGGCCCCCCGCGCCCTGCTCCTCCTCGTCCGGCCCGTTCCTCATCGCGCCTCTCCGGCGGGCAGAAAGACCAGTTCGATCCGCCCGTTGTCCGTCCTTGCGGAGGCGGTCCCGTCCGCCGGGGGGCGATACTGCGCAAATCCCACCGCCTGCAACCGTCCGGCTTCGATCCCTTCCTCATCGAGGAAAAGTCGGACGACACGGACGGCCCGTGCCGTAGACAATTCCCAGTTGGACGAAAAGCCGCCGTTCCGGGGCGGGGCATTGTCCGTGTGTCCCTCCACGGTCAGTCCGTAGCCGCCCTTCCGCACCTCCTGCGCCATCTCGCGGAGGCAGGGCTGAAGATCCGGCCGGAGATCGGCGGAATCGGCTTCGAAAAGGACATCGCTCGATATTCGGGCGCGAAGTCCGCCGCGGCTGCGGTCCAGGACGATTTTCTGCCCGGCGCCGGAATCGGCGAGAATCTTCCGCAGGTGTTTTTCCGCGTCCGCCAGGGACGGCATGCCCGCATCGCTCCGATCCAGCACAGCCGGCCGCCCTTTTCCCTGCCCGTCTCCCCTGTCCCCTCCTCCCGCCGCCGGGCCGCCCCCCTTGTGGAACTGCCCCTGAAAGTCCCTGACGCGGTCCACGTCCGCCGTCGAAAAGGAGACCAGCATCACGAAGAACACCGCCAGAATCAGCGCGAGGGAGCAATAGATGCCCTGCCACGCCTCCACGGGCGCCTTCCCGGCCGACGGCTCGGGCAGCCTATTCATGCTGAAAAACCGATTTTCTTTCATGGGGCGACACAAAGGAATGAAGTTTCTGCTCCACCACGCGCGGGTTGTCACCCGATTGGATGGAAAGGATTCCGTCGATGATCAGACGCTTCTCCAGCCGCTCCTCGGCGCTCCTCTTCTTCAGCTTTCCCGCAATCGGCAGGAATACGAGGTTCGCGAGGAGGACGCCATAAAAGGTCGTGATCAGCGCCACCGCCATGGCCGGACCGATCGAGCTCGGGTTGTTCATCTGCATCATCATCTGCACGAGTCCGATCAGCGTTCCCATCATCCCCATGGCCGGCGCGAAATGTCCCATCGTCGTGAAGATCTCCGCCCCCAGCCGGTGCCTGTCCGAAATCGCTTCTAGTTCGGTTTCCATGATCCGCCGCATGTCGACGGGCTCGATTCCGTCCACCATCAGTTCCACGGCCTTGTCGAAGAAAGGGTCCTTCATCTTCCCGGTCATCTTCTGGAGGGAAAAGACCCCCTCCCGTCTGGCCACACGCGACATCTGGACGATGAACTTGGTGATCTCCGCCGTCTTCCGCCGTCTCTGGAAGAAGACGTTCTTTGCGACGCGGATCACGCCCAGGAAATCCGACATCGGGTAATTGATGAGGACGGCGCCGAAGGTTCCTCCCAGGACGATCATGGCGGACGGAAGGTCCACGAACCATCCGAGGCCGCCTCCGGACGCGATGGCGAGGAAGACCAGCGAGAAGCCGCCCAGGATGCCGATGATCGTCGCGAAATCCATGCAAGAGACCTTTATGAACGCGTCTCGGGGAGACCCACAGGAGACAATTGCACGGGAGAAGAGCAAAGAACGTACCAGAAGAACGGCGCGTTCGGGGCGGGCCTCTCCGCCCGCGGTTGCGGCCTTCCGCCGCTTCACGGGCCGGAGGATGCCGTCCGGCGATATCCGTTCTTTTGACAAATGGTCAAGATTTTGACGGAAAAGGGGCCGGCCTTGCGGCTCGGACGGACGGGAATCGGCAAGAATCGGGACGGGACCCGGCCCTTGCCGTCATCTCCGGAAAAGCCGGTCCCGCCGCCGCGGCGCATACTGCGCGTCGGCGGCGGGACGGAAGGTTATCGCTTGATGTTCATGAGTTCCGTCAGCATCTGGTCCGCCGTGGTGATGACCCGGGAACTGGCCTGGTAGGCGCGCTGGGCCGTGATCATGTTGATGAATTCCTTGGCGACGTCCGTGTTGGACACCTCCAGGGTGTTGGACATGATGGAGCCCAATCCGCCGGCGCCCGGTTCGTTCTTGATCGCCTCACCGGAGGCGACGGTCTGTCCGAAGTAGTTGCCGACCTTCTGGAGGCCCGAAGGGTTCGGAAAATCGGCGAGGATGATCTGCCCGAGCGTCGCCGTCTGCCCGTTGGTGAAGAAGCCGCTGATGATCCCGTCGTCCTTCATGGAAAGGCTCTTCAGCACGCCCGATGAGTAGCCGTTGTCGCTCAGGGACTTGATCACCGAGGAACTGGCATAACCGGTGATGCGGTTCGAGGTGGTGTCCGTGAGGTTCCAGAGGATCTGGTTCGAGCCGGAGGACGTGTCGCCGATCGTCGCCCCGTTGGCCAGGGCGCCGAAGGTGAGCGTGATGTTGGTCGTATCGATCTCCGTCTGGTTGATGGAGAAGGCGATCGTGTCGTTCTGCGCCCAGGTGTCCGCCAGGTTGAACGTGATATCGGCGCCGCCGACGCCGTCCAGGTCAATCGTCACGGCGTCCGCGCTGGCCGAATAGACGATCGCGTTCGTGTAACCGCCCTTGTCGGTGAGCGTCCATGTCGTCGCATTGGCCCCCCGTGTCAGCGTGATCGGGGACGTGGTGTCCTTGTACATCTGCCCCAGGTGGTTGATCGTCGCCGTCGCCGTGCCGTCGCCCGCCGTCGTCACCGTCGGCGTGCCGATGTCGGCCGTGTACATCTTGGTCAGGGCTCCGTTCTCGTCGAACTTGAAGCCGCTCGCGATCTGCCCGGTGCTGTAAAGGCCATCGTCCAGGCGGACGTCGAGTCCCCACATGCCGTTCGCCTCGGTCTTCATGAACCGGGACGTCAGGGAGTGGACCTCGCCTTTCGAGTCGAAGACCGACTGCGAGGCATTGAAGACCTCGCCTGCGACATCGCTGTCGTTGAGATTGAGACCGAAGGCGATCTCCGTCGAGGCCCTGGGGGCGGACTGGACGTTCTTCAGGCTGATATCCGACATCTCGTCGGTGTCGCTGGAGAAGAGGTTATACCCCTGCACCTTGTAGTCGTTCAGGTCGACGAGATAACCTGCCTCGTTGATATGGAAGGCCCCGGCCCTCGAATAATAGACGGCACCCTCCTCGTCCCGCAGGATGAAGAAACCGTCGCCGTCGATGGCGAGGTCCGTCGCGTTGCCGGTCGTTTCAAAGGACCCCTGGGCGAACTGCGTGGAGACGGCGGCCACGGCGACGCCCTGGCCGACCTGCATGGCGCCCGACGACCCGCCCGTGAGGCTCTGGTTCAGCATGCTGGCGAAATAGGTGTTGCCCGCCTTGAAACCCAGCGTGTTGGAGTTCGCAAGGTTGTTTCCGATGACGTCCATTTGTTTTGAGCTGGCCGTGAGGCCCGTTGTCCCGATGGAAATTGCACTCGACATGGTTCTTTCCTCCTCCTGCGATATCGTTTTGTGAAGGTTCCCGTCCGCCTACGGCGATGCCGTCGTTCCCCTGACGGAGACCACGTTGTTGAAGGCGATCTCCTGTCCGTTCACGGTCAGGTAGACGGTCTTGTCCTTGAACTGGACCGCCGTCACCGTGCCGGTCATCATCGTATCGGCGGTCACGGCGTTGCCGGCCGCATCCAGGGCCGACACCTCGTAGGTATAGTCGCCCTTGCCGAAGCGGCCCGCGTTCCACTGGAGCGTCTGGAGACCCGCCTTCTGGTCGGTCGACTCGATCGTATCGGCCAGCTTCCCGGTGAGGTCGTAGATCTTGACCGTCACCCTCCTTGCATCCTGGGAAAGACGGTAGGAAAGATTCGCCGATGTGTCCTCGACGCGGAAGCTGCCGCTCTGCAGGGCCGTTATCTCTTTGCCGATGAGGCTCACGGCCTGCGCGTTGCCCTGGGTCATCTGGTAGACCCCGAGATTCTTCAGTTCGCTGTTCATGTTGTTGAGCTGCTCGAGGCTGGAAAACTGCGCCAGCTGCACGGCGAATTCCGTCCCGTCCAGCGGCTTCAGGGGATCCTGATTCTTGAGCTGCGCCAGAAGCATCTTGAGAAAATCGTCTTTGCCGAGCGACTTCGTCGCTGTCTTGGAACTGCTGGCGGAACTCGTCGCGGACGAACCGACGGCGTTGATGCTTGCATCGGACATCATGGTACAACCTCCCGACAAGTAGGTCCTTTCACACGAACAGACTGATCCCGTTTCCCACGGCCTCATCCGCGATGAGGCGCGCGGAGGGGATTCCTTCGCGGTCCGGTTCCCCGACGCCGGCCTGCGCCGCGCCCCCCGCCGGAGATTCCTGGCGCGCCTGCCAGCGGTGGGACGAGGAGTTTCCTCCGTCTGCCGAAGAAGACAGAACGACATCGAAGGATTCCACGCGAAGGCCGCCTTCCGCGAGCGCCCTTTCCAGGACGTCCCGCTGGGACTGCAGCAGCTGCTGGACCGTTCGGTCCTCGGCGGCAAGAACGATCTGCACCGACGAATTCCGTACCTTGACGTCCATGTCCAGGCTTCCCAGTTCCGGCGGATCCAGCGACATGACAACCCGGCCGCCGCCTTCATCAACGATGAGCCTGCGGCCCTCTTCCGCGATCCGGGCCATGGCCGTCGAGATCTCCGCACGCGGCGGCGGCTCCGCCGCGGAAGGTGGAACGAAGGCGTTCGGCACACCGACCGTCCGTCCGTCTCCGGCTGCGACAGTCCCGTTTTCCGCGTGGCCCGCCGGCTTTCCGAAGGTGTCCGTCGCCCGCCGTCCCGTCTCCGGACCGGCACCCTCGGCCTTCCGGACGCTCTCGTCGATCACTTCCACGAAGGCCGTCCACAGGTCTCCGGTCTGCGCCGCGTTCCGCGCGGTCCCCGGAACGGGGGACTCAGCGGCGGCCCCACGATTCTTCCCGTCCGAAACCCCTCCCGCCGCCGCGGCGTCGGAGGGTCGGCGGTCGCCCTCGCCGCCCAGCCGCCGTACAAGCGCCGCGACTTCCTGCGGCGGATTCCCGCCTGCCGCGACTCTTTCAGCGGTCCGATCCGCCCCCCGGGAAGGGTTCTCCCTGCCTTGCGGGGGCTTCGAGGTCCGGGCGGGCCCGTCGTACGCCGCTCTCGACGGCTCGACATCCGCCCCGCGCGTCGGAGCCGCGCACGCGGCAGCCGGCGCACCGGGATCCTGCGGGGCTTCAGCGAAGACGATGCCGGCAGTCCCCGTCTTCGGCGCGCCGTTGACGTTCTTCATCTCCGGGACAACGTCCGGGCTCTTCGCGAGGCTTCCAGCCCTTTGAAGCTCTCCGGAGCAAGCTCCGGAGGATCTTCGATCCCCAAGGAAGGGATCTTGAACATCATTCGCTCGCTTACCCCGCGGCAAGCCGCGGGGAATGCTCTCGCCGCCGGATTCAACCGCCGGGCCGCCGGCCGGGATTTCCTTCCGGCCCGCCCCCGCCGGTGCGGCACCACGGATCCGGACGGTTTCCGCCGCCAAGACTCCGTCGGCATCCGCCTTGGTCCCCGTCTCCAGAGACGCGGAAAGGCGCGTACGGAATTCCGCCGGCGTCTCCGCGCCGGGCGCCCCGTCCGGGCCCGACGCCTTCCCCTGCCCGTCGGCGGTGCAGGGGAGCGGCACGGGAGCGCCTGTCTTTTCCAAGGGATTCCCGTTTGTTCGTGAAGAAAGGACAGCGGCAGGCCAGGGGGCCTGACCGTCCGGAGGGAGGCTCCGCAGCGCCGCGGACCTTTCCTTCTCCGAAACGGAAGACGTCACCGAACCGGCTCCGGATGCCTTCAGCCCGCCTCTTTCGATGGGGGAATGCCCCCTTTCAGGAACCGCTTCGGCGTCCTTTCCTCCACCCGGTACGCATCGCGCCTGTCCTTCCGCGGCCGCCGGACCTTCCGGCCGAGCGGGGATCGCGCCGAGAGACCCGGTCGCCGCTTCGGCCTTCACGGCGGCTGCCGGAACGACGGGGCGCGGCAACGGGCCGGAAAAGGCGTCCGGAGAGTTCTGCGCATCTTTGGCTTGTTCTTTGGCCCGTTCCGGGGCTCGTTCCGGGGCCGGTTCACGGCGGTCCATCTTTTCCATCGCCTTCCGGAGCCTGTGCGAGAACGATGACCGGGAAGAGACACCGGCCGTGGTCCGCGGGGTGCTTCCGCGCTCCGCCGTCGGTTCACCGGCGATTCCCGCCGCCCCGGTCGCTGCGGCCGGACGCGCCCTGTCGCCCTGGGTCTGAGGAACGAGAGTCAAGTCCACCGGCAACTGTTTCATGGTTTCACCCTTTCGCCAGGTCAGGAGCAAGACACATGCCAGGGAGAGGATCATTAAAATATTTAATTAATTTCAATATGTTATGAACTTTGGTCGGCGAGGGGCGGTTGTCCGCGGGAAAAAATTGCCGGGCGTCGGGGAAAGGAGGGCAGGATTCTTTCTGCGGAAGAGGAGGGCCGAAGCCTCTCCGGCCGCAAGGCCGGGGAAGCTTCGCACCTCATTGCTCGGACGACGACAGAGGGGCCCGCGTGATTTCCCTGGTGATCTCGACGGCCCGCTGCGGGCTCAGGTATCCCCAGATCAGGCCGGCCTTGTCCCGTTTCATATTCATCGTGATGCCGGCGGCCGTCTTCAGGTCCAGCTTCTCCAGCATGGGCCCCACCTTGGCCGGCGGGGTCGCCTCGAACACCTTGGCCAGTTCCTTGAAACGCTTGTTCTCTTCCGTCTTCTGGGCCTCGGCGGTCACGCTGAGCTTCTGCTCCAGGGTCTTGAGGGAATCGATCTTCTCGACGATTTCTTTCTTCAGTGCGGCCAGCCTCTGCTCTTCGGCCTTCAAGGCCGCTTCCCGCGCATCGAGCTCCTTCTTGCGCTGCTCCAGGAGCGTGTACAGGTCCCGCTCCTTTTTCAGATGATCGTCGAACGCGTCCTTCGGCGCCGGCGCGGCAACGGTCGGAGCGGCGGCTTTCACCGGCGAATCGGCAAGGGCCGACCCGACGCCCCAGGGCATCCAGGCGCCCGGCCGGGACAGTTTGAACATCTCGCCGACGGCGGCCATCTTCACCAGCAGCACGGCGATCACGAGAACGTGGATCAGGACCATTCGTCCCTTCTTCATAATTCTCTCCTGATGAACCGGGCGATCGAGGTCTCATCGGCCTGCCTGCGGTCGAGGCTCGCGAGGTTCTCCCGGAACTCGGAAAGCTTCCTGTCCCGGAGCGTTTCCATGGTCTTGCGCTGTTTCATCGCCTCCAGAAGCTCTTCCTTCCTGTTCTCCAGTTCCTGCGCGACGCGGCGGATGTGTTCCCTTTGTTTTTTCTCAAGATCCAGCAGCTGCTTGATCGACAGCACCTGCAGCGACAGCATATCGGCATCCAGCACCCTGCCGGTGGTCTGACGCAGCTGTTCCGCGAGCCGGAACCGCTCCGCCCGCAGCCGGTCCAGGGTCTCCTTCTCGGCGGCCAGTTCCCTCGTCTTCTCCGAGAACAGAAAGAGCTTGTTTTCCTCGGACGCCTTGCGGCAATCGAGGACCGACTGCAGTTTGAAAACGAACATCTCCTTCATTCCTCGAAGACGGCCCGCAATTCCCGGCAGGTCTGTGCAAAATCAATCCGCTCTTCGATGCCCTGCCTGAGGAAACCGTTCACGCGTTCGACCATCCGGATGGCGTAGTCGATCTCCCTGTTGCTTCCCTTGACATAGGCGCCGATGTTGATGAGGTCCTCGGCCTTCCTGTAGGTCGCCACGATGTTGAGGAGCCGGTTGGCCATCTTCTTGTGGTCGTCGTCGACGATGTCGATCATGACCCGGCTGATGCTCTCCAGGACGTCGATGGCCGGGTAATGATTCTTGTTCGCCAGAGCGCGCGAAAGGGAAATATGTCCGTCCAGGATGGACCTCGCCGCATCGGAAACCGGCTCGTTGAAATCGTCCCCTTCCACCAGGATCGTGTAAAGCCCCGTGATGCTCCCGCTGCCTTCCACGCTTCCCGCGCGTTCGAGGAGCTTCGGCAGCAGGCTGAATACGGACGGCGTGTAGCCCTTGGTCGTGGGCGGCTCCCCCACGGACAGGCCGATCTCCCTCTGCGCCATCGCGAAGCGGGTGAGGGAATCGATCATCAGGAGGACGTCCTTTCCCTGGTCCCGGAAGTACTCGGAGACGGAGGTGGCGACGTAGGCGGCGCGCATCCGGATCAGGGGGTGCATGTCCGAGGCCGCTACGATGACGACGGAGCGCCGGAGTCCCTCTTCCCCGAGATTCTTCTCCAGGAATTCGCGGACTTCCCTGCCGCGCTCTCCGATCATGCCGATGACGTTGACGTCGGCTTTCGTGTTCCTGGCGATCATGCCCATGAGAACGCTCTTGCCGACGCCCGAGCCGGAAAAGATCCCCATGCGCTGTCCCTTGCCGCAGGTCATGAGGCCGTTGATCGCGCGGATTCCCAGGTCCATGGGCTCCCGGATCCGTCCCCGTTTCATGGGGTTGATCGGCTCCGCATAGATCGGGTATTCGCTGTCGCACTCGATCGGACCGCGGTTGTCGATGGGGGTTCCCAGCCCGTTGATCACCCTTCCCAGGAGCGCCTTCCCCACGCCGGCGCTGGCCTTCTTCCCGAATGACATGATCTTGCAGCCCGGTCCCAGCCCCTGGATGCTCTCCAGGGGCATCAGCAGAACCTTGCCCTTCCGGAAACCGACCACCTCCGCGCTCAGCGGAACGCCGTCGCCGCCCGGGTAGATCCCGCAGACCTCCCCGATGGACGCAGCGGGTCCGTGGCCTTCGACGACCAGGCCGATGATTTCGCTGACCTTGCCGTTGATCCGGACCGGATTCAGCGACTCCAGGGCCCTGAAATACTTTGCCGTGTCGATCTTGAAAGCTTCCGCGGCCTGCCCCACTACTCCAGCTTCCCCTCCATCGCGATTCGAATCTCGCCCACCTGCTGCTCCAGCCTTGCGTCCACTTCGCCGAATGACGTTTCGATCACCGCCCCGCCGGGCCGGATCGCGGCGTCTTCCTCGAAAATGACGTTCTTCACGCCGTCGATGCTCTGGAGAAACTCGTGCTTCACCTCCATGATGTGGTGAAAGTCGCGGGGATTCAGACGGATCTTCATCCCCTCCCGATCGACGATGTTGCGGACGGCATCGCGCAGGACGTGCAGGACGACGTCCACGTGCACCGACGCCTCCCGGTGGATCACCTTCTCCGCGACGGGCAGGACCAGGCGGATCATCTCCCGTTCGGTGCTCGCGAAGATCCGCTGCTTCAGCCAGCCGATCTCCTGGATCAGCCGCGAGAGGCTCTCCGCGGCGGGCGCCATTTCCCGCCTCTGGCGTTCGACGCCGGCCTGAAATCCCCGCTCGTACGACGCCTTCTCGACCTGCCGCACCCTTTCCTCGGCAACGGCCAGCGCCCTTTCCAGTTCGGACGGAGGCCGGGGCGCCGTTTCCTGCGGCGGCGCCTTCCGCCCGTAGCGCATCTCCACGAAACGGCGCGGCCCGGCAACGGTCCGGTTCACGATCTTGACGTCGGTCGCCTTGATGACCCTCTTAGACGAATTCATCTTCCGTACCGCCCCGGGCGAGGACGATCCTTCCCTCGGCCTCGAGTTTCTTGGTCGCCTCCACGATGGTCCGCTGGGACTTCTCGACGTCGGACAGGCGGATGGGAGGCATCATTTCGATGTCTTCCTTGAGCATCTCGGCCCCGCGTTTGGACATGTTCCGATAGACCTTTTCGCGCATCGATTCGTCGACGACCTTCAGTGCGCGGGAAAGGTCTTCCGTCGTGATTTCCCTGAGCAGTTCCTGGAGGCTCCGATCGTCGAGCCTGAGCACGTCCTCGAAGGTGAACATGAAATTGCGGATCTGCGAGGCGAGCTCCGGGTTGCTGTCCTCCAGCGAAGCCATGATCGCCCCCTCGGAGGACCGGTTCATGCGGTTGAGGATTTCGGCGATGATTTCCGCGCCGCCCAGCGGCTGGTCCGAGGTCCGGCCGACCACGATCTCCTTCTCGAGGGTCCTGGCCAGGTCCTCGATGAATTCATGGGGAACGCTCTTGAGCGTCGCCATGCGCTTGCAGATCTCGAACTGCATCTCGGGAGAAAAGCTGTCCAGAACTTCCGCCGCCTGCTCCGCGCGAAGGTGCGCGAGAATCAGCGCAATGGTCTGCGGATGCTCCGAACGGGTAAAATCCATGAGGATCTTCGGATCCACGTCGCGCAGCTTGTCGATGATCGGATTGTCCTGATAGCAGCCCGCCTCCACGTCCGTCAGGATGGCCTGGGCCTCTTTTTCGCCCAGCGCCTTGATCACGATGTTCTTCGGGGCGTCTCCGGAAACCGAGATCGTACCGCCCTTTTCCCTGGCGAGGCTGCAGAATTCCTTGGCGACGGAACTCAGGGTCTCGCCCGGGATGTTCGTGATCCGGCTCATGTACTTTCCCACCCTTCGGATCTCGCCCGGCCTGAGATTCTTCATGACCTGCGCCGCGACGTCCTCTTCGAGGGACAGCAGCAAGATGGCCGCTTTTTCTTCCGGTGTCATGTTCCTGCTCCCGTTCCGTAACCGCCGGATTCGTTCCTACTTGAGCCAATTACGAAGAAGTTCCGCGAATCTCTTCGCGTCCGCCTTTGCCAGTTGCCTGGCCAGGTCGGTCTCCGTCAGCGTCTTGTCATCGATCGATTCCAGGGCGAGGGGCGCGCTGCCGCCGGGCAGCCGCTCGGCCGCATCGCCGGCCCCGCCGAGCTGGGCCGCACCGAGCTGGGCCGGATAGGGTTCCCGCGTCAGGAGCAGCCTCACCAGCGGCCGGATGACAAAGAACAGGAGGAGCGCCGCAACGGCCAGGATGGTCGCGTACTTGATCACCGGTGTGAATCCCGTTACCCAGCCGGTCCAGGACTGCCCGGCCGGTTCCTGATCGTCGTCCTTCTTGAAGGCGATGTTCGAAATGGCGACCTGGTCCCCGCGGGCCGCATTGAAACCGGCCGACTTGCGGACGAGTTCTTCCAGGCCGTCCATCTCCTTCTTGTCCCGGGGTTTGTAGACCTCCACGCCCTTTTCGTTCTTCGTGTAGGTCCCATCGACCAGGACGGCGATGGAAATCTTCCGGATCTCGCCGACGGGCATCACCGTCTTGTTGACGATCCGGTTGAGTTCGTAGTTGATGACTTCGTCCAGCTTCTCGTGCTCGCCCGCACCGGCGGCGTCGGTCGATTTCGCCTTTTCGCCGGGAGCCGGGGGCGTCGTCTTTTCGGATTGACGCCGGACGCTCCTGACGGCCGGCGCCTCGGCATCGAATGTTTCCTCGGTCTTTTCCGTCACCTGGAAGTTGAAATCGGCCGCGACGCGCACGACGGCCTTGCCCTGGCCCACGACGTTTTCCAGCATGGACTGGATCTGATTCGCCAGATCCTTCTCCACGTTCCGCTGATATTCGACCTGGGAGTTCGAAAGCTTCGACAGCTTCGTGTCGGCGTTGTTCCGGGACAGGATGGCCCCGCGGCTGTCGACGATCATGACGTTGTCGGGCGTGAGGCCTTCCACGCTGCTCGCGACCAGATGGGCGATCCCTTCGATCTGCGCGGGGCGAAGGCTTTTCCCCGATTTGAGTTTGAGCGTCACCGAGGCGGTGGGCTTCTTCTGTTCGCTGATGAAGAGGGAGTCTTTCGGCAGGGCGATGTGCACGCGGCACTGCTGGATTTCATCGAGACCGTTGATCGTCCGGGAGAGCTCCCCCTGGAGCGCCCGCCGGTAGTTCAGCTGCTGTTCGAATTCGGTGGAGCCGAGCGTCTTGACGTCGAAGATCTCGAACCCGACCCCGCCCCCCTTGGGCAGGCCGGAGGCGGCCATTTCCAGCCTCAATTCCGAGACCTTCTCGTCGGGTACGGAGACCGTGTCGCCTCCCGCAGAGAGCTTGTAGGGGATCTTCTTCTCCTGCAGCCGGCTGACGATGAGCCCCGCGTCTTCGCTGGAGAGATTCGAAAAGAGCACCCGGTATTCGATCGAATTGGCGAGGAACACCAGGGCGGCGATTCCCGCCAGGGTCAGAAACGCCGCCATCGCCATCGTCATCTTTCTGACAGGAGTCAGCGTTTCAAAGCCTTTGCGGAGTCTGTCGAAAAATTGCGCGAAGGGATTCATGAATCGGATACTCCCGAAAAACGGTCGTTATGAAAGATGCTGCCTCCCGACAGGCGGCGCCGGAGCGAAGGGCGCCTCGCCGCCTGCACCCCGGAAACCGCTACACCTGCATCCGCATGATCTCCTGGTAGGCCTCCAGGATCTTGTTGCGGACCTGCATCATCGTCCGGAAGGAAATGTCCGCCTTTTCGAGCGCGATCATTGCCTCGTGGATACTGCCGGTATTCCCCAGCTGGACCTTGGCGATGGCCTGATCGGCCTGGTGCTGCAGCGAATTGATCTCGCCGATCATCCCTTTGAGCACCGTGCCGAAGGGTGTCGAAATTTCCCGACGGGTCCCCGGCCCGGAAATTTCCCCTGCGGAAATAGGGGAGGGTCCGCCTCGTACAAGCATGTCGTTCATTCGGCAACTCCTTGTGCGTCGTATCCGGTGCGGCGCTATTTCCCGATGTCCAGCGTCTTGAGGGCCATGCTCTTCGATGCGTCGAAGGCCGTAACGCACGCCTCATAGGTGCGGCTGGCGGTGATCATGTCGGCCATTTCCAGCATCACATTGACGTTCGGCATGGCGACAAACCCCTTCGCGTCGGCGTCGGGATGGGTCGGGTCATGGATCTTCTTCGCGGGGCTCCCGTCTTCCACCACGGCCTTGACCTGGACGCCCTGCAGGGCGTCTCTCAGGGAACCTGCAAACGGATTCCCCAGTGGCTGGGACGTGAGGACAACGGCCTTGCGGCGATAGGGGCCGCCCTCCGGCGTCTTGGTCGTCGAGGCGTTGGCGAGGTTGGAGGTGATGACGTCCATCTTGGCCCTCTGGGCCGAAAGCCCCTGGCCGGCAATCTTGAAAGTCGTCAGGAAATCCATGTTATCTGCTCTCCTTGATCACGTTCTGGAGACTGCGGAATTTTCTCGCGAGAAGCTCCACCGTGAGATTGTACATGAGGTGGTTCTCCGCCAGGTTGGCCATCTCCGTGTCCAGCTTGACCTTTTCCTTGGACGTCGAAACCTGGAACTCGCCGTCCGCCTGAGTTCCCCCGTCCGCTCCAAGGTGACGGGGGTCCGTCCGCACAAGGGGAAGACTTCCCTCCTCCCCCAGCGCCCGGGCGAGGTCCGACGAGAAGGAGATTTCCGAGGGCCGGTAACCCTCGGAATCGATGTTGGCCACATTGGACGAAATGACCTTCTGTCTCTCCGCCCGGAAACTCAGCATGCTCGAGAGCAGTTTCACGGTCTTTCCGAACAGTGCTTCCATGAATGCCCGTCCTCACCTCTTCGCCCGTCGAAATGCAAAGCACATACCAGATTCCATCGGACCGGCGTTTCAATGCCGGGAGTCGCCCTGGCCGTATTCGTGGAGCTTGTTGCGCATGGTCCTGACACTGATCCCCAGTATTTTCGACGCCTTCGTCTTGTTGCCGTTGACCTTCCGGAGCGTCTCGAAGATCATGTTCTTTTCCATCTCTCCCAGCGTTGCGGCGCCGGCGCAGGCCGCCGCTTCGCCTGCCGCGGGTTCGACGGCCCGGGGCGCAGGCGCCGCCGGGCGGGCCTGTCCCTCCAGGCCCAGGTGTTCCGGCAGGATCTCGCCGCCCGCGCAGATCAGCACCGCCCTTTCCATGATGTTTTCCAGTTCCCGGATGTTGCCCGGCCAGGAATGCGACTGCAGCACTGCAAGGGATTCCCGGCTCAGGCGCGGCGTGCCGCATTCGTTGACGGAGCTGTATTTCTTCAGGAAGTGTTCGCTCAGGATCCCGATGTCCCCCTTTCTTTCCCGGAGAGGCGGAACTTTGACGGGGATGACGTTAATCCGATAGTAGAGGTCACCCCGGAAACGTTTCTCTTCGATGGCCGTCTTGAGGTCCGCATTGGTCGTGGCGAGGATCCGGACATCCACGGGTGTCGGTTCCTTGCCGCCGACGCGATCCACCTCCGACTCCTGGATCACGCGCAGCAATTTGGCCTGGAGCTGGACATCCATCTCGCTGATTTCGTCCAGCAGGAGCGTGCCGCCGTCCGCCAGCTCGAATTTGCCGACCTTGCGCTGGGACGCGCCCGTGAAGGCCCCCCTTTCATAGCCGAACATCTCGCTCTCCAGCAGGTTGTGCGGAATGGCCGCGCAGTTGACGGCGACGAAGGGCCTCTGCCGGCGGTTGCTGTGACGGTAGATGAAGCGCGCGATGAGCTCCTTGCCTGTCCCGCTCTCCCCCTGGATCAGGACGCTGGACTTGCTCCTGGCGATCCCCTTGAGCATCGAAAGCAGGGACAGCATGCCCGGGTCTTTCGTGACGATTTCCCGTTCCGGATAGGCGCCGTCCCCTGCGGCTTCGGCGGCCGTCGCTTCCCCGCCGGCGCCTGCCGCCAGCACGTTTTTGACGACGAACTCGAGGTCGTCAAGGGAGAACGGCTTCATGATGAATTCGGAAGCGCCTTCCTTCATGGCCTCGACGGCCGTGCTCACCGTCCCGTAGGCCGTGATCAGAATGACCGGCGTCGCGGGTGAGATCTTCTTGATGCCCCTCAGAACGTCCATCCCGCTCATCTTCGGCATGCGCATGTCGGTGATGACCGCCCCGAAATGCCCGCGGGCGTACTTCGTCAGCGCCTCTGCGCCGTTTTCCGCCGTTTCGATCTGGTAGCCGCAGCTCTGGAGCGATTCGGCCAGCGCCATCCGCATGGTCCCGTCGTCATCGGCGATCAGCAGGGTCTTTTCGAAATGTTCCATATCGATGTCAATCCTTCTTCCGGTGGAGTTCGCCCGCGAGCCCGATGACGGGCAACAGGATGCTGAAGATCGTACCCCCGGTTTCCCCGGCCTCCAGCCGGATCGATCCGCGATGGAGGTCGACGATGTTGTGGGCGATGGCGAGCCCGAGACCGCAGCCGCCGTCGCGGGAATCCCCGCTGGAATCGAAAATCCTCTCCACGCCGCCGCGTGAAAGGCCGCGACCGTCGTCGGAAAAGCGGATCTCGACCTGCCCGCACCCTTCCGAGAAAGGTCCGCCGGTATCGATGCAGGATGTCTCGATCCGGAGGCGGCCCTCTTCGGGCATGGCGCGGAGCGCATTGATGATGAGGCTGATGAACAGCTGTTTGAGCATTTCCGGGTCGCCCTGAACGCGGGGCTCCGCATCGGCGTAGCGGACCGAGAGGATCACCTCCTCCTGGTCGAGCACTTCCTCGGAAAACAGCAGGATCCCGCGCAGCAGGTCGTGGACGCTCACGGGCCGCATGAAGGGATGGGGGGAGCGCGCGTGCAGGAGAAGGTTCGAGATCTTCCCGTCGATGCCCTTGACGGCGGAGATGATCTGCCTGGCGTGCTCGCGGTTCCGCCGGTTCCTGATGTCCTTGAGCAGCAGCGACGCGAACAGTTCGATGCTCCCCAGGGGATTGCGGATTTCGTGGGCGATCGTCGCGGCCACTTCACCCATGGCGGCAAAGGTCTCGGCCCGCTTGGTCGTCTCCTCCAGTTTCTCGATGCGGCTGATGTCGCGCATGAGGAAGACGGCGCCCGCCGCCCCCTCCTTCGCCGTCAAGGGGGAACCGCTCACCTCGAGCGTGCGTCCCAGCATGCGGATCCTGATCCCGCCCTCGGTCCGGAAATAGGGGGAGTCCAGGAGGGGATTGCCGGCCGGGGGCTTCAGGTCTTCGAAGAGAACGCCGATATGGCTGTCCTGGAGAACCTCCCGGGCCAGGCCCGAGAATGCCGCGGCGCAGCGGTTGACGATGCGGATCCACCCCTCCAGGTCCGTAACCACGACGGCGGTGCCGAGGCTGTCCAGGATGTTCCGGAGGAACTCCTGCATCTCCTCTTTCTCCGCCACGCTCCTGCGCAACTCGCCGTTGGCCGCCTCCAGCTCGGCACCGATCTGCCGAAGCCGGGATTCCAGCTGTCCGTAAGAGGCGTGCAGCCTCCGGGCGGAGTCGTTGAATTCCTCGAAAGTCCTCTGCAGAAGTCCGATTTCGCTCATGGGTTGATCCGTCCGTTTGCCCCCGCCGGCGTTCCCGGGCATGCCCGTCGCCGCCGTTTCCAGAGGCGTCAGTTCTTCACGGGCGTCGGCGTTCCCGGCCACCTGCGGTCAACGGTCCAGTATTCCGCGACCTTCGCCCAGAAGCCGTCCTCCCCGCCTTCGCGCAGCGGGGCGATCCACTGCTCGGCCGACCTGCCGCCCCCCGAGCGCGCAGCGGCCTGGCCGATCCGGTAGAGGGCCCAGGATTTCCTTTCCTTGTCCGCGTCCACGGCCATGGCCTGCTGAAACATGCGAATGCCTTCCGCGTCGTCGCCGCCGCGCAGATAGCAGTCTCCCAACCCCTCGTAGAGATCCGCAAGGAATCCGGACTCGCAGGACTTCCCCTCGTCCGTGCATGCGGACAGGACTTTTCGATACTGCCCGACGGCCGCGGCCGTCGACCCCGTCCGTCTCAGGGCGTCGGCGAAACGGCCCAGGGACCGGAGATCCTGCCCCGCCTCTGCGGCGCCTGCCGACGCCTCCGCGTAGAGAAGGGCCGCCTTCGGATAGTCCCCTTCGCGGTAGAAGCGCTCGGCAAAGGCCTTCTTCACCGCGCTCGGGACAGGAGGATCACCGGCCTTCTTCTGCAGCAGCGCGGCGAGCAGCTTCTTCCCGTCGTCTCCGTTCCGCCAGCTCTCCAGTTCGGAAAGGGCGCCGATGCGGCGATGCTCGTCCGCGGCGCTCCGATCCGAATTTGCGAGATCCTGGAGGGCCTGGAGCGCCAGATCGTTCAAACCCGCCTTCTTCAGGCTGTCCCCGATCAGCAGGAGGCTCTCCCGGTCGTAAAAAGGACCGGCCCCCTTGTTCGCCGTCCGGAGGTACAGGTCCGCGACCGCCAGGTGGTCCCCTTTGGACGCATGCGCCTTCACCAGCGGGCCGGCCGCCGCCGCGAGGCCGCGTATCCCCTCCTCCCTGTGCCGCCCATAGGGGTAGCGGTCCAGGAGCCCCAGGTAGCTGGAAATCGATTGCTCGTACTTTCCGAATTTCGCCAGGGCATAGCTCTTCTTGAAGAGGAGTTCCTCGGCGACGGGAAAATCCGTGTTCTTCCGGAGCAGCGCTTCGTAAGCCGACACCGGATCCTCATAATTCGAGAGTCCGGGCAGGATCGCCGCCATCCTGTGTCCCGGCCTTGCGACGCCGAGATCCGCCATGAGGACCGCGCACTCCTGGGCCTCGAGCGTACCGGCGTAGCGTTCGATCACGAGGCTGAAGAGCTTCAGCGCGGAGGGAACCTGGTCGTTCTGGACATAGCAGTTCCCGAGTGTGACAAGCGCCCCGGGAACGGAGGCCTCCTTCGGATGGAGGCTGAGGTAGCGGCAAAGAAGGGGGATCGCCTGGCGGTACTTGCGGGCGACGTAGTAGTGATAGCCCATATTGAGAAGCAGATCCGGCGGAACCCCGTTCAGATCGGGCCACTTCTTGCGCGCCTCCGTATACCAGAGTTCGGCATTGACCGTCTGCTGCATGCGATAGTAGGAGTCGGCCACCGCAAAGAATGCGGTCTTGGCATTTTCGCCGCCGGGGTTCCTGACCAGATACGCGATGAGCTTCTCCGCGGCCAGTTTGTATTTCCCCGCCCGGTGAAGCATGAGGGCGGAACGGAATTGCGCTTCCTGGCGGAGGGGCGACGCGGGATGTTTCGCAACGAGATTCGCGAAGGCCGCCGAGGCCTCGTAATAGAATTTCAGTTTGTCGTAGGCGCTTCCGAGACGGTAGTACACGAGATCGTCCGCATCGCCCTTCCCTTCGGCCGCGAGGACCGCCTTGTACTGTTCGACCGCATCCAGGTACTTCTGCCGGTCCCCCCTGTCGCCCAGAAGATAGAAGCTGTGTGCCCTGTAGAGCAGGGCCGTTTCCCTCAGGACCGGATCGGCGGCCGGCCCCTTGCTGAGTGCTTCCCCGAAACCGGCGATCGCCTCCTCGTAACGTTCCGCGCGGAAATGGTCCATCGCCGCGGCCAGTGCCCGCGGCGTCGCTTCCGGAGAGAGCGCCGGAGAGGCAGGGCCATTGTCCGCCCTTCCCGCCGGGCCGGTCACGGCCTCTCCTGACGCCGCCGCCGTGGGTATCTTGGGGGGCTTCGGCAGGACCGGATCCTTCGGCGCCGGCGGCCGCCGAACTTCCCCACGTGGCACTGCGGTTGCCGCCGGTTCCCCGGATTTCCCGGCGCCTTTCCGACCGGCACCGGGGTCGGAGCGTTTTTCAGAAAATGCCGCCGCCTTGCGCGCCTGCCGGGCCGCCCCTGTGGTCTGCCTCGCCGGGAGGACCTTTTTCTCCAGGTCCGCCGTCCGCGGCCTTCCTTCGCCCCCCTGCGACGGACGCACCGCCGTGCCCCTTTCTTCGTTCGCGGACCAGGTTTCCCGAACGTCCATGGGCTCCAGCGTGAACGACTGCAGGAGCCCCTCGCTTTGCAGTTTCGCGGCGACGCGGGCACTGTCTTCCCGCGACGGGAACCGGCCGACGTAGACGCGATGCCACGTCCCCTTTTCGGGAAGGTCGACTTTCCGGACGAATGCGGCGTAGCCGGCGGCCTTCCAGATCTGCACCTCCCGCTCCGCGCCTTCCGCAGTCCGGTAGGAAGCAGTATGGATGCTGTGGCGCCGGTCCGGGGCCCTTTCGCCGGACGTCGAATGTCCGGGGAAAAAGAGCGCCCACAGGACGGCAAGGCAAATCATCGAAAAAAACCGCTTTCGCCTCATGCGGAAGACCCCTTGCGGCCGCGCCTCCCCGGTCCGTTCGTTCCGCCGGGGAGGAAAGGCCAAAGCGCAAAAAGCAATTTGCATACCACGCGTCGATCGCCATCCGGAAAGCCGCGGCGGTCCAGCTTTTCCGCGGGCACGCAGACGTGCCGGGGATGAGCCCGGGACCGGACATCGTCCCTGCAGTGCCTTCCTTCTACGTCAACGGATCAGCATCAAAGCCAAATTATTGACGAAAACGGAGGAGCGCTGCCGCGGGGCCGGCGGCGGGCGGCCATCGTCCGCACCGGAGGCATCCGCCGGGGATTGGCGGTTCCGCCTCAAGGCGGCGTGCGGCTCGCCCCGGTGGCACCCGCTTTGCATAATCCCCCTCGGCGGAGAAGATCCGGGGCAACCGCCCTGAGGGGGAGAAACAGGCCATGGAAGAGGAAATACCGTTCTCGGAAAGCAACAAAAGAGAATATTCCCGGGTAGATGCGTATGTAGCCCTGGAATGCCGGCGCCTGGGGCCGGAGGAAATCGACAAGGTCCGCTCCCGCATGTCCGGCGAAGCGTTCCTCGCCGAGTTTGCATCAGCGGCCTGCCGTGCATCCGGCGCGCCTCCGCCGCGACGCCGCGGGGACGACTATCCATGCGATTTCGAAGGCCTTCCGGAAATCGAGGATCCGCGCCTGGCGAACTGGCTGCAGGTCATCAATGCCAAACTCGACGCCGTGATCCGCATGCTGTCCATCCAGCAGGAGGGTTTCCTCCGCCTCCCCTTCCTGCGCATCAACATCGGCGGCGGCGGACTGAAGTTCACGACGCGGGAAGCGTATGCCGTCGGAGACATCCTCGAGATCAAGATGATGCTTTCTCCCTACAGGCCGGTCGCCATGTATGTGTGCGGGGAGGTGACCTCAACAAGAGCGCAGGGCGGCGGCAGCGAAGTCGCCGTGCGGTTCGTCCTGATCGACGATGATGTCCGCGACGAGATCGTCCGGTTCGTCTTCGAAAAGGAACGTGAGATCCTTCGCGAAAAGCGGAAGTAGCCGGGGTTTCGAATGTTCGTCTTCATCGGCATCGGGGTGGTCCTGGCCGCCGTCATCGGCGGCTATCTCATGGAACAGGGGAACCTGTCCGTGCTCTTCCAGCCGGCGGAGGTGGTGATCATCTTCGGCGCGGCAACCGGCGGCTTTCTGATCTCCTCGCCGCAGAAGGTGATCAAGGCCGTCGCCGCCTCCCTGGCCCGGATGTTTTCCTACAGGAACTACAGCAAGGCAGACTATGTGGATGCCCTGATGCTGCTCAACGGCATCTTCTACAAGATCCGTCAGCAGGGGTTGGTCTCCATCGAATCCGACGTGGACGCACCGTCCGAGAGCGCCCTCTTTTCCAAATACCCGAACATCCTGAAGAACCGTCACGCCATCGACCTGATCACCGATACCCTGCGCACCGTCATGACGACGACGATCGCCCCGCACGAGCTGGAGGCGCTCATCGACAGCGAACTGGAAAATCATCATGGGGAGCTCCTGCAGCCCTCGCAGAGCGTCTCCTTCGTGGCCGACGCCCTTCCGGGACTGGGAATCGTCGCCGCCGTTCTGGGGGTCGTCCTCACCATGGGCAAGATCGGTGAACCGCCCGAGGTGCTGGGGCACAGCATCGGCGCCGCCCTCGTCGGGACCTTCCTGGGCGTTCTCCTGTGCTACGGTTTCGTGGGCCCCATGGGAAAGAACCTGGAACACATGGCGGAAGAGGACATCCAGTACCTCAAGGTCCTGAAGGTGGCGATTCTGTCCTTCGTGGGCGGCGCCGCACCCAAGGTCGCCGTCGAATTCGGCAGGCGCGTGGTCCCGGCGAACGTCAAGCCGACCTTTTCGGAACTGGAGGAAGTCTTTCGGCAGACGAAGAAGTGATGAACCTGCACGGAGTCTCCGGCGAGCGCCGCTGAAAATTGCGCCCGCCGGGCTTGATCCTTATGGAAGAACGAAACCAGCAGCCCATCATCATCAAGAAGGTGGTCAAGAAGCACGGCGGGCACCACGGCGGTTCCTGGAAGGTGGCCTATGCCGACTTCGTGACGGCCATGATGGCCTTCTTCCTTCTCCTGTGGCTGATCACCATGGTCTCCCCCGACAAGAGGCAGGCCGTGTCGCAGTACTTCAAGCACTTCAACGTCTTTAAGGAAACGGCCTCCTCCGGCACATCGGTCATGAAAATCTCCGACCGGGACATGAATCTGCAGAAGGTGGGCAAGAGGATCGCCGTGCGCGAGACCGTCGACAGCAACCTGACCCCCGAAAACCTGATGAAACGTCTCAACACGGCCATCGAGGAAAAGCTCAAGGGCCTTCGCAATCACGTTCTCGTGGACATCATCGAAGGAGGCGTCCGCATCCAGATCGTGGATCTGGAGGGAAGCGAGATGTTCTCGTCGGGCGGCACCCAGCTGTCGAACCGCGCCAGGGAGATCCTGGCCCTCGTCGCCGAGAACATCCGGGATATCCCGAATCGCGTCGCCATCGAGGGGCACACCGATTCCGCGCCGTTCCGCGGCGGGCAGATCACGAACTGGGAGCTCTCCTCTTCCCGGGCCTCGGCCGCGCGCCGCGAACTGGAAAACCACGCCATCGAACCCGCCCGGATCGCCAGGGTGGTGGGCTATGCGGACCAGGAGCTTTACGTCAAGCTGAATCCGCGCGACCCCCGCAACCGGCGCATCAGCATCATCCTTCTCGCACCGAACTGAGCTTCTGCGTGGCGGCGGAAATCCCTGCCGCCGGAAACCCGGCGGCACACGCTCCCCGCTTACCTCTTGCCCGGTTCGCTCAGGCAGACGTCGATCACGAAGGGCCCCGTATCGATCTCGAAGGGAATGATGATGCTCGGCCCCCCCAGCACATGGGTGATCGAGTGTTTGCTTCCCGATACGACGGTCGGGATGGCCGCCATGATGGAATATCCCTCGGCTTCGAGCCGCTTGCGCGCGGCGCCCGACACCATGTTCGTCAATTCGCCGACCGCGTCCTTGATGTCGCCGTTCATGTCCTTGATCTCTTCGCCGAGCATATTGGAGACGATCCGCAGGATGGCGCCGCTGCTGAAGCTCAGCGCGACGGAGCCCACCGCCGCCCCCGTCAGACCGATGATCCCCGAAACGTCGCCGTGGGCGGCGCTGTCCCTTTTCAGGAACGGCTTCCCGGCGCGAGGCTCGACAAAGGCCATCGTCTTGATCACGCTGACTGTCCCCTCCAAGAAGGGATTGATGAATTTGACGTTCATGTCCTCTTTCCTTCCCGCGAGCGACGGCTACGGCGTCAGCAGCTTTTCCATGATCTTGCTGATCTTTTCGTTCAATACCTCGGCGGTGAACGGTTTGACGATGTAATTGCTCACGCCGGCCTTCACCGCGGCGACGACGTTGTCCTGAAGGGCTTCGGCCGTCACCATCAGAAAAGGTGTCTTGCCGAGGTCGGCATCGGCCCGGACCGCCTTGAGCAGTTCGAAGCCCGTCATGTTCGGCATGTTCCAGTCCGAGATGATCAGGTCGACCTTCTGCGCCTTCAGGACCCGTAGCGCCGAAACGCCGTCTTCGGCCTCGAGGATGTTTTCGTAGCCGACCTGCTTGAGGAGATTCCGGATCACCTTTCGCATGGTCGCAAAGTCGTCCACTATCAAGATCTTCATGTCTTTCTGCATACGATTCCCCCTGGTTACGACGACCGGCCTAGCTTCTCTCGCCCGACCGGTTCTCGCTCAACTCGAACAACCCTTCGGGATCCAGGATCAGGCCGATCTGCCCGTCGCCGAGGATGGCCCCTCCTGAAACGCCCTTGACCTTCTTCAACTCCGCCCCCAGGCTCTTGATCACCACTTCCGCCTTCCCGATGATCTGGTCGACCAGCAGGCATTTGGATCGGCCTGCACCGTCGACGACGACGACAATCGCATCCCAGGGGTTCTCGTACTGGGGTTGAATCCCGAAATGCTCGTACAGACGCACGATCGGCAGCAGCCGCCCCATCACGTTGATCATTTCCCCTTTTCCCACGACGTTGTTGTAGGCCTCCTTCGCGGGACGCAGGGCCTGCCGGATCGCCGTCGTCGGCAGGATATAACGCTCCCTGCCGACCTTCACGATCATGCCGTCGATGATCGCCATCGTCAGCGGGAAACTCGTGGTGAAGGTGGTCCCCTTGCCCTCCGCCGATTCGATCTCGATCTTCCCGCGCAGCTTCTCGACGGCCTGTTTCACCACATCCATCCCCACGCCCCTGCCCGAGACGTCCGTCACCTTCTCCGCCGTCGACAGGCCGGGCAGGAAGATCAGGCGGTGGATTTCCTGATCGGTCAGCGTGTCGTGTGCGGCGACGACCCCGTTCCTGACGGCCTTGTCGAGGATCTTCTGCCTGCACAGCCCGCGCCCGTCGTCGCCGATTTCGATGACGATGTTGCCGCCCCGGTGGTAGGCCTTCAGCTGGATCAGGCCCCGTTCCGGCTTTCCCGCCCGGACGCGTTCTTCCGGGGTCCCGACGCCGTGGTCGACGGAATTGCGGATCATGTGGACGAGGGGATTGTAGATCTCGTCCACCATGTTCCGGTCGATCTCCGTGTCTTCCCCGACCATCTCCACGTCGATGACCTTGCCGGCGTTCTTCGAGAGGTCCCGCACCAGGCGCGACATCCGCTGGAACGTCTGTTTGATCGGAATCATGCGCAGGCTCGTCGAGGACCGCTGCAGCCCCGCCGTGATGCGGAAGAACTGTGACAGATTGCGGAGGAGGTTCCGGTCCGAGTTGCCCAGAAGGCTCACGTCCTGTTCGATCATGGACTGCGTGATGACGAGCTCGCCCACCATGTCGATCAGGTCGTCCAGCTTGCGGGTGTCGACGCGGATGGTCGACGTGTCCCCCACCTGGTCCGCCTGTTTTCTGAGGGCCTGCGCGACCTGCTTGGGCGTCGCCTTGCCGCCGCTGATGAGCGTCTCACCGATCTTCTTGTTCGACGACCGGCCGGTCTTCAGACCCTCATCGAGGTCCTTCTTGCTGATGACGCCCTCGTTCACCAGGATCTCGCCGAGTTTCCGGGGGGCCTCCTCCGCCTCGCCCTGCTCGATCTTCCCGATCCGGTAATACATGCCGGACAGATCCGTGGCGTCGGGGGCGTTTCGCTTGCCCTCCAGGACCTCCTTCCACTGGCCGATCATCGTCTTGAGCATGTCCGCTCCGTCGAGCACGACATCGATCACGGGCGACGTCACCGCCACCTCCCCGTTCCTGGCCTTGTCCAGCAGATTCTCCAGATTGTGCGCCAGTTCGCGGATCGCCTCGAGGTTGAGGAAACTCGCCACGCCCTTGATCGAATGAAAGGGCCGGAAAATGGCGTTGATGAAGTCCTTGTCGGTCGGATTCTTCTCCAGGTTGAGGATGTTGACCTCGATCTGGTCGATGTACTCCAGCCCTTCCGTGATGAAATCCTTCAGGAGCGCCTCGTCCTGGATCTTCACTTCCTCCTGCTTCGCCGCCGGCGGCGGCGCCGGTTCCGGCGCCTGCAGTCCGCCGCCGGGTTCGGCGGCCGGCGCAGCCGGGGCGTCCGCTTTTGTCCCCGCCGTCGGGACGCCCTCGGGGCAGCCGCCCGTGTTCCTGTAGGAATCGACGATCTCCTGCATCCTGGATATCTCCGCGCCCAGCGACGCCAGTCCCGCCGCCTTGTCCTCCAGGGTGTCCAGGATCAGCATCTCCAGGGTCTTGCCCATGCCCTCGGACACCGCGACAATCTGCGTCATCCCGAGGGTTTTCGCCTCCTGCACGATCTCGTCGAGCGAATTCAGGAACTTCCCGGCGGCGGGGATGTCGAATTCCTTCGCATCCATGAACAGGAATGCGGAGGCCAGTGCGTTGAGCAATTGCAGTATCCGATCGTCGTTCATGATTTCACACCATCCTGATGATTTCGTCCGCAATCTGTTCCAGCGGCACCACCTTGTCCACGGCGTCCAGTTTGATCGCTTCCTTGGGCATCCCGAATACCACGCAGGTCTTTTCGTCCTGGGCGATCGTGCCCGCCCCCATCTGCTTCATCTCGAGAAGACCGTCCGCCCCGTCGGAGCCCATGCCGGTCAGGATGACGCCGATGGCATTGGCGCCGGCGTACTTGGCCGTCGACTTGAACAGGACGTCGACGGCGGGCCGCTGATGATGCACCATGGGGCCTGTCTTGACCTCCACGTAATACCTCGCACCGCTGCGTCGCAGCAGCATGTGAAAATTCCCGGGCGCAACCAGGGCGTTGCCGGGCGTCACCGAATCGTTGTCACGGGCCTCCTTCACCCGGATCTGGCACATGCCGTCGAGCCTTTCCGCAAACGCCGCCGTGAAGTTGGCCGGCATGTGTTGGACGACCAGGATGCCCGGCGAATTCGGCGGCATCCGGGTGAGGACCGCCTTGAGCGCCTCCGTCCCCCCCGTGGAGGCGCCGATGGCGATGACCTTGTACGACGTCTGGGAAAGCGCGCGGATCGGTTCGGCTTCGACGTCCTTGGGCTCCCGCTTCACGACCCGCGCGCGCGCGGCCGCGCGGATCTTGTCCGCCAGCTGCGAGCTCATGTCTCCCACGGTATAGGAGGCTCCCGGTTTGGCGATCACGTCCACCGCTCCGATGTCCAGCGCCTCGAGGGTCATCTTCCCGCCTTTCGGCGTCAGGGAGCTGACGATGATGGTCGGGAGCGGATAGTGCTTCATCAGCTTCCGCAGGAACGTGAGGCCGTCCATCCTGGGCATCTCGATGTCGAGCGTCAGGACCTCCGGCTTCAGCGAGAGGATCTTGTCCCGCGCAACGAAGGGATCGGGAGCGACACCGACCACTTCGATGTCCGGATACTTGGAGAGTTCCTCCGCGAAGATCTTGCGGACGATGGCAGAGTCGTCGACGACCAGCACCTTGATTCGGTTCAACGTCGGACCTCCCTTCCCCTGTCGCCCATCGTGATGTCGGTCCCGCGGCGTGCGCGGCCTTTTTCAGCGGTCCCGGACATAGGGATACCAGTCTCCCCTGCGAAGCGCGTTGACCTTGTAGACGATCGCCTCGTTCTTCAGCGTGTTGAAGACGATTTTCCTGCCCATGCGGCCGCCCGTATCTTCCGAAACGACGGGGACGTTCGCCATGCGCAGCACCTGCCTCGCCTTCGCGACATTCTTCATGGCGATTCCCGTGCATTCCCTCTCCCCTGACGAGGCGCCGCCGAACAGCTGGGCCTTCAGGTGCTTCTTCTTCGATCCTTCCTCCAGGAACATCCGGATCAGAAAATCCACGGCAACGTCTCCGTAGAGGGGCGTCCTTTCCGCATTGCCCGGCGCCGACGGGTAGAGAAAGGCATTCATTCCGCCGTATCCCGCGCTTCCGTCCCACAGCGCCACGGCGATCCCCGAACCGACGACGGTGGAAATCAGCGAAGGGTCGCGGCTCAGGTAGATGTAGCCGGGTGACAGAAAGTACTCAACGAGCCGAACGTCGCCTTTTCCCATGATTCCAAACCGCCGTCCTTCAGGAGCGGTCGAGGAACAGCATCACCCCGAGGGTCTCTCCGTCCGCCACGAATCCGAGCGCCGCCGCCACTTCCTCTCCCGGCGCGGGATCGCGCCGGGCCGTTTCTTCCGCTCCATGAAAAGACGGTATCTGCAGATCGAAGACCCGCGAGGGGTCGTGCTTCCGCAGGAAGTTCCCGCAGATCATGTTGACGGCTTCCTTGAGGCCGTCCTGAAGCATCGCCTCGGAGACCTCACCCTCCCCGATGTTCAGCATGTTCCGGACCATGGCCCGCGAGACCCCCGGCGACGAAAACAGTTCCAGCCGGCCCGATACCGGTCCGCGGAAGCCGATGCCGGCGGAAAACCCCTCAAAGCGGCCCCCGTCGCCGGTCGGTTCGAGGAAGACAAAGAACATCTTCTCCAGCACCTCAAAAATCGACGCCGCCAGTTTTTCCTTCATCTCCCCCGTACCGTCCATCTGCCCCCACCCCCACGACTTGGTATAAGGTCCGCTTCAGGTCTTCCGGCAGAAAGGGCTTCTTGATGAAGCCCTTTGCGCCGCCGGCCATGGCCTCTTCCATGCGCTCCGCGCTGCCCTCCGTCGTGACGATCACCACGGGGATGTCGCGGTAGAGCTGGTTCTCCTTCAATGCCCCGAGCATCTGCAGGCCGTTCATCTCCGGCATGTTGATGTCGGAAATGATGATGTCGACCCAGGCATCCGCCAGGACGGCCAGGGCCTCCTTCCCGTTGCCGGCCTCATAGCAGTTGTCCATATGGAAGCCGGACATGTTCACGATCTTCTTGATCACGGCCCGCATGGAATTCGAGTCATCGACAATGAGGATATTGAATGACATAAGAACCTCGTCTCCTCTTGTTCACAGTATCTGAACCAGCTCCTTTGCCTGTTTCAACTCCTCCAGCAGGAGCACCCAACTTCTTTCCAGGTCCTTTTCGCGGAAATCGAATTTCTGCAGCGTCCCGCTCAAGCCGCGGTAGGCGAGGCCGTCCATTCCGCCTCCGATGCCCATCATCAGGCAGGCCTGATCGGCCAGATAGACGAGCCAGGGAATCGTGGCCGATGCATCGCCGAGGGAATCCGGACGATGGTGACGGGCGATGGCATCGCGGATGTCATCGGGGAAGCGCCAGTGTGCCGCGATCCGTCCGCCGAGGTCCGCATGGTTGATCCCGACGACCTCTTCCTCCGCCTCCAGGAAGGAATATCCGGAATCGGCGACGAGCCCCCGGATGCGCACGGAGGATTCCCGGACGTACTGGCCCAGGATCACCTTGCCGATGTCATGAAGAAGCGCCGCCGTGTAGAGGGCCGCATCGTCCCTCTTCTGGATATGCCTCGAAAGGATCTGGGACATGAGGGCGACGGCGACCGAATGCTCCCACAGTTCGGCGGCGTCGGACACGTAACCGCCCCCGGCCTTCCTGAAGAAGGTCGCCGAGCAGGCCGTTTCCAGGGCGCGGAGCAGATTCTTCTGTCCGAGGCAGATCACCGCGTCCTGAATCGACCGCACCTTGCTCGCCGTGCCGAAGTACGCGGAGTTGCTGATTTTCAGGATATTGGCGGTGATGCCCTGATCGTAGCGGATCGCCTGCGTCACGTCCGCCACCGAATAGTCCTCGTTCCTCAGAAGCGCCATGACCTTCTGGACCGTCTCCGGAAAGGCGGGGATATTCTGCACGGATCTGAGAATGCGATCGATCATCACAGTACCTTCACTTCACCGCCGGAGCTCTTCACGTGGAGCCTCCCGTCCAGGAGATTGAGCCTGACGGTACGGTTGTGGTTGCTGCCCGTATCTTCCGCATCGATGAGAACGTTGTTCCGCCAGAAGATCTTCCGCAGCGCCATGATGTTCTTCTGGCCGATCCGGAAATAATTCGTGTCGTCCAGGATGCTGGCCCCTCCCGCCACCTTGACTTTCATCCGCCTCTTCTCGGCCCCCAGGGCGTAACAGCTCTTGAAGAGAAGGGGAATCGCCGTATCGGCGAACATCCCGGGGCAGTCCTTTGCCTTGTTGGCGTCCAGAGTGGAGTCGGGAAGCATGAAGTGAAGAAGGCCGCCGACGAGCATCTGGGGGTCATAAACCGCCACGGCGATGCAGGAACCGAGCGCATAGGTCACCAACACGTCCGACTTGTTTTTGCTGCACTTGAGGTCGGCGATGCCGACAACGATATCCGCCATATCCCTACTTCCGATAAACGCTGGGTTCCACGTACTTGAACGAATGCTTCAGACCGGTCAGGCTTTCCGAATGCCCGACGAAGAAATATCCCCCCTTGTTCAGACATCGATAGAAGCGGTTCACGAGGAGGGACTGTGTTTCCTTGTCGAAATAGATCATCACGTTCCGGCAGAAGATCACATCGAACCGGAACTCCGCGGGCGCCTCCTCCATGAGATTGAATCTCATGAACTTGACCATCCGCTGGACCTCCGGCTTGACCCGAACGTGTCCGTTCCAGTTCCCGCAACCCCGCTGAAAATGCCGCTTCAGGATCGCCGGCGGCAGGCTGTTCACCTTCTCGATGGGGTAGATCCCGCGGGTCGCCGTTTTCAGGACGCGCGTCGAAATGTCCGTTGCGAGGATCCGCGCATCAAGGGGCCGGCCGTTTTCGCATTCCCGAAGCGTAATGGCCAGCGAATACGGCTCCTCACCCGTGGAGCAGCCGGCGCTCCAGACGGAGAGCCTGTCGACGCCGTCCCGGACGGACGCCGCCGGCCGTTTCGCGATGATCTGGCGGAGCTTCTGAAAATGAATCTCCTCCCGGAAGAAGAAGGTGAGGTTGGTCGATATCGAATCGATCATGCTGACGAGCTCATCGGTGCCGTCTTCCGTGGTCACGAATTTGTAGTAATCGGCAAAGGACCGGAAGTTGCCCTCGCGGAGGCGCTTTCCGAGGCGCGCCTTGACCAGTTCCTTCTTTCCTTCGTGAAGGTTGATGCCGCATTGCCCGTAGATGAGCCTGCTGATCTTTTCGAAATCGATGTCCCGCATTTCCAGACTGTTCATTTTCGCACTTCCCAAGATGGTTCCACGCGCTCCATCTTCAGGAGATCGAGCAGGGACCTGCCCAGTCCGCGTACGTCGCTGCAGATCAGGATGTCGTCACCCTGCCGGACATACTCGCCCGCCGACAGGGCGGAACCATCGTCCGCGCGGAGGAACACCACCCGCGTCTTCCGGTGAACTTTTTGAATTTTCGATGCAATTTCAAGGCCGTGGGGCCCATCGCCCGCTGCAATCCAGACCACGATGTCGGGGGCCTTCCTGCCGATGTCCAGCACCGCCTCGAACGGGTCCGGACAGGTCTCGAACGCCACGGACTGAAGTCCCGGGGTCGACAGCAACAGGCGGCGTACGGCGTTGCGCAGCCTGGCGCCGGCCCCGACCAGCAGCAGGGTCTTTCGCATGAACCTCTCCGCCTCCGGCGCATCGGATCCGCAGAGATTCAGGATCTGCTGCTCCGAAAATCCCGACTCCCGGAAAAAGCGCATCACTTCGGAGCATGGGATCTTCCAATGCTTGCCGATCCCGTACGCCTTGATCCGGCCGTCCTTGATCCAGCGATAGGCGGTAACGCGATTCACGCCCAGCATGCCTGCAACTTCAGAGGTCGAGTAAAAGGTCTTGGCCATTCAACCGCCCCGCATGAAACCGATTCAACGATCTTTACCAACACATCCAATGCAACCGTTGCTGGTAGGGATATCGGCAAGTCGGGAAAAAACTTGAAAAGGACCCCAAACGCTTCGCAACCGCTCCGGATACCGGCCGCGGTCCGCAGGGGCCCGTTTCGTCCCCGCCGCCTCCGTCCGCCGCGCCGCCCTTCCGCCGCGACTCCCCTGCCCCATGTCGTTGTCCGGCAACGATTTTCTTGACACAGGCAGAGGAAACCGTTATGAAGGACCCGCGTCATTATTTTGACTCTGAAAGTCCGGAAAGGAATTTTTCCTGCAGAACCGAGAAAAATTTGACGCCCTTCGACCTGCCATGAAAAACGCCAGCATCCTCATCGCCGAAGACAACGACCTCTCCAGGGAAAATCTCATCGAACTTCTCCGTGAGGAAGGCTATTCCGTGACCGCCGTGCAGGACGGGCGACGGGCGATGGACACTTTCATCGCGGACCGGTTCGATCTCGTCGTCACCGATCTCCGGATGCCGCACATGGACGGCCTGGAGCTGCTCAAGTTCATCCGGGGAATGAACCAGGATACGGTCGTCATCATCGTCACCGGCTACGGCACGATCAACACCGCCGTTGAGGCGATGAAGCTGGGCGCCTTCGACTACGTGACGAAGCCCATCAAGGACGACCTCGTGAAGCTCACCATCGCCCGCGCCCTTTCCTACGCGCGGCTGAAGGAGGAAAACGTTCTCCTGCGGGACCGGCTGAAGGACAAATTCGATGCCGGAAAAATGATCGGCTACAGCGACTGCATGAAGAAGGTCTTCGAGACCATCGAGAAGGTTTCCCAATCGGACAGCACCGTCATCATCTACGGGGAAAGCGGCACGGGAAAGGAACTGGTGGCGCGGGCGATCCATTTCAACAGCGAACGAAAGGACCAGGCCCTCGTACCCGTCAATTGCGGCGCCATTCCCGAGGAACTTCTGGAGAGCGAACTGTTCGGCCACGAAAAGGGCGCCTTCACCGGCGCCATCCGAAACCGCATCGGCCGGTTCGAGCTGGCCCACGGCGGCACCATCTTCCTGGATGAAATCGGCGACATGAGTCCGTCCCTGCAGGTCAAACTGCTGCGCGTTCTGCAGGAGAAGCAATTCGAACGGATCGGCGGCATGAAGACCATCAGCGTGGACGCCAGGATCATCGCCGCCACCAATCAGAATCTCGAGAAGGCGGTCGCCGAAAGGCGGTTCCGCGAGGACCTCTTCTACCGCCTCAATGTCATTCCGATCTATTTGCCGACGCTTCGGGAGCGCGGACCCGACATCGCCATCCTGGCCAATCATTTCCTGGCGCGCTTCAACAAATCGAAAAAGAAGAACGTCGGGCGGTTTTCCCAGGAAGTCGTGCGGCAGCTGATGGGCTACGCTTGGCCGGGGAACGTCCGCGAACTGGAAAACCTGATTGAGATGCTGGTGGTCATGAAAGAAGAAGGGGAAATCGGCCTGGACGATCTCCCCATGAAAGTGCGCCAGAACAACGTCGATGTCGTCTCGCCGGTCTCCGTCGAGTTGACGGAGGACGGAATCGACTTCAACGGCATGGTCGGACAGTTCGAACGGGACCTGATCGTCAAGGCCCTGAAGAAGAGCAGCGGCGTCAAGAACCGCGCCGCGCGGCTGCTCGGTCTCAACCGCACGACGCTCGTCGAGAAGCTCAAGCGGCTGCACATCGCCGACGCCGGCTAGCCGCCTCTTCCCGTGCCGGCTGCAGCGCGGCCATCGCCGCTTCTCTCCTTACAAAAATGGGAGTTCCCGCAAAACGCCCGGCGCCGGAAAAAGCAAACCGGGAAGGCTCTTGCAGACAAACCGTTGACGCAAGAACCCTTCCCGGTCACGCACAGTGCCGCGTCTCTTCCCGACGCGAAACAGGCGACGATACTTCCCTCTATACGGCGACGTACGTCCCGCGCTTTGCCTTCGCGATCTTTCCGAGCTTCTGACCGCGGTAGATGGTCGTCCAGATCTGACGCTGTTTCAATCCGGTCTTTTCCTGCAGCTGCCCCGTCGTCAGACCGTCCGCCGCCGCCTTCAAGGCCGCGACGATCCGGCTCAGCGCACTGTCAGGTCTCTTGCCGGCCTTCTTCACGGCTTTCCCGGCAGCCTTCTTGGCGGCCTTCTTGGCGGCCGTTTTCCTCGCCGGGACCTTCGCCGCTTTCACCTTCTTCGGGGCGGCCGCTCCGCGGACCTTCCGACTCTTCCGCTCCCCCGGTTTCACTTCTTCACCGGCGAGAAGCGCCTGCAGCTTGTTGAAGTAGATCTTCACAAACGCTTCCGACCCCTCGACTTCGATCTCGCGCGATACCGGATTGAACTTGACTCTCGAGTGACCTGCCATACCCATCCTCCTTCGTTCATCATGACCGTGCATTTCGTTCCCGTTGCCACTTCATCATTCGGTTCCGTGCATCATTCACAGGAAGTCCGCTCCGAAATTCATTTCCTGTTGTACGAATTTTTTCTTATACATGCTGTATAGTTCATACATGATCCGCGTTGAAATGAAAAGCATGAATTTCATCTGCGTCGGACGGACTCGTTTCTGCAGAGGACATGATCACTTCTGACGATGTATAAGATGGAAGACCGCACGGGCGTCTCCGCAACGCACCGGGAGCGAGCAATCGCGAAGACGAAGCGTCCGCGGTTCGCGGGGAAAACGCAAGCTCGGGGAGAGAAGTTGAAGCTCTCCGGAGAATCTTCGATCCCCAAGGAAGGGATCTTGAACATCGTTCGCTCGCATCCTCCGCGGCGAGTCCCGGGGAATGCGCTCGCTGCCGGATTCAAGGCGGGAAGAGCCGCTGCCGACTTCCCCTGTCTATTCCTCCCCGATCGGAAAGGTCAGGGTCGCGCCGAACCAGCCCACCACCGAGACGATCGGGATGAGAGCCAGGAGCAGCAGCACGTACAGCATTTCCATTCCGGCGACGGACAGGACCTCAACGGGAAAGAGGAGCCGCAGCAGAAATGCGCACAGAGAAACGGACAGGAGCAGCGTCGAAAAAATCATCTTGATTCGAACCGCCCGCAAAGGCCTGGCCTGGTAGTTGATCCACCAGGTGAGAAACCCGGTCAGTGCACCGGGCACGGTAAAGACAATCCCGGCGCCGAGACAGAAGAAGGAAGTCGTTTCGAAACCTCTCACGCCGGTCAAAAGGTAGAGCAGATAGAAAAGGCCCGGTGACACCGTAAAGGCGATGGGGAAGTGAACGGTCATGGGATGGGGATGCCTGCGCAGAAACGGAAACCGCTTCAGCATCGCCGCCAGGGGTCCGGGCAGGTCGACGGCGGCCTCTTTCCTCATTTGCAGCGTCCCCACCTGCGGGTAGCGGTCCAGCACTTCCACACCATGGGGTGCCGCCTCCATATCGGCCGTGAGGTCGCGGCCGGCCGCGTGACGGTTCATGTGCAGCCCCGCCTTCCAGAGTCTGCTGCCGCTGACGTCGAAGACCCGGCCCCGATGAGCAATGTAGGCGGGCCGTCCTTCCTTTCCGTCAAAGCGGGCGACCGTTTCAGGATCGAATTCCTTCATGAGATCGTTCCCGCGGACTCCTACCGGATCAGTTTCTTCAGAACTTCTTCGTCCAGCTGAAACTCCTGGGCGAGATGCGCCGTCGTCGCGCCGGTGTGCTCCATGACTTCCAGCAGATATTCCTTGAGGCTCGTCTGTCTTTCGCAGGCGTTGAAATAGTTCTTCAGGATCAGCGCGAGCTCTTCGGACGGTATCTTGTAGCCCTTCTTCGTCGCTTCCCTCTCACCCGCCTGTTCCGGGACTCCGAGGATGACGAGTTTATCATCCATGATGCTGAAGCGCAACGTATGGACCATGAGGCAACTGCTGAAGAGAATCTCCGCGCCGGCCTCCGCATACTGGACGGCGATCTGCAGGCGGTCCGGGAACTTCGGCAGGAGGTACTTGATGCGCACCCCCTTCTCGGTCATCCGCTCGATCATCCGGACGATCCCCCGGGTCATCTTGACGTCGTCGCCGGACGGCGCGCTGCCGGTGATGCAGCCGATGATCTCCTTTTTCGCGTCGAGCATGGCCTCCATGAGGTGAAGAAAGTACTCCTGACGCGTGAGGACCCTCGTCGCCCTTCCGACTTCCCTGAGCAGGTTGTCCCGCTGTTTCCCCTCGCGGATGTTGTAGATGAGCAGGAGGACCGTGACGATCAGCAGGATCGATTCGAGCAGGAGAAGCCCCAGTTCGACGGTCATGACGTCTCCTCAGGAGGCTGCAGCCCCGGCGCGGAACTTCGCAGCGCCGCGCTGTCCGCGTTACGCCGCATCTTTCCCGCCTTCCTTTCCTTCCCGCCTCATCTTTTCTTGGTACCACAGGTCGTGGTTCTGCTCCGCCCAGACGGCGTCGACGAAGCCGTTCCACATGCCCTCGAATGCGCCCTCGACGCCGATCGTGCCCATGTAGATATGACCGAAGGAAACCGTCACGAACAGGACTCCCACGGCAGCGTGAATCACATGGGAAATCTGCATCGTGAGGCGGCTCTGCCCCCAGATCGGGAAATCCAGCAGTACGCCCGTGACCCCCACGGCGGTCCCGAAGACGAAGATGGCCCAGAACCACGCCTTCTCCCCGCCGTTGATCCTCCCGATGTGGGGCCGGGGCCCCTTTCCGATCATCCCGCCCATGTTCCGGAACCACTCCAGGTCGATCCGCCCGGGGATGTTGAAGCGGACCCAGACGACAAACTCCAGAACGATTCCGACGAGCAGGAGGGGTCCCAGGTAGTTGTGCAGATCTTTGGCGACCTGCAGATAGGCGGAGACGACGCCGTGCCCGAAGATGGGGATGAGCGCCACCCGTCCCAGGAGAAGGCTGAGACCGGTCATGCCCATGATGATGAAGATCACGGCGGTGTACCAGTGCAGGATCCTCTCCCAGAACGCAAAACGCTCGATCCGGATGCCCGACCGCGGCTTCTCCAGCTTCTCCGGCCCCACGAAGGCATAGAAGAGACCCATCACCAGAAGGGCCATGGCGATGATCCATTGTGAGGCCGGCATGAGCGCGCCGTTCCGGATCCCCCGCCAGTTCTCCCCGGCGGTGATGAGGATCGTGTGTCCCTGCTGCGGCGTGGACGAATAGCCGGGGACGCCCGCCCTGACCGCCCGCCAGAAGTTGGCCCTCGGATTGCTGAGGTCCGCTCCGACGGCCTGCCAGTACACCAGCACTCCGCCGGCGAAGAGAAGAAGCAGCGCGCCAAGCACGAGAGCGCCGACGCGCCTGCGGGTTTGCGTTGCCATAATCCCTCCTATAATCTCAGCGGTCGGTCTGCACCAGTTTGAAGCGATCGATCAGCATCTGCTGCTGTTCCCGCTGCGCCAGCAGGGGATCTTTCGCCCCCTTGTAGACTCCGGGCTCGTGCATCGTCACGGTCCGGGGTTCGGAAGAACATCCGACCAGCCCCGCGAGGACAATCAATCCCGTCAACACACGCGGATACGTTTTCATGGATTCTTCTCCTTCGCCGGCTTGAAATGGTACGCCGTTTCCCATCCCCATGCCTGGGACTTCCCGCCCCGTTTGGTGATGCGCTGGATGTAGATCTCGGATACGATGTTTCCATCACCGCCGAGCAGCGCCTTGGTCGCGCACATCTCCGCGCAGAGAGGCAATTTCCCTTCGGCGATCCTGTTGCGCCCGTACATCCTGTACTCCTCGACGGAATTGTCGGGGAGCGGGCCGCCGGCGCAGAAGGTGCACTTGTCCATCTTCCCGCGCTCGGCGAAGGCATTCCCTTCAGGAAATTGCGGTGCGCCGAACGGGCAGGCGTAGAAACAGTAGCCGCAGCCGATGCACAGATCCTTGTCGTGCAATACAATCCCGTCGGGGGTCGTATAGAAGCAGTCGACGGGACAGACGGCCGCGCAAGGCGCATCGGTGCAGTGCATGCAGGCCACGGAAATCGACTTTTCGCCCGACACCCCGTCATTCAGAGTGACCACATGCCTCCGGTTGATTCCCCAGGGCACGTCATGCTCGTTGTTGCATGCCGTCACGCAGCCGTTGCACTCGATGCAGCGCTCCGCGTCACAGAGAAATTTCATCCTGGCCATACATGCCTCCTTTTACGCCGGCGTGATCCGGCAAAGCGTCGCTTTGGTCTCCTGCATCTGCGTCACCGAATCGTAGCCGTAAGTTGTGGCCGTGTTGCACGCCTCCCCGCGGGTGTAGGGCGCCGTTCCCTGCGGGTACTTTTCGTAGAGATCCTTGCCCTGGAACCAGCCGCCGAAGTGGAAAGGCGTCCAGACCGTTCCGGGGCCGACCCGCTGGGTGACCATAGCGCGCACTTTGATCCGTCCGCCTTCGGCGCCCTCCAGCCATATGTATTGGCCGTCGGAAATCCCGGCGTTGTTCGCGTCCTTCGGATTCACCTCGGCGAACATCTCCGGCTGCAGCTTGGCGAGCCACGCGTCGGAGCGCTGTTCCTCGCCGCCGCCCTCGTATTCGGTCAGCCGGCCGCTGGTGAAGATCAGCGGATATTTCGTGCTGTGGTCGACCGACTGAATCGACGCGTATCGCGTCGGCAGGCGAAAGAAGGCCTTGCGGTCGGGATAGGTGGGGTATTTCTTCACCAGGTCGAATCGCGGCGTGTAGAGAGGCTCGCGGTGGACGGGGATCGGATCGGGATAGGTCCACACATGACAGCGGGCCCTGCCGTTCCCGAAGGGCGCGCATCCGTGCTTGATGACCACGCGCTGGATGCCGCCGGACAAGTCGGTCTTCCAATTCTTCCCTTCCGCCTCCTTCTTCTCCTCCGGCGTCAGGTCGTCCCACCAGCCGAGCTTCTTGAGAATCTCGGCGTCGAATTCCGGGTAGCCGTCCTTGAGCTCCGACCCCTTCGAGTAGACGCCGCCGGCAAGCAGGCTCTGGCCGTTGTAATCCATCCCCCAGTTGGCCCGGAAGACGAGGCCGCCCTCCGCGACGGGCTTGCTGGGATCATAGAGAATCGGCGTTCCCGGGTGCTTCATCTCCGGTTTCCCCCAGCAGGGCCAGGGAAGACCGTAGTAGTCCCCCTTGCAGGGGCCCGCTTCGGCTTTGAGCGTCCGGGGGTCGAATGTCCTCCGGTGCTGGGCATGGAGTTTGAGGCGCTCCGGGCTCTGGCCTGTATAGCCGATTGTCCAGGCGCCGCGGTTGATCTCGCGCAGGAGATCCTCGATGAGCGGCTCGTCATTCGTCACCTTGATGTTTTTGCACAGTTCGTCGGCGAAGCCGAGCTTCTTGGCCAACTTGTAGAGGATGACGTGGTCCGGCAGCGATTCGTAGAGCGGGTCGATGACCTTCTCGCGCCACTGCAGCGAACGGTTCGAGGCCGTAGCCGATCCGTAGGTCTCGTACTGCGTGCACGTCGGCAGGAGGTAGGTGTCGTTCTTCCGGTCGCTCATGACGGCCATGTGCGTCGGAAAGGGATCGGATATGACGAGCAAGTCCAGTTTCTCCAGGGCTTTCTTCATCTCCACCCCGCGCGTCTGGCTGTTGCAGGCCATGCCCTGGAAGATGACGGCGCGGAGATTGTCCCGCTGCGACAGGTTGGCCTTGTCCTCCAGAACGCCGTCGATCCAGCGCGAGACGGGAATGCCCGGCATGTTCATCGTGTACGCCGTCTTGCCGCCGCCGGCATCGTACTGCCGTGTCATGTCGAAGCGCGATTTGACCCATTCGTAGTCAAGGCTCCAGACGCGGCACCAGTGCTTCCAGGATCCTTCCGCCAGCCCGTAGTAGCAGGACAGCGTGTGGCAGTTCGGTCCCACGTCCGTGGCGCCCTGGACGTTGTCGTGTCCCCGGAAGATGTTGGCGCCGCCGCCGGAGACCCCGATGTTGCCCAGGGCGAGCTGCAGGACGCAGAACAGCCGGGTCGTGTGGCTGGCCATATGATGCTGGGTGATGCCCATGCACCAGATGATCGTGCCGGGGCGGTTCTTCGCCATGGTCTGCGCGATTTCGAAAACCTTTTCTTTCGGGACGCCGGTGACGTTTTCGACTTCTTCGGGCGGCCATTTTTCCACTTCCCTGCGGATCTGGTCCATGGCGTAGACCCGCCGTGCGATGTATTCCTTGTCTTCCCAGCCGTTCTTGAAGATATGCCAGAGCAGCCCGTAGATGAACGGGATGTCGGTGCCCGACCGCAGTCGGGCGTAGATATCCGCATGGGCCGCCGTGCGGGTGAAGCGCGGGTCCACGACGATCATCTTCGAGCCGTCTTCTTTGGCGCGGAGGATGTGCTGCATGGCGACGGGGTGCGCTTCGGCGGCGTTGCTTCCCAGAAAGAGCATCGCCTTGCTGTTCCGCATGTCGTTGTAGGAGTTCGTCATGGCGCCGTAGCCCCAGGTGTTCGCGACGCCGTCCACGGTGGTGGAATGGCAGATGCGCGCCTGGTTGTCGACATTGTTGGTTCCCCAGAGGGCTGCAAATTTTCCTTGCAGATAGGCGCCCTCGTTGCTCGCCTTCGACGATCCGCAGAAAAAAAGCGCGTCCGGTCCCGACTCCGCCCGGATCTTCAGGAGCCTGTCGCCGATCTCGTCGATGGCCTGCTTCCAGGACAGCCGCACCCAGGCGCCGTTCACCAGCTTCATCGGGAACTTCAGGCGCCGCTCGCCGAGACCGTGACTCCGCGCAGCCGCCCCTTTGCAGCAGTGGGCGCCGAGATTGAGAGGCGAGTCGTAGTCCGGCTCCTGGCCCGTCCAGACGCCGTTCTGCAGTTCGGCGATGATCCCGCACCCGACGGAGCAGTGGGTGCAGATCGTGCGCCGGTATTCCGTCTTCACATCCGGCAGGGGAAAATTCTTCCGCTCCTCTTCCGTAGCCTTGCGCACGCATGACAGAGGCAGCAACCCGAGGACAGCGCCGCTCCCCAATGCCACGGACCCGCGGATCAGAAAGGTCCGACGGCTGAGGCTCTTCGGGGAATGGATCTCGCGCGATGTTCGTTGCAGCCACTTCTTCCTGAACGTCTTCATAGGGTCATCCCTCCGATCCGACTGCGGATCTTTCGTCATCCGGCCGTTTCGTAATATCTCCTCACATGTTCGGTCACCCGATACCTTTTCTTCGACGCTTCACGTTGCGGCGGCGGATCGCTTTGCCGGGCTGCGGCCGTCCCGGCCATGCCCATCGCCGCGGCGAGCCCGCCGAACATCGCCAGGCACTTCATGAAAGATCGCCTGCTTCCGGAAAATTCAAGTTTCATCTCGTCCTCCTCCTCCTTCCGCGGCGGGCAGTTCGTTCCCCGCCCCGTATCGAAAATAATCGCCTTCCGTTTCGAGAAAAGAGCCGCCGAACACCCCCACGGCCCTGTAAAACCCGGCACCCTGCGCCGAGCGGAGATCCTTGAAGAAAGCCGGCATCCAGGTTGCGATGTGCCGCCGGAAGAATTCCCTCTGTTCCGCACGGGAGGCGCCATCCGGCTCTGCGGAAAGAAGCGTCATGACTTCGCAGAGCGCGCCGGCGTGGTCCTCCGAGTCTCCGCGCTCCTCCCGCTTTACGATGCCGAACCGGCGCAAGGCCGACCGCAGGGAAACCAGCGGCAGCGACATCATCTTTCCCTCCCGGTACCATGACGAGTAGGGCACCATCTCGCCGCGTCCCAGGCCCACGAAAAGACGGTGATACTCCTGTTCCAGTTCTCCCGGCTCATGGCCGGGACCGGCCCGGCGGAGAGCGTCCAGGGCGGCGCCGAGTTTTCCGGGCAGGGCATCCTCCCACTCCAGGCTCCCCAGCATCTTCAGGAGGACTGCCGAGGGCGGCTGCGTCAACAGCGCGGCCAGCATCGCATAGCCGTCGGTGCGGATCTTCTCATAGGCGGCAAGCCAGCCCGGCGTGTTCGAGCGATTCATGCTTCGTTTCCCGACATCCTTTCGTGCGACAGAAGCGTGTCACGCGTCCTGCAGACGCGGCACATCCGCAGGCGGCGCATCTGCCTCCCGCTCCGGTACATCCAATGGCCGGCCAGCTTTTCCTGCATGCGCTCCACCATGGCCTGCGACCCGAAAATCAGGCCGCACTCGACGCAGCGGGTCGGCTCCGTCCTGCACAACACCGCCGGCGCTTCGGCTGCATCCGGGTTCAGGAGGATCCGCGGCACCAGACGGATCGATTTTTCAGGGCAAACCTCCCGGCACAGGCCGCACTGATGGCACAGCGATTCGCGGAACAGGAGACGCGGGGCATCTCCGGCCGCCGACAGCGCTCCGGCCGGGCACGCGGAGGCGCAGGCCATGCAGAGTGTGCAGCCGGCGGAAACGGCGACGGCCCCGAACGGAGAACCCTCCGGAAGCGGGATCTCGGTGCGGTCCGCGCCCGACCGCTCCTGAAGCCGGCGCACCGCCAGGCGGACCATCGTCCTCTTGTCGGCGCCGGGAGGCGCCGCTCCGGCCGGAAGCGGCGGCACGGCCGACCGCGCATCGGCAGCGGCCCTGTTCGGCGCACGCGCGCCGCGACCGTCCTCCTCCGGCGGGAAGGAGATCATCCGGATCGTATCCTCCGCCATATCGAGACCGCGCAGGATCGCACACGCCATTTGCATCTGCGATTTCAGGAGACTCCTGATCTTGGGCGGATTCTGGGGCCCGCAGACCACGACAACCCTTCCCGCTCCGCAGGCCAGAGCCCCCAGGAGCGTCTCCAATCCGACTCCGGCGATCTGGTCCACCCGATAGAGGACAATATCCCTTTCTCCTTCCTCCGCGGCCGGAAGATCGCGCCTGTCCGCATCGTCCCGGTCGGAGATCACCACAGTCGGACCGGATGCGTACGCGCCGGCGTGCCTTTCCAGGCTGCCGCGCACGATCTTGAGGAGTTCTTCAGCAGGCGGCTGTTGCATCGGGCGGACGGCGCCGGTGGGGCAGATCACGGCGCATGCGCCGCAGCCTTCGCAGCGGTAAGGATCGATTGAAAGCGCCCCGCCTTCCGACTGAATGGCCGCGAAAGGGCAAAGGTCCAGACAGAGGCGGCAATCCCGGGAACGCGACCGGCCATGGAGGCAGAGGCGTCGGAGAAAGGCAGTGAACCGTGGCTTCTCAAATTCGCCTTTCATCTCCGGCATCTCGGAGACGGCCTCTCCGAGGGCGTCGGGATCCGCGCCGGGAGCGTAGTAGCCCGCGGGCAGCCGATCTCCTGCAAAGGAAGGCGCAGGCTGAAGGTCCAGGACGAGATCAAAGGCCGTGCCGTCGCCGGGCAGATGCCGCTCCTTCCCGTTCACGACCGCCTTCGCGAGAAAGGCGCCGAACGTTCCGGCAATCGACAGTTCATCCACCTTCAGGAAGGACGGCCTGCCGGGCCGCGCTTCCTGAGGATCCGGAGAAGGCGCCTTCGACCTCACGACGACGCTGCAGATCAAACCGCGATTGCCGAGCAGCTTCGCGTATGCGTCTCCGCGCTCGACATCCGTCGCCACGATCAGCGTCCGCCCCTGTGAAACGATGCGAAGGGGACCGGCAGATTCCCTCTCTTCCGACTCGTCCGCTTTCGGCCTCCTCCTTCGCGGCGGCGGGGCGGCGTCCGCAAGACCCGGTTCTTCGGCCTTCCCTGCGCGCAGATTACGCTCCATCCGATGACGCATGTCTGCGGTGACGATGCCCTCAAGAGTCTCGAAGTCGCGGCAGTTCGCCGAAAAATCGTTCAGATCATCGACGCGGCTGGACTCGGGCGAGGGGAAGTCGATTGCGCCGATGCCGGCGGCGGCGCCTCCAGAGGCAACCCCCGCCTCACACCCGTCCGTTCGAGGGGATGTAGAAATCCCCGCTGCCGTCGAGACGTCTCTTTCGGTCATGTCCTGCACAGGCACCGCCCGCTGCCAAAAGGCCTGAGACATCGTCCCGCAGAGGCGGCCTTCACCTCTGCGGATACCCGGTGAAGATGTAATCCCTGTCCTTCACCACGTTGTGGCACCGGAAGCACTCCTGTGCAAAAGAGGCATCCTTGCCCCATGGCGTGAATGTCGCGGTTTTCGCGTCGTAGACAAATCTGGCGTAAGCCCACCCGCCGGTCTGGGGAAAACGTTTCGAATCTTTCACGATGAATTCGACGCGGCGAAGTTCACCGGGCTCATAGGCGACGGGGAAGGACGGGCTCTGTCTTTCCGCCCAGCCGATCTTCACGACAATCGATCCGTCGGAGAACGCTTTGCCGTTTCCGGGGACGCCGCTCTTGTACGAATCGATCATGGCGCTGTTTCCGAGGATGATCCGCAACTCCTTGTTGTCGGTCCTGTAGCTGGGCGCGATCACGTCCCAGGTCTCGTATCCCCGGATCTCGGAAAAGGATATTCCGTTCGGCGCCATCAGGGTGAATTTGTCCTCAGCGTGAGGAACCCCGTTGACCCAGGGAAGGAAGAACGCCGACAGTACCACGATGAAGGAAAGACCCGTCTTCTTCATGCCGAAAAGCCCCTTCTCCTTTTCTTCCTGAGGAAACCCCGCATCCCTCGGCACGCACCGGTCTCCGCGCAGCAGAGCGCCGCCTGTGCGGCCTCCGCGGACGAGCACCGGCCCTGCCGGAACCACCATCGCCTCCGCAGGGGGATCCCGCCTCCTCTGCGGTACAGATCATCGGGATTCTTCATGTTATAGGGATATACAATCGCGGCGGACGTCTCAATGAGGCGTAGACTGATTTGTGCCTTCGAAAACCCTTACGGCGGCATTGTCTGCCGGCGGGAGAGAAAAGAAAAGGCCCGGCGAGGATCTCGCCGGGTCCTTTCTCCGTTCCTCGGGATGGACCGGTCGAATGGTCCGCTGCCGCGGGGCATCGCGTGATGCGGGGCCGATGCCGCGGCGCGCCTTCGGCCTAGGACTTCTTTTCGCGCTTCACGATGTCGTTCAGCACCGGCATGATGTATTTCTTGAACTGCGCCGGATTCTCGCTCATGGGGAAATGCCCGATTCCCTTCATCACTTTGGCTTTTGCGCCGGGAATCGATTTGGCGGTGCGCAGCGTATCCTCCGGCCTGCAGGAGTAGTCGTACTCGCCGGTCAGCAGATAGAGAGGACATGTTTTCGTATTGATTCCGCCCAGTTTTCCGCGCAGGTCGCTGTCCACGTGATAGTAATAGAGGTCGCCGCCGAATACCCCCGGGCCGCTCTGCATGTACTGCCACAGGGTCTCCTGCCGGTGCACCTCCGGACTGGTGGGTGAAAGCAGACCCGAAACGATCGCCGCGGACACCTCGCCGCCGTGCACGTCGCTGCGGTGCAGCCATTTCCTGTCGTACCACGTCGTCTGGTAGTCCGCCGCCTCCAGGCCGATCAGGGCGCGGAATTCCTTACCGTAGAAATTCGCGAGCTGAAGGGTGATCCGGCCGCCGATGGAGCATCCCATGAACACGGGGCGATCCAGGCCCAGGGCAGCCGATACCGACCGGATCGTCTGCATGAAGAGCTCTCCGCTGAGTTTGTATTCACGCTTCTCCCAGCCGACGGGAGGGTAGGATTTTCCGTGCCAGGGCATGTCGAAGGTGATCACGCGGAACTTCTTCGTGATGTCTTCATCGCACATCATGTGACGGAACTGGCGGGTGTCCGAACCGGCCGTCGGAACGCAGAGGAACGGAATCCCCTGGCCGGCTTCCTCGAAATAGATCCGGCAGTCCTCCCCCATGATGGACACGGTGGTGTAACGGCCGACGATGGGCTCTACAGCGGTCTTCTTCATTTTGAACCTCCTTTCCTCGGCAGCTCCATCATGTCCTTGAAATACTGGAGATTCGCGATCAGCGGATGGAGTTTCCCTTCCATCGTCATCTCGCCGCGCTTGATCAGCGCGCCGATGTCGTGCCAGCCCGCCTTGGGAGGATCCTGCCACAGCTCCTCCCACGCGCGCGCCGAGCCGCGGACCGCGAAGTCCCAGGAGCACATCAGCGGCAGGCCCCTGCGGCACTCCTTGATGGCCCCCTGCTCGAAGCGGATCAGATACTGGACGCTCCCGATCTGCAGGAGACAGTCGGCGGTCAGATTCCTGCCGCGCCAGACGAAATGAGAATCGCTGTTGACGCGCTTCGGAACAGCCTGTTCGAAGCGGGTGCACAGCTTCTCCTCCAGCCGCTCCATCGAAGTCTTTGAAGCTCCTGACATGAAATTGCACCTCCTCTTAGATTGTTGGTCGGTTCCTTCAGGACGGTATTCCGGGCTAGCTCCCCGGTCCTGTCCGCTGCATCGCTGCTGGAACAACTCTCTCCGGACCTTCGAAATTCCGCAACCGCGCATCTCCCCCTTCGCTCCTATCAGTTGATAAACCACTGCGGAAGGACCAGGACCAGCTTCGGGAAGAGCATGCAGATCGCCATCACCGCGATCATGATGGGGATATAGGGTATGACGGAATTGTAGATCACCTTGGTGCTGACCTCCTGAGGGATGATCGCCCGCATGTAGAACAGGTTGTACCCGAAGGGTGGGGTGATGTACCCGATGATGATCGCAATCGTGTAGACCACGCCGAACCAGATGGGATCGAAGTTCAGGGTATTGACGATGGGGAAGAAGATCGGTACGGTGATCATGATGATCGCGACGGAATCGATGAACATCCCCATGAGAAGCACGATGAATAGTAATATGCCGATGATGCCCATCGGGGGGATCGGCAGGTCCATCAGCTGCCTGCCCAGATACGCCGACATCCCGGAAGCGCTCATGAAGGCTGCGTAGCAGCTCCCGCCGATGAGAAGCCACATGACCATGGTGCTCGCCTTGAGGGTTCCCGTAACCGATTCCCGGAGGCTCTTGAGGTTCAGCCTGTGTTTAAGCACGGCGCAGATCATGGCCCCGAAGGCCCCGACGCCGGCACCTTCGATGGCCGTCGTGACGCCGGTCCAGATACCGCCGAGAACAGCCAGCACGAGGAGAATAGGCAATGCCACACCCCGCGCGGCGACGAGTTTCTCACGCATGGAAGGACGTTCTTCCACCGGTATGACAGGCGCCAACTCAGGCTTCAGGTAGCACCGAACCAGGATGTAGATGATGAATCCGAGGCTGATCAGGAAGCCGGGAACGAATCCGCCCATGAAAAGCGCGCCCACGGACAGCGAGGCAAAACCGCCCAGAATGATCATGATGTTGCTCGGCGGAATCAACGGTCCCAGAGAACTGGCCGGCGGAATGGGGCCGATCGCGATCGCCTGGTCGTATCCCCGCTTCATCATCTGCGGGTAGGCGATCATGCCGATCGTGAAAATGCCCGTTGCGCCTACGCCGGTCATCGCCGAAAGGATCGTGATCGCAATGACGCTCGCGACGGCCAATCCCCCTCTCACCCCTCCCAGCCACTTCCAGATGGCCTCAAAGAGGTCGTCCGTGATCCCGGACGATTGAAGGACTGCTGCCATGTAAATAAATAAGGGGATGGCGAGAAACGTCGGGTTTGTCATGTTTCCGAAAGTGGACGTGACCAGCACCGTCATCTTTGCCGGACCCCAGAAGAATACCGTGAAGATCAGGGCCGTGCTGATCAGACAAAAGGTGATCGGCAGTCCCAGGAAAAGGAGGATCAGCAGGGTGACCACCATTAAGAATGAAATAAGACCGAGATCCATCAGTTTTCTCCTTCCTGTTCCTTCAATTCACGGTAGCGGATCAGGTCGCTCAGGAACTTGGAAATCGCCTGCAGCAGGAACAACAACCCTCCGATCGGTATCGCAAACCTCAGGGGCCAGATCGGCGGCTCCCAAAGGGAAGTGAATTTTTCATTAAACTGAAACGATTTCCAGGCAGCTTCCCATCCCAGCCAGAAGAGGATGATGAGGGGCAGGATGACAAGGGGAGAGAGGATCAGGTCGAGAAGGGCCCTGTTCTTCGGCTGCCATTTTTCCAACAGGAAATCGACCGTGACGTGGCCCTTGTACAGATGGACGTACGCGGCCCCCATCATCGCCAGCAACCCGCCGAGGTACATGTTGACGTCCCAGGCCCAAAGGGTCGGGGCGTTGAAGACATAGCGCATCATGACTTCGAAAACGACGATCAGTGTGAGGGGAACGACCAGATAACTGATGGCTTCCCCGACGACGTCGTTCACGCGGTCGACGATTTTGATGAATTTTTTTGCTGCCGACATTACCCGCCTCCTTGAATGGGTGGACGGCGGCCGCAGGGAGCGTCTCCCCTCGCCGCCGTCTACCGTTCAATGACAGAACTCCGTTTAGATCTTTCCATAGTGCTTGGCCTGCGCGACGACCATGTCGACCAGCTTCTTGCAGCGCGCGCTCTTAGAGGCCACCTTCGGCCAGAGCTTCTCGATCATGTAGGCCCTGCCCTTATCCACTTCCGCCTTCGGCCAGCGAATGGCCTCGACACCGTATTTCTTGGAGATCTCCGCCAGGCTCCGCTTTTCATCCCATATCAGGGTGGCGGGAAGAGCCAGCGGGAGACTGTATTCTCTTACGATCTTCTTCAGGTCGTCCGGCAGCTTGTTGTACGATTTCATGGAACAGAAGAGGTTCATGGAACAGGTGCCCGTATTGGGTTCGATCAGGAAGTACTTGCACACCTCGCCGATCTTCAGATCCTCCAGTACGGCTGCTCCGTAGTGGACGCCGTCGATCGTCTTCATCTTCAGCGCCATGTACATCTCGCCTGCAGGGAGACTGGTGGGTGAAGCGCCATAGGAGGCCACCCAGTCTGCGGAAAGTCCCAGGTCGCGAATCTTCATCCCCTTCATGTCAGCCGCTTTCCGGATCGGCTTCACCGTGGAGAACCCGTAGATCAGGTTTCCATAGCAGGGGCAGCAGTAGAAGATATTGTGTTCCGCGTAGATCTTGCGGATCTCCTCCAGGAGGCCGCGATTGTAGAATGCGTCGTGCATCTCGAAGGGCGTCTCCCAAGCGAAGGGCAAGCCGGCCTCGATGTCCGTCTCGGGGAAGATCCCCCGGTAGAAGTTCGAGAAGGCCTGGCATGCGTCAATCGTGCCGTCCGCGACGTTCTGGAACGACTCGCCGACGGGGACAATCGCACCCGGCTCGGAATATTCAACCGTCAAACGCCCTCCCGTCAGCTCCGTAATACCTTTCGCCCAGAGGGGGCCGAATTTCCCGGCTGAGGCGGTGCTGGGATAGTATCCCTGAAGCCTCCACCGGATGGGCTTGCTCTGTGCCGTGAGGATTCCCGGGAAACCCAATACCGCCGCCGCTCCGCCAAGCCCCGCAGCAGCGCCCCTGACGAAATCGCGTCTTGTCACTCCATCCTTTTTCTTCTGGTCTGTCATTGAATAACCTCTCTTTCTGAATTTGTTCATCTTGAATGCATACTGACCGAATACCGTTCCGATATCCGACTTTCCCGCCTACACCCTCAAGGTTCCGACGTGTTTCCCCATCAGTATTCGACCCTTTCCACCAAACCGCTGCGCATCGCCCACCGATTATTTCTGGAAATACTTCTGCTTGGCAATAATCATCGCCATCAGCACGAGCCCGATGACATCGGTGATCCACCCCGGTTTGATGAGAAGGAAAGCCGCAGCGATCAGTACGAGCCTGTCCAGCCAGTGCAGCTTCTTCAGAAAATACCCGGTGCATCCGCCGGCAAGACAAAGCGTGCCGATCGTCGCAGTGATGAAAGCAATCACAACGTTGAGCGGTTTGCCGATTAGAAGGAGCTCCCCGCCATAGACGAACATGAAGGGGACGATAAAGCCCGCTGCCGCCAGCCTCAGAGCATAGTAACCGGAAATCCAGACATCGGCCTTGCCGATGGCGGCCGAAAAGTAGATCCCCGGTGCAACGGGGGGCGTGATGGCCGAAATGATCGCGAAGTAGAAGACAAAGAGATGGGCCTGCAGCGGATCGACGCCCATGCGGATCAAGGCCGTGCCGCAGACGGAAACGGCCAGCAGATAAGCCGCCGTCGTGGGTACGCCCATGCCGAGGATGAGGGACACGAACATGGTGATCACCAAGGCGGGAAACAGATTGCCGCCGCTGAAGCTCACGACCAATTCGGAGAACTTGATCCCCAGGCCCGTGGAGTTGATGACTCCAACGATCACGGAAGCGGATGTGCAGATGCAGGCGATGACGAGCAGAGAATGCCCCGCCCCTTCCATGCATTTGAGGAAACTCCGGGCTGCCGCCCTGAGCTCGTCCCAGCCTTTTCTGGTCGCGAAGTAGAGCACCAGACCGGCGCCGACCGCCAACACGCAACTGAACTCCGGCGTCTTTCCGGTGATCAAGAACGCCAGGAACACCAGCACGGGGACGATCAGCGGCAGGCTGCGCTTGATCTTCAGGATCGATTTGAAGGTGGGAATCAGATCGGGTGACACCTTCTCGACGCCGATCTTTTCCGTTTCAAATTGAATGGAGAACCACAGGGCATAGTAGTAAAGGAAAGCCGGGATCGCCGCCGCTGCACAGATCTTCACATAAGGCGTCCCCAGCATTTCTGCCATGATGAAGGCGCCCGCTCCCATGACCGGCGGCGCGAGCTGACCGCCCGTGGAGGCAGTCGCCTCGATGGCCGCCGCCAATTCCTTGCGGTAACCGAATTTCTTCATCATGGGAATCGTGATGGCGCCGTCCACCCCGACGTTGGCCACTGCGCTGCCGGAAATCATGCCGAAGAGACTGCTGGAGACGACCGATATCTTTCCGGCGCCCCCCTTCAGGCGCCCTGCAATCCTCAGGGCAAAATCCAAGAATACCTGCGCACCTCCCGTGAAAGAAAGGGCGGCGCCGAAGATGATGAACATGGCCACGACTGTCGCGGATATCCCCGTGACCATCCCCCAGATGCCACGGTCGGAAAGAAACAGTTCCTGCACCATCTCCTCGATGCCGATGCCCCGGTGCGCCCATAGGCCCGGAAAATAGGGACCGAAGAATCCGTAGAGCAGGAATACCAGCATCAGTATCGGGAAGGTGATACCGAGCGTTCTTCTTCCCGCTTCCAAGAGAAGCGCAATGGTGACCAGGCCCAGGATCACGTCCACCGTGTCCGATTCGGCCGGATGATCGAGAATCCATTCATAGTTCGCGATCACGTAGACGACGGCGATCACGCTGAGAAGCATGAACGTCATGTCCCACCAGGGAATGCGAGTTTCCTTCTTGGCACGCGTCTGGATGGCCGGCACCAGCGCGAAACAGAGGAAAAAGGCGAAGCCGACGTGCACGGCCCGCTGGATGATGTTGGGCAGGGTCCCGAATGCAGCCGTGTAAAACTGAAAAAAGGCGAAAGCGATGCTGACGACCATGATGAGGGTCGCTACGCCGCCCTGCAAGCTGCGCATCGGTGCTTCTTCGAAATCTACGTCGACTTTTTCTACATCTATATTGATCTTCTCTGGCTGAGCGTTGCTTGCCATTGCGACCCCTCCCCCGCACGGACCTGCCGGATTGGACGAACGGGGTGAGCGCGTTTCTGTTCAAGAGCGCGCTCACCCTTCCCCTTTACGGAATCAGTTCCTTCCCGACATTCAGTCCCAGTTCCTTGAAGTACTTGACGGAACCCCGGTGCAGCGGGATCGGTTTGCCGACGGACGTCACTGCTTCCAAGGTCGCCGCCGGGATGTTCAGGCCCTTCATGGCCGGGAACGCAGCGACCTGGATGTCCATGTGCTCGCAAATCGCCTTTACGGCTTTGTATGCGATGTCTTCGGGGATATCCTCGTTCCCCATCACAAAATTCACGTTTGCAACCGTCTTGAATTCACCCATCCCCTTGATCGTTCCCGCCGGTATCGTCAACCAGGAAATCCAGGGCAGCGCTTCGCTGATTTTGGCGATATCCTTGTCCTTGAACTCCAGGGCGCGGACCGGCGTGAACGTCGCGATGTCCATAATGGAGGCGTCGAACTGCTTTCCCATGCCGCTCTTGCACATGGCGGCAATGCGGTTGTCCTTCATCATGTTGACCGCATCTCCCGTGTCGCCCCGATAATAGTCGGGCTCGATGCCGAGGACCTTCATCATCGCCATGGAAGAGGCTTCCGTGGCGGAGCCCCTCATCGCGGGATGAAATTTCTTCTTGTTCAAGTCATAGAGGGTCTTGATTCCGCTGTCTTCCCTCGCGACGAAATGGACGGCTGTCGTCATGTAGAGCCACATCACGCGCTGCTTCTTCATCGGTGCGTCCTTCCAGCTGCCGACCGCATGATAGGCCATGTAGCCCGCGTCCAATGTCACGAGCCCCATGTCCGCCTGGCCTTTGGCGATTCTCTTCAGATTGTCCACCGAGGCTCCGGTGGCGACGACTGTCGCATTCACGCCCGGGACATAGTCGTTGAGGACTTTCGCCACCGCCACGAAATAGGGGTAATGGCTGGACGAGGTCGACGTGCTGCCGATGGTGAGATACTTCGTTGCCGCGGTTCCTTCCGCGGGAGTCAGCACCAGTCCGATGATCGCCAGGGTCAAAATTAGGGCCGCGAGCTTCTTCATACTTTCCTCCTTTGTCCTTTTCATCAGTCCGACGGGGGACAACCTTCTACGCTCTCTCCGCACGCCGTGCCGTCCCCGACCCGCAGTCCGGCGTCGCCGCCCTGCGGATCCCCGGGGGCGGTTCCTCTATTCCGTTTTTCCCCGAACTTCGACGCCGACCAGCTTCTCCAAGATCTGGATCACCGCCGGGTAGTACTGCTTGCTGTAGCCGGCCGCCCTGGCGAATTCGTACGCCTGGTATGCCAGCGAACCGAAATACTGGGGCACGTGGTACTTCTCGGCCGTCACCATCGCCAGGTTCAAGTCCTTCATGATGTAGTCGACCGGGAAAACCCCTTCGGCAAAATTCCCCTTCATCACGAAATTCTTCACGTGATTCTGCAGCACGAAGCT